>JAZKGC010000051.1:0-8889 GCA_040386115.1 Pseudomonadota bacterium
CACCGCATCCCGCCCCGCGTCTTGTGACGATCGCGAGCCGCCCCTCAATGATGAGACGGGATAAATAGGAATATAATCGCATTTATATACTTAGCAAATGTGAGTATATTCCTATGAGAGGTGTCATTTCTTCTTGGAACGGATTTGAACCTTCATCCCAGCGTTCATCCCAGCAGCCGCCCGCATCGCAACAATGCGCTTCCTCTCAAGGGCAACTTCGTCTGGAGTCTGTGGTTTCGGTTCTTCACCAGAGCGGGTTCTTTTGGAATTCGGCGGATTGGGTAGTTCATTCACTAGCCGAAGATATTCTTCAGGCGTTGCGCCCTCCGGACGATACTTAGGAACCATGTGCAGGATCAGCTTCTTGAGTTCGACGAAATTCTCAAATGCAATATCTAAATCGTCGATAGTAACGCAGGTCGCCTTTTGAATGTCTTTGCCGTCTGTGAGGACGTATTGAACGTCAGCCTCTTTGCTCCCGTCTCGATGAACCTCCAATGACGGCTCACCATGGACAACGCTATTGCGGAAGGCGCTATAGCCGCGACACTTTTTCAGTGCCTTCTTAATAAAGGCAATTTCGCTTTCGCTCTGTTTGGAGGCAAACTCGAATGAAGATTCCAGCATATCAGCCCTAGAATTAAAACTTCGCGCGGAATAGAAGATCGAGCGAGCCATTCCGTCCGTCATGCCGGTAATGCCTCCGAACCAGGCGTATAGCGGCCCATTCCGCCATAAGCCTTCCATAGGAATCGAAAAACAACATAGAGTGATCGTGTAAATCTTCCACGTCGAGATTCATGGTGACGTCAGGCATGGCAAAGTCCTCAAAAGATTTGGAAGATACAAAACTCCTAATGGGCGCGCTTGTGCGTATGAAGCCTAAGCCGCACGAGGAATTGAAAAAGAAGAAAGCAGAGCCATCTAACGATTCCGCCTCGAAGCCGAAGCGAAAAAAACAAGCAGCCAAGTAGCGCTTTGTTCTCTTGAGAAACAGTTTGTTAGAGGTACCGTCGTTCAATCAAAGCGCGATGTAATTTTGATTCGCGGGGGTTTCCTCGGAAACGAGGAAAAGGTGGAGAGGCGGTTGCACCCGCCCCTCCGGTCTTCACTACGTCCTGCTAAGGGGTCTGCTGAATCGCGTTAGCGATTTGGTAGGCCTCGGCAGTGTGCACGCACGTATTCCAATCTACCAAAGCGAACGCGATGATAGTCGGTAACGGCCACCGGTTGGTGGACCGGACAACTTACGTAAGTCATATGTTTAGTCTTCGCGAACAAAGGGGTTCGCTTCCCAGAAGCGCAATGCGCGCCCTTGCCAATTACGCGCAGGGGTTCTGGTGAGACGGTCAGACCTAAGTCAGCCACCGATTCGATAGTACCACGGGAACCTCGGATTCTGGGAGTCCCGCCAAGACAGTTTTGCTCATTCCACAGGTTTGAACCTGCGGTTTTTCCAAGTGCGGAAGCGCTTAGAGGCCTGTTTTTTGGAAGTTATTTTAGTTAGTCGGCCGATACGTCAGGCGCTTGCCCTCGATACCCTTGAGAGTAAGAGCCGTCCGTTCCCCGTCAGTAACGCCAAGGCCAGAGCGGTTAGAATAGCGGAATGAGAACTCCGCGAGATAGCGCTTCAAATGCTGTTCGCTGCAAAAGATGTAAGTGCCGCGCATGCCGCGTTTGAAAACGCCAAAGAAGTTTTCGGCATTATTGGTCGTTTGACCATCCTTGCCGACATAGAAACCACGACCGTTCCAACCGTGATTGACCGTCTTGTGTGAGGCGAATTCCTCGCCAACCTTGACGTACAGCTTGCTTTCATCGGTATGCAGTTCGCTATCGCGGTGAGCATTGGTCATCAGAATTTCGCGCACGGTCTGGGCGTCTGCGCGCTTCACATGGAAGGCGCGAGCCTTGCCGGTCGAAGGATCAACGAGCGCGACAACGCTGTTCTTGTGTGAATGGCCTTTCTTGTAGCCCTTCGCGCGCTTCGACGAGTTGCCGATGTAGGTTTCGTCCGCTTGGATCGTCTTGCCAGACCCGCCCATAGGGGTAGGCACAAGGTCGGTCATTGCCTCGCGCAAGCGATGCATCATGAACCACGCCGTCTTGTAGGTCACGCCAAGGGCGCGATGGATTTCGTGAGCCGAAACACCGTTCTTGCCTGAGTTAATCATGTGAGCCGCCATCCACCATTTGGTGAGGGGCACCTTGGAGCGTTCAAACACTGTGCCAACCGTGACGGTGAACTGGCCTTTGCACTCGTTGCAATAGTACAGGCCGGGACGGTGCGACTGCTTCTTGCCTTCGATCTTGGCGAGCTTGTCCTGATCGCTGTTGCCGCAATGAGGGCAGACAGCGCCATCGGGCCAACGAACGGCCTCAAGGGCTTCGCGGGCCGTGTTCTCGTCTTGAAAGATCGCGTCCTGGAATACTGCTTTGGTCATCGGTTTTGCTCCAACGACCACGGTTTAAGGAACTACCTCACTTTTGTCAAGTATATAAATGCGAATATAATCCCGATGAATGAAATGTCAAGTCCGGAGGTATCGAACGGCTATCTGTCGGGTCGCCGCGGACGGCTCTAGAGTCCCTTCGACGCGTCGCCTGATCGCAAAAGCCGTTGCCTTTTGCCGGACGACGCACTGGATGTTCCCGCCGGGATTTTTTGCAGGCCGATGCAACCATTCGCGGTTCCGTGGTTGGTACAAGATGGCAGACAGCAGCATTGCCAGACCCGCCCCCCGTACCTGGACCAGCCGATGCGCGCACGTGTTCGAGCGGATCGGGCTCGCCATGGCCGGCGCGTCGTGCGGCCTGTTTGTCGCGGCACACGTCACCAGCTCGGGCGTCGAGGCGTTCGGCTCGCTGACCTTCGTGTTCGCCCTGATGGTGTTCGGCGCAACGGGCTTCTATCTCGGGATCGACATTCCTCCCCCGCGCAGCGGAGCCCCCGCCGCGCACGCCGAAGGCACCTGGCATACGGACCCTGTCGAATTGTTCAGCGGGTTCGGGACGTTTCTCGCCGCCACCGCGGCGCTGATGTCGGTCTATATCATCGTATTCGACGCCGAACCGCCTGCCTCGTGGTCCATGATCCTCGCGATCTGCTGGATGGTCGGCGGCATCATGCAGATCATCGCCGGGACGATTGCGAGATGGCGGACGTGATGCTGCGCCGGCCCGAAAGCAACGTAGCGCCGCAACGCGTTTAGCCGGAAACTTCCTCGGCCAGCACGAGAATATCGCGCGAGCGTTTCACCTGCGGCCAGTCGCGGTCGAAATCCTTCACAAGCCGCTTCATCTCCTCGCCACCTGCGGCGGCATCCAGCGCGGCGCGGTCCGGGAATTCATACATCGCCAGATGCACAGCGGGATCGTTGGCGAGCCAGTAGCGCCACGCACGTTTCGCGCCGAACGACTTCACCGCGTCTGGAAGGTGTTCGCGCGAATACCATGCATCGAACGCAGCGCGGCGGGATTCATCGGGGACAGTGGCGCGGATGGAGAGGATATGGGGCATGGAAACGCTTCGCAAAGATATCTACCAACTCACCGAAACACGCAGAATTTCGATCACGAACTCAGCACACTCATTGCCCAAGCATATAGCGCTATATGCCAGAACACATACGAGATAAAAACCTCCAAGACGGACGGTTTTTTCACGAGAAGAAAGAACGCGCTCCAACCGATCACCAATACAAGCGCGACAAACGGATAGAACTGTCGATATCTTTCAAGCCACCTCCAAGCGATGGTCAAAATTCCTGCTGTAAGCAAGGGTAAAAAAATAGCGAGCAGGCCGATAACATAATGTGCTTTTTGTAAGTTTGGAGCTCCAAGTCCGCTGCCGACAACGAAGAAAACAAAAGGCAATGAGGCTAGTTCTAGCGCGATCATTCCAACGATGATGGCCTGCCCAACATACCTCGATGTAAGCAAAACTCGCACCCTTGGAAACCCTCACAACGGAATGTTGTCGTGTTTCTTCATCGGCACATCGACGTGCTTGTCCTTCAGCATCGCCAGCGCGCGGGCGATGCGCTTGCGGGTCGAGTGCGGCATGATGACGTCGTCGATATAGCCGCGCTCGGCGGCGACGAACGGCGACAGGAAACGGTCCTCGTATTCCCTGGTGCGCGCGGCGATCTTTTCCGCGTCGCCGATATCGGCCCGGAAGATGATCTCCACCGCGCCCTTCGCGCCCATCACCGCGATCTGCGCCGTCGGCCAGGCGTAGTTCATGTCCGCGCCGATCTCCTTCGAGGCCATCACGTCGAATGCGCCACCATAAGCCTTGCGCGTGATGACCGTCACCAAGGGGACCGTGCACTGGCTGTAGGCGAACAGTAATTTCGCGCCGTGCTTGATGAGCCCGCCATATTCCTGCGCGGTGCCCGGCAGGAAGCCCGGCACGTCCACGAAGGTGACGATCGGAATGTTGAAGGCATCGCAGAAGCGCACGAAGCGTGCGGCCTTGCGTGACGCATCGGAGTCGAGCACGCCCGCCAGCACCATCGGCTGGTTGGCGACGAAACCCACCGTCTTGCCCGCGATGCGGCCAAAACCCGTGACGATGTTTTTCGCGAACGTATCGGCGATTTCAAAGAAATCCCCCTCGTCCACCACCTTCAGGATCAGTTCCTTGATGTCGTAGGGCTGGTTCGGGTTGGCCGGGATCAGCGTGTCGAGCGAATGGTCCACCCGTTCGATATCGTCGAAGCTCGGCCACTCGGGCACGCCGTCAGTGTTGTTGCCCGGCAGGAAGTCGATCAGCCGGCGCATTTGCAGCAGCGTCTCGACGTCGTTCTCGAACGCGCCGTCGGCGATGGAGGAGCGCGTGGCGTGAACGCTCGCGCCGCCGAGTTCTTCCGCCGTCACCACTTCGTTGGTCACGGTCTTCACCACGTCCGGGCCGGTGACGAACATGTAACTGGTGTTCTTCACCATGAAGATGAAGTCGGTCATCGCCGGCGAATAGACATCGCCGCCCGCGCACGGTCCCATGATGACGCTGATCTGCGGAATGACGCCGGACGCCTGCACGTTGCGGCGGAACACATAGGAATAACCCGCCAGTGCGGCGACGCCTTCCTGAATGCGCGCGCCGCCCGCGTCGTAAAGCCCGATGATCGGCGCACGCGCCTTCAGCGCCATGTCCTGCAGCTTGGTGATTTTCAGCGCGTGGGTTTCCGACAGCGAGCCGCCGAACACGGTGAAGTCCTTGGCGAACACGAAGATGGTGCGGCCGTTGACCGTGCCCCAGCCGGTCACCACGCCGTCGCCGGGGATCTTGTTCTTTTCCATGCCGAACTCGACCGAGCGGTGCTCGACGAACATGTCGAATTCCTCGAAACTGCCTTTGTCCAGCAGCAGCTCGATGCGCTCGCGGGCGGTCAGCTTGCCGCGCGCATGCTGCGCCTCGATGCGCTTGTCGCCGCCGCCCTTTTTTGCGCCCGCGCGACGGTCATCGAGTGCTTCGAGAATGGTCTTCATGGATTTCGCCCCAGGGTATTTCGAGCCTGGCGGCTGACGCCGCCTTGATGGTGTGGTGGGCAGCTTTCTAGCACGCGATTTCCGCGAGAGAAAACGCCTCCGTGGATGCAATGCGGCCATGCCTTTGGCGGCCCGCAGGCGCGTGGTAAAGTGCCTTTTTGGGGAGATTTTCAGGCCATGAGCGAACCAGCTATACCCGGCACCGCAGGCGCGGTGACCGGCGGCGTCCGCATCCTGCTGCGCCTCGAAGGGCTCGGTTTGTTCATGCTGGCCGTGCTGCTTTACGGCCAGGCGGGGCTGTCCTGGCTAGCGTTCGCCGTCTTCTTCCTGACGCCAGATCTCAGCTTTCTGGGCTATCTCGCGGGGCCGCGCGCGGGTGCCGCGATCTACAATCTCGCCCACGATACGCTGGGGCCGGTGCTGCTAGTTATCGGCGGCTTCCTGTTCGCCGCCCACCCTGTCGTCCTCGCCGCCGCGCTGATCTGGCTGGCGCATATCGGGCTCGATCGCGCACTCGGCTACGGCTTGAAGTACAGCGCGGGATTTAAATTCACGCATCTCGGCCGCATCGGCCGCGCCGCCAACGATTGATCCCGCCACCGCGCAACCCGGAAGGTCAGGCCATGCTGTTTCTCGTCATATCCAATCCGCGGCCGGAGCGCCCCTCGGACGTCGCCAAGGCGCGGCAGGGCTTCTGGCCGTGGATGTCCGCCTATCAATCGCAGGGAATTTGCAAGCACATCTACCCGCGCGTCGGGCGCGGCGTGGTGGCGATTTTCGATGTGGACAGCAACGAGGTGCTGCACCGGATCCTGAACGAATGGGCGGAGGTGATCCCCGCGCAATTCGAGACCTATCCGCTGGTCGATCTCGCGGCGACCAGGGCCGTGTTGGCGGCGCAGACGGCGAAGGACTGAGCCGCCCTCGCCGTCCGGATTTCTGCGTTACGCCTTCGGCGGACGGCTGGCGACGAAATAGCTCGACTTGTGGACTACCTTGCCGTCCCGCAGGGTAATGACATCGACCAGTTCCATGGTCACGGGTGTACCATCCGGTTTGGTCGCGGTGAGGATCGATTCCGACACGAAATGGTCGTCGCTGCCGTAGAGCGCGACGCCCTCGAATTTCAGGCCGGGCAATCCCGAAAAATCCTTGCCGAACTGCTCAGCGACAGCGTCCTTGCCCTTGTACACTTTAGGTGTGCCGTGGCGCTGGTAGCTGGTGTCGTCCACGTGAAAGGCCATGATGGCAGGCACGTCATGCGCGTTCCACGCCGCGACGTAACGCGCGGCGAGGTCTTTGTAGGAAAACGACGGGGCGATCTTTGCTGCTGATGACGACATGGCGTATTCCCGAAATCCGGGCTCCCTGATTTTCTGATTGCGCAAAGCCTATCCCATCCAGGGCGAGCGCGAAACCGGACAAAAATGTCAGATGGCTCCTATGTCGCCCAGACATTGTTGCGCAATCAGCATGCGGCTGGCGGTGTGCCTCGGCTCGCGGATGTCGAGATTGAGCGCGAACACGGTCTGCGCGCTGTCTTTCTCGGCCCAGCCGACCAGCCAGCCCACCGAGGCCTGCCCCGTCTCGACCACCCTCCTGTCATCGACGCCGATCAGCCCGGTTTTGGCGCGGATGATGCCCTCGCCGATTTTCGTGACGGTGAGAATATCGCGCGTCATCTCCTGCGCGCGCTTCGACGCCGGCAATGCGCCGCGCCGCAGCCTGTCGATGAAATCGAGCTGCTGCACCGGGCTGATCCGCATGTTCCCGGTCAGCCAGAAACGATCGATACCGCCGCCGATGTTGCGGTTGCCGTAGCCGAACGCATCGACATATTTCTGCATGCGCACCGCGCCGATGCGCCGCGCGATCTCCTGATAGACCGGCACGGCGGAGACGGCGATGGCCGAGCGCAGGGTGTGATCCCTGTTCCAGTCCTTGATGGCGTAGGTCTTGCCGTCCCACCTGAACAAATCCTTGTCCGGATCGCCGACAACGCCGGTGTCCAGCGCAATAATCGAATTCGGAATCTTGAAGGTGGACGCCGGCAGGATGGCATTGCGGGTGCGGACGTTGTCGCTGAGGATCAGCGCGTTATCGTAGGCCTTGTAAGCCGCGAACGTGCCGACCGTGCCGTCGTCGGTAAAGCGTTTTGCGAGACTCTCGCGGATTTCGGTGCGGGGGCCGGCATCGGCGAAAGTTCGTTGGGGGATGATGACGGTGGCTAGACATCCGAGGGCATGACGGCGATTCAGCAAGGCAGCACCTATGCGATGAAAGATACAGCTACCTTCAACGCCATCATGGCCGAAGTGCGATCAGCGCAAGCGGCCTGACAGCTTCATCACGAAAATCAGAACCTCGGCCACCGCCTTGTAAAGCTCGGCCGGAATTTCGTCGCCGAGTTCGACATTGGACAGCGCGCCCGCGAGTACTTCATTCTCCTGAATGGGAATATCGTGCTGTTTGGCGATCTCGACGATCTTGTCGCCGAGGATGCCCTTGCCCTTGGCAACGACGCGCGGCGCGCCCTTCTTGTCGTATTGCAACGCGACCGCAAGCGTGTTCTTCGTCTCAATCATCATAACGCGCGATCCACAAAATGTCCGGCCGGCGGTGGTGCCGCGCGCGGCGGCGCGCCCTCGCCGATCACGATATCGCCAGGCTCGAGTGCCGCCTCGCGCAAGGCGTGGGCGAGTTGCGGTGAGTTGGCGCGCAGTTGCGCGGCGGTGGCGGGACGCTCGGCCCACATCCGGACGGACGTTCGCTCTCCGCTGAGTGTCACCAGCGCATGCACAGGCCCGCTCGGCTCGACATCGAGCGAAAACCTTGCCTTCCAGACGCGTTTCGCGGCGTCCACTTCGACGCCCGTACCGTCGCGCGAGATTTCGAACTGCGCCACTGCCGTGCCCTGAGGCGTCGCGAACGGAAGCTCGAAATTCCAGCGCGGCACGTTCGGATCGATCCGCACGCCGGGCACGTCGATACGATCCGGCAAGGAAGCGACTTGCAGCAGCGTCTGCCGCGCAATCGCCGCGTCGGTGTCCTCGATCAAGCGATGAGCGACAGTCACCGGAAAATCATCGGGTGCAATCGTCGGCGGCAGCATCGGCTGGGCGGATAATGGAGATCCGCGAAATGGCGGCAGCGGCACGTTGCTGCGTGCGAAGCCATCATCGGCAGCATCGTTGCCTGACGCCTGCGCCCCTTCTGCATCGAGCAAGCTGGCGACGGCATCGCGGACGCCTTTGGGAAATCCCTGTAAGACCTCCTGCAATGAGACCAGCCCATTCGTAGTGGCGGCACGGCTGGCCGCTGCCGGCAGCAATTCGTTCGGCGCATAGATACGAACCTTGCCGTCGAACTCGGATGAATCTTCTCCGACGAGCA
>JAZKGC010000052.1:0-16018 GCA_040386115.1 Pseudomonadota bacterium
GTGATCGGCGACGGCTCGATGTCCGCCGGCATGGCCTATGAAGCGATGAACAATGCCGGCGCGATGCACTCGCGGCTGATCGTGGTTCTCAACGACAACGACATGTCGATCGCGCCGCCGGTCGGGGCGATGTCGGCCTATCTTGCACGCCTGCTGTCGAGCCAGACCTACGGGTCCGCGCGGGAGGCCTTGAAGAATCTCGCCCACCGGCTGCCGAAATTCTTCGAGGACCGCGCGTTGCGCGCCGAGGAATATGCGCGCGGCATGGTCACCGGCGGCACGCTGTTCGAAGAACTCGGATTCTTCTATGTGGGGCCGATCGACGGCCACAACCTCGATCACCTGCTGCCGGTGCTCATCAATGTCCGCGACGCCGGAAACGGCCCTGTCCTGATTCACGTCGTCACGCAGAAGGGCAAGGGCTACGGCCCGGCCGAAGCCTCCCCCGACAAATATCACGGCGTGGTGAAATTCGATGTCGCCACCGGCGCGCAGGCGAAGGCGAAATCCAACGCACCGGCTTACACCTCCGTGTTCGGCCAAAGCCTCATCAAGGAAGCGCGCAAGGACGACAAGATCGTCGCCATCACCGCGGCGATGCCGGGCGGCACCGGCATCGACCTGTTCGGCCAGGCATTCCCCGAGCGCACCTTCGATGTCGGCATCGCCGAGCAGCACGCGGTCACGTTCGCCGCTGGTCTGGCCACCGAAGGCTACAAACCGTTCTGCGCGATCTATTCAACATTCCTGCAGCGCGGCTACGATCAGGTGGTGCACGACGTGGCGATCCAGCATCTGCCGGTGCGCTTCGCCATTGACCGCGCGGGACTCGTCGGTGCCGACGGCCCGACCCATGCCGGCGCGTTCGACAACGCCTATCTTGGATGCCTCCCCGGCTTCGTCATCATGGCGGCGGCGGACGAGGCCGATCTGGTTCACATGATCGCAACACAGGTCGCGCTTGACGATGGCCCCAGCGCGCTGCGTTATCCACGCGGCGAAGGACGCGGCGTCGAGATGCCCGAAGAAGGGGTTGCGCTTCCGATCGGCAAAGGGCGCATCATGCGCCAAGGAGCCAAACAAGGCTCGAAGGTCGCGTTGCTGTCGTTCGGCGCGCGGCTCGGCGAATGTCTCAAGGCCGCCGACGAACTCGCGTCGCATGGCCTCTCTGCAACCGTTGCCGACGCCCGCTTCATGAAGCCGCTGGATCTTGATATGATCCTGAAGCTCGCGCGCGAAAATGAAGTGCTCATCACCATTGAGGAAGGTTCCATCGGCGGCTTCGGCACCCACGTTCTGCAAGCGCTTGCCGATCACGGCGTGCTTGATCGTGGCCTCAAGGTTCGTTCGCTGGTGCTACCGGACACATTCATCGATCAGAATTCCCCGGCGGCGATGTATGCGCAGGCCGGTCTCGACGCCAAGGGCATCGTCGCAAAAGTGTTCGAGGCGCTCGGCAAGGACGCTGCACCCGAGACGGCGAAGCTGGCCTGATTCGTGTAGGCCGTCACCGCAGATACGTATTGTCACACCACATGTGATGCGCTCCCTCTCCCCGCCGGGGAGAGGTTAAGAAGGAAGTCGCTGATGACCTCCCGCAAGCGCGCGGACCTTTTGCTGGTTGAGCGCGGCTTGTTCGAAAGCCGCGCGCGCGCGCAGGCCGCGATTGAGGCAGGACGCGTGATAGCCAATGGCAAACAGGTCGCCAAGCCGTCTGAAACGATCTCCACCGATGCAGCCATCGAAGCCGAACCCGCGCATCCGTGGGTGTCGCGTGGCGGTGTCAAACTGAGCGGCGCGCTGGAGCAATATCCCATCGCCATCGAGGATCACGTCTGCATTGATGTCGGCGCATCGACCGGCGGCTTCACCGAAGTGCTGCTCAACAATGGCGCGAGTCTTGTTTACGCCATCGATGTCGGGCGCGGGCAACTGCACCCCAGCCTCCATAATAACCCGAAGATCGTCTCGATGGAGGAAACCGACATCCGCTCGCTCGCAGGCAAACGCCTCGAAATCAGACCCGATGTCGTAGTCATCGACGTCAGCTTCATTTCGCTGAAGCTCGTGCTGCCCGCGATCCTGCCGCTGGCGGCGGCGCCGATGCACCTGCTGGCGCTCATCAAGCCGCAATTCGAGGCCGAACGCAGGCACTCCAAAAAGGGCATCATCCGCGACGACGCGGTGCACCGCGAAGTTTGCGACGACATCGCCGCCTTCGTGGAATCGCTCGGCTGCACGGATATCAAGCTGTTCCCTTCGTCCATCGCAGGCGGCGACGGCAATGCTGAATTCTTTATCGGCGCGCGCCGTGGGTGACTTCATGCCTGAACGCATCGCCATCGATCACGTCGGCCATTTCGGCGACGGCGTTGCTGTGGCCAGCGGCGAAAGCATCTATGTGCCCTACTCTCTCGGCGGCGAGACCGTGGATGTTCTCCCCTCGCCCGGCCATCCGGATCGGCGCACGCTTGCGCATATCATCCAACCAAGCCCGCAGCGCATCGATCCGTTCTGTCCGCATTTCGGCACCTGCGGCGGCTGCGCGATCCAGCACTGGCAGCCGGAGGCCTATCGCGCCTGGAAACGGCAACTCGTGGTCGATACGCTCGCTCGCGCCGGCATCGATTGCGAAGTCGGCGAACTGGTCGATGCACACGGCACGGGACGCCGCCGCATGACATTGCATGCGCGGCAAAGCCAGCAGGGCATTCTGCGGGTCGGATTTTCCGCCGCCGGACGTCACGAGATCATCGCCATCGACCGTTGCCCGATTCTCGATCCCGCAATGCATGGCGCGATCGAGGCCG
The DNA here is from genome assembly GCA_040386115.1 of Pseudomonadota bacterium. Classification (GTDB taxonomy): domain Bacteria; phylum Pseudomonadota; class Alphaproteobacteria; order Rhizobiales; family Xanthobacteraceae; genus Afipia. Next base: position 2,811 of record JAZKGC010000052.1, read on the forward strand.
CGAACGACATCGCCGAAACCCTGAAGCCCGTCAGCAAGCCGCTGGATATTCAGATCACGGCCGCCGGCAATGGCCTCGACGTCGATGTGCGCGGGTCAGGCCCGCTCGACGCCACCATGTTGTCTGCGCTCTCGAAGCTCGCGGCGAAGCATAACCTCGCGCGGCTGACGCGCCACGGCGAACTTGTCATTATGCGCGTGCCTCCGGTCGTGAAAGTCGGCAAGGCGCAGGTCACACTGCCGGCCGGTTCGTTCATGCAGCCGACAGTGGCCGGCGAAGAAACGCTGGCCGCGCTGGCGTTCTCGCGCTGCAAGGGCGCAAAACATGTCGCCGATCTGTTTTGCGGCTTCGGGCCGTTTGCGTTGAGGCTTGCGGAAAAATTCAAGGTGTCTGCATTCGACAATGATGCGGACGCGGTGACGGCGCTGCAAAACGCCGTCAAGGCCACGCAAGGACTGAAGCCGATCAAGGCCGAGGCACGCGATCTTTTTCGCCGCCCGCTGATGCCGCAGGAGCTGCGCGACTTCGACTGCGTGGTGTTCGATCCGCCGCGTCAGGGCGCTCAGGCGCAATCGCAGCAACTGGCCGCGAGCAAGATCGCGCTCGTGGTCGCGGTGTCGTGCAACCCAGCGACCTTCGCCCGTGACGCGCGCATTCTCATCGATGGCGGGTTCAAACTCGACGGCGTGACGCCGGTGGATCAGTTCCGTCACACGCCACATGTTGAGCTGGTGGCAAGATTCAAGCGATAGGCAAGGCCGTCATTCCGGGGCGCGCGTGAAGCGAACCCGGAATGACGTCAGCCGAACTCACCGTCCCCATCGGTCCTGCCAGATTTTCTCCCCGATCGTGCAAGATATTCGCGGCTCGGGAGCCTTGGCAGGAATCACGCGTTGCTCCGGCACGCGGTGCGCCACTTCCATCACCAGCTTGGTGCGGATGGCTTCCTTGAATTTCTCCCTCGTCTTGATCGGCACCACGAACGATCCGGCACCGCCGATTACGCAATCCTCGTAATAGATATCGAGATTTTCGATATCCATTGTGGCGTAGTTGGTTTCCTTCGACATGATCGGAAGACCATTGATGGTGACGCCCTTCGCCACCGCAGCATCGCGCGCCACGGTCACCAGTTCGCCGTTGTTGTTGGGGCCGTCGCCGGAAATATCGATGACCCGGCGCAGCCCGCGATATTCATTGATCTCGAACAACGGCATCGCGAAATTGATCGCGCCGGAGATCGACGTGCGCGAGGCGCGACGCAGCGGGGCTTTCAAAATTTCCTCCGCGACGGCGTCTGCGGATTCCGGGCCGTCGATCACGCGCCACGGCATCACAATCTTTTGGTCGGTGGAAGACGCCCATTCGAAATAGGTCACTGCCGCCTTGCCGGTCGGGCCGGTCTTCAGCGCTTGCAGGAATTCCTTTGAGGTGATGGCGAGCGCATAGCCTTCGCGCTGCAACGCCAGTTCTTCAATATCCATCGAGTAGGAAATATCGACAGCCAGCACCAGCTCGACATCGACCCGCTTCGCCTCATTGGCATTCTGGGCCAGCAGCGGCGTGCCGGGCGCGGCCATGGAAGAGACATCGCCGCCAGCGATTGCACCGGCAACAAGCACCATTCCGATCGAGAAACACCAGCGCATGGCGACCCCCCGTCGTTGAGTCGCGATGGTGTCACGACCTGACCGGCAGGAAAAGCTGGAACACGGTTTGCGCACGCAACTGTGCACAAGACGAGAAAGGAGGGCCGGCTTTTCGCGCGGGTGCCTCGCCGGCGGCATTTACCAAGATTTCACCCAATTTGTTTACGACTTGGGACGCGGCTGCCACTTCCAACGACGGGACAGCAGACCGACTGGAAATTGCCAACCACCGCCAAGCCTTCCCAGGCGCCGAATCGCATTCGGCAGTCGCCGCTTTTTATCTCAGTCCGGCCAGAACGGCCTTGAGGAACCCTCATAATGCTTTCCCGGCTCTCCATTCGCTCCAAGCTCATCGCCCTCGTCTCGCTGCTGCTCATCGCCCTCACTGCCGCCGGTGCCTTCGCCATCATTGAAATGCGCGCCATCAACGCGTCCGCGCAGGACATCAGGAAGAGCTGGCTGCCGAGCGTCCGCCTGGTCGGCGAATTGCGCACCCAATCCGCCCGTTATCGTGCGGTGCTGCGCGACTACCTGACGGAGCCGGATGAGAAGTTCATGGCCGACATCCAGCGCAATCTCGATGCGCGCGCCACGGACTACGACACCGCCAACAAGGCCTACGAGCCGCTGATCTCCTCTCCGCAGGAAGCCGCCCTCTATCAGGAACTGTCGAAGACCTGGAAGACGTTCCGCGAGGCTGCGGACGAGGTGATCGCTCATGCCCGCAAGCGTGAAACCGCGCAGGCGCGGGCCGTCAACGCCCAGCGGGCGACCGTGGCGGGGCGCAGCATGGACGCCGTGCTGGCAAAGATCGTCGAGTTGAACGACAAGGGCGCGGCGACCTCCGGTCAGAATGCAGAAGATGTTTACAACCGGGCGTTCCTCATCGTGCTGGCTGCCCTCGGCATGATGGTACTGATCGGCCTCTCCGCGGCCATTCTCATCGTCCGCGACGTCGCCCGCGGCATTGGCTCTGTCTTGACCCCGATGCGCGCCCTAGCAGGTGGCGATCTCGGCGTAAAAGTCCCCCATCAGAATGAAAGCACTGAAATCGGCCAGATCGCCGACACGCTCCAGATCTTCAAGGTTGCGCTTGTGGCAAAGCAGGCCGCCGATGAATCCGCCGCAATCGAGGCCAGCGCCAAAATGCGGCGCGCGGATACCGTCGATAAAGTCACCCGCGATTTTGAGACCATGATCGGCGAACTGATCGGCTCGCTGTCCTCCGCCTCCACGGAAATGGAAGCAACCGCCAGCACGCTCACCAATGCCGCCGACGTCACCCGGCAGTTGTCCAGCACAGCCGCGAACGCTTCCCGTGACGTCTCGGAAAGCATTCAGTCCACCGCCACCGCCACGGAAGAAATCACATCCTCCGTCAACGAGATCGGCCGCCAGGTGCTGGAATCGAGCCGCGTCGCCCAGACAGCGGTTCAGCAGGCGCAAAAGACCAACGCCTGCATCGGCGAGTTGTCGCAGGCCGCGGCGCGGATCGGCGACGTCGTCAAACTGATTACCGCCATTGCCGAGCAGACCAACCTGCTGGCGCTCAACGCCACCATCGAGGCCGCCCGCGCCGGCGAGGCCGGTCGCGGCTTCGCCGTGGTCGCCTCCGAGGTCAAGGCGCTGGCGTCGCAAACCGCCAAAGCCACCGACGAGATCGGCGCACAGATTGCCGGCATGCAGGCCGCGACCAGCGATTCCGTGGCGACCATCAAGGAGATCAGCACCACCATCAATCTCATCTCCGAGATTTCATCGACCATCGCCGCCGCAGTGGAAGAACAGGGTGCGGCGACGCAGGAAATCGCGCGCAACGTCCAGCAGGCGGCCGAACTGAGTTCGCGGGTCGCCTCCAACATCACCGACGTCGATCGCGGCAACGGCGAAACCGGTGCGGCCTCGGTGCAGGTGTTCACGGCAGCGCAGTCGCTCTCGAAGGAAAGCCATCATCTGCAGACGGAAGTGCAGAAATTCCTGGCGACGATCCGCGCCGCCTGATCCGCTTCAGACGATTTACTTGGCTAACAGTTTTGACCGGCGGCTCATGAGCCGCCGGTTTTCGTTTGGCGACATCGAGCCGCCGATTTCATTTTTTGCCTCGGCGAGAAGCTTTTCGAGCGCCAGGATGTTCGGCGAGCCAGCGCCTTTTCGCCATATCATGACCGTCGCGATGCGGTTCTCGCCGCGCGGCAGCTTGTGCACCTTCAGGCGCTGAGACTGCCCGAGACTGGCGGGAAGCGGCTGGCGGCGGTCAGCGCGATCCAGTCGTCAAGAATGCCGCGCAACACCAGCTCGTCGGCATGATACCGGAACGCGCGCTCGACCGATCTCGTCCACGCTTCCTGCCATTCCTGAGCCGACCAGTTCGCGGTGAGCGCGATCAACTCCGCAGCGTGCTCAAGATCGCGATACGTCGCCCCGGCATCGCCGACGTAATCTTGGAATTCCGGCAAATCAGCTGCCAGTACATAAGCCCCTGTCGCCATGGCTTCCGCGATCGAAATCGGCATACCGACCGGAGTGGCGTTTTCCAGACCCGGGCGCTGCAACGTGTGAACATAAATGCCGGCCTCTGCGACAAGTTCGGCGATTTCGTCGCGCGGGACATCGAACCTGAGTTCCACCTTGGAATTCATGCTGCGATGGAGATCGCGAATACTCGCGGCATAATCTTCCCGCGCGTTGCAGGTGACGGCCGCGAGGACAAATCGATGATCCGGCAACAATTCGGCCAGCTTGAAGAAAAATGGCAGATCCTTGCTGGCCAACGTCGCTGCGGTGCGCACGACCAGCTTCGGATCCTTCTGTATGAAAGGACTGAAAATTGCCGTATCGAAAACGGAATTGACTTCGCGGATCCGGGCATCGCTGGAATTCACGAGCTTGAGCTGGTGCGGAAACGCATAAATCCCCTTGGCCCAGCTTCTGCCAAGCAAATCCGCGAGCGTATGAGCCGTGACTTCGAAACCGTGAAGTCGCACCGTGACCGGAAGTCCTGACGCCGCCAGGCTTTGATGCTGCTCTATCGCGATACTGAGCCAGTGAACATGAACCAGATCCGCCTTCGACAGCCTGATCGCCTCCTCAAGCGACCCTCGATGAGTTGTCACAGAAACCGGATAGGGAGAGACCACATCGACGTCATGCCACACCTCAACATGCACGCCCCAGCGCTGCATACAGCGGATTTCCGTTTCGATATATGTTTCGCTCAATTGAGGATACTGCCACATTACGTACAGCACGCGCGGAAGCTGCACTGGTCCGGGATACCACTTCCTCGCAACAAGAAAATAGTTCGGCCAGTGAGGCACGATGTCAGACACCCGCATCTTGTCGCGAATCCGGTATTGCGCCGCCAGAACCGAGACCGCCTTGCCGGGCTTGTCGGCCGTGTACTGCAAAGCGATATCCCAGTCGGCAAGCCGTGACGGCTTGGTATCGAACCCTCCGTGCTTTTCGAACAAGGATCTGCGGTGCACGATGACGTTGGTGTCGATGTGGTTCTGTGTCAGCAGCTTGGCGCGGTCGAACGGCTCGAACAGAATATCCCCGTAGTAGGAATTGGTTTGCTCGAAGGCCAGCGCTCCATAAGCAAAGTCCAGCGATGAATCATTTACAAATTCCGATGCCATCGCGGCCAGAAAGTCCGGGAAAAAAATGCAGTCGCTGTCCAGGTACGCGATTAGCGAACCTTGCGATATCCGCAGGCCATGGTTGCGAGCGGCAGCGTGCCCGGAATGACTTTGCTGGACAAACCTGATCCGCCGATCCGAAAGATAAGGCGCGATTTTCTCCGTCGTACCGTCGGTGCTCCCATCGTCAATGATAACCAGTTCCCAATTCTGAAACTTTTGTCTTGTCACGCTGGTGATCGCGTCGCCAATACAATGCGCGCGATTAAACGTCGGCAGGATCACCGTGATGAGCGGACTCTGCGCTGCGGCATCCATTGAATCGGCGAGCGAGTAACTTGCAATTTTTTCCAAAACGGCATTGCGCCGCTTCAAATGCTGTATCTCGCGCGAACTGGCCTCGACGCGCTCACGAAGCTGGTCAACGGATGCGGCCAGATTGTGCGGAAAGGCATCGACGCGCGCGCCCAATTGCTGCAGCGGCACAACGAGGTCGAAACGAACGATCCGCAGAACAAGTCTTTTCGCCAGACTGAAAACGAAATTCGAACCGGGAATCCGTCTGAAAACACGCGAGATGCCGGACAAAGTACCCATCGGCTCAAACCCTAAAAAAAAAGACGTCGTCCAAATGACTGAAACAATTATCGCTTAAATCATCCCGCCGCCGCGCGAAAGCGCCTTATGGCTGCGGACTTCTGAGAAAACTAGCTGCCGACCTGCCCGCGATGGCGCAGGAAATGATCGGCGATCACGCAGGCCATCATGGCTTCGCCGACCGGCACTGCGCGAATGCCGACGCACGGGTCGTGGCGGCCCTTGGTCATGATGTCAGTATCGGCACCGGATTTGTCGATGGTGCGGCGTGGCGTTAATATCGACGAGGTCGGCTTCACGGCGAAGCGCGCCACCACCGCCTGCCCGGTGGAGATGCCGCCGAGAATACCGCCGGCGTGATTGGACAGAAACACCGGGCCGTTGTTGCCCATACGCATTTCATCGGCGTTGTCCTCGCCGTGCAACTCGGCGGCACCGAAGCCCGCGCCAATCTCGACGCCCTTCACGGCGTTAATGCTCATCAGCGCCAGCGCGAGATCGCTGTCGAGCTTGCCGTAAATCGGCGCACCGAGACCCGCAGGAACGCCTTCGGCCACGACCTCGATCACAGCACCGATCGACGAACCTCTTTTGCGGATATCGTCGAGATAGCTCTCGAAGAACGCGGCCTTCGCCTTGTCCGGGCAGAAAAATGGATTGCGGCCGATCTCGTCCCAGTCCCACGCTGCGCGATCGATCTTGTGCGGGCCCATCTGCACCAGCGCGCCGCGCACCTTCACGTCGGGCAAAATCTTGCGCGCGATGGCGCCGGCTGCGACGCGCGCCGCGGTCTCGCGCGCGCTTGAGCGGCCGCCGCCGCGATAATCGCGCAGGCCGTACTTCGCTTCATATGTAAAGTCGGCATGCCCCGGACGAAACTTGTCCTTGATCTCGGAATAATCCTTCGAGCGCTGATCGGTGTTCTCGATCATCAGCGCAATCGGCGTACCGGTGGTGACCTGGCCCTTGTCGGTGTCCATCACGCCGGACAGGATTTTCACCTGATCGGCTTCCTGGCGTTGCGTGGTGAAGCGCGACTGGCCGGGACGGCGGCGGTCGAGATCGAGCTGGATCTCCTCCACCGTCAGCGGGATTTGCGGGGGGCAGCCATCGACCACGCAGCCGAGCGCCGGCCCGTGGCTTTCGCCGAAGGTGGTGACGCGAAACATATGGCCGAAGGTGTTGAAGGACATGGACATACCGGAAGTAGCGAAAATCGCTGCATTTCGTAACGCGAGCGGCCCTCAGGGTCAAATAAGCGAACGCAGAAAGCGCCCTCCTTAACTATGTTTCGTGACCTGCCCGCCGGCGAATACGTAAACGACGCCCTGCTCCACCATGAGGTCGGAAGCGCCCACCGGCGTTTCGACATCGAGCGCCACCAGCAGCGCGCGCATGGTGCCGCCATGCGACACTGTCACCGTGTCCTGAATGAGCGAATCGTACCAGTCGCGCACGCGGATCGTGACCGAAGCGTAGCTCTCCCCGCCCGGCGGCGGCACGCCCCATTTGTCGGTCTGGCGCGTCGCAAAAACATCCGGATGAGACTGTTCCATCTGCGCCAGCGTGGAGCCTTCCCAATGGCCATAACCGATCTCGCGCAGCCGGTCGTCGAGTTCGTAGTCATGCGGGGCGACGCCGAGCGCGCCGCGCAGCAATTCCATGGTGTTGCGCGCGCGCTCCAGCGGTGACGACACGAACGGCATCTTTGCCGGATTGTGCTGGTCGCGCTTGAGAATATCGACCAGCAGTTCGCCGGAGCGCACGGCCTGTTCCTTGCCGCGTGCGTTCAGCGGAATATCCTGCGTGCCCTGAAAGCGGCCCGCGGCATTCCATTCGGTCTGGCCGTGGCGGATGAAGTAAACGGTGGGAGATGGCATCGAATGTAGCAACTTTCTCGTCACGTCATCACCGGACATAGCCGTTTGAAAAACAGCGTCGCTTCCGCTCGCCAATGACCCGGTGTTCCATCGGAGCGTGACTTGAAGAAGATGGATGCGCGGGTCAAGTCCGCGCATGACAACCCTGGATGCTGTTTATTCCTTGCCGCCCAGCGACATATCCGGCGCATCCGGGCGCTTCATGCCGGTGACGTGATAGCCGGAGTCCACATGGTGCACTTCGCCGGTGACGCCGCGCGACAGGTCCGACAGCAGATACATCGCGCTGTCGCCGACTTCTTCCTGCGTCACGTTACGACGCAACGGCGAATTCAATTCATTCCACCTCAGGATGTAGCGGAAATCGCCGATGCCACTGGCTGCCAGCGTCTTGATCGGTCCCGCCGAGATGGCGTTGACGCGAATGTTCTTCACGCCGAGATCCGCCGCGAGATAGCGCACGCTGGCCTCCAGCGCCGCCTTGGCGACGCCCATCACGTTGTAATGCGGCATCCACTTTTCCGCACCGTAGTAAGTCAGCGTCAGGATCGAGCCGCCCTCGGCCATCAGGTGCTCAGCGCGCTGCGCGATCGCGGTCAGCGAATAGCACGAGATCAGCATGGAGTTGGTGAAGTTCTCCTGCGTCGTCTCGAGATAACGGCCGTCGAGCTGGTCCTTGTCCGCGAAGGCAATGGCATGGACCACGAAATCGATTTTGCCCCACTGCTTCTTCACCTCGGCGAACACCGCGTCGATGGTCGCAGGATCGGTGACGTCGCAATGGCCGAGCGTGATCGCGCCGAGTTCCTTCGCCAGCGGCTCGACGCGTTTTTTCAGCGCGTCGCCCTGCCAGGTGAAGGCGAGTTCCGCGCCCTGGTCGCGGCACGATTTCGCGATCCCGTAGGCGATGGAGCGGTTGTTGGCCACGCCCAGGATTACACCGCGCTTGCCGCGCATCAGGCCCACATTTTCAGCCATGACATCAGTCCAGATTGCCGCATGAAATGAACGCCCCTCATGACATAGGCTAAATAGCCGTTCAAGCCGGACGAGAGGCCCGGACATGTAACCCTAACGGCCGAAGGGGCCGGAATAGTCCCGTGTTTACGGTGTTTTCTCTGTAGAACGGCAGATGCCCCCGTCCGGACGGATACGATCGGTAATGAACAGTGATTTCCGCCACAGCGTCGAGGCCATGATCCCGGCCCTGCGGCGCTATGCACGGGCGCTGGCGCGGGACGCCGATATCGCCGATGACCTCGTGCAGGACACGTTGGTGCGGGCGCTGCGCTCGGAGAAATTGTTTTTGGGCGGCGACCTGCGCGCCTGGCTCTATACGATCCTGACCAACCTCAACCGCAACCGCCGTCGCTCGCTCGCGCGGCAGCCGCAGATGATGGAACTCTACGACACCGCCGCGGACGCCTCCGGCACCGAGGCCGAAGGTCGCGACATTTCCCGCGCGCTCGCCACGCTGGCGGAGGACCAGCGCGCGGTCTTGCTGCTGGTGGTGCTGGAAGGCTTGAGCTACCGCGACGTCGCCGACATTCAAGGCGTGCCGATCGGCACGGTGATGTCGCGTCTCGCACGCGCACGGGCGCATGTGAAATCAAGTCTGGAGGGCGAACGGCCCGCGCTCCGGCGCGTGAAGTGAGAGGCTTACGAGAGATGCGAATGGACGTGATGCGCGATGACTTGGGGAAACCTGTTTCGTCTCCCTCTCCCTCGTGGAGAGGGTGGCGCGCTGAAAGCCATGCGATCGGCGCGCGGGGTGGGGGTCAACTTGTATCCGTTGCGTAACCTCCACCCTGATCTTTCTCCTCCCTCCCCCAAGGGAGAGGGATAACATGATCTGTACAGAGAAAAATTTGACCTTGAAGAGACAACGACGATGATCGACCAGAACATTCCCGTCACCGAGGACGAACTCCACGCTTATGTGGACAACGAACTTCCAGTGGAGCGCGTTGCCGCGGTCGAGGCATGGCTCGCGAGCCATCCTGACGACGCCGCGCGCGTAGCGTCGTGGCGCGCGATGAGCGACGCGCTGCATGCGAAGTATGACGCGGTGGCCGATGAGCCGGTGCCACCTCGCCTCTCCATCGATGCGCTGGCGCGGCCGCCGCGCCGCTGGATGATGGGCGCCATCGCAGCAACGCTGGTTGCGTTCGCGGCCGGCGGCGGTGCCGGCTGGGTCGCGCACGGCGCGAACGCGAAGCCGTCGGTGTTCGCGAATTTCACCGGCGATGCGCTCGGCGCACACAAGCTCTATACGGTTGAAGTGCGCCATCCCGTCGAGGTGTCGGGCAACGAACGCGCGCATCTTCAGCAATGGCTCAGCAAGCGCTGCGGCTATGAGGTGAAAGCCCCGGAACTGGACGCGACCGGACTGAAACTGGTCGGCGGGCGGCTGCTGCCCGGCCCCACCGGACCAGCGGCGTTCCTGATGTACGAAACCGCGTCCGGCGAACGCTTCACGATCTATGCCTCGCGCGCGGCGACCGAGGCGACGCAAATGCGCTACGCGACGCACGACGGCAACGGCGCTCTGTTCTGGGCCGATCGCGGCGTGGGATATGTCGTTAGCGGAAGCACCGACCGCGACCGCCTCACGCAAGTCGCACGGCTGGTCTATGACCAGTATGAGAAGACGGGACTCTGAGCCGATGGGCGGCTCCCGCTCAGGTTGCGACAGGCACCAGCAACGTATCGCCGACTGCGAGCAGCTTCCTCGGCTCATCAAGGCTCGTGAGTTCGGCCTGCGCGAAAATTTGCAGCTTGCCAGGCTTCAGCACACGGCCTCTGGCGACAAACACCTGGGCCACGGCAGGACGCAGGAACTTGACCGAGAGTTGCGACGCGAGTACCGCGCCGGACTGCGTGTAAGCAGCAAACCCGCAAGCCGTATCGAGCAGCGCACCAACGATCCCGGCATGCAGATAACCGGAGTACTGACCGAAATCTTCACGCCACGTCAGACGCAACTCAACCTCGCCTGCCGACGCGGCAGCGACATCGACACCGAGCCAATTGTTGAATTTGGCGCGCCTGGCGAGAGCCTTGAGCTGGGCGACGAAATCAACCGGCTGGGATGGCATGCGCGGTTCTTCCACAGTTTCGCGGCAGCTTTATAGCGCCGACGGTATTATCGATGCGGATACGCGAGACCGTTCGTGAGGGCAACGGCGCGGCAGCTATGCTTTCCGAAATAGTGTCTGTTTCAAACAACCGCGGGGCACCGGACGTCACGCCTTCGTCGCCAGCACCTTGTCGATGCGGCGTCCGTCGAGATCCATGATCTCGAACCGCCAGCCTTCGACGCTGATCTTGTCGGCGACATTGGGAATGGCGCCGAACTGCTCGAGCAGAAAGCCCGCGAAGGTCTGGTAAGGCCGCGAGGCCGGCAGTTCGATACCGAGCAAATGCGCAAACTCGAGCGCAGGCATCCATCCGGAAATGAGAAACGATCCGTCGTCGCGCTGCACAGCGGCGGCTTCGGCCGGGCCGTCGCCGGTGTGAAAACTGCCGACGATGGATTCCAGAATATCCGCGCTGGTGACCACGCCCTGAAACGAGCCGTACTCGTCGTGCACAAGTCCCATATGCACCGGCGAGTCGCGCAGGATCGCGACGACATCCCGTGCATCGACGGTTTCGGGAATTACCGGCGCTTCGCGGATCAGCGCCCGGATGTCGGGCACTTCCCCCGACAGATACGCATCCAGCATGTCCTTGGCCTGCACGATACCGAGCGTGTCGTCGCCGTCGAACACCGGCAGGCGGGAATGCGAACTTTTCTTGAATGCATCGCGGATAGCCTCCGGCGTGTCGGCGAGATTGATCTGCGTCACTTCATGACGCGGCGTCATCACCGCGCCGACGGGAAGATCGCCGAGACGCATGACGCCCGCGATCATTTCCTTCTCGCCGGGTTCGAGTACGCCCGCGTTCTCCGCCTCGACGACGAGCGTGTGGATCTCGGCTTCGCTCACTTTCTCCTCCGCCTCGCCGCGATGGCCGAGCGCCCAAAGAATGGCCTTGCCGGAATGATCGAGTACCCAGACCAGCGGCGACGACACTTTCGCAAGCAGCACCATGGCAGGCGCGACCTTTACCGCCACCGCCTCCGGATCGCGCAGCGCGATCTGCTTGGGAACCAGTTCGCCGACGATCAGCGACGCGTAGGTGATCGTCGTCACCACGATGCCGACACCGGCGGCGTCCGCAACGCCTTGCGACAGCCCAAGGCTCGCGAGCCAGGAGGACAGCCGCGCGCCGAGCGTCGCGCCGGAGAACGCGCCGGACAGCACGCCGACCAGCGTAATACCGATCTGAACGGTGGAGAGAAATTTTCCGGGGTCGGAGGCGAGCGCCAGCGCGCGCCGCGAACCGCTCACGCCTTTTTCAGCAAGACCCGCCAGCCGCGCGGGGCGCGATGACACGATGGCAAGCTCCGACATCGCGAGCAGGCCGTTGATGACGATGAGGACAGCGACGATTCCAAGTTCGATGGATAACAACGGGTGCCTTTTTGTCAGGGGAGCTTGGACCTTACACGAAAAACGCGCGCATCTCCATGGTGTGGCAGTATGTAGCTATGCTGGAAAGTCAATGCAGATACGGCAGACGCGATAGCTGCGCGTCATGCGGGCTACGAAAGCTGCAACATTTCGTGATGGGGACACAAATCCCCGCGCTTCATACCTCTCTTATGTTCGGGACGTCCCGCCTCACACGAGGGGCGTTCGCGATCGTCACAAACGCGAGGCGGGATGCGGTGGCCGCTGAGGCGTTCGAGTCCGGAGTGTCAAAAGCACACCGGGTGACGACCGCGCCGGAGGCGGACGGCGAGAGGCGTGTGTTGTCCCGGTTGGGTCGTCCCCCAACCAGATGGGAGCCTGGGCCGGCCCTCTGCGATCGTTGTCTCCGCAAGGAGCAAAGGTCGTGTTGGCGGTAAGCGAGAGCCCGGCAAACGGCGGAAACCCGGAGCGTTCGCCGGGGGCGCCACGCACGACGCCGTTCCAACCATTGCGTGCGGAACGCCGGATGATCCCGGCGTGTTCGTGGTGACACCACTCGTGTGCTTTTTACTTTTGCACACGGGGCTGCGGATGCGTTTGGCATCCGGCGTTCCGCACGCCCTCAATTTTTGAGGGTGACGAGAATTACATCACAATCTGTTCGCATTTGCGCGAACGGGATAAATCCCGTGCGCGCGTGGCGCATCTGCGTCGCGAGATCGCGAAGCTGTATCTGGAATTTACTTTGAAACTTGTTTGGCTGTTTGAATCTGTGGAGCGGAGAGAGATGGCGCGATGCATCAGAGCCCCTCACCCGTCACGCTTCGCGTACCGACCTCTCCCCGCAAAAGTGGGGCGAGGTGGAAAAGCTCACTCGAGCTCGCTGCGCGGATTGGTGGGATGATCGGCGCGCCACTTCTCCAT
>JAZKGC010000053.1:0-11167 GCA_040386115.1 Pseudomonadota bacterium
CACTGGCACGTCAGCGGCCGTCATTTCCGCGATTATCACCTGCTGCTCGACGAGCAGGCCGGCGCGATCTTCGCCTCGATCGATGAACTCGCCGAGCGGGTCCGCAAGATCGGCGGCACCACGCTCCGATCGGTCGGCCATCTCGCCAAGCTGACGACCATCGAGGACAACGACGAGAAATTCGTGCCGCCGCGCGAGATGCTGCGCGAACTGATGGAAGACAACAAGAAAACCGTGGTCGCCATGCGCAAGGCGCGCGAGATCGCCGACAAGCATGACGACAGCGCGACGACCAGCATCCTCGAGAACTTTATCGACGCCGCCGAACGCCGGACCTGGTTTCTGTTCGAGGCCAGCCGTCAGGAAGGCGCCAACGAGGCGTGAGCTGCTTTTGCCGGACCTGATAAAATGCCCATGGAGACGCGGGCGTTTTTTCTTTCCCTCCCACAAGGGGGAGAGCGGAAAAATCACGCCCGCTTCTTGTCGCGCATCAGATCCGCGAACCGCTTGAACAGATAATGCGAGTCGCGCGGGCCGGGCGAGGCTTCCGGGTGATACTGTACCGAGAACACCGGCTTGTCGTTCAGCGCGATGCCGCAGTTCGAGTCGTCGAACAGCGAGATATGCGTCTGCGTCACGTTGGTCGGCAGTGTCGCCTTGTCCACCGCGAAGCCGTGGTTCATCGAGGTGATCTCGACCTTGCCGGTGGTGACGTCCTTCACCGGATGATTGGCGCCGTGATGGCCCTGATGCATCTTCATGGTCTTGCCGCCGACGGCGAGGCCCAGCATCTGATGCCCGAGACAGATTCCAAATGTCGGCGTGCCCGACGCGATGACTTTCTGGATTACCGGCACGGCGTACTTGCCGGTTTCCGCCGGATCGCCGGGACCGTTGGAGAGAAACACGCCATCCGGTTTCATCGCCAGAATATCTTCCGCGGATGTTTTGGCAGTCACCACCGTGACCTTGCAGCCTTCACCCGCGAGCAGCCGCAGAATGTTACGCTTGATGCCGTAGTCGATGGCGACGACGTTGAATTCCGGCTTCTCGAGCTTGCCGAAACCCTTCTCCCATTCCCACGGCGTCTCGTCCCAGGTGAAGCGTTGCGCGCTGGTCACCATTGGCACGAGGTCCATGCCCTCGAGACCGGGCCATTCGCGCGCTTCTTCCTTGAGGCCGTGCAGATCGAACTGGCCGTTTTGCGCATGCGCGATCACGGCGTTGGGCATGCCCTTCTCGCGGATCAGCGCGGTCAGCGCGCGGGTGTCGATGCCCGAGAGGCCGATGATGCCGCGCGCTTTCAACCACGCATCAAGATGTTTCGTGGCGCGGTAGTTCGACGGTTCGGTGATGGCCGCGCGCAAAATCACGCCGCGCGCCCCCGGCGTCGCCGCCATGTTCACCGTTTCGATGTCTTCATCGTTGGTGCCGACGTTGCCGATGTGCGGAAACGTGAAGGTAATGAGCTGCCCGGCATAGGACGGATCGGTGAGGATTTCCTCATAGCCGGTCATCGCCGTGTTGAAGCAGACTTCGCCCACCGCCTGGCCTTCCGCGCCGAGGCCGAAGCCTTCCAGCACGGTGCCGTCGGCAAGCACGAGGAGCGCGGTCGGTTTGAGGTCCGGCCAGGCTGAGGAGTTATCGGATGATGTCATAAGTGCATCACATAACCCCTGCGCTGCGTCGCGTCAAAGGGACAAAAGCCCGATTCACACGCAGTTTTCGCAAATCTGTCAGCTGTTTGACAGGCGGCACGGGCTCCCTAATCTGCGCCCGCGCGGCCAAAGCCAAACAAGAGCCGCGATCGGGCAGGAGATCTACACAATGAGCGCAACGAGCGACGCGCCGGACATGCGCCATCTTCACTCGGGTGGAACCATCGGCAGCCTGATCGTCAATGCCGTGGCGCGGTTCGGCGACCAGCCGGCCATGGCCGACGGCAAGGTGCAGTGGAGCTACCGCGAATTCGGCGACACCGTCGGACGCTTTATCGCGCTGTTCCGCACGCTCGGCCTCAAGAAAGGCAGCGCGCTCTCCATTCTGGCCAGCAACCGCGCCGAATCCTGGGCTGCGATCTGCGCCGCGCTGGTGATGGGCTTGCGCTACACGCCGCTGCATCCAATGGCGGCGGAGGACGATCATGCCTTCATCATCGAGGACGCCGAGATCGACATGCTGATTGTCGAGGGCGCGAAATTCGGCCCGCGCGGGCTGGCGATCGCGGCGCGTGTGCCGGGCCTCAAGCATCTGATGTCGCTCGGGCCGATGGAGGGCGTGCGCGATATTCTGCCGGACCTCGCCAAGGCGCAACCTGCGCTGCTGGTGGACGAGAGCGAAGCGCACGAGATTGCGTTCCTCGCCTATACCGGGGGCACCACCGGCCGCTCCAAGGGCGTGATGTTGCCGCATCGCGCGCTGATTGCGATGACGCTCATTCTGTATTCCGACTGGGACTGGCCGCAGCAGATCCGTTTTCTCGCCGCGACCCCGATCAGCCACGCCGCCGGCGTCACGCTGTTCCCGGTGATGATGCGCGGCGGCCTGATGCGGCTGGTGCAGGGCTTTGAGCCGGAGACCTATGCCAGCGTCGTGGCGCAGGAAAAAATCAATTCGACCTTTCTGGTGCCGACCTTGATCTACGCGCTGATCGACAACGCGGAACTGCGCAAGCGCCATGACATGTCGTCGCTGGAGATGATCGTCTATGGCGCGGCACCGATGTCGCCGGATCGTCTGCTGGAGGGCATGAAAATCTTCGGCAAGGTGTTCGTGCAGCTCTACGGCCAGACCGAAGCGCCGCAATGCATCACCTCGATGCGCAAGATCGATCATGACGAGACGAAGCCCGCGCGGCTCGGCTCCTGCGGACGGGCCAGCCCGTTTGTCGATGTGAAACTGTTCGACGCCGAGATGCGCGAGGTCGGCGTCGGCGAGCCCGGCGAAATCTGCGTGCGCGGTCCGCTGGTGATGGACGGCTACTGGAAGCGTCCCGAGGCCAACGCCGAAACCCTGAAAGGCGGCTGGCTGCATACCGGCGATGTCGCGGTGAAGGATGCCGAAGGCTTTTTCTATATCGTCGATCGTACCAAGGACATGATCATCTCCGGCGGCTTCAACATCTATCCGCGCGAGGTCGAGGACGCGCTGATGTCGCATCACGCTGTTGCATCGGCGGCTGTGATCGGAATTCCCGACGACAAGTGGGGCGAGGCCGTGAAGGCCTTCGTGGTGCTGAGATCGGGCGCGAACAACGACGCGAAAGAATTGCAGGCGCATGTCAAGGACAAGCGCGGCGCGCCGTGGTCGCCGAAGACCATCGATTTTGTCGAGGTCATCCCGGTGACAGGTTTGGGCAAGATCGACCGCAAGGCGCTGCGCGCGCCATATTGGGAAGGCCGCAAGCGCGGCGTGGCGTGATGCTCCGTAGGATGTCATGCGCGGGCTTGACCCGCGCATCCATCTCAAGAGTAGAGTCTTTGAAGAAATGGCTTGCCGGGTCACAGGCGAGTGGAAGCGACGCCGTCCTTCGAGCGGCGATGCCCGGCAACGACAGAACTGGATACGCTCATGCACAATTCGCTCCCCATTCTCCTCGTCCCCGGCCTCGCCTGCTCGCCGCGCATCTATGCGCCGCAGATCGCGCCGCTGTGGCGTCACGGGCCGGTAACGGTGGCCAATCACATCCGCGACAACACGATGGCTGGAATCGCGAAGCGCATTCTCGACGAGGCGCCGCCGCGCTTCGCGCTCGCCGGGCACTCCATGGGCGGCTACATCGTATTCGAGATGTTCCGGCAAGCGCCGGAACGTATCGCGCGGCTGGCTCTGCTCAATACGTCCGCGCGTCCGGAAACCCCGGAAGCGAGCGAGAAGCGTCGCGGGCTGATTGCCGAGGTGAAAGCCGGCGGCTATCGCGCGGTGCTGGATGGGTTGTTTTCAAAATTCGTGCATCCATCGCTGAATGGCGATGCCCGCTTGAAGACAATCGTACTCGACATGGCTGACGATGTCGGGCCGGACAACTTCGTGCGGCAGCTTGAGGCGATCATGAGCCGCGCGGACTCACGGCCATTGTTGGCATCGATCAAATGCCCGACGCTGGTGTTGACCAGCGACACCGACAATATGGTTCCAAATGAAATGTCCAGGGAGATCGCAGGCGGTATCGCGGGCGCGAAGTTGGTCGTCATTCCCGATTGCGGGCACCTGCCGCAACTGGAAAAGCCCGAAGCGATGACGGCGGCCATGCTCGACTGGCTGAAGATGTAGCAGCGCGGTTGTGGATTTGGGTAAAACGCCTTAAATCACGGGCCGAGAGCTATGGCGCGGCACAATCGCGCTGCGAAGGAGAGACCGATGCTGCGCGACGACATCAACAACGCCGTCAAGGACGCGATGCGGGCGAAGGACGAGCGCAAGCTCTCGACGCTGCGCATGGTCAATTCGACCCTGAAAAATTCCGACATCGAGGCGCGCGGACATGGCAAGCCGCCGCTGAGCGACGAGGATATTCTCGGCGTGCTGCAAAAGATGATCAAGCAGCGCCAGGAATCGGTCGAGCTTTACGACAAGGGCGGGCGCGCCGAACTGGCCAATCAGGAGCGCGAGGAAATCGCGATCATCACGGGGTATCTTCCCAAACAGATGTCCGAGGATGAAGTGAAGACGGCGATCTCCGCCGCCATCGCTGACACCGGGGCCGCCGGCATGAAGGACATGGGCAAGGTCATCGCCGCGCTGAAGGCAAAATACGCCGGGCAGATGGACTTCGGCAAGGCCAGCGGTCTGGTGAAAGCAGCGTTGGCGGGGTGATTCTCTTCCCCTCTCTCCCTTAATGGGAGAGAGTTCGTATCGTGAATTCGGCGGACGAGATTTTCGGCATGCTCACCGAAACCGGCAATTACGACGAGCTTTACAGAAACTTCCGCTGGGACGTTCCGGCGATGTTCAACATCGCCGACGTCTGTTGCGACCGCCATGCGGCGGGGGCGAACAAGCCTGCGCTGATTTACATCGACGAGAACGGCGGCGAGCAGTGCCTGTCCTTCGACGAAATGAGCGCGCTGTCGAAGCGCTTTGCCAATGTGCTGAAGGCCGATGGCATCCAGCGCGGCGACCGCGTGGCGGTGTTCCTGTCGCAATCGGTCGAATTGCCTGTCGCGCATCTCGCCGCATTTCGCGCGGGCTTTGTCTCGGTGCCGCTGTTCACGCTGTTCGGCGAGGATGCGCTGGAGTTTCGGCTGTCTAACAGTGGCGCGAAGGCCGTCATCACCGACGAGAGCGGCTGGGACAAGCTGACGAAAATCCGCGAGCGGCTGCCACATCTGCAGGATATTTATGTCACCAGCGGCGCGATCCACGCTGGCGCCAAATCGTTCTGGCAGGCGATCGAGGATGCGCCAGAAGACTTCACAACCGCAGACACGCGCGCGGACGATCCCGCCATCATCATCTACACTTCCGGCACCACGGGAAATCCCAAGGGCGCGCTGCACGCGCATCGCGTGCTGCTCGGCCATCTGCCGAATGTCGAGATGGCACACGATTTTTTCCCGAAGCCCGGCGACCTGATGTGGACTCCGGCGGACTGGGCCTGGATCGGCGGGCTGTTCGATGCGCTGTTTCCCGCCTGGTATCACGGCGTGCCGGTGCTCGGTCATCGCGCCAAAAAATTCGAGCCGCAGGCGGCGATGCAATTGATGGCCGACCTCGGCGTGCGCAACGTGTTCCTGCCGCCGACCGCGCTGAAGCTGATGCGGCAGGCCGAGGTGAAACACGACGGCGTCAGGTTGCGCAGCATTTTCACCGGCGGCGAGTCGCTCGGCGCTGAATTGCTTGACTGGGTGCGCGCCACATTCGGCGTCAACGCGCACGAGATTTACGGCCAGACCGAATGCAATCTCGCGGTCGGCAACAATTCAGCGCTGTTTCCCATCAGGCCGGGATCGATGGGCAAGGCGACGCCGGGCTTCGATGTGCGCATCGTCAACGAGCACGGCGAAGAGTTGCCGCGTGGCGAGCGCGGCATTTTCGGCGTGCGCGCGCCGAACCCGTGCATGATGCTCGAATACTGGAAGAACCCGGAAGCGACGCGCAAGAAGTACGCCGGCGGTTTTCTGCTGACGGGCGATCTCGGCACCCAGGATGATGACGGCTATTTCTGGTACGCCAGCCGCGAGGATGATGTCATCACCAGCGCCGGCTATCGCATCGGGCCTGCGGAAATCGAGGACACGCTGCTCAAGCATCCCGCGGTTGCGTTCGCAGCGGTGGTCGGCATTCCAGATTCGATCCGCACCGAGGCGATCAAGGCGTGGATCGTGCTGCGTCCCGGATTCGCGGCGAGCGATGCCCTCGCCAAAGAGATTCAGGACTTCGTCAAGGTGAAACTCGCCGCGCACGAGTATCCGCGCCACATCCAGTTCGCGGACAGCCTGCCGATGACGGCCACCGGCAAGGTGCTGCGGCGTGAGTTGCGCGCGCTGGGGTAGTCGTCGTCGCGAGGAGCGCAGCGACGAAGCAATCCATTCCGAATAGCTGGAGACATGGATTGCTTTGCTTCGCTCGCAATGACGAGGAGCGGCTAAATCGACCGCCCCGTTTCCAGCAGGGATTTGAGGCCGGACAGGATCTTGGGCCATCCATTCGAGATGGGTTGAAGGACGACGCTTTCGGGAGGGAAGTTGTCGTGGGTCAATGTCAGCCTCACGACCTTGCCGAGGGGCTCCAGCACGAACGTCACGCGCGACGGCGTTTCCCTGATCGATGTCTCGTTCATGAGAGAATGGAAACTATAGGACAGCCGCTTCGGCGGATCGGCTTCGAGGATTTCGCCTTCGTCATTGGTCTTGCCGTTCTGTACATACGCGAACTTCGATCCGACCTTCCAGTCGGTCACGATGTCGGTGTTGAAGAAATACTGTCGCGTGAATGCGCTGGAGGTCAGCGCCTCCCACAATTTCTGCGGCGTGGTCTCGATATAGGTGACGTAAACGAAGTCAGGCTTTGACATGAGCCGTCTCCGTGCTCGCGAGGGTCGCCGGGTCGATCACGAGAGGCTTGCCGGTTTCGAGGATGCTCTTGAGGCTCGCCAGCACCATCGGCCATCCGGTGGAAATGCTGGGCAACGTCTTGCTGCTTTCGACGAAACCTTCATGCGTGACGGTGAGCTTGACGGTCTCGCCCTGCGCTTCGAGGATATATGTCACGCGCGAGGGATTTTCTTTTTTCATGTCGGGATCGAAAATCGACCGCCAGCTATAGGCGAGTTTGCGCGGCGGATCGGATTCAAGGATGACGCATTCGTTCTTAAGTTCGCCGTGCCGCTCCATCGTCATGCGCGAGCCGACTTTCCAGTCCGACGTCAGAACACACTCCATCCAGTATTTGTGCGAGAATTCCCTGTCGGTCAGGGCATGCCAAAGCTTCTCCGGCGTGGTCTTGATATAGGTCGTATAAACGAATTCGGGCTTACTCATCACGCTTCTCCAGTTGCCGTTTCAACTCGCTGAGCGCAGCGAGTTTGCTGCGCTCGAATTTCCTGATCCACCGTTCGCCCATCTCGTGGATCGGAACGGGGTTGAGGTAGTGCAGCTTCTCGCGGCCGTGCTTGAGCGACGTCACGAGATTGGCCGCTTCCAGAATAGCCAGGTGCTTGGTCACGGCCTGCCGCGTCATGGCAAGCCCGTCGCAGAGTTCGAGCAACGTCTGGCCGTTGCGGGCATGAAGCCGGTCCAGCAGAGAGCGTCGTGAAGTATCCGCCAGCGCCTTGAAGACTTCATCCATGGGCAGGATAATAGGCAACCAAATGGTTGCCTGTCAAGCGTCGGATGAAATCTTTGTTTTCGCTCCCGGATAGATGGCGCGTGGTGTGAGATGACGGAGGCTTGTAACGGAACGTCCCGGCCTTCACCGGACGACGGGATCGTCTCGTGGTTTATGCGGGCAGCAGTTTTTTCGCGTGCAGCGTTTGCTCGGCGTCGCGAAGAATGCGCGCCAGCCGCTCCGCCCATTGATGCTGCCCGGATTGATCCGCGATCAGATCCTGCCGGATCTCGATGCCGGTATGCATCAGATGGCGCGACTCGGCATGCACCGGGATGGTGTAGTCGGTGGCGTCGTTCACCGCATAAGGCTCGTTGTCGCCGACCACGAGATCGCCCTCTGCGCGCAGCATATCCCGCACCAGATGCGGCAGCCGCCCGTCGCGATTGTAGAGCGTGCCGATGTGCCAGGGCCGCGCGATCCCGGCATAGACCGGCGTGAACGAATGCAGCGATACCAGAATGGTCGGAAGCCCTCGGGCTTTTCGATGATCCAGCGCCTGCGCAATGCGCGCGTGATACGGCGTGAAGATCGCGCGCTGCCGCGCCGCGATCTGGTCGCGCGCGAGCCCGCCATTGCCGGGAATTTCCGTGGCTTCGCTGATGAGGGGGATCGACCCCGGGCTGTCGAACGGCCGGTTGCAGTCGATCACCAGGCGCGAATAGCGCTGCGCGATCAGGTGCACGCCCATCTCCTGCGCCAGCCACGTCGCGACATCCGCGATGCCGATGTCCCATGCGATGTGCCGTTCAAGCTCGCTCGCGGCGACGCCGAGATCGCCGAGCGCGCGCGGGATCAGGCGGCCGTAGTGATCGCAGGTGAAAAAGAACGGCGACTGGCTCGCGGCGTTTTCTTCGAGCACGGGTGGAACTTCATCGCTCGTCAGGAGTAGTGAAGTATCGCTTTGATCTGGCAGGGTCATTTCAAGCTTCTTGCCTAACGCTGCGGCATGCAAGCCCAACAATTAGCCGGAATTGAAGCCGGATAGAGTGTACGATCTGACGACATGAACATTGCCGCCATGAACGCCACGATGCACTTGCTGACGATTCACCACAAGACCGAGTATCGCTATGACCGCCCGGTGGCGTTCGGCGAGCACCGGATCATGTTGCGTCCGCGCGACGGCCACGATCTGCGCGTGTTATCCAGCCAGCTGGACATTTCGCCGAAACCGTCGTCGCTGCGGTGGATTCACGATGTTTTCGGCAACAGCGTCGCAATCGCCAGTTTCGACGAGGAGTCCGACCGGCTGGTGTTCGACAGCACCGTCACGGTTGAACATTATCCGCTGAATGAGGTCGCGCTGAAGCCCGGCGACCATGCCTATAACTATCCGTTCTCCTACCATCCGGAGGAATTGCCGGATCTGTTGCCGTCCATCACCCCGCAATACAGCGATCCGGACGGTGCGCTGGCGGCTTGGGCACGGCAGTTTCTGAGCCAGGGCCGGCAGACGCAGACGCTCGATTTGCTGGTGGCCATGACCCACGGCGTGCGCCGGGATTTTGGTTATCGCAGGCGCCATGAACACGGCACCCAGCATCCGCTCGATACGCTGAGCATCGGCTCCGGCACCTGCCGGGATTTCGCGCTGTTCATGATCGAGGCGCTGCGACGGCTCGGCATCGCTGCGCGTTTCGTCAGTGGCTATCTGTTTATTCCCGGCGACAAGGCGCACGGCTATGTCGGCGGCGGCTCGACCCATGCCTGGGTGCGCGCCTATCTGCCGAGCGCGGGCTGGGTGGAATTCGATCCCACCAACGGCATCGTCGGCAACCGCGATCTCATTCGCGTGGCGGTGTCGCGCGATCCGCGTCAGGCGATCCCGCTTCATGGAACGTATGCGGGGCCGCCGGACGCCCATCTTGGAATGGACGTGACCATTCACGTCGTGTCGGTTGTCGATGAAGCGGAGGCGCAGGCAGCATGTTGATCCGGGTCGGGTTCGAAATTTCCTATGGCGCCGTCGCGGAAACGCCGATGGTCATCATGATGCGGATACATCCTTCGCGCGCGCGGGATATCGTCGGCGAAGAAACCATCGTCACCGAGCCGAATGTCCGCATCCGCTATTATCACGACACGTTCGGCAATATTTGCGGACGTCTGACCGCGCCGCCAGGCGGCATCACGTTCAAGCTCGACGCGCTGGTGCGCGATACCGGCATGCTTGATGCGATCGTGCCGGAAGCACGGCAAATGCCGATCGAACAACTGCCCGACGAGGTGCTGCTGTATTTGATGGCGAGCCGCTATTGCGAGACCGACCGCCTGACTGATTTTGCGTGGTCGATGTTCGGCAACACGCCGCCGGGCTGGGAGCGCGTGCAGGCGATCAACGCGTGGGTGCACAACCATGTGCGGTTCGACTACCAGCAGGCGCGGCCGACGAAATCCGCCTTCGACGTCTTTCAGGAGCAGCAGGGCGTCTGCCGCGATTTCGCGCATCTGGCGCTGACGCTGTGCCGCTGCATGAACATTCCGGCGCGCTACGTCACCGGCTACATGGGCGACATCGGCATCCCGTACGATCCCGCGCCGATGGATCTGTCGGGCTGGTATGAAGTCTATCTGTCCGGAAAGTGGTACACATTCGACGCGCGCCACAACAAGCCGCGCACCGGGCGAATCCTGATGGGCACCGGCCGTGACGCGGCCGACGTCGCGATCTCCACCACCTTCGGCCAGATGGAATTGAAGAAATTCCTGATTATCAGCGACGAGGTCAATGAGGCCGCGTGAGACGAGCGGTTTCTTCCTCCGGGGCGCGCAATGACCGAGCGTTTGTTCGTCTATGGCACGCTGATGCGTTCCTCGTCGCATCCGTTTGCCGACGAACTCTCCCGCCGCGCTGATCTTGAGGGCGAAGCCCGCTACAATGGCCGGCTTTATTCGGTATCGACCTATCCGGGCGCTGTCGGCTCGGCCGATCCCGGCGAGTATGTGTTCGGCGAGGTGTACCTGCTGCGCGATCCGGCAGTTCTGCGGCTGCTTGATAATTACGAAGGATGCGGGCCAGACGCCGAAGTGCCCGCCGAATATCGCAGACTGTTGCAGACGGTGACGATGGACAGCGGACCACAGGTCGAGGCGTGGGTTTACGTTTACAACTGGCCGGTCGATAAACTGCAGCGCATCGCGTCGGGACGATTTGCAGAGCCCTAAGCGTCGATGATGACCAGCACGGATTTCTCAAGCGCGCTGGGATGGATCGGCGCACCCGCGATCTGGAGCAGCGATTTCGGGGCAGAGGTCATTTTCTTGCTTTCATTGACAAAAAGGGCGTCGGTTTCGGCTGCGCGGGCGAATAAGGCCTGTGGCTAACGGGGACAATCGG
>JAZKGC010000054.1:0-84869 GCA_040386115.1 Pseudomonadota bacterium
AGCCCGGCGAGCATCCGCAGCAGCGTCGATTTTCCGCAACCCGAAGGTCCGACCAGAACCACGAATTCCCCGTCCTCGATCGGAACGGTCACGCCATGCAGGACTTCAAATCCGCCAAATGATTTTCGCACGTCGTGAATCTGCACGGACGCCATAAAACTCTCTCCCTGTCTTCCCGGCGTCGTCCGGCGAAAGCCGTCGCTGCTCTGTCTCTTGGACTTCGATCTCTTGGACGTTGGAAGTCTTGGACTCTGAAGTCTTGGACTTTGAAGTCTTGGACTTTGAAGTCTCTTGAAAGTCTTTTTGCAGTCGATCTGGAGGCGCGAATTTGATGGGCATTGTCGCAGTTCAAATCCTATTAGCAATCCGTTGGTAGCGCTGTCAATAATTGTTTAAATGCCGAAATGCATGTGGTAAGAGCGCGATATGGCACGAAAACGAACCGAGTCTGGCAAAATCCGGCTAACTGAGGTCGCCAAGCTTGCGGGCGTCAGCCACATCACGGCATCCCGTTTTTTCAGAAATCCTGAAGCGCTGTCCGTCAGCAAACGGGAGCGCGTGGAGAGTGCTGCAAAAGAACTGGGATACGTGCCGAACCTGGCCGCGCGCGCGCTGGCCTCGCAGCGCACCGAAGTCATCGGCGTCGTGATCCCCTCCCTGACCAACAATGTGTTCGCCGACGTCCTGCGCGGGATTTACGACGCCTCCGAAGGCAGCCGTTACAGCGTCCAGTTCGTCAACACGCGCTACAGCATCCTGCAGGAAGAAAAACTCCTCCGCCTGTTTCAGGCCCAGATGCCGGCTGGCCTGATCGTGACCGGCATCAACCAGACACCGGAATCGCGCAAGGTGATGGAAGCGATGAATTGCCCGATCGTGCAGATTATGGAAATCGGCCCCAGCCCGGTGGATATGATGGTCGGATTTTCACACTATGACGCTACTTTTGCAGCGATTTCCCACCTTCTCGAGCGCGGGTTTCGGCGAATAGGATTTCTCGGCGCGCGAATGGACCCCCGCGTGCAGCGGCGGCTCGAAGGTTACCGCGATGCGATGAAGGCCGCATCGCTGTTCGATCCACGCCTCATTATCACAACGCCGGTGCCAACTGCGGTCACGCGAGGCGGAACGCTGTTCGCCGACCTGCTCGCAAGTGCGCCGGATATTGACGCGGTGTTCTGTGTGAACGACGATCTTGCCCTCGGCGTTCTCTTCGAATGCCAGCGCCGCCACATCTCGGTCCCCGAACAGATCGCGATTGTCGGCTTCAACGATCTGGAATTCATGGCGTCCACCGTCCCTCCCCTGACCAGCGTGCGCACCAATCGCTATGAGATGGGAAAGAGCGCCGTCACCATGGTCACGGCAGCCATCGAAGGCGATCGCCCGGCCGAGCCGGTCATCGATCTCGGCTTCGAACTCATGATCCGCCAAAGCTCGCTGGCGCGCAGCGCGTGACTGTCGCGCCGCAAAGTGGAGACGGCCTCTATCCGGCAAAAAAATGGTAGCGCTGTCTTTTTCACTGGCCTAAAGTCGAAATCAGCAAGCTGATCGCCTGAAAGTGCAGTGCGGGAGAAAACCGTGACAAAAAACGCCAACGATAACGCCCAAAGCGGCACGCGCCGCAAACTCCGCTCCCAGCTCTGGTTCGACAACCCCGACAATCCGGGCATGACTGCGCTTTATCTTGAGCGCTACCTGAATTACGGGCTGACGCGCCACGAACTGCAATCGGGCAAGCCGATCATCGGCATCGCGCAGACCGGCAACGACCTGTCGCCGTGCAACCGCCACCACATCGAGTTGGCGCATCGCGTCCGCGAAGGCATTCGCGAGGCCGGCGGTATCGCGATGGAGTTCCCGACCCATCCGATTCAGGAAACCGGCAAGCGGCCGACCGCGGCGCTGGATCGTAACCTTGCATATTTGGGCCTCGTCGAAATCCTTTTCGGCTATCCGCTCGACGGCGTCGTGCTGACCACCGGCTGCGACAAGACCACGCCCGCCTGCATGATGGCGGCGGCGACCGTCAACATTCCGGCCATCGTGCTGTCGGGCGGACCGATGCTGAACGGCTGGCACAATGGCCAGCGCTCGGGCTCCGGCACCGTGGTCTGGAAATCCCGCGAGGAGATGGCGGCCGGCAAGATCGACTATGACGAGTTCATGGACATCGTGGCCTCAAGCGCCCCGTCAGTGGGTCACTGCAACACCATGGGCACCGCCTCGACCATGAACTCGCTGGCGGAAGCGCTTGGCTTCTCATTGCCGGGATGTGCCGCGATCCCCGCCCCCTATCGCGAGCGTGGGCAGATTGCCTACGAGACCGGCAAGCGCGCGGTCGAGATGGTGTGGGAAGATCTCAAGCCGTCCGACATTCTCACCCGCGAGGCGTTCGAGAACTGCATCGTCGTCAATTCGGCGATTGGCGGCTCCACCAACGCGCCGATCCACATCAACGCGCTGGCCCGTCATATCGGCGTCGAACTGTCCATCGACGACTGGCAGAGCGTCGGCCACGACGTGCCGCTGCTGGTGAACATGCAGCCGGCAGGTTTTTATCTCGGCGAGGAGTATCATCGCGCGGGCGGCGTGCCGTCGGTGGTGCGCGAACTGATGAAGCACAAGCGCATCCATGAGGGCGCGCTCACCGTGAATGGACGGACCATGGGCGAGAACTGCAAGGCCGCCCCCTTGCCGGACAGCGACGTGATCCGCACCTACGACAAGCCGCTGGTGAAGGATGCCGGCTTCCTCGTGCTGCGCGGCAACCTGTTCGATTCCGCCATCATGAAGACCAGCGTGATCTCGAAGGAATTCCGCGACCGCTATCTGTCCAACCCGAAAGACCCCGAGGCGTTCGAGGGCCGCGCCATCGTATTCGAGGGGCCGGAGGATTATCACCACCGCATCGACGATGAATCGCTGAACATCGACGAGCACTGCATGCTTTTCGTGCGCGGCGTGGGGCCGATCGGATATCCCGGCGGCGCGGAGGTCGTAAACATGCAGCCGCCCGCAGCGCTCATCAAGCGCGGCATCACATCGCTGCCCTGCATCGGCGACGGCCGGCAGTCCGGCACATCGGGATCGCCGTCGATCCTCAACGCATCGCCTGAAGCCGCCGCCAATGGCGGTCTCGCCATTCTCAAGACCGGCGACCGCGTTCGCATCGATCTCAGGAAAGGTGACGCAAACATCCTGATTTCCGCCGACGAGGTGCAGCAGCGCTTTGCGGATCTGAAAGCGAATGGCGGGTTCAAATATCCCAAGAACCAGACGCCGTGGCAGGAGCTTTACCGCGACACCGTCGGCCAGCAAGCCACCGGCGCCTGCCTCGAACTCGCAACGCGCTATCGCAACATCGCCGGCACCACCGGCGTGGCGCGGGATAATCACTAGAATTGCCAATGAACATTCGCTTCCAGGATCACCCCACCCGGCTGGCTTGCAGCCAGCCCCCCTCCCCATTCAGGGGAGGAACAAGTGCCTCGCAGCGCGCGCAACAAGTTGCCCTCCCTCCCCCTTGCGGGGAGGGTCGGTGGGGGTTCACCCATCATCAACCAAACCGCCCTCTAAAAAACGGACCATCACATGGCTGACCGACTGAAAGGCAAACGCGCATTCGTCACGGCAGCAGCCGCGGGCATCGGCCGCGCATGCGCGCTGGCTTTTACGCGCGAAGGTGCGACGGTCATCGCGACCGATGTGGACGAAAAGGGTCTGGCCGCGCTCAAGAGCGAAGGCATCAGCGAGACCCACAAGCTCGACGCGCTGGACACATCGGCGGTCGATGCCCTCGCCAGGCGCATCGGCAAGGTCGATATCCTGCTCAACGCGGCGGGTTTCGTGCACAGCGGCACCGTGCTGGAATGCTCGGACGCCGACTGGGATTTTTCGTTCGACCTCAACGTCAAGTCGATGCACCGCACGATCAAGGCGTTTCTTCCTGCGATGCTGGAAGGCGGCGGCGGCTCCATCGTCAACATCGCCTCCGCTGCCGGCGTGTTCAAGGCAGCACCCAACCGCTACGTCTATAGCGCCACCAAGGCTGCGGTCGCAGCCCTCTCGCGCGCCGTGGCCATCGATTTCATCGGCAAGGGCATTCGCTGCAACAGCATTTGTCCCGGCACCATCGAGACGCCGTCGATGCTGGGCCGCGCGGCGGCACTCGGCAGCGGCGGCCGCGAGATGTTCGTGAGCCGTCAGCCGATGGGACGGCTCGGCACCGCCGACGAAATCGCGGCGCTTGCACTCTATCTCGCCAGCGACGAGAGCGCATTCACCACCGGCGTCGATCACATTATCGACGGCGGATGGACGCTTTAAAGCAAAGTATCGGGAGACTCGCCTTGAACAAGATTGACCTCACCGGACGGTTCGCCGTCGTCACCGGCGGCGCGCAGGGTTTTGGCCGCGCCATCACCGAGCGCTTCGTCGCCTCCGGCGCGAAGGTCGCGATCTGGGATTTCGACCAGGAACTGTCGAACAAAACGGCCAGGGAAATCGGAGCGTCCGCGATCGCGCTGGAAGTCGATGTCACCGATGCCGCGGCGGTGGAAAAAGCGAAGGACGCGACGCTCAAGGCGTTCGGCCGCATCGACATCCTCGTCAACAATGCCGGTATCGCCGGCGTCAACAAGACCGTCGCCGATCTCAGCTACGACGAATGGCGGCAGGTCATGAAGATCAACCTCGACGGGCCGTTTCTGTGCTGCAAGGCCGTCGTGCCGACCATGATGAAGCAGAACTACGGGCGTATCGTGAACATCGCTTCCATCGCCGGCAAGGAAGGCAATCCGAACGCCTCGCATTACTCGGCCTCCAAGGCCGGCGTGATCGCATTGACGAAATCGCTCGGCAAGGAACTGGCCGGCACCGAGATCGCGGTGAACGCGGTGACACCCGCTGCCGCCAAAACCGCGATCTTCGATCAGATGACGCAACAGCACATCGACTTCATGCTGTCGAAAATTCCGCGCGGGCGTTTTTTGAAGGTGGAAGAACTCGCAGCGCTGGTGGCGTGGATGTCGTCGGAAGAGTGCCTCTATACAACCGGCGCGGTGTTCGATATTTCCGGCGGCCGCGCGACGTATTGAATTCACGCCTGCCCTCCACGCATACAGGTCGTCATCGCCGGGCTTGACCCGGCAATCCATCTTTTGAAGGATTTTGTGAAGAATGATGGATGCGCGGGTCAAGCCCGCGCATGACGTTCAGAGCAAATGGCGGCCGCCTGCTCTACAGAAAAACCCTTACTTCCCGTCGCGCCCCATGAAATCGAAATCGCAGCCGTCGTCCGCCTGCGTGATCGTCTCATAGAACAAATGCGCGTAACCACGCTTCGCCCATTCCGGCGTGATGGGCTTCGGCAGCGCCGCCTGTCGCTTCTGCAACTCGGCGGCGTCCACCAGCAGATCGATGCTTCGTCCCGCGACATCGAGCCGGATCATGTCGCCGGTCCGCACCAGCGCCAGCGGTCCGCCCACGGCTGACTCCGGCGTGATGTGCAGCACGATGGTGCCGAAGGCCGTTCCGCTCATGCGCGCATCGGAAATCCGCACCATGTCCTTCACGCCGGTGCGCAGGATTTTCTGCGGGATCGGCAAATAACCCGCCTCAGGCATGCCCGGCGCGCCCTTCGGCCCGGCATTGCGCAGCACCAGCACGTCGTCGGCCTTCACGTCCAGGTCTGGATCATCGACGCGCAGCGTCATGTCCTCGACCGACTCGAACACCACCGCGCGGCCGGTATGCTGCAACAGGTTCTTGCTCGCCGCCGAATGCTTGATGATCGCGCCGCGCGGCGCGAGATTGCCGTGCAGCACCGCCATCGCGCCTTCCGGCGTGATCGGATTGTCCCGCGCGCGGATCGCGTCCTGCCCCGGCACCTCCTCGGCATTGGCGACGATGTCGCGCAATGTGCCGCCCGCAATCGTCTTCGCATCGAGATCGAGCAGATCGCCGAGTTGCTTCATCAGTTTCGGCACGCCGCCGGCGTGATGAAAATGCTCCATGTAATGCGCGCCGGACGGCTTGAGGTCGATCAGCACCGGCACCTCGCGGCTCAACTGGTCGAACGCGGCCAGATCGATCCTGTGTTCGGTCCGGTTGGCGATCGCCGTCAGGTGAATAAGCCCGTTGGTTGAGCCGCCAATTGCCTGCAACACCACTTGCGCGTTACGAAATGCAGCAGGCGTCAGCAATTCGCTCGGACGCGGCCCGCCGCTCACGGCCATCTCGGCCGCGCGCCTGCCGCTGAGTTCAGCCGAGCGCACGCGCTCGGAATGCGGCGCGGGAATCGTGGCACTCATCGGCAGCGACAGCCCGAGCGTCTCCGTGATGCAGGCCATTGTGCTGGCCGTGCCCATCACCATGCACGTGCCGACAGAAGGAGCAAGACGCCCGTTGACGGCCTCGATCTCCACGTCATCCAGTTCACCGGCGCGAAATTTTCCCCACATCCGGCGGCAATCGGTGCACGCACCCAGCACTTCGCCCTTGTGATGCCCGACCACCATCGGCCCCACCGGAATCACCACCGTCGGCAGATCGGCGCTCACGGCGGCCATGATCTGCGCGGGCAGCGTCTTGTCGCAGCCGCCGATCACGACCACGGCGTCCATCGGCTGCGCGCGGATCATTTCCTCGGTGTCCATCGCCATCAAATTGCGCAGGTACATCGAGGTCGGAAATGAAAAGCTCTCGGCAATCGAAATGGTCGGAAACACCATCGGCATCGCGCCAGCCAGCATCACGCCGCGCTTCACGGCCTCGATCAGCTGCGGGACGTTGCCGTGGCAGGGATTGTAGTCGCTATAGGTGTTGGTGATGCCGACAATGGGGCGCTCCAGCGCGTCGTCGGAATAGCCCATCGCCTTGATGAAGGCCTTGCGCAGGAACAGCGAAAATCCCGGATCGCCGTAGCTGGTCAGCCCCTTCTTGAGACCTTTGGTCATCGTTTCTTTCCGTCAAACCCGTGCGGCACGGTGGTGCATCGATCAGGCGGGTCTGACACGCGATGTGGCAAGGCGCAAGACGTCGAGATACCCCGGCGCGACATCCACCCGCGCGATCAGACCCTTTTCCGTGAGCAGGCGATGCGCCTCCGGAAGCCGGTAGCACGGCAGGTACATAAAGAGATGATGCTCCGCGTGATAGTTCACCCAGTACGGCGCGATCAGCGCGCGCTCGATGAGATTGGCGTGCGTGGTGCGCGCGTGGCTGAACGGATCCGGGCCGGTCGAGGTGCAGGCATGTTCGGCGATGTTGCGCACGCGCGTGACAAACGGAAACCAGGTCGCCATCGCCACGATCCAGACGCCGAAGAACCAGACGCCCGCCCCGGCCAGCCAGAACAGGCCGAACAGCAGCGCATTGACGCCGAGAAAGCGCAGCATCGACGCCCGGCCGGCGGTGAGAAAATTCTCGGTCTCGTCGTCGTCGGCAATGTCGCTGACGGCGTTATCGTTGTGCCTGAACAGCGTCATGAACAGCGGCAGCCGCTGCTTGAGGAAGGTCTGCCCGGTCAGGTCGCGAAACGCCTTGCGGTAAAAGCTGTCTTTCGAGATCGGGAACGGAGCGGACAATCCAAGGTCCGGATCTTCCGGCTGCTGCGTGAACTTGTGGTGCTTGAGATGATAGGCACGATAGCCGGACAGCGATGCACCGACCGGCACCGCGCAAATCCAGTTGCCGACGAACTCATTGACCTTCTGCGACGCATGCAGCCCGCCGTGCGCGGCCTCGTGCATGATGATCGCTAGGCCCAGTTGCCGCGTGCCGACGATCATCACCGCGACCAGCCATGTAAATGGATTGGGCCAGATCGTCACCAGTGCAATAGCGGCGGCGATGGCGCACCAGCAATGCACCACCAGCCACAGGCCACGCCATGAATCGCGGCTGGTCAGGCGCGCCCACTCGCCGGGCGTGAAGATGGCTTTCGGATCGACGCGTTCAACGGCCGGCATTGTCTGGTTCCCTGCGAGTTGAGTCCAGAAGTAGCTACATCGTAGCGCCTCATACCCGGCGCGCAACATCGTAGCGCCTAATACCCGGCGCGCTACATCGTAGCGCCT
Organism: Pseudomonadota bacterium; assembly: GCA_040386115.1. GTDB lineage: Bacteria > Pseudomonadota > Alphaproteobacteria > Rhizobiales > Xanthobacteraceae > Afipia. Next base: position 8,082 of record JAZKGC010000054.1, read on the forward strand.
AATACCCAAGGCGCAAACTCCGCCGCGCCGAAATCAAAGGCCTCGCTCTTGGTCTGCTCGCCGGAAGCGACCCGCAGCATCAGGTCGAAAATGCGCTGGCCGCATTCCTGCACGGTTTCGTCGCCGTCCAGAATGGTTCCGCAATTCACGTCCATGTCCTCCTCCATGCGGCGGAACATCGGCGTGTTGGTGGCGAGCTTGATGGAGGGCGACGGCTTACAGCCGAACACGCTGCCGCGCCCGGTGGTGAAGCACACCAGATTCGCCCCGCCCGCCACCTGCCCCGTCGCAGCCACCGGATCGAAGCCCGGCGTGTCCATGAACACGAAACCTTTTTTGGTGACGGCCTCGGCATAGGCCACCACATCCACGAGGTTGGTGCTTCCCGCCTTCGCCATCGCGCCGAGGGATTTTTCCAGAATGGTGGTGAGGCCGCCGGCCTTGTTGCCAGGGCTGGGATTGGAATCCATCTCCGCGCCGTTGCGCAGCGTGTAGTCCTCCCACCAGCGCATCAGCGCGACAAGTTTTTCGCCGACGTCGCGGCTCACCGCGCGGCGCGTCAGCAGATGCTCCGCGCCATAGGTTTCCGGCGTCTCGGACAGGATCACCGTGCCGCCATGCCGCACCAGAATATCGCTGGCCGCGCCAAGCGCGGGATTTGCGGACACGCCGGAATAGCCGTCCGAGCCGCCGCACTGAAGCGCGACCATCAACTCGCTCGCGGAACAGGGTTCGCGCGTGATGGCGTTGGACTCGGCCAGCACCTCGTGGACGAACGCGACCGCCTTCTCCACCGTCTTGCGCGAGCCGCCGACATCCTGAATGTCGAGCGAGCGTAGCCGGCCCGCGAGTCTCTGTTCTTCGAGGAAGCCGCCGATCTGGTTCATCTCGCAGCCGAGACCGAGAATAATGACATGCGAGAAGTTCACATGCCGCGCGTAGCCGCCGAGTGTGCGGCGAAGCACCGTCAGCGGCTCAAGCTGAGTCATGCCGCAGCCGGTTTTGTGGGTCAGCGCCACCACGCCATCGACATTGGGGAAATCCGCCAGCGGATCGTGGCCCGTGAACGGATTTTTCTTGAACACGTCGGCCACCATGCCCGCGACATGCGCGCTGCAATTCACCGAGGTGAGGATGCCGATGTAATTGCGCGTCGCCACGCGGCCATCGGGACGGCGGATGCCCTGAAACGTGGCAGGCAGATCGAAATTCGGCGTCGGCTTCACGTCCACGCCGTAGGCATAGTCCTTGGAGAATTCGCCCATGCCGATATTCTGCACGTGAACATGCTGCCCCGGCGCAATCGGCGTTGTCGCGAAACCGATGATCTGGCCGTAGCGCTTGACGGGTTCACCCACCGCGATCGGCTTCACCGCCACTTTATGTCCGGCGGGAATCCGCTCAACGGCAGTGATGCCCGCCGCCACATCCGCACCGGGCAGCAATGCCGCCCGCGCGATCGCTACGCTGTCGTCGGGATGCAGACGGATCACGGGTGTCGGGGTCATGGCTGTCGTCCTTGTTGGCTCTGGCATTTTAGTTTGCCGTCATGGCCGGGCTGCCCCGGCCACCCATCCAAAAAAGAAGAATCTTCAAAAAGATGGATTGCCGGGTCAAGCCCGGCAATAACACCGCTATTTATTGAACGGCAGTCACGCGCGATCAAACTACGCCTTGCCGCCGGAATTCTTGCGCGTCTCCGCGATGTGGCTTTTCGCCGACATCGCAAGAAGCCCGCTGTCGTTCATGATCGTCACTAGCTTGAAGCCGCGCTGGATGGCGAGCGTCGCACCGGCATGACCGCTGCAATGAATGCCCGGAAAAATGCCGCGCTTCTCGCACGCCTTCACGACCTTCTCATAGATCGCGAGCATCTCAGGCTCGGTGCGATCCAGTGTCGGCACGAGGCCGTAGGAGAATCCGAGATCCGACGGTCCGATATAGACCCCGGCGATGCCCTTCACGTCGAGGATCGAGTCCAGATTCTCGACAGCCGTTTTGGTCTCGATCATCGGGATGCACAGCGTCTCTTCATTGGCGGTGGTCTGGTAGCCGCCGGACGAGCCATACATCATGGCGCGGATCGGCCCGTTGCTGCGCGTGCCGCGCGGCGGATATTTCGCGGCGGCGACGAAACGCTCGGCTTCTTCTTTGGTGTTGATCATCGGGCAGATCACGCCATACGCCCCGCCGTCCAGCACCTTGCCGATGATGCCGGGCTCGTTCCACGGCACGCGGACCATCGGCGTCACCGGATGCGCCTGCATCGCCTGAAAGCACTGGATCATCGATTGATAGTCCTGCACGCCGTGCTGCATATCGACGGTGACGCTGTCGAAGCCGCATTGCGCCATCACCTCGGCGGAAAAGCCCGACGGGATCGCCAGCCAGCCGTTGACGACGACCTTGCCCGCTGCCCAGACTTCCTTGACCTTGTTTGCCATTCGATCGATTCCCGTTTCTGTTCTGATTTTTGTTTCGTTTGGGCGCGGGTCATGCATGAACAGCCCCCTTGGCTTCATCTATGAATACGTTACCCGGTCGCGTTCTTCACGGCTGCTTCGTCGATCCCGACAAGGCGCGCGGTTGCCGCAATGGAATTCCAGGTGTCCTCGGTCAACGGCACGCCGTTCTTCGTGCGATCCGCGCGCATCGCGGCTTCCGGCTCGCCGGGAATGAGAACCGCATCGTGGCCCTTTGCCAGCTTGCTGTCCTTGAAATAGGCGATGTAGCGCGCGACCTCGCCATCGAAAAAATGCTCGGTGTCCACCACCTTCGGGTCGATATAGATTGCGAGCATGCCATTGGAGAACCGCCGGTCGTTTTTGGTCGCGCCGTTGCCGGTCAGCGCGCCGCCCAGCAATTCGCAGATCAGCGCCAGTCCCGAGCCCTTGTGATCGCCGAACGCGCGGATCGCGCCCTTGCCCTGCGCGTGCACGCGCGGACCTTCCGGCTCGTAGGGACCGTATAATACATGCGGGTCTTCGCTCATGCTGCCGTCTTCATCGACCAGCGCGCCCTTCGGCAGTTTCTTGCCGCCGCGGCTCGCCACCATCACCTTGCCTTCGGCCACGATCGATGTGGCGAAATCCAGTACCACCGGGCCTTGGCCGGGGCGCGGAATGCCGACGCAATAAGGTGCCGTGGAGAGCTTGCGGGCGACGCCGCCATAGGGCGCGACCAGCACCGAGCCTGCCGCGTTGACGAAATAGATCGAGACCAGACCTTCCGCCGCCGCCATTTCGGCCCAGTCGCCGACGCGCCCGAGATGGCCGGAATTTTTCAGCGTCATGGCCGAAAGACCGTTGGCCTTCGCCTTGTCGATGCCCACCCTGACCGCCTGCGGCGTCACCGTCTGGCCATAGCCGAATCCGCCGTCGATCACCGCGAGCGAGGGCGTATCCACCAGCAGCTTGATGGTCTGGTCCGGAATGATGGCACCTTCTTTCGCCCACTTCACATATTGCGGCACGCGGATGACGCCGTGGCTGTCATGGCCGGTGAGGTTCGCGGTGGTGAGATAATTGGCGATGCGCTCCGCTTCGGCTTTCGAGGAGCCCGCGCGCGAGAAAATATCGGCGACGAAGCCGATGAGTTTCTGGACTTTCAGTGTAACCATGATTCAAACATTTACCTTGGTGTGGCCGCCTAGATAAGCGGCTCTGATTGCTTCATTGCCCCACAACTCGTCGGGTTTGCCGCCCAGCGCAAGACGGCCGGTTTCCAGCACGTAGCCGTGGTCGGCCACAGACAATCCCATTCGCGCATTCTGTTCCACAAGTAAAACGGTCGTGTCCTTGCGGATTTCGGCAATGATGCGGAACACGGTCTGCACGATCACGGGTGCCAGTCCCAGCGACGGCTCGTCCAGCAGCAACAGGCGCGGCTTCGCCATCAGTCCGCGCGCCACCGCGACCATCTGCGATTGCCCGCCGGACAGCGTCCATCCAAGCTTGTCGGAGAAGGCGCGGATATCCGGAAACAGGTCGAACATCGCGTCGGCTTCGCGCGAGAGATCGGCCTTGGAAGCCCGGCGGTTCGACGCGCCGAGCATGATGTTCTCCTTCACCGTGAGGCCGGGAAACACCCGCCGCCCCTCCGGGACGTGCGAGATGCCGAGCCGCACGATCGCCTCTGGTCCCAGACCGACGATGGATTTCCCGTCGTACAGGATTTCACCGGCGGCAGGCTTCGCCAGTCCGGAGATCGCGCGCAGCGTCGTGGATTTGCCCGCGCCGTTGGAGCCGAGCAGCGTCACCACCTGCCCCTCGTCCACCTTGAGCGAGATGCCGCGCAGCGCTTCGATTTCGCCGTACAGCACGATCAGGTCGTTGATCTCGAGCAGCGCCATGATCAATCCGTTCCGAGGTAAGCGGAGATGACGTCGGGATGCTGCAGCACCGCCAGCGATTCGCCGTCCGCGATGCGGCGTCCGAAGTTCAGCACCGTGATGTGCTGCGCGGCCTCGCGCACCAGCGTCATGTCGTGATCGATGATGAGAATGGTGAGCCCCTGCGCCGCGATGCGCTTGAGCAGGTCATGCAACTCGACCTTCTCGCTGGAGTTCAGTCCGGCGGCGGGCTCATCCAGCAGCAGCAGCGTTGGATTGCCGGCGAGCGCGCGGGCAATCTCGATCAGGCGCTGGTGGCCGTAGGAGAAACTCGATACCAGTTCGTTGACCCGCGCTCCCAGTCCCACGAAGGCCAGCGCGGACATCGCGCGCTGCGTCAGCGCCGCCTGCCCGCCCTCGCCGGTCAGCGTATTGCCGGGGCGCTCCGCGCCGATCACGACATTCTCGAGCGCGGTCATCGAACGGAACAGCCGGATGTTCTGGAAGGTGCGCCCCAGCCCCGCCGCCGTGCGCTGATGCGCCGGCATGTCGGTGACGTCGGTGCCGTCGAGCACGATCTTTCCGGACGTGGTCTTGTAGAGACCCGACAGCATGTTGAGCGTCGTGGTCTTGCCCGAGCCGTTCGGCCCGATCAGCGCATGGACGCCGCCCCGTCGCACCTGAAGATCGACGTTATCGACCGCTTTCAGCCCGCCGAAATGTTTCGACAGACCGGTCACTTCGAGGACCATGTCCCCGCCCGTGGTTGCGGGCGCAAGTTTCAGCGCAGGCCCGGCCGGCGGAGCCGCAGCCTTGGGACGCCACCGGGTGATGCTTTCCTGGATGAAACCCCAGATGCCGTCGGGCATGAAGCGCACGATCAGGATGACCGACAGGCCGTAGATCGCGAGATACAAGCCCGGCAGGCTTTTCAGGAAGCGCAGCCATTCCGGAATGAGAATGAGCAGTCCCGTGCCGATCACCGAACCGATCGGCGACGCGACGCCGCCGAGCAGCGCCATGGTCAGGAAGATGATCGATTCCGCGAAGGAAAACTGATCCGGGCTGACATAGGCGAAGCCGCCCGCGAACAGCCCGCCGCCGATGCCCCCGAGCAGCGCCGACAACGCAAACGCCGCAACCTTGGTGCGGTACACGTCGATGCCGGCGACGCCCGCCGCCAGTTCGTTGTCGCGCACCGCGCGCATCGCCCGCCCGAGCCGCGTGTCGGGGAGATGCCAGACGATGTAGCCAATCAGCGCCAGCGCCGCGACGCAGAACGCGAGAAATGCCTGTTGCGACAGAAACAGCGCCGGCCGTCCGATTTTCCCGACGCCGTCGGGGCCGTGCGTCAGCCAGATGGCGTTAATCATCACCAGCGTCACGATCTGCTGGAACGAGATCGTCACCATGGCAAGGTAGTGACCGCCGAGCTTGAGCGTTGTCATGCCGAGCACCGCGCCCGCCAGCAGCGCGAGCACCGCGCCTGCGACAAGACAGAGCCAGAAATTGATCTGGAAATCCGCTGTCCCGATCCCGACCGCGTAGGCTCCGACGCCGAAGAACGCCGCCTGCGCCAGATTGATCTGCCCGCACAGGCCGAGCACCACCGACAGTCCGAACACGGCGATGGAGAACGTCGTCGCCTGCATCAGGATGTTGAGGATGTAGCCGTCGAACTGCATGGTCGCAGCAGCGAAAACAGCGATAGCCGCGAAAATGAAATACGGCGCATGGCGCAGCAGCGGCGAGCCGGCTCGCGCGGCGGAGGACGTCTGGATCGTTTCCACGGGCGTGCTCATGCTTTCTCCGCGACACGTTCGCCGAAGATGCCCTGCGGCCGAAACACCAGGAACAGCACCAGCACGAAGAAGGCGAAGCCGTCCTTGTAAGGCACCGAGATGTAGGCCGCGCCGAACGTCTCGATAATGCCGAGCGCAATGCCGCCGATGATCGCGCCCGCGACGTCACCGAAGCCGCCGATGATGGTGGCGGCGAAAGCCTTCAACGCAATGGTCGCGCCCATCTGGATCGAGACGAACAGCACCGGCGCGACCAGAATGCCCGCGAGGCCGCCCAGCACCGCCGAGTAGATGAACGTAATCATGATCATCGTGGACACCGAGATGCCGAGCAGCGACGCCATCTCCTTGTCCTGCGACGTCGCCTGCAATTTCTTGCCGATCATGGTGTGTTCGAAGAACCAGTAGTTGAAGATCACGAGCGCGATGGTGACCGCGATAATCAGCAGGTACTGGCTGTCGAGATAAACCGGCCCGAGCTGGAAGCCCGGCGTCTCGAACCAGCCCTCCAGCACCTGCGGTGCGGGGCCGTAAATCGCCAGCACCGAATTCGCCATCAGGATCGACGCGCCGATGGTCGCGATAATCACCGGCAAAAACGTGCGGTGACGCAGCGGATAATAGACGCCGAGGTTGAAAATCGCGCCGAGCAGCGCCATGCCGACCAGCGCGATCAGGAAGGACAGCCAGTACGGCCAGCCGAGATCGACGGCGAACACCACCATCAGGAAGGCCGCCACCATGGAGAACTCGCCTTGCGCGAAGTTCACGACGTTGGTTGCGCGGAAAATCAGCACGAAGCCCAGCGCCACCAGCGCATAGACCGAACCGATACCGATGCCGGTAAACAGAAGTTGCAGGATGGTATCCATGACGAACTCGGTGAGAGAAACGGGGCGCGATGTTTGTTTTCGTCACTGCGGGCAGCGCTTGCTGCGGAGCAATCCAGCTCCTGCTGTGACCGATGCCGGATTGCTTCGCGAAGCTCGTCAGCGAGCGGCGCACCGCGCCGGCCCGTTGGCTCGCAAGGATGGCGGGGAGCCCGCTCGGGAATGAGAGGCTCCGCCGCGGCGATCAGTTATCGAATTCGATGTGCTTGTCGAAAACGATGTTGCCCTTTTCGTTCTTCACGATGTTGTAGCCGTGAAGACCATCGCCGTTCTTGTCGAAATTGTACTCGCCTTCCGCGCCCGCAAATTTCTTGGTGGACAGGATGGCTTCGCGCACCTTCTGCGGATCGGTCGATCCGGCCTTCTTGAAGCCGGCCGCCAGCAGGTTCATGGCGTCGAAGGTCCATGCCGACTGGTTGTCCGGCGCGACCTTGTAGGCGGCGCGATAGGCCGTGCCGAAATCCTTCGATCCCTTGCTGGAATCCTCGGCATAGTCGGCGACCCCGTAAGTCCCGAACAGCGCCGCGCCCGCGAGCTTGGTCGCGGACACGTTCACGATCGACGGCGACCCCACCCACGGAATCGTCACGCCGAGCTGGCGAAGCTGCCGCGCGAAGATGCCGAGATCGTTCTCGAAGGTGAAGTACGAGCCGAGCACGTCCGCACCGGACTGCTTGATCGCAAGCACCACCGGCGTGAAATCCTGGCTCTGGTTGGCATAGCCCTGATCGAGCGCAACCGTTGCGCCAAGTTTGCCGAGCGACTCCGTCAGGGCGTTGCCGCCGCCGGTGCCGAATGCATCGGTGGAGTGCACGATCGCCCATTTCTTCTTGCCGAGCGTCTTGACGCCGTAATCCGCGATCACGCGGCCCGAATAACTGTCGTTCGGACGGCAGCGGAACAGCCACGGATTTCCGAGCTGCGTCAGTTTCGGATCGGTGCCGCCGAACATCATCGGCTTGCCGAGCTTCTGGACTTCGGGGTGCATGGCATGCACCTGCGTCGAGCGGATCGAGCCGAGGAAGGCGACGATGTCCGGCTGCGCGGCGAGCTTGGAGAAAGCGAGAACGACGCCGGGATTGGTGGTCTGATCGTCTTCGGTAATCAGTTCGACTTGCTTGCCGAGAACGCCGCCTGATTTATTGATGGCGTCGAGGGCGAGCTTGGCGCCGTTCAGCGCCCACTTGCCTTGCTCGGCCGCCGGACCCGTGATCGGCAGCACCATGCCGATCTTGATGGTGGCGCCTTGAGCTCCGGCGCTTCTGATGATCGAGGGCGCAGCAAGCGTGGCCGCAACGCCGACGGAAAAATCGCGTCTCGTCAATTTCATATCACTCTCCCCAATGGCCGTGCTTTTGACGCCGGCCTTGGGAGGGATTAGATGTCTGAAAAACGATGTTGTCTACAGGCTCGTCTCAAACATCCGATCATTGCGCTGCAACGTGCGGGCGACGGGACAGGCCCGGAGGCTGCGCAGACCGCCCGCTTCACAAGACTGACATGAAGATAAACCACGGCGATTTTCGCATTTTGTTGCGTCGCGCCACATTTTCCGGTGAACCAAATCGTGTTATGAGGAAACCAATAATTATCGATTGCAAACGGTGGTGCTTTAAAATGACTTTCGCGTCCTTCAACTTCAATGTTCGCTATTTCCGCGGTGCCGCTGTGGCAGCCGCCGTATTGCTGGCTCCTGCGGCCGGATATGCCGAGCCGGCTCCGTTTGCCAATTATGCAGGCAATTGGTCCGGCAACGGCACAATCACCATCGCTGAGGGCGGCACGGAGCGCATTCGCTGCCGGGGGACTTATACGGTCGATGGCAGCGGCAATAACCTTCGTCAGGTGCTGCGCTGCGCCAGCGACAGCTACAAGTTCGAACTGACCAGCGATGTGGCGGCTCGGGGAAACGCCCTCACCGGCTCGTGGAGCGAAGCCAGCCGAGGCGTTAACGGCAGCGTGGAAGGCAGCATTTCCAACGGCCAGATCAGCGCCCTGGTGCAGACCAACGGCTACGCCGCCAGCTTCTCGGTCATCACGCGCGGCAACCGGCAGTCGGTCAATATCAGCTCGAAGGGCGAACTTCGCGGCGTGACCATCAGCCTCGCGCGCAGCAACTGATACTGCTTTTGAGGCGTCATGGCTTTGAAAGGGCTGGCCGGGCCTGACCCGGTCCGCCTGTCTAGTTCGCGGGCTGGCGTTTTGCTGCCCAGGCCGCCTTGATGCGCTGTGACGTGCTGATAAGCCACATCGCCGTCGGCCGCAGGATAAAGAGATCGGCGATCAATGCCGCGATCATCGAGAACGCGCTGAGCCATCCGAACAGGCGCAGTGACGGCAGGTCGGAGAACACCGTCACCACCAGACCGCAGGCCAGCACCACCGTGGTCAGGATCAGCGCCGGGCCGACCAGCACGGTGGCCCGTTCCACCGCCTTGGCCTCGTCCACGCCGGGTTTCTCCTCAAGCCGCAGCCGGTTGAGGAAGTGAATCGTCGCACTCAACCCGAGCCCGAACGACACCGTCAGCGCCACCACGCTGGCGAATTGCAGCCCCTCCCCCATGAACCAGAGCAATGTGCCGGACAGCACCACCGGGAAAATCCCCGGCAGAATGCTGGCCAGCATCACCACCACCGACCGGAACGCCAGCCCGATGAAGGCCGCCACCAGCACGAATTCGATGGTGAGCCCGGCATTGAGCTTGCTTATCATGGCGGCGCTGTTGCGCGCGGCGATGGCGGACAGGCCGGTCACCGCGACCAGATAGCCGGGATGCGCCTCGCGCACCGTGCGCATCGCCGCGTCGAGCTTCTCCACGGTGGGAAGAATCTGGCTTGAATCCAGATCGGGCACGCGGCCCGAGACGACGACCGCGTCCTGCTGTTCCGAAATGAAGCGGCGCGACAGATAGGCCGGCAGCACATCGACATATTCCTTGAGGATCGCCACGTCGGACCTGCCCGCCTTTTCGGCGAGCCAGCGCCGCAGCGTCTCGAGCGACCAGACGTTGCCGACCCCCGCCTGCTTCTCGATGATCGAATGCACGGCGGCGATGGTATCCAGCGTCTCCTTGTCATAGAGAGACTTGCCCTTCGGAAACTCGATCAGCACGTCGATCGGGTTGGCACCGGTCAGCTTGGCGTCGAGACGGCCGGAGGCTGCGACCGCCTGATCCTTGTCAGGCACCTGATCGGCCAGGCGGTATCTCGGTTCAAGGCTCGCATAGACGAGGCCGAGCCCGATGACCACGACCAGCGCGATCAGGCTGAACAATCCGGGACGGCCGACCATTCGCACCGCGATCCACGCGCAAAATGCGCGCAGCGCCTCGACGCCCCTGTCGGCACCCTTGATCTTGGTGGCGAGCAGATTTTCCTTCCGCACCAGCAGCACGCCGAACACCGGCACCAGTGAGAGCACGGCGATCAGCGCGATCACCGTCGCCATCAGCCCCGCTTCGCCGAACGTCCGTATCAAATCGGAATCGGAGAACTGAAGCGCGATAAACGAAAGCGCCGCCGTGCCGTGCGTCAGAACGCAGGCCGGGCCGACCACCAGAACCGCGTTGCGGAACGCCGTGTGCTTGTCCTCGCCCGCGATCAGCCGGTCGCGCGCGGCAAACGTCAGTTGCATCGAATCCGAGAAACTGATGACCATGATGAGCGGGGTCATCACGTTGAGGAACATGTTGAGGCTGAATCCCAGCCAGCCCAGCGTGCCGATCGACAGCAGGATCGCCAGCAGCGGCGGGAATGCCGCCACGATCATGAACGAGACGCGCCGGAAGAAGATGATCGCGATGATGCAGCCGGCGAGAATGCCGGCGATGTTGTAGGTCAGGCCGTCGCGCTCCACCGCGTTGCGGATTTCGAGCTGCATCACCGGCACGCCGGACAACTGGCTGGTCAGATTGCTGCCCGCCAGATCCTCCGCCATCGTCTTGCGGATTTCGGCGACTGTCGTGCTGAGGCCTTTGTCGCCGACGATCTTGGGATCGAGCGCCAGCACGATCAGCGCCAGCGTGCCGTCGTCGGACAACAGCTTGCCCTTGATGACCTCGTTGGTTTTCACCTTCTCTATAAAGGCGTCGTAAGCGGCGCCTTCCGGCAGCGTTTCCGGGAACAGCGCCGCCGGCAGCCGCCCGCCCTCCGGCGGCTGGCGCGCCGAGAACAGCGAGATGATGCCGCGCGTGCCGTCGATCAGTTGCAGGTCGGTGACGAGATCGCGGATTTTCTCCAGTGAATCCCGCTCCAGCAGCGACTTGCCCTCGACCACCACCAGCACGTCGTATTCGCTGGACGGAAAGCGCTTCGTCACTTCCTCGTATTGCTTGTATTCGGGCGTGTCGGACCGGAACAACTGGCTCAGCGAATCGTCGATCTTGATGCGCTGGATGCCGAACACCGCCACCACGCACAACGCCAGCAAAATGAGCGCCGAGGTGATCGGCGCGCGCAGCGGGATCAGCCCGAGCCGCTCGACCCCGAATGCAATACTGAAGCGCTTGCCTGAATCGTCCGGCGCGGGCTCTTTTGAAATCTGATGCAAGGGGACAGTTCCGATTCGATGGGAGAACTGATATTTTATCTAGCAGATTTCTTCAGATAGCGAGGCGTGCCCGCCAAAATAAGGCGGGATGAGCCGCGCGGCCGGGGTGACGAAAAGCCGCCCGGAACTGCCCCAAAATGCAGCAGGATTTGGGGAAATCCGGCGGGATTTTGCCGGTCCCGACCCGGCCCCCGCAGCGCCCAAAAGCCTCCCGAATAGCGATTTCACGCCCCTGTGCGGTACTGATATAACCCCGGCCATGTCTGATCCCGCCATGTCGTGCAAAGTTGCCGCCTTCTACCAGTTCGTCGCGCTCCCGGATTTTGAAAATCTGCGGGAACCGCTCCGCAACATGTGCGTGGCGCTGGACATCAAGGGCATCGTCCTGCTGGCCTCCGAAGGTATCAACGGCACCGTGGCAGGCCGCGACGTCGCCATCGATGCGCTGGTCAATCAGTTGCAGAACGGCGCCCTGTTCGGCGGCCGCCTCGACAATCTGGAACTGAAATTCTCCCACGCGGCCGAGATGCCGTTCAACCGCATGAAGGTGCGGCTGAAAAAGGAGATCGTGCGGCTCGGCGATCCGGACACCGATCCAAATGCCAAGGTCGGCGTCTATGTCGATGCCGCCGAATGGAACGACCTTGTGAAACGCGACGACGTTCTGCTGATCGACACCCGCAATGCGTTTGAAGTGGAAATGGGCACCTTCGAAGGCGCGCTCGATCCCGCCATCACCCGCTTCGGCGAATTTCCCGATTTCGCGGCCCGCGCGCTCGACCCGGACAAGCACAGGAAGATCGCGATGTTTTGCACCGGCGGAATCCGCTGCGAAAAGGCGAGTTCGTATCTGCTGTCGCAGGGCTTCAAGGAGGTCTATCACCTCAAGGGCGGCATCCTGAAATATCTCGAAGAGATTCCACAGGAGCAAAGCCTGTGGCGCGGCGAATGCTTCGTGTTCGACCAGCGCATCGCGCTCGGCCACGGGTTGAGCCAGCGACAGCTGGCCGACAAGACCGACGCGGCCGAAATCGAAATGAGCGAACAATCCGATGACTGACCCACAGCCGCTGGCAGCCCGGATCGAGGCACTGGAAATCCGCATCGCCTATCAGGACGAGACCATCGAGACCCTGAACAAGACCATCACCGCGCAGTGGCGGCAGATCGATGCGCTCACCCGCGAGATGGTCGCGCTGCGCGACCGGCTTCATGACGCCGAGATGAAATCCGGCACCGGGACCGCGCAGGAGCCGCCGCCTCATTATTAATCGCTGCGATTTGCTCTCTGCCTCAAAAAAATTTGGTAATCGCAGCGCGGATGGGTAAGGTCCGCGCAAGAATAATGGGAGGACAATCAATGCGTAAAATTGCAATTCTCGCGGCAGCAGCCGCCGTGTTCGCGGCGGCTCCGGCATCCGCGCAAGACCTGAAAATCGCGCTGATCCACGGCAAGACCGGCCCGCTGGAGGCCTATGCCAAGCAGACCGAAACCGGGCTACGGATGGGCTTCGAATACGCCACCAAAAACACCATGACCATCGATGGCCGCAAGATCGTCCTCATCACCAAGGACGACCAGGGCAAGCCGGATCTCGCCAAGGCGGCGCTGGCCGAAGCCTATCAGGACGACAAGGTCGATCTCGCCATCGGCACCACCGCATCGGGCGCGGCGCTTGCCATGCTGCCCGTCGCCGAGGAAAACAAGAAGATCCTGATTGTCGAGCCCGCCGTGGCCGACATCATCACCGGCGAGAAGTGGAATCGCTACATCTTCCGCACCGGCCGCAACTCGTCGCAGGACGCGATCTCCAACGCGGTCGCCATCGGCAAGCCGGGCGTCACCATCGCCACGCTGGCGCAGGACAACGCGTTCGGCCGCGACGGCATCGCAGCCTTCAAGGAAGCGCTGTCGAAAACCGGCGCGACGCTTGCCGCCGAGGAATACGTGCCCGCCGCGACCACCGACTTCACCGCCGGCGGCCAGCGCCTGCTCGACGCGCTGAAGGACAAGCCCGGCCGCAAGATCATCTGGGTGATCTGGGCCGGCGGCGGCGATCCGCTGACCAAGCTTCAGGACATGGACCCGAAGCGCTACAACATCGAAATCTCCACCGGCGGCAACATCCTGCCGGCACTCGCGGCCTACAAGCGTCTGCCCGGCATGGAGGGTGCGACTTATTACTACTACGGCATTCCGAAGAACCCGATCAACGAGTGGTTCGTCGCCGAACACCAGAAGCGCTTCAACGCGCCGCCGGATTTCTTCACGGCGGGCGGTTTTGCAGCGGCGATGGCCACGGTTGCCGCCGTCACCAAGGCGAAGTCCACCGACACCGAGAAGCTGATTACGGCGATGGAAGGCCTGGAGTTCGACACGCCCAAGGGCAAGATGATGTTCCGCAAGGAAGACCATCAGGCGATGCAGAGCATGTTCCACTTCAAGGTCAAGGTCGATCCGAATCTGACATGGGCGGACAACGAACTGGTCCGTGAACTGAAGATCGAGGACATGAACATCCCGATCAAGAACAAGCGGTAAGAAACAACGAGTACTTCACCTCTCCCCGCGTGCGGGGAGAGGTCGGAGACTGAGCGCAGCGAAGGCTCCGGGTGAGGGGCATCGCGCTAATTTCAAGAAAGCCCCTCACCCGCTCGCTTCGCTCGCGACCTCTCCCCGCAAGTGCGGGGCGAGGTAGCCGAGCCGACCAATTTACTCTCGTAAAGCCCACCATGACCCTCACCCTCGAAACCCGCGACCTGACCATTCGTTTCGGCGGCCACGTCGCTGTGAACAAAGTCAGTTGCGCGTTTCGTCCCGGTGAACTTACCGCCATCGTCGGGCCGAACGGCGCGGGCAAGACCACCTATTTCAACCTGATCTCAGGGCAGTTACGCCCGAGTGCAGGCAATGTGCTGCTGGCCGGCGAAGACATCACGCATCTCACCGCACCGCTGCGAACCCGCAAAGGCCTCGGCCGCGCGTTTCAGCTCACCAATCTCTTCCCGAACTTAAGCGTCGAGGAAAATGTCCGCCTCGCCGTGCAGGCAGCATCCGGCGTGCACTACGAGATGTTTCGTCCGTGGACGCGCCGCCGCGACCTGATCGAACGCGCCGATGCCATTCTGGATTCGGTCGCGCTCGGCAACCGCCGCGCAGTGGCCGCGACCGCCCTCTCCCACGGCGACCAGCGCAAGCTCGAAGTGGCGCTGATGATGGCGCTGGAGCCGAAGGTCTTCATGTTCGACGAGCCGACCGCCGGCATGAGCGTCGATGAAGTGCCGGTGGTGCTGGACCTGATCGCGCGGCTCAAAAAAGACGCCAGCAAGATCATCCTTCTGGTCGAGCACAAGATGGACGTGGTGCGCTCGCTCGCCGACCGCATCATCGTGCTGCACAACGGGCAACTGGTGGCGGACGGCAAGCCGGCCGACGTAATCGCCTCGCCGATCGTGCAGGAAGCCTATCTCGGCATCGCGCCCGGAAAGACCGCCGCATGACCAATACTCCCAAGGCCTGCATGCTGACCCTCGACGGCGTGCACACCCATATCGGGCAATATCACATCCTGCATGGCGTCGATTTCGCCGTGCCCGAAGGCCAGACCACCATGCTGCTCGGCCGCAACGGCGCGGGCAAAACCACGACGCTGCGCACCATCATGGGCCTGTCGCCGCCGTCGCGCGGCACCATCACGCTCGGGGGCGAGCGCACCGAGAAGAAACCCACGCCCGATATCGCAAGCCTCGGCGTCGGCTACGTGCCGGAAACCATGTCGGTGTTTTCGGATTTGACGGTGAAGGAAAATCTCGTCCTCGCCGCGCGCGAAGGCCCGCTCGACGACACGCGGCTGGAATGGATCTTCGGATTCTTTCCCGCCATGAAGCGCTTCTGGCTGTCGCGCGCCGGCGGCCTCTCCGGCGGGCAGAAGCAGATGCTGTCCATCGCCCGCGCCATCGTCGAGCCGCGCAAGCTGCTGCTGATCGACGAACCCACAAAAGGCCTCGCGCCCGCCATCGTCGTCGGACTGATCGAATGCTTCGCCGAGATCAAGAAGCGCGGCGCGACCATCTTGCTGGTGGAGCAGAATTTCCGCGTCGCGCAGGATGTCGGCGACAACGTGCTGGTGATGGACAACGGCAAGATCATCCATCGCGGCGCGATGGCCGATCTCGCAAATGATGCCTCGCTTCAGGAGCGATTCCTGGGACTGAGCCTCGAGGCCCACCAATGACCGACCTTGCTGCGTCCGAGCCATTACCGAAAGCCGACCGGGATCTGGTGCCGCTGCTGCTGCCGGTCGCGCTGGCGCTGGCGATGATCCCGCTGATCGGCTCGCCCTCCACATGGGTGACACTGACGGTGGCGAGCCTCGCGATGGGCATGATGATCTTCCTCATGGCGTCCGGGCTGACGCTGGTGTTCGGCCTGATGGACGTCTTGAATTTCGGCCACGGCGCATTCATCGCGGTGGGCGCGTATGTCGCGACACTGGTGCTGGTGCCGATGGCGGGATACGTGCAGGCCGACTCGCTGTGGCTCAACCTGTTGGCGCTTGCACCCGCTGCATTTCTGGCGATGGCAGTGTCCGGCGCACTCGGCCTCGTGTTCGAGCGCGTGCTGATCCTCCCCGTGTACGGTAATCACCTCAAGCAAATCCTGATTACGATGGGCGGACTGATCGTCGCCGAACAGGCGCTCTATGCGCTGTGGGGGCCGCAGCGCATTCCGCTGCCGCTGCCGACCTCGCTGCGCGGCTCCTTCATCCTCGGCGACATCGCGATTGCGAAATACCGCGTGCTGGCGATGATCGTCGGCCTCGTGGTGTTCGGTCTCGTGGTGCTGGTGCTGAACCGCACGAAAATCGGCCTGCTGATCCGCGCCGGTGTCGAGAACCGCGAGATGGTCGAAGCGCTCGGCTATCGCATCAAGCGGTTGTTTCTCGGCGTGTTCATGGCGGGCTCCGCGCTTGCGGGCCTCGGCGGCATCATGTGGGGATTGTACCGCGAGGAAATCCACGCCGCGATGGGTGCCGACCTGATGGTGCTGGTGTTCATCGTCATCATCATCGGCGGGCTCGGCTCCATCGGCGGCTGCTTCATAGGCGCAATCCTCGTCGCCATGATCGCCAACTACGGCGGCTTCCTGGTGCCGAAGCTGGCGCTGATCTCGAATATCCTGCTGATGGTCGCAATCCTGATGTGGCGGCCGCGCGGACTCTATCCGGTGACGAACCGATGAAGGCTTGCCGATGATGATTCTTTCCGGCGATCCGCCGCGCAGCCGCGTTCTCGCTCTCCTGCTCATCGTCATCGTGGCGGTGCTGGCGCTCGCGCCGTTCTTGTTTCCCGGTGCCAAGGCGATGAACGTCGCCACCAAAATCTGCATCTTCGCAGCACTGGTGGCGTCCTACGACCTGCTGCTCGGCTACACCGGCACGGTGTCGTTCGCGCACACCATGTTCTACGGCATCGGCAGCTACGCCATTGCGATTGCGCTCTATGCGATGGGCCCGACATGGTCCGGCATTGCCACCGGCATCGTCATCGGCCTGCCGCTGGCGGCGCTGCTGGCACTGGGCATCGGGCTGTTCTCGCTGCGGGTGCAGGCGATTTTCTTCGCGATGATAACGCTGGCCGTCGCGTCGGCATTTCAGGTGCTGGCGTCGCAACTGTCATGGCTGACCGGCGGCGACGATGGCCGCAGCTTCCAGTTGCCCGAACTGCTGCGCCCAGGCACGGTGTTGATCTCGAAAGACGTGTTCGGCTTTGAGTTCAACGGCCGCACGCTGACCTATTACATCGTGTTCGTGACGTCGGCGGCCATGATTCTTGCTCTGCTGCGGATCGTGAACTCGCCGTTCGGCCGCGTGCTGCAGGCGGTGCGCGAAAATCGCTTCCGCGCCGAGGCGCTCGGCTATCGCACCGTGTTTCACCTGACATGGGCCAATGTGCTGGCCGCGCTGGTCGCGGCGTCCGCCGGCATTCTCAATTCGCTGTGGCTGCGCTACGCCGGACCCGACACGTCATTGAGTTTCGCCATCATGATCGACATTCTGCTGATGGTGGTGATCGGCGGCATGGGCACCATGTACGGCGCGATCATAGGTGCCGCGATCTTCATTCTCGCGCAGAACTATTTGCAGGCGCTGATGGGCGCAGCCTCGAAGGCGACGGCGGGCATTCCGGTGTTGCCGGATTTGCTGCATCCCGACCGCTGGCTGCTGTGGCTCGGCTTGCTGTTCATCGCGAGCGTGTACTTTTTCCCGACAGGCGTGGTGGGGAAACTGCGCGGGAAAAAGGGATAGCCATTCTGCCCGGTCCCTCACCCGTCATTGCGAGCGAAGCGAAGCAATCCAGTCTTCTAGGTTCGACAACAAAGACTGGATTGCTTCGTCGCAAGTGCTCCTCGCAATGACGGCGGATAGCGGTACGCCAATCGCGTGTCTCTTCGCGAGTATGCCGAAATGAAAAGGGAGGCCGACTCCAGGTCTGGAGCGCCTCCCCTCAATCCCACGTTCATTGACCGCCTCAAACCAGATTGGTCTCCACCGCGATGTTGCCGCGCGTGGCTTTGGAGTACGGGCAGATCTCGTGCGCCGCATGGATCAGTTCCTGCGCGACCTCGCGCTCAAGGCCCGGCAGACTGACGTTGAGACGCGCGGCAAGAAAATAAGCGCCGTCTGCAAGGTTCAGGTCGATCTCCGCATCGACAGCGACATCGGGCGAAAGCTTGATCTTCCTCTGCGCGGCGACGAGCTCGATGGCGCCGAGGTAACACGCCGACCAGGCGGCACCGAAGAAATTCTCGGCCGCCGGATGCGGCTGCGAGAGCTTGATGTCCAGAAAGCCATCGCTGCTGACTGCACTGCCGTTACGGCCTGCGGTGTTGTGGGTCTTGCCGGTGAAGAGAACTCTTGCGGTCATGGTGATCTCCCGTTGGGTTGATGATTAATCGGTACCGATCTAATCGGTGGAGAGTGATTAGACCCGCCATTTGACCGTGTCAAGCCCTTCCGATTTAATCGGAAGCGATTTATATTGATACCGATCTATCACACCTTTGTGAGGCCGCCCATGTCCCCCGCCCCGTCCAATGCCGCCCAGACACCTGAGCTCCCGGATTTCCTGTGTTTTGCGATTTACTCGGCGAATCTGGCCTTTGGCCGCGCCTATCGGCCCATTCTCGAAAAGCTCGGGCTGACTTCATATACCCAGTTCATCGCCATCACCGCGCTGTGGGATGAGGACAATCAGAGCGTTCACAGCCTCGGCGAGAAGCTGTTTCTGGAATCGAACACGCTCACGCCAATTCTCAAGAAGCTCGAAGCATTGGGTTACATCCGCCGCCAACGCGACCCGAACGACGAGCGCCAGGTCATCATTAGCCTCGCGCCCGATGGACGCCGGTTGCGCGAGCGGGCGCGCGACATCAGCCTCGAATCGGCTTGTGGTCTGGGAAAGGATTTTCCCAAGGTGCAGAAGGCGGTGGTGAAATTGCGGGACAATCTCATCCGCGCGACACAAGACAAGTAAGCGGGGAGCGCGATCTCGACTCAAGTTCGCCATTGCGAGCGAAGCGAAGCAATACAGAGATGCGTGCGACGAAACAGGCTGGATTGCTTCGTCGCTAACGCTCCTTGCAATGACGCGGAGAGTTCACCGCGCCGGATCGGGATAAACCATGCTGCGCCAGCCGCCGCGATCGAACGGCTTCCATGCGCCTTCCGCCTGCGCGAGCCGATCGGCGACGGCATAGACAATCGCGGGATGATGGCCCATGCCGCAATGGCTGGCCCCCTGCACCTCGATGTTCTCGGCCTGCGGGCCGGGCCTCTCAATGCAGTTCTGCCACGCGCAGATGCCATCGGTGCGGCTGAAGATCGCCGTAGTGGGCACCGGCGGCGTCTTCCACATGTCGCCTCCAAATTCAGGATTCTGATCTTCGGCACTCTGGCCGCTGACGGCTTCATAAGTGCGCCATGCGTTGGTCGCTTTCGGGCTGCCTCCAAACGGACTGCCGAGCGTGATGACCGAACGCACGCGGTCCGGCATCATCTTCGCAAGCTGACGCGCGTAGATGCCGCCGAGACTCCATCCGACGAGGCTGACCTTGCGGCCATGCGTGTCGTTGAGATCCTGCACCAGGTTGAGCATGGCGTCCTGAACGCCGGCGCGCGGCCCGAAATTCCGGCCGAGACCCCAGCCGCTCACGGCATAGCCGCGGCTCTTGAGAAACGAGCGCAATGGTCGCGTCGCCGTATCGCTGGTGATGAGTCCCGGAAGCACTACCACCGGATGGCCATCGCCCTTCGGCGCAAGACTCAAAAGCGGAAGCGCACCGAGGAAGGCGCCGAACTCGTTGATGGCGCGCGCCTCCATCAGCATCATCAATCGCGATGGCGGGCGAAGGGTCTGAGTAGCAGCCGACATTCGAAATTCCTTTCACAATAGCGCGCCGATGGGTCGTTCATCCTGTGCGCCAGAACGCATATCGTCACACGGGGATGATCTTGCAACGCACCATACGGTCAATTGTTCATTCTAGACACGGATTCGCATTTTTGCCATTTTGGGCCGTGGTTCGTCACCATTTCGCCTCCACTTTGCCCTCCGGATTCTCGAGCAATTTCAAAGCCCCTTGAGCAGCACTTCGGCGGTGTGAAGTGCCAGTCCCGCGAGTCCGCCGATCATCGCGCCGTTGAAGCGAATGTATTGCAGATCCTTGCCGATGTTGATTTCGATCAGGTTGATGAGCTGCTTCATGTCCCAGGACTTCACCTGATCGCTGATGAAACGCGACACGCCGCTCTTCTGATCCGCGATAAAACTGCGCAGCACGGCGACGATGCCCTGATTGATCTCGCCACGCATGTCGGAATCGGCGGCGAGTTGCGTGCCGGCTTTCACGAACATGTCGGTGAGATGCTGCTGCAAGACGTTGCTTTCGCCGCTGGCATTGCGCTCGATGAAGGATTTCACGTTGGCCCAGATGTCGCGCGTCAACTCTGCCAGTTCCGGACGCGCAAGCAGGTCGCGCTTCAGGCCGTCGAGACGATCCGCATACGCCTGTTCGTTCGCCAGCTTGTCGGCGAGTGTGAGCAGGATACGATCAAATTCGCCGCGGAACGGATGCTTGGCATCGCTGCGCACGTCCTCAAAGAACGATGTGGCCGACGCCGCGATCTTGTTCAGCAGAAATTTGTCGGCGCGATAGAACTTCAGCAGCGTCGGCAGTTCGTCGCGGATTTTTTCGCGCAATGCCGCCAGCGTTTCCGGCTTGTTCAGCGTGTCATGCAGCGACAGCAGAAGATCGTCAAGCATGCCCTGGTGACGACCCTCCTGGATGAATCCGCGCAGCGTGCCCGCCGCCAGCGGCGCGAGATCCACCGACTGCAATTGCGTGACGATACGGCGCGTCAGGAACGATTTCAGCCCCGATGTCTCAGCGGCCACAAGTGCCTCCGGCAGAAGGCGAAGGACGAACCGCGCCAGATCGGCGCTCTTCTTGCGATCAGTCAGCCACGCCGAAATGAACGACGCGAAATCGACCTCGCGCAATTTGGCATCGACCGGAACAGGGCTTAAAAAATGGACTTCTATGAACTCGCCGAGCTTGTCGGCGATGCGGTGCTGGTTCTGCTGGATGATCGCGGTGTGAGGAATCGGCAGTCCCAGCGGCCGCCGGAACAGCGCGACCACCGCGTACCAGTCGGCAAGACCGCCGATGGTTGCCGCTTCCGCGAATGCCGCGAGAAACCCGAACGCGGGGTGATAGCGTTCCATCATCTTGGCGACGACAAGCACGACGACACAACCCACCAGCACCGAGGTGGCGAGCACCTTGACGCGACGCAGTTCGGCGGCGCGCACGATATCGCCCGCATCCGCGACCAGCACGAATTTCTCGCTGTCAGCCATCAACGACCCCGAAGATTCGACAATGCACTGCTAACCGCCAGCGCGTCAAAAAGAAGGCCCGCAAAAGCGGGCCTTCAATCGTCGAATTGTCGTTAAGTTCAGGCGGTCTTGACCGAGGCCACGACCTTGGAGAAGTTGTCCTGCGCCGTCTTCGCACCGTCGGCGAACAGCTTGCCGAAATACTCGGTGGTCGATTTGGCACGCGCCATCACGACTTCGCCCTGCGCACGGATGAGATCGGTCTGGATCTGCACGGCTTCGTTCAGCGACTTCGCCGAAGCGAGCTTGTCGATGCCCGAGAACAGCGCTTCCGCGTCCTGATAGACAGCCTGCTGAATGTTGCGGGAGATCTTTGCGGTCTCCGAAACCGAACCGGCAACGGCGGTCTCGATGGCAGAGGTCACCTTCTCCGAACCGGTGTGGAGGCTCGCAGCGCGATCCTTCGCGGTGCCTGCAGCCTTCTTCACGAAGTCACGAGCGGCTTCAGGAACTTCCATGTTGGGGAGGTTCTTGAGGGCATCGGTGACGGGCGCGAAAGCGGACTTGACGCTGTTCAGCACGGAATTGGTATCGAAAGAATTGGTCATGGTCGTCTCCATCCTCAGGTTTGAGCTATGGGCTCACCCCGTCCGAATGGCCCGGGGTGAGAGGGGTATGCCAAAGTCTAAGCTGCGGTGCAACATGAATGTTGCGTTGCATCATCACGAAACCGTGATTACTATACTGCGTTGATAAGATTTGAAAATACCGGATCAAACCACTGCGTCAGGCAAGCCATAGGCCTCCAGCTGGGCACGAACTTGAGCCACGTTGTGCCCTAAAACCACAATATCGTGGGTTTTCCCGGACAGATCCCTCACCTGGTCGCGCAGCAGAGCCTCCGCCTTGAAGCCAAGGCTCTCGAACAGGGCAATGGCGCCGGTCTGGTCCACGGTCATCTGGGCGGTGATTTTTTCAAGCCCAGCGCCCAGCGCCAGCGCGAAGGTCTCATGGGATAGCGCCCGGCCGACCCCGAGCCCGCGAACATCCTTGGAGACTACCATTCGGATTTCGCCGACATGGGGCGACCACGAGAGTTCGTCGCGCACAATCGTGCCGCAGCCCACCACCGCACCATCCTTCACAGCCAGCAGGCTGATCATTCCCCCGCGCTCAAGCTCCTTGATCCAGGCCGAGAGTACCTTGGGCTCGCTGATGTTGCGGGGAATGAACAGCAGGTCGTGAACCGGAAGCCTTTGCGCAAACGCCAGCACTGCCGCTTCGTCCGCAGCGGTCATGTGATGAAACTCGATCTCGCCACCCTCGGTGGTGACGCGGCGCGGATAGGAACGTACTTCGGTCTTGTTCATGTCGATCGCTCACTCAGCCAGGAATCGAGTTTGGGCCAGAGACGTTTGATTGCGTTCGGCCCGGCAACGAGGCTGACGTGGCCGCCCTTCAGGATAACCTCGGTCTTGTCGGTCGAGCCTATTTTGGAAACCAGATGCTTCGCCGCCTCATACGGCACGATATGGTCATGTTCGGCGACCGCGTGAAGAATTGGCACTGTAATTCTGGAGATGTCCGCGGGACGCCCGCCAACGGTCATCGTGCCATTGAACAACTTGTTTTCCCACATCAGATCCTTGGTGGTCTGCCGGAAATACTCGCCGGCCAGCGGCAGCGTATCCTGGGCCCATCGATCGAACATCCGGTAGGACTTCACGTACTCGTCGTTCCAGATATTTTCCCAAAGCTGGATCTGGCTGACCGCGCGCGACGCCGGCCGCAGCATCTCAAATGACGACAGGATCATTTCCGGCGGCACGTTACCTACGCTATCCACCAGTTGATCGACATTGAAGTATCGCCGGTCCGAAAAATTCTGGAACAGCTTCATCTCGCGAAAGTCGATCGGCGTCGTGAAACAGACCAGATTCTTCATCGGTCCGTCGTGAAAGATCGAAGCGTAGAGCAGCGACAGCACGCCGCCGAAGCAATAGCCGATCACATTGACATCGGTTTCGCCGGAATCCTCCTGCACACGTCGAACGCAGTCGGGGATGAAGCCAAGAACGTAATCCTCCATCCGCAGCGATTTCTCTTCAGGCCGCGGCGCAGTCCAGTCGAGCATGTAAACGTCGAATCCCTTCTTGAGCAGGAATTCGATGAAGCTCTGGCCGGGAACCATGTCGAGGATATAGCCGCGATTGGTCGTCGCCATCACAATCAGGATCGGGATGCGATAGATTTCATCCGAAAGCGGGCGATAGTGATAGAGATTCATCGTGCCTTTGGAATGGATGATATCCTTCGGCGTCGATCCGAGCGCGGGACCGGATGACGCGAAATACTCCACGCCTTTGATGCTGCGCTGGATCGCGCGCTGGACTTCGCTCTGGATGCGATCACCCATGCCTGCGATATCCGGCATCGCACTCGTCGCACTTGCTGAAGTTGCGTTCATGGCGTGCCCCCTCCTCCGGCAGACGGCGGAAGCCTGGTGCGCGGAGGCCGCGGCGCGGAGAGACCGTCAGAAGATCCACTGTCGGCATGCGTGCGATTCAGCAGCGCACGAATTTCGTTCAATTGTCCTTCGATGGCTTGGAGCCGCTCTCCCATGCTGACCATCTGTGCGCGGCTCGGCAAATTCATGCTGACGAGATACCGCTCCATCAGATCGCCGACTGTCTTCTGCGCGCCGACCGAAACGCCTGTGAGCTGATGCGTGGCGCGGCTGAACTGCTCCGAGCCCATGACCTGGGTGGCCATGGCGTTGAAGCCCTTTTCCATCTCGGCCAGCATGGAGTGCCACACCTGCGCGGGATCGTTGGTTTTATCTGACATCTGGCGTCCTCCGGAGGCTTCGCGCGTGCCCTTTGGGCCTCGTCTTTTTTACCATTCCATACCGTCGCGGCATCCGGGTCAACATCCCGCCCGCCCTTATCGGGCCAAGGCGCGCCTCGCGCCTTCTGCGCGGCGCAAAAGCATGCGATAGTTTTTGACCCAATCCACTTGAAGGAAAGCCGCGTGGACGCAATCGCACACCAGACACAGCAGATGGCCAAGGCCAACGGGATCGACATTTGCTACGAGATTTTTGGCGCATCCAATGCAGAACCGCTGGTTCTCATCATGGGCCTTGGCGCCCAGATGATTCACTGGGACGACGAATTCTGCCGGGATCTCGCGGGGCGCGGCTTTCGCGTCATCCGCTTTGATAACCGCGATATCGGCCAATCCACGAAAATGACCGGCGGCAAACCGCTCCGGCCGCTGGAACTGTTGAAGCTCCGGTTCTTCGCAGTCGCACCCGAAGCGCCTTACAAATTATGGGACATGGCGAGCGATGTCGTGGGGCTGCTCGACACGCTGGGCATCGAGGCGGCGCATATCGTCGGCGCGTCGATGGGCGGCGCGATCGCTCAGGAACTGGCTATGCAGCATCCCGGCCGCGTGCTGTCGCTGACGTCGATCATGGCCACCACCGGAAATCCCAAACTGCCGCAACCGACCCGCGAAGCCATGGCCATGCTTCTCGCATCGCCGCCAAAGACGAAGCAGGAGTATCTCGACAGGTTCGCGGCGAGCTGGAAAATTCTGCGCGGCGCAAGCTTTCCGCTCGATGAGGCAAAAGATCGCGACCGCGCCGAGCGAACCTACGCGCGGGGCTTGAATCCTGCCGGCGTCGGCCGGCAGCTGCGCGCCATTCTTGCATCGGGCAGCCGGAAGGACCGGCTGGGATCGGTGAAAGCACCCACGCTCGTTATCCACGGCACGATCGATCCGCTGGTGCGGCCGGAAGCCGGCAAGGACACTGCCGCGTCAATTCCGGGCGCGAAGCTGCTGCTGATTGACGGCATGGGTCACGCGCTACCGATCCCGATGTGGCCGATGATTCTCAGCGCCATCGCCGAGCACGCGCATGAGGCGACGGGGCAGAAAAAGCAGTAAAACTGCTATCTGCAAACTCACTCCCATCGATCCTTGCCATGCCCGGCCTTGTGCCAGGCGTGCAATGCCTTTACCCGCCAGCCCATACGTCGAGCACGTAGCGGTTTTGCGTACCCAGGGTGTCGATCCAGCTCAGCGCGGCAGCCTCGTCCGCGCCTGAACGCTCGCGATAGAGATCGGTCAGCACGCGCTTGACGTCCGGCTCCATCTTGCCGCCGTCGCCGCAAACGTAAATCACCGCACCGCCCTCGATCAGTTTCCAGACCTTGTCCTTCTGCGCCGCGATCATGTCCTGCACATAACTCTTCGGCGTGCTCGCGCGAGAGAAAGCAACATGCAGCTCGGTGAGCCCCTGCTCCGCAAAATCTTTGAGTTCATCGGCATAAAGGAAATCCTGCTCGGGATGCCGGCAGCCGAAAAACAACATGGATGCGCCAAGCGACTGGCCTTTGGCTTTCATCGCCGCCCGCTCTTGCAGGAAGCCGCGGAACGGTGCCAGCCCGGTGCCTGGTCCGATCATGATGATCGGCGTCGATGCATTATCCGGCAGGCGGAAGCCCGCTTTGGTTTCACGGACGGTGGCATGAACCACGTCACCTGCGCGCCGGCCCGAGAGATAGTTCGAGCAGACCCCTTTGTAGATGCCGTGTCCCGAGGTCGCGACACCTTCGACGACACCCACGGTCACGCTGCACTTCGAGCTACCTGCCACAGCCGGTGACGACGAGATCGAATAGTAGCGCGGCGAGAGCAGAGAGAGCATTTCCAGATAGGTATGAAACGGCAGTTCGCACGCCGGATATTCCTCAAGCAGGTTATAGACTGACCTGCGCTTGTTCAGGATTTCCGAGCGGTAGAGTTCGCTCGATGCCGGATCGTCGCCGATCAATGCTTCGAGCTTCGGCTTGGTCATCGGGCAACGCGTATGCTCTGACATGATCTGGATCTGCTTGCGGGTCGCAACCTGCTGCAACTCCACGAACTCAGTCAGCAGACGCCCGACCGAGACGGCATTATCGACCGGAAGCTGCGCGCGACGTCCGGCGGCGACTTGCAAGCGCACCTGATCGGCGGGCAGGAAACCGAACCGGCGCGCGACGGCATCGACCAGCACCGGATCGTTGCGCGGCACGATGCTGAGATGATCGCCGACGCGATAAGTGATATTGGACGGAAGCTCGACCTCGATATGCCGCGTCGAGCGGTCGGATGGGTTGGCCCCTGTTCGATTTTGCAATTCCTCGTTGACCAGAATTTTGATCGGCACCGCGCCGCCCGACACAGCCACCGTATTGACGGCGCTGTGGGCCACCGGCTCGACTTTATAGAGCGGCTCGTCATTGGCCTCACGGCTGAAGCCGGTATTGATGCCGAATTCCTG
Organism: Pseudomonadota bacterium; assembly: GCA_040386115.1. Classification (GTDB taxonomy): domain Bacteria; phylum Pseudomonadota; class Alphaproteobacteria; order Rhizobiales; family Xanthobacteraceae; genus Afipia. The sequence goes on from JAZKGC010000054.1 coordinate 34,888, forward strand.
CACCGCGATCGCGCGCAGCGACGTGAACCATTTCTCGAACTGACCGTCGAGATCGTCGCGGGCATCGCCCTCGCCGCGTCCAACGGCAGCCTTGCCGCCGTGCGCCGCCAGTTGCTCGTCGATCAGGCGCGGGATCGACTGGTAGGTCGCGAGCCAGTCGCTGTTGCCGCAGCCGAATACGGCATATCGCACATTGGCAAATGCATCCTTCGGCAAATCGCTGCCGAGCCATTTCACAAACTGGGTGGCATTGTCGGGAGCCGCACCGTTGTACGACGCACAGAAAATGACAACGCCGCCGTGATCGTTCAGATTGCCGACATAATCGTCAAGCGGAGCGAGCTTGGTTGCGAATCCGTTGACCTCGGCCAGATCGGCCACGCGATGCGCAAGTTCTTCTGCGGTCCCGAGATTCGATCCGTAGAGAACCAGCAGCGGCGTGTTGTGGCTGGGCCGGGCCCGCGCCGGGGCGGTTGCGCCCGTACTGTCGGTAACGACCGCTGCGCCGGAAGATTTAGCGGTGATGGTCCGGTCCTGATCGGTGCGCAAGCGCACCTTGATTTTGAAGCCATCGGGCTTGATCGTCAGCGTTTCCTTCAGATGCATCTGGTAGCGCGTATGATCGAGCAGCTTGAAGCGTTGCAGGATCATGCCGATGGCGAGTGCGGCCTCATGCATGGCGAAGCCACGTCCGATACAGGCGCGCTGGCCGTTACCGAACGGTTTCCAGGCATTCGCAGGGCGCTTCGTCTCGGCCTCGCGGCTGAAATTCTCTGGATCGAATGCATCTGGGTTCGGTCCCCACACCGACGGATCGCGATGCAGCGCCATCACCAGCACCGTGACGAAGGTGCCTTTCTTGAGCTTGTACTTGCCGCCGATGGTCTCGTCCTTGAGCGGCGAAATACCGTAGGCCGGTGCCGGCGGCCACAGCCGCAGCGCTTCTTTCAGGATCTTGGAAATGTAATTGAGCTGCGTGACCTGCTGAAAGGTCGGCTTGGCATTAACGTCCGGTCCGAGAACGCGATCGACCTCCTCATACGCCTTCTTGAGCACCTCCGGGTGCTTGAGCATGGCGTAGATTGCACATGACAAAAGGCCGCTCGTCGTCTCGTGGCCCGCGATGAGGAACGTATTGATCTGGTAGCGGATGTTGACGTCGTCGAGCTGATCGCCAGTGACCTTGTCGATACCAGTCATCATCGCATTGAGCATGTCTTTCTTGGTAGCGGCGGCATCGGCATTCTTGCGCCGCTCGGCAACGATTTCATCGACCATGTTGTTCATGAACGCAACGTCCGCCGCCATGTCGGCGCGGCGCGCGCGCATGAACATCCCTTCGAGTGGAATGCCACGCGTCATCATGATGGTTTCGAGCGAGCGCACCAGCGCGCCAACGAACGGGTGATAGTCCTCCCGATAAAACGAATTGAAACGATAATCGAAGCCGCACAATCCGATGGTATCGAGCGTCAGCGCGGTCATGTCGTGGACGACGTCGATCTCATCGTCCGCATTGAGCCGTTCCCATTTCTTCACGAGCTGCTCGGCGATATCGACCATCATCGGATGATAGGACTGCATCGCCCGGCCGCCGAACGGCGACAGCAGGATGTTGTGGGCCTTGTTCCAGTTCGGCTCGGTGGTGTCGGCGGTAAACAGGCCGTCGCCGCCGATCGAGCGGACGCGGCGCAGCGCCCCGCGCACGGCCTTGTCGAAGCGTTTTTCGTCGCTCAATTCATCGACGAGATCGAATCCGCCGACGATCACCAGCGGCTGACCCATCATGTCGAGCCAGAAAATCGGTCCCAATTCCTTGGTCTTGCGCACAAGATCCTGCACGGGCGCCGTCGAATCCAGCGACAGCATGTTGCCGACGACCGGCTTCTTGGGCGGATGCGGAATTGGACTCAGTGCATTACCGGACGCCATCTTGAAACAATCTCCTGCCCACGTGATCTGTTATCCCGGCTTTTGCCGGGTTATTTTTTGCAAGGCTAATGGCCCACCGGATGTTTGCAAGGAGATTATGACGCCTTCGCCCAAGGGGTTGTTTCCAATGGAAAGGCCGCTTTCCATCACCCAAAGCGCCGCTTGCGCCATTCGATGATTTTGGCGCTGACCTCGTCCGGCTTTTCCTGCTGGGTCCAGTGACCGCTATCCTTGACCAGATACTTCTCGAGGTCCGGGACGATATTTTCCATCCCGTCGCAGGCCGACGGCGGCAGCACCTGGTCGTTCTCGGCCATAATCATCAGCGACGGCACGCGGACGGTATGGTCGATCTGGGATGAACGCTCCCAGTTTCGCGTCATGTTACGATACCAGTTGATCCCGCCGGTGAATCCCGATGCCTTGAACGCATCGACGAACACCTTCATCTCCTCCGGCGTCAGAATCTTTTCGCGCGGATCGAGCTTGGCGTCGTACCCGGCGACCATCTGCGGGAACGCCATGTTGAGCTTGGGAGATGCGCCAAGACCCGCCGCGGGCGGCCCGGCATCGGATTCCACCGTAGCCTTCCTTTGCGGCATCGGCTTGCGCATGAAGAAATCGAATGTCTCCTCAACGCGGGCGTCGAATATCTTGTCGGCCTTGCGCGAAGGATCCTGAAACTGCGCTATGTAGAGGTGATCGCCGTAGCGTTGGCGGAGTAATCCTATCGGGTCGGTCGGCGTGCGCGGGGTATGGGGCGTATTGACGCCGATCACGCCCGCGACCCGCGCCGGATATCGCAGCGGCATCTGCCAGACGATAAAGCCGCCCCAGTCGTGGCCGACGAAAATGGCCTTGTCGATCTTGAGGTGGTCGAGCAACCCGATCAGGTCCGCCGTCAGGTTTTCAATGTCATAGGCCTCGACGCTGTCCGGGCGATCCGTCGCGCCGTAGCCGCGCTGATCCGGCGCAATCACCCTGATCCCTGCGTCGCCCAGCACCTTGATCTGGTGCCGCCACGAGAACGCCATCTCGGGCCAGCCGTGGCAGAGCACGACAGGCAGTGCACCCGTTTTCGGACCCGCTTCGTAAAAGCCCATGCGAATGCCATTCACGTTGGCATACTGAAGCAGCGGCATGTCGATCATTGCGGATGCCATGCTTTAGCTTGCAACGCTGGCAAGATTTTCGGGTGGCGCATACGCCGCAGCCAGCAGCGCAAACTCCTTCGGGAGCATGTCGGCCAGCACCTGCACGTTGGGAATGATGTTCGCACCGGCGATGAAGCCAAAATCGAGCTGGTCGCGATAACTTTGCACGGTGATGTTCAGCGCGAGACCGTGGGTCGCGATCGAAACCGGAAAAATATGCAGCAATTCCGCGCCCACCGCGTAAAGCGTTTGCCGCGGACCGGGCACATTCGAGATCGTCACGTTCGCAGCCGGCGGCAGCACATCGGACAGGTTCGAGCGGCTGTAAAGCAGGGCCAGCACCTGGATCAGCATTGGCGCGCCCAGCATCGCAACATTGGAGATGGACGGCATCAGCGCCCGCAACGGATGTGACATTTCCTTGGATTTCGCTGATTGCGCGATGATGGCCTCAATCCGCTCCTTCGGGTCTTCGATGTTGCTCGCCAGCGAGCAGACCATCCCGAACACCTGATTGTTCGCATCGGTATTGCCTTCCTCGCGCAGCGAGATAGGCACCGCCGCCGTCAGCGAACGGCTCGGCAGCGCACCCTTTTCCATCAGATACCTGCGTAGCACGCCGCTCGACAGCGCCATCACCACGTCGTTGAGCTTGCCGCCGGCCTGCTTGGCGAGCGCCTTGGCCTCAGACAGCGATACCGAAACGCCCGCGAAGCTGCGCTCCGACGAGATCGACTTGTTCAGCATCGTCGATGGCGAAACCAGATTTGCTATGCTTTCACGCGCTTTGGGGTCGGATACCTTCGCGATCATGTCGCGGAGGCTTTTGACGGTTTCCGGCACGCCGCCAATCATCTTGATGCCGCTCTCGATCTGGAACATCGCGTTGTCGAACAGGATCGAGCCGATATCGCTTTTCCCGCTGCGCGGCAGATCGAAGCTCTTCGCCTTGGAAGCGTCCAGCGGCGCACGCCAAAGCTGCGTGTAGGAATCGATCATGTTCGTTGCGATGTCGCGCGGCTCATTAACGGGCTTGCTCGGAACGACCTTCGGAAATTCGCGCGGAACCGGAGTCACGTCGTAAATCATGTTGGTGAGCGCCGCCCCCGCGCCTCCGTCGATGCAGGCATGATGCATCTTGGAGTAAAGCCCGATCTCGTTGTCTTTCATGCCTTCGAAGACATAGAATTCCCACAGCGGCCGCGCCCTGTTGAGAAGCTTGGCATGCATCCAGCCGACGGTTTGCTCAAGAATCGCCCTATTTGCAGGCGCGGGAAGGCTCGCGCGGAAAATATGGCGGTTGATATCGAACTGATCGTCCTCGACCCAGCTTGGATTGTCGATGTCGAGCGGCGCTTTCTCAAGCCGCGCCTTCAGGATTGGTGCAACGTGAATCCGGTCCGCGATCATTTTCTTGAAGTCTTCGAAGAAGTCGCCCTGATAGCCGTCCTTCAACCTGAAGATAGCCATACTTCCGACGTGCATCGGCATCTCGGGCGTCTCGAGATAAAGAAACGACGCATCCATCGAGGACAGCTTCTTGGCGTGACTCATATAACCCTCCCGCTTCGTGACGAGAGCATGATGTTGTCCGAAAGCCGCATCGCATCTTCCGGTATCATGCCCTGAGTGCCAATCGACGCCTTTCCGGCATTTCTCGTTTGGCAGTATTTTCTGTTAAACGCGTTCTGCCTCCGGACGTGCATAGGCCAATGCAAACGGCCCTGACCGATCGAACGGATGAAACTGACCCTCAGGCTGCGCCAGGCGATCCGCGACCGCCCACAGCGCCGCAGCATTCACGCCGATGCCGATGTGGCTCGCGAGCGTAATCTCGATGTTTTCCGCAGTGTCGGTTTCCCGCACCAGGCATGTTCGCCAGTTCACGATGCCGTCGGTGCGTGTGTAAAGCGACGTTGTCGGCACCGGCAGGTCGCCGCCCAGCGTCTGGATATCCTTGAGATCGGCGTCTTCGATGGTTTCGCCGGACACCATTTCATAGACGCGCTTGGCGTTGGTCGCCGTGATATCGCCGGCGAACGGACTGCCCAGCGTCACCACGTAGCGAACCATGTCGGGCATGTGCAGCGCGAGGTCGCGCGCGTAAACACCGCCGAGACTCCACCCGACGAGGCTGACCTTGCGGCCGGTCGTCGCGTGAACGCTCGTCAGCAGTTTGCGTAACTTTTCGCGCATGCTGTAAACGCCGCCGACATTTCGGCCGAGCCCCCAGGGATGCGTGGAGAATCCCAGCAAATCGAGATAGCGGCGCAAAATGAGCGTGGAAACGTCGCTCGCCAGCAACCCCGGCAACACCAGCACAGGATGTCCGTCGCCGCGCGGCGCGGTCAACAGGGCGGGTGCCAACATCAGCGTCGCGTTCAGCTCGAACAATCCCCTGCCCTCGGCGAGAAACAGTCCGAGGTTGGGCGGCCGCAGCTTGGTCTTTCCGCGGAGGTCGCTTTCTTTAACCGGCATCGCAACCACCTCGGGCGAACACACGTATCATTACGGCCTCACTCCAGAACCTGCGCAGGCGCAGCAGGCATCTTACCCAGCAGTCTAGAAGCATGTCGGGCGTCATGCCAATCGGCTTTCGCGCGAAAGCAACTCCTCCAATGACGTGGTGAATTTTATTGCTCTGCACCATAATCCAGAACACATTGATCAAAGCCGCCCAATGGCGCGCACTTTTCGCCGCGCAATTGCGATAGCCTGTTACGACCGACGCCGCCGGAACCTCAATGAGCACCTATCGCCTCGACCATATGTTCGCGCCGCGCTCCATTGCGCTTGTCGGCGGAAGCCCGAAACCCAATTCCGTCGGCGGCACCACGCTGCGCAACCTGCGCGCGGGCGGATTCAGTGGACCTATCAACGTCATCAACCGCAAGTACCCCGAAATCGAAGGCATCAAGACGCTGCGGGACATCAAGGACGTTCCCGAGACTCCAGACCTCACGATCATCTGCGTGCCCCCATCCGCCGTGCAAGGCGTCGTGAAAGCGGCAGGTGCGCGCGGCTGCCCGGCGGCGATGGTGCTCACCGCGGGTCTCGGCCTCGGAACCGGATCGTTCACCGAGGCGATCGCGCAGACCGCGCGTGCAACCGGGCTGCGGCTGATCGGGCCATCGCTCGGCATCCTCGTGCCGCGCGTCAAGCTCAACGCCAGTTTCGCATCCCGCATGCCGCAAGACGGCGACCTCGCGCTGATATCGCAATCGGGCGCGATCTCGACGGCGCTGGTCGAGTGGGCCGCAAATCGCAACATCGGATTTTCCGCCATCGCATCGATGGGCGAAAATCTCGATGTCGATTTCAGCGATCTGCTCGATTATTTCGCCCTCGACATGGATACCCGCGCCATTCTGCTTTACGTCGAGTCGATCAGCGACGCGCGCAAGTTCATGTCGGCGGCGCGAGCCGCCGCGCGCGTCAAGCCCGTGGTCGTCATCAAGTCCGGCCGCCACACGCAAGGCGCCCGCGCCGCCGCAACCCATACCGGCGCGCTGGCCGGATCGGACGCCGTGTACGACGCAGCGTTCCGCCGCGCCGGCCTTTTGCGCGTGCTCGACATGGACGAACTGTTCTCCGCCGCGGAAACATTGGGACATTTGCAGTCGTCGCACGGTCACCGGCTGGCGATCCTGACCAATGGCGGCGGCCTCGGCGTGCTGGCCGTGGATCGCCTGATCGATCTCGGCGGCGAACTCGCGGCGCTCTCGGAGGACGTGAAGAAAACCCTCGACAAGGTGCTGCCGGAGCGCTGGTCGCGCGCCAATCCGATCGACATTCTCGGCGATGCCGACGGCGAGCGCTATGCGCGCGCGTGCGAACAGGTGCTTGGCGATACGGCCAACAACGCGCTGCTCATCATGAACTCTCCGAACACGCTGGCATCGTCGGTCCTGTCCGCGAAGGCGATCGTGAGCGCCGTGCAGAAACATCGCAGCGAGACACATTCGCGCAAGCCTGTCTTCGCCTCCTGGGTCGGAGACGGCGGCGCTGCCACAGCGGTGTTCAACGCGGCCGGAATTCCGCATTTCACGAGCGAGGCGGACGCAGTGCGCGGCTTTATGCATATCGTGCGCTATCGTGAAGGGCTGGACGTGGCAATGCAGACGCCGCCCAGCCTGCCGGAAAACTTCGCGCCGGACGTGGCTGCGGGACGCGCGATTATCCAGGCTGCGCTGAAGGACGGCCGGAACTGGCTCAATCCGGTGGAGATCACGGAACTGTTCGCCGCCTATACAATTCCGATCGCCTCCGCCGTGCTGGCACGCGACCCGGATCAGGCGGCTCGCGCCGCGACACCGTTGCTTGCGGAAGGCAACACTGTCGTGGTCAAGATCAGTTCGCCGGACATTTTGAACAAATCGGATGTGGGCGGCGTGCGGCTCAACCTGACCAGCGAGCGCGCCGTCCACGACGCCACTGCCGATATCCTGCAACGCGCCCGCGCGATGAAGCCCCGCGCCCGCATCGACGGCGTCACCGTGCATCCGATGATCCTGCGGCCGAGGGCGCGCGAACTGATTGCGGGACTCGCCGACGATCCGACATTCGGCCCCGTCATCGTGTTCGGACGCGGCGGTACCGCCGTGGAGGTGATCAACGACAAGGCGCTGGCGCTGCCGCCGCTTGATCTCAATCTTGCGAAAGACCTGATCGCACGCACCCGCGTCTCGCGTATTCTCAAGAGCTATCGTGATGTTCCGGCTGCAGATGAAAGCGCGGTGGCGCTGCTGCTGGTGAAGCTTGCGCAAATGGCAGCGGACTTGCCAGAAATCCGCGAACTCGACATCAACCCATTGCTCGCCGACAAGGACGGCGTCATCGCGGTCGATGCCCAGGTTTCAATCGCACCATTGAGCGAAGCGATCCGCGGGTCGGGCCATTACCGTTTCGCCATCCGGCCATATCCGAAGCAATGGGAGCGGCACGAGAAGCTCAAGGATGGCAGAGGCTTCTTCGTCCGTCCGGTGCGCCCCGAAGACGAGCATCTCTATCCGGAATTCTTTCAACACGTCAGCCCGGAAGATGTCAGGCTGCGGTTCTTCTCGGCGATGAAGGAATTGAGCCACGCGTTTATCGCGCGCCTCACGCAGCTCGATTACGCGCGTGCGATGGGCTTCATCGCCATCGAGGAGACCACCGGCAAGATGCTGGGCGTGGTGCGCCTTCACGCCGATGCCGATTTCGCAAGCGCCGAGTACGCCGTGCTGGTGCGATCCGATCTCAAGGGGCTAGGTCTGGGCTGGATGCTGATGCAGATGATTATCGAGTACGGTCGCGCGGAAGGCGTGCGCGCGATTCGGGGTCAGGTGCTGAGCCGTAACACGACGATGCTTGAAATGTGCAGGCGGCTCGGGTTCGACATCAAACCCGATCCGCAGAATTCGGACATATCGCTCGTCGTGCTGCCGCTTGCGAAGCCGGCGAAATAGGCCTGCGCGACGACCGGGACGCCGGCTTTGTCCAGACTCAAGGCACCAGCACCGCCCGCCCGATCAGCTTGCCCTGCTGCAAATCCAGCAGCGTCGCGTTGGCCTGCGCAATAGGCCGGGTGGTGACCGGAATCGGCGCGATCTTCTTTTCGCGGACGAGATCGATCAGTTCCTGCGTCTCGCGCAGATTGCCGACATAACTTCCCTGAATCGTGATTGCCTTCATCGGAATCAAAGGCAACGCCCACGGCGCGCCGCCGCCAAACAGACCGACGAGAACCAGCTTGCCGCCCTTGCTGAGACAATCGAAGCCGAGCGTCGCGGTCGCGCTGTTGCCGACAAGATCGATCACGCCGCGGATCGGACCGCCCGCTTTCGACGTGATCTGATGCAACGCGTCCGGCGCCGCGCCATCGACCGTCGCAAGCGCGCCCGCTTCCTCCGCGGCCTTCCGTTTGCGCTCATCGATATCGACCATAATCGCGCCCTTGCCGCCCATCGCCTTGAGAAGCGACAGCGCCATCAGGCCAAGACCGCCCGCGCCGAAAATCACGATCGGCTCGCCGAGAAAAGCCTCAACCTTCTTGATCGCGCTGTAGGTCGTGACGCCGGAACAGGCATAGGGCGCCGCCGTCACCGGATCGAGCCCCTTGAGGTCAAGCAGATAACGCGGATGCGGCACGGTGATGTGGTCTGAATACCCGCCATCGCAATAGACACCGATCGAACCGGGCTTGACAAGGCACATGTTCTCTTCGCCAGCCAGACAGGTGCCGCACTTGCCGCAGCCGAGCCACGGATACACCAGCCGCACATCGCCAACCGCAATACCCTTGGCGTCAGGGCCGAACGCCACCACCTCGCCGACCGTCTCGTGGCCCATGGTGAGCGGCAGCGAGATGCCGCGATCCTTCAGCGACAACGGCTTGCGACCGTGACCGAGTTCGTATCCACCCTCCCAGATGTGCAGATCGCTGTGACAGACGCCGGCAGCCTTGACCTTGAGCAGAACCTGCGAGCCGGCGGGTTGTGGGGTTGCGACGTCCACCTCTTTCAACGGCGCCTTGAATTCGGTGACCTGAAAACTCTTCATCGCGTCTCTCCCGTTTTTTCTTTGCTTGCAGCCCAGTGGCATGTGGACGTCGGTGCCGAAGAAAGTAGATGCGAGTGCAGGCGAGGCGTCAATATCGGCTCTGTCCGGTCCGTGCAGGCGCGTGCCGCAGTCTAGCGGGGTAACTTGGCCGGAGGCTTTATATGGACTACTCAGGCGTATCGGAAGAATGATTGGGGTTCCGCCGATATGGATCGAAAGCAATTGCAATGACCGAGCAGTTTGACTGGAATCTCGTTCGATCGTTCCTGGCCATCACGCGCTCAGGCAGCCTGACGGCCGCAGCGAAGCAACTGAAGATCGACTATTCGACGCTCAGCCGCCGTATCGCGGCATTGGAAACATCGTTAGGCGCGCAGCTGTTCGACCGGCGCACCAGCGGCTCGTCCCTCACGGACGCGGGCCAGCGCCTTCTGGAAATGGCCGAGCAGATGGATCAGCTCGCGACCACCGCCGCGCAATCGATCGGGGACTCGACGCTTCAGGCAACCGGCGCGGTGCGCATCGGCACGCCGGACGGTTTCGGCACCAAGTTTCTTGCGCCGCGGCTTGGCGGACTGAGCGCCCGCCATCCGGATCTCTCGATCGAACTGGTTGCCATGCCGCGCGAGTTCAACCTGTCGCGGCGCGAGGCGGACATCGCGGTGGGTCTCGCCCAGCCGAGCGAGGGCAGGCTCCACTCCCGCAAGCTGACGGACTATGAACTTGGTCTCTATGCGTCGCGGGACTATCTCGCCGGCAACGCACCGATTGAAACCGCGGCCGACGTTCCGTCGCATCGTTTCATTTCATACATCGACGATCTGATTTTTTCGCCAGAACTGGAATATACGCATTTCGTTTCTCCCGATCTGCGCCCCGCGATCAAAAGCTCCAATCTGATCGCCCAGTTGAATTCCACCATCGCCGGCGCAGGCCTTTGCGTGCTGCCCTGCTTCATCGCCAACGGCGAGCCGCAGCTCGTCCGCGTCCTGCCGGCGTTCAAGCTGATACGGACATTCTGGCTGCTGCTGCATAGCGACTTGCGCAGCATCGCCCGCGTGCGGGTGACAGCAGATTTCATCGCTGAACAGGTCAGCCAGTCTCACGCGCTGTTTCTGCCAACCACGTCATAATCGCGGAGCATAACAGCTCGGTTGAAACCGTGAGCCGATTGACCCGAACCTGCTAGTATCCTGATCCCGAATAGTTGCCGGAACAGTATCCGCAGCCGGAGCCCGAGGTCGGTGGCGGCTGATTGACCTGATTGGTCTGATTGGATTGCGACTTGTTCTTCACGGCCGCGTTGCCGGCATCAAAAATCGAGAAGTATCCAAGTGCGTCGGTGCCCGGCGGCTTCGCAGGATCGGTAACAATAGTCTTGCCGAACCCGAGCCGTGCGGCCATCTGGTCCGTCGGCAGATCGCTGACGCCGCCGGTCTGACCCTGGCCGCTGGTCAGCGCGGCCATGATCTTCTGAAGCAGGAAATCCGGAATCGGGAACGGCTCCGGAATCGGATCGTTCGGGCCTGAAACCCAGGTCATATAACCCGGCCTGACAATGACTGACCCGACGTTGTTCTTGATGACGACGCTGCCGACATGACCGATGACGATCTGGCCTTTCGCCTGTGCCAGCTTCGGGTCGGAGCCCGCGAAGCCCGGAGGAATCGGATAAACTACCGTCGCCACGCCGCCGCGAATGCCGAGCGTCGCCACCGGCGTGTTGACCGTTACGCCCGCCGTGTGGCTGATCTGTCCGCCCACGAAGCGCATGACGCCCTTGGTGAGCGTCGCGACCATCTTTCCGGTCTTGGCGTTGGGATCATAGACATACTCGTCGATGACGATGCTGCTGTTGCGGCCGACGTTCAGCGTGGAGGTGTCGGGGAACAGGATCTGCGTCGATCCCTGCGCGGAGGTCTGCACCCGCTCCTTGTAAATGACATTGGTGCCGATCGTGAGCGAGCGCGCCGCTGCGCCGGGCGGCGTGCCTGTGGCGTCGCGATTGACCGCGCCAACCCTCCCCGAGTTCTGGGCATCGGCACGAGAAAGCATGCCTGCGCCGGCCAGCAAGGCGGCCAGCAGTGAAGCGAGGGCCAGATGATTGCGCGAGATCATGCGTTACTACCTCAGAATCGAGCCGTCGGGCCGAGCATCACGGAGAAATTGTCGAGACGATAGTTCGGCAGCGATGACGTGTTCTTCTCGTATTGAACGGCGGCAGAAAAACCGAGCGTTTTATTGAGCGGCGCATTGAACAGCGCGCCGACCGACCATTGGCCGTCGTGCCGCACAGTGAACGGGTCGATGAAGGGATTCGCCGCGTCGAATTTGGTGTCGATATACCGGACGAAAGGCGCGATGCTCCAGTTGCGAGAAACCATTTCGAATGGCGGCGCAAACTCGAATGTCAGCGCGGCCTCGATCGCCCACTGATCGAACGACTGGAATGCGAACGACGACTCGCCGCGCCGATAAAGCCCGCGCGTATCCAGCTTGATCTGCTGCGCGATCACGCCGCTCGCCGTGAGGCCGACCGTGAACCAGTCTCCGGAGTTAAAGCCCGAAACCGGAACCACGTCGCCCGTCCTGAACTCGGCTCGGCGCCATTCGAAATCAGGCCCGAAGCTGAAGCGGTCGTTCACCGGGAATTTCAGCGCCACGCCTGCGCCGACGGTCGAAAGATAGTTCGCGCCGCCGAGCCATGTGTTTCCACCCACCACATAGGGCTTGATAGTGGCACCCGGCAAAAGCTCCGGAGCCAGCGCGAGCCGCGGCCCGAAGCTGGCCTCGAAGAAGCCGACATTTAAATCCCTCAGGCGTTCCTGCTGCGTCAGATATCCGACGGCGCGCGTCTCAAGAACATCGCCGCGCTGGTTCTGCAAATCGTAATCGTGACTGACGCCGGCCAGCCCGAACCAGTTGACGTCGCTTTTTTGCCGGGCAGATGGCAGCAGCGCGAGATCGACGCCGCCCAGCCGCAAAATACCGGCACCCGGAGCGAAGCTGGCATTGGACTGCGAGCGCAATCCGGTCTGAACGAAACCCGAGAACCGGCTCGGCTGAAGCTGCTTTTCGGTATCTGGCAAATAAGTTTCGACGCGCTCTTTAGTAATCGCGTCGATATCCGGGCTCGCGAGTGCCTCGAGGAAATATCGCTTTGCCATTTCATAGGAGCCGAGGCGGAAATAGAGCGCACCGAGCTCGTACTTCACGCGCGTCAGCTTTGGATTGTAAAACAGCAGACGCTCAAGCGCGCCGATGGCTGCTTCATAATCGCCGCGAGTCGTTGCCACTTTGACGAAGGCGAATGTCACGTCATGGTCCGCGGGATTCCGGACCATCTGCTGAAATAACTGTTCCTGTTCGGAAGCGGCCTGCGCACGCGCACTGCCGCCCTGCGCAATCAGGATGACCGCGCAAGCGATCAGCAGTCCGGAATGGCGCACAAATCCCGCCAGTCCGAACGCGCGCGAGCGATGCGTGGAAATCAACATCGACAAAATACCCCGGCAGCAATCCCAATGATTTCAAAAACCATAAAAGCTCCGCACATTCAACGCCGTAAAAGCCGATTCCGTTGCCGATTTGCTACACGTCTGCACAAAGAAAACGTGTCCTGAAACAGGTCAACGCAAACCTGAACGCGCGCTCTCGGCATTTGTCGCGCCTGAGCCTTCGTCGGTTCAAAAAAAATCCGATCCGGTTGGCCTTGCTCCCTCGCCCCGATTGGCAAGTCTTTGATTCTCAAGAACCCGAGGCTGCGAGAGCTGATCGCCCAGCGAACGGATTACGTGCCGCCATACGCCCGCGGGGCCGGTCCGGCTGCGCGCGCAGCGAATGTGGCCCTGCTCTGAGCGTCGCTTGCCTGCGGCGGTGAATACCGGCATAAGTTAATCGACCAATTAACAAAAGCCAACCATGAGGGAGAGACTGCCGATGGCCGCACCTTCGCGCGCCCGTCCGGTGCCTACGCCGGAAACCAGGCACTTCTGGGAAGGAACTCAATCCGGCGAGCTTCGTCTGCAGCGCTGCGACGACTGTTCGAACGTCTATTTCCCGCCCCGTCCGTTCTGTCCGTCGTGCGCATCCCGCAAGGTCAGCATCTTCAAAGCCAGCGGCAAGGCCACGCTCTACAGCTACGTCATCAACCATCGGCCCGCCGCGCCCGGCTTCACCGCGCCTTACGCCATCGCCGTGGTCGAACTCGCGGAAGGACCGCGCATGATGAGCAACATCATCGATTGTCCGCAGACGCCCGAAGCGCTCGAACTCGATATGAACCTCGAAGTCGCATACGAAAAACTAGACGACAGCATCACCCTTCCCTTGTTTCGTCCGGCGAAGGGTTAAGCACCATGCGCAGAAATCATGTTGCCGTCGTAGGTGCCGCTGAAACCACCAAGCTCGGCGTCATCCCGGACGTGTCGCAAATCCAGCTGCACGCGGACGCGGCTCTCAACGCGCTGGCCGATGCCGGACTGAAACTCTCGGACATCGACGGCATCGCCACTGCGGTGGAGACGCCGCAGCAACTCGCGCATTATCTCGGCATCACACCGACATGGGTGGACGGCACGTCAGTCGGCGGCTGCTCATTCATGCTGCATGTCCGCCACGCAGCAGCGGCGATCGAGGCGGGGCTTTGCAAGACCGTGCTGATTACGCACGCCGAGAGCGGCAAGTCGATGATCGGCAAGCTGCCGCGCTCAACGCCGCCCGATAGTCTCAACGGCCAGTTCGAGGCGCCGTTCGGCGTGTACGGCCCGCCGAGCATGTTCCCGATTCCGGTGCTTCGCTACATGAAAACCTACGGCATCACTCACGAGCAAATCGCGATGGTATCGGTCGTGCAGCGGGAATGGGCGGCGAAGAACCCGCGTTCGACGTACAAAGACCCGATCACGGTCGCCGACGTCCTCAACTCGAAGATGATTGCCTACCCGTTCCGCATTCTTCAGTGCTGCCTCGTCACCGACGGCGGCGGCGCGCTTATTCTGACCAGCGCCGACCGCGCCAAGGATTTTCCGAACAAGCCGGTTTATATTCTGGGCACTGGCGAAAGCGTCGAAACGCCGATGGTGAGCCAGATGGAAACCTTCAACTCGTCGCGGGCATTCCGCGTGGCGGGACCGACCGCGTTCCGCGAGGCCGGCATCGCACACAAGGATGTCGATCATCTGATGATCTATGACGCGTTCGCGCATCTGCCGCTTTTTGGTTTGGGCGATCTCGGTTTCATGCCGCACGAGGAAACCGGCAAATTCATCGCGGACCGCAACACCGCCATCGGCGGCAAGCTGCCGATGAACACCAACGGCGGCGGGCTCAGTTATATGCATTCCGGCATGTACGGCATGTACGCGCTACAAGAAAGCGTGCGGCAGATGCGCGGCATTGCGCCCGCGCAGGTGCCGGGCGCGAAGATTTCGGTCTGCCACGGCGTCGGCGGCATGTTCGCCGCCTCGGGCACGATCATTTTCACGAATGAGAAATGAACACAGACAGGCCAGCATATCGGTTGTCATTGGCGGGCTAGCCGTTCGAAGAACGGCGTCGCTTCGCTCGCTTAGCCCGGCAATCCATCTTTCAGTACTGAAGGATACGCGGGTCAAGCTGCGTATGACACAACAAATATGAATCGAGCGCCGACAGCATAAGGGACGCAGTATGTCGAACACAAAATCACTCGACGGCAAGGTCATCATAGTCACCGGCGCGGGCCGCGGTATCGGACGCGAAATATCGCTGCTTGCGGCGGCCGAAGGCGCGAAGGTCGTGGTGAACGATCCCGGCGTCGCCGCCGACGGCTCGGGCACCAACGCCGCGCCCGCCGAAGAGGTTGTCGAGGAAATCCGCAAGCGCGGCGGTACTGCGGTTGCCAATTTCGAGACGGTGGCGGAAGCGATTCCGGCCAGCAAGATCATCAAGACCGCGATCGATTCGTTCGGGCGGCTTGACGGCGTGGTCAACAACGCGGGCATCCTGCGCGACGCGATCTTTCATCGCATGAGCGTCGAGGCGTTCGAATCGGTCATCAAGGTTCACCTGATGGGCTCGTTCTACACCTCCCACGCTGCCGCACGCATCTTCCGCGAACAGGAAAGCGGCGCGTTTGTGCATTTCACCTCGACGTCGGGCCTGATCGGCAACTTTGGCCAGGCGAATTACGCCGCCGCCAAACTCGGCATCGTTGGATTGTCCAAGTCGATTGCATTGGACATGGAACGCTTCAACGTCCGCTCGAACTGCGTATCGCCGTTCGCGTGGAGTCGCCTGATCGGCACCATTCCGACCGAGACCGAGGAAGAAAAAGCCCGCGTCGCGCGCATGCAGCAGATGGGACCGGAGAAAATCGCGCCGCTGTCAGCGTTCCTGCTGAGTGACGCAGCCAAGGACGTGACGGGTCAGATCTTCGCCGTCCGCATGAATGAAATCTTCCTGATGGGCCAGTCGCGCCCGCTGCGCTCGATTCATCGCGCCGAGGGCTGGACCTGCGATACTATTGCGAAGCACGGCATGCCGGCGCTGAAGTCGTCATTCTACAAGCTCGACCGCTCCGCCGACATTTTCTCGTGGGATGCGATTTAGCCTTTACTTGAACGATCCGTGCCGCCCGGCCCCGCTGGCGAAACGCGTCGCACCGTCGAGCGTTTCGCCGGATGCGATGACACCGAGGCCGCCATGCATCTCGTCGTTGATCGCATCTTCCTCTTCGAGATCCCACTGTCGCAACGCCGAGCGCTTGTCGTTGCGCAGGCAGCCCTGCGGAAACCGCGCCAGTTCCTGCGCGAGTGCGATGGCATGTGCCCGCGCCTCGCCCTTCGGCACAAGACGATTGGCAAGCCCGATGTCGAAGGCTTCCTTTGCATCCACGGGTCTTCCAGTCAGGATCAAGTCCATCGCGCGTGAATGGCCGATCAGGCGCGGCAGACGAATGGTACCAAGGTCGATCAGCGGCACGCCGAAGCGGCGGCAGAAAATGCCGAAGGTCGCACCCTCCCCGACCACGCGCATGTCTGCCCACAGCGCCAGTTCCATTCCGCCAGCGACTGCATGGCCCTCGACGGCGGCAATGACGGGTTTGCTCAGGCGCAGGCGGCTCGGCCCCATCGGCGCGATGGACTCGTGACCACCCAGTTCGCGCTTCTTTTCAAGATCGCCGAGCGCCACGGCCTTCAGGTCCGCGCCCGCGCAGAACGCGCCGCCGGTGCCGGTGAATACCGCGACAGATGAGTCCGCATCGGCATCGAAAGCGCGAAACGCATCGAACAGGCGACGCGCGGTCGCGCCGTCCACGGCGTTCCGGCGGTGTGGCCGGTTGATGGAAACGATGGTCACGGGTCCGTCATGCTCGACAAGAATCGTGTCGGTCTCGGTCATCAATGCCTCCCGTTGTTCTTGATTTTTAGCCGCTGTTGCGCAGGCCTGCGGAAATTCCGTTGATCGTGAGCTGGATGCCGCGGAGCACCTGCTCGTCGGCGCTTTGTGCGCGATGCGCCTTGAGCAATTCGACCTGCACATGGTTGAGCGGATCGAGATACGGAAAACGATTTCGGATCGAGCGCTCCAGCAGCGGATTGTCTTGCAACAGCCTGTCGTGCCCCATGATCTCCAGCAGCGCCTCGATCGAATCATGCCATTCCGCGCGAATGCGGCCGAAGATGATGTCGCGCAGCTTCTCGTCCGGCACCAAATCCGCATAGCGCGAGGCAATGGCGATGCTGCTCTTGGACAACACCATGTCCATGTTTGACAACAGCGTCTGGAAGAACGGCCACTCGCGATAAAGCTCCTGCAGGAACGCGATGCCCTTGTCCGGATGCTGCTTGACCCAGGCATTGACCGCGCTGCCGAAGCCGTACCATCCCGGCAGCATCAGGCGGCACTGCGCCCAGCTGAACACCCATGGAATGGCGCGCAGGTCTTCGATCTTGCGGGTCTTGGTGCGCGAGGCGGGCCGGCTGCCGATATTGAGCGTCGAGATTTCGGTGATGACGGTGGAGGCCCAGAAATAATCCTCGAAGCCATCGGTCTCATAAACAAGATTGCGATAGGCGGCAAAAGCGAGATTGGACAGCGTCTCCATCGCGGCGATATATTCGTCGCGCGGAGCCGAATGCTTCGGCTGCAACAGGCTCGCTTCGAGCGTCGCCGCCGCCAGAATTTCGAGATTATGACGCCCGACTTCGGCGTTGGAGTATTTGCTCGAAATGATTTCGCCCTGCTCGGTGATGCGGATTTGTCCGTTCACCGCCCCGCCCGGCTGCGCCAGGATCGCGTCGTAGCTCGGCCCGCCGCCGCGCCCGACGGAACCGCCACGTCCATGAAACAACCGCAGGCGAATGCCATGACGTTCGAACACCTCGATCAGGCCGATCTCGGCCTTGTACAATTCCCATCCCGACGTGACGAAGCCGCCGTCCTTGTTGCTGTCCGAATAGCCGAGCATGACTTCCTGAACGCCGCCACGGGAATCGACCAAGCGGCGATACTCCGGAAGCGAGAACAGGCTGTCCATGATCTGCGCGCAGCGTTGCAGATCGTCGATGGTCTCGAACAGCGGCACGATGCTGAGGCGGCTGGTGCCATCCGGCGCAACCAGCCCTGCCTCCTTCAGCAACACCGCGATCTCCAGCAGGTCGGAAACGCCTTCCGACATCGATACGATACATTGGGGAATGACCGCCGCACCGAACACGGCATGCGCATCGGCTGCTGCATGCAAGACGGCAAGTTCCTTGATGGTCTCCTCGCTGTAGGCGACGAACTGCGAAGCCAGCGGGCGCGCGGTGTTCAGTTCTCGCGCCAGAAGCACGATGCGGGCGTCTTCCGGCAATTCGCGATAGCGCGTGCCGGGCGCTGCCGCCTCGAACAGTTCTTCGATGGTGCGCTCATGCACGGCGGAGTTCTGCCGCATATCGAGCGCTGCGAGATGAAAGCCGAAGCAGTCCACCGCCCGGCGCAGGTGCCGCAGGCGTCCGCGCGCGATCACGAAGGAATTGTTGGCGACCAGCGAGGCATGCAGCACATCCAGATCGCGCCGCAGTTCGTCCGGGCTATCATAAGGAGACGCGTGGCCGACAGGTGGCCGGCTGGTCTCGATCTTCAGCTTCAGCGCCGTGGCGGCAAGCCGCGCATAAATGCCGGAGACGGCCAGCCGATACGGCTCGCCGCTGCGATGCGGCGACGGGTCCGGAGATTGCTGCGCGAGTGCGCGCAACTCCGGCGACACGTCCGCAAGGTGCGCGGCCAGCGACAATTCCGCGCCGAGATTATGCAAATCGTCGAGATAGAAGCGAAGAATACGCGTGCTATGCATCCGCAACGTGCCGCGCATGACGTCCGCCGTCACGAACGGATTTCCGTCGCGGTCGCCGCCGATCCAGCTGCCCATTTTCAGGAATGTCGCGAGGTCAGGCGTGTTCTGCGCGCCAACGGTCTCGCTTTCTTCAGCAAGCCGGTCTTCCAGCACGCAATGCAGGCGCGGCACCTCGCGCAAAAACGTATAGTCATAAAATGACAGGCCGTTGGCGACCTCGTCCAGCACCGTCAGCTTGGTCCGGCGCAGCAGGTTGGTCTGCCACAACGTCAGCACCGCGCGAACCAGTTGCTCGTCGCTCGCCGCCAGTTCATCCGCGGTCATCTGCGTGCGTTCGCGCAAGTCGAGCACCGACGCGATTTCCATTTCGCGATCGATGGTGCTCTTGCGGCGCACCTCGGTCGGATGCGCCGTTAAAACCGGGCTGACCAGCGCCTTGGCGAAAAACGCCCGCAGGGCGTCCGCGCCGATCCCGGCGTCACGCGCCCGCGACAATGCCCGCGCCAGCGTCCCGGCGCGCGGACCCGCGCCTGACATGTTTTGTGCGCGCGTCTGGCGGATATGGTTCTGGTCTTCGGCGATATTCGCCAGATGCGAGAAGTAACTGAACGCGCGCACGATGCGCACGGTCTCGCTGATCGACATGCCGTCGAGAATGGCTTCCAGTTCGCGCCGCGCCGGCTTGTCGTCGTCGCGATGAAACCGGATCGAGGTTTGCCGGATGCGCTCGACCAGATCGAAGACTTCGGCTCCTTCCTGATCGCGCACGGTGTCGCCGAGAATGCGCCCGAGCTGGCGAATATCGGCGCGCAGTTGCGCATCGGCGTCGGATTGAGGAGCTTCGCCGTCGCGAAGCCTCAATCCCTGACCTGCGGAAGGCATAGCTTCAGACGACATAAGCTATCCTGGTTGACCTGCCCCACGCGGGGCAATACCGGCACACCTCAAGTCGCAATTTTTTCAGCCCGGCGCAAGCACCGGAGCGTTCATACCGGCCGTATTCCGCTCCAGTGCTGAAATACGCAGCCTAAATTTTCCGGCCCGCCCGCTCCCAATAGGGGGCGCGCAAGCGTCGCTTGAAAATCTTGCCCGAATCCTCGCGCGGAAGGCTGTTCTGAATCTCGATATGCTTGGGCACCTTGTAACCAGCGAGCGAACCCTTCAGCCTGTCGCGAATGGCCGCAACATCCAGCGCCGCACCCGACTGCGGCTCGACCACCGCCATCAGCGCCTCGCCGAATTCCTCGTCTGGAATGCCGAACACCGCGCAATCGTGAACGCCGGGAATTCCATGCAGCACGGCTTCGATTTCCGCGGGATAAATGTTCACACCGCCGGAAATCACCATGTCACGCTTGCGGTCGCAGATGAAAACGTAGCCCTCGGTATCGATGTAGCCGACGTCACCGCTGGTGATGAAACCGTCCAGCTCAATCTCGGAGCGCTTCTCGGGCCGGTTGTGATAGGTGAAATCGGGATTTCCGGCGATCCGCGAATAGATCTCACCGATCTCGCCCTGCGGCAGAATCTGCCCCTCGTCGCCGATGAACCGCAACTCGGCACCGGGAGAGATTTTGCCCACGGTACCGGGCTTCCGGAGCGCGTCCTCCGAGTTGGCGAATGTCACCGCGCCGGACTCGGTGCTGCCGTAGAACTCAAAGATCACCGGCCCGAACCATTCGATCATGGCGCGTTTCACTTCGGCGGGACATGGCGCGGCGGCGTGAATGACATGGCGCAGCGACGACACGTCGTATGACTTGCGAATGTGTTCTGGCAGTTTCAGGAGCCGCGTGAACATCGTTGGCACCATGAACACGTTGTCGATCTTCTGGTCCTGAATGATCTGCAGGAACTCCTGGGCATCGAAGCGCGGCATCAGAACCAGCACGTCACCAAGACGCCCGGCGCGCAGTCCGAACGCATTCGGCGCGGAATGATACAGCGGCCCCGGCAACAGCGCGCGCACGCCTTCCTTCATTCCGTAGATCAGCGCCCGCATCGCTTCCATGGATGCGCTCTGCTCTGGCGTGGGCGCGTATCGCTTGACGCCCTTGGGATGCCCGGTGGTGCCTGAAGTGTAGATCATGTTCTGCGGCTGCGGCAGCGCAGGACCGTCATACGGCGATTGTTGCGCAAGCCAAATGTCGAAATCGAACGAACCTGGCGCAGCATTGCAAACGGCAGGATCGATTCCATAGGTGGCGACGATTTCCGGCTGCGGCACCACGCTTAACAAAGTCACGGCTTCCGGAATAACCTCGCGAAGCCGATGCAGCATGTCCGCATGGCCGATCAGTACGCGCGCACCGGAATCCTGCATCACATAGGCGATCTCGTCCGGCTTGAAATGCCAGTTGATGGGAACCGCGTAAGCCCCGAGCGTCATGATCGCGTAAGCTGCCTCGAGGAACGCGATGTCGTTGCGCATCAGGATGCCGACGCTGTCGCCCTGCTTCACGCCGAGCGTCTCAAGACCTCCCGCAATCAACCGCGCCCGCGCAGTGACCTCCTCGCGGCTTTTGCGGCGGTCGCCGCTAACAATGCCTGTTGTGAACGACGCGACAGAACCTTTCATTGCGCGATGTCCCGCTCAGTTCGAGCCGTCTATAAATTTCGGCGCGCGCTTTTCGATATTGGCACGTACGGCTTCGGTCTGGTTCGGCGTTCCCATCACTTTCATCTGTTCGACGGATTCCGCCAGCAGCGCCGGGCCGGGATCGCCGCCGAGATTGTTGAGCATCCGCTTGATGCCCCGGATCGCGTCCGGGTTCTTGCCCGCGATCTCACGCGCGGCTTCCAGAGCCGCAGCGCGTGGATCGTCACAGATGCGCGTCGCCAGGCCATAGCTCATCGCCTCCTGCGCGGAAAATATCCGGCCGGTGAAGGCGAGATCACGCAGGATGTCGTCGCGCACGAGACGAGCGAGGATCGGCGTGCCCGCCATGTCCGGCACCAAACCCCATTTGATTTCCGTCACCGACATGCGCGCGTCGGGGGCAAGGAAACGCATGTCTGCGCCGAGCGCGAGCTGGAATCCGCCGCCAAAGGCAACACCATGCACGGCGGCGATGACCGGCACCGGCAATTGCCGCCAGCCCCACACCGCCTGCTGCGAATGATTGGCGAGGCCGTGGGTTCGCGCGGCCAGATCGCGCAGATCGCTGGTGCCTTTATCCATCGCGGCAAAACGCCCCATATCGAGACCGGCGCAGAACGCCCGGCCCTCTCCCGAGAGAACGACGGCCCGCAGGCCTTTCTCGCTCTTGAGGCGTTCGGCCGTGTCCACAAGTGCGTTGAACATCGCCACATCGAGCGCATTCATCTTGTCCGCGCGGACGAGGCGGACGTCTGCCACCCCATCGGACATTGAAACCGTAATGCGATCGCTGGTCGCGGCTGTCATGGCGCTCTCCCGGATTGTTTTGTTTTGGTCTGTCTCTTTACAGGCATAGATCATCCTGATTTAATTAATCAACTAATTAAACACAGAAAAACGCCAGGGCAGGATCATCATGTTCAAAGACAGACTTCTCGCGGGCCGGAATATCCTCGTGACCGGCGGCGGGACCGGCCTCGGCAAGGCCATGGCCGCGCGGTTTCTCAGTCTCGGCGCGGATGTCCATATCTGCGGTCGCCGCAAGGGCGTGTGCGACGACACCGCCGCCGAACTGATGAAGCAGCACGGCGGCAAGGTCACCAGCCACGGCGTCGATATCCGCGATGCCGCCGCCGTCGATGCCATGATCGAGAGCGCGTTCAAGGACCGCCCCCTCACCGATCTCGTCAACAACGCCGCCGGAAACTTTATTTCACGCACCCAGGATTTGACGCCGCGCGGCTTCGACGCCGTCGCCAACATCGTGATGCACGGCACCTTCTACGTCACCCACGCCGTCGGCCGGCGCTGGATCGCCAACAACCTTCGCGGCAACGTCGTCTCCATCGTCGTGACATGGGTACGCAACGGCAGCCCCTATGTCGTGCCGTCCGCCATGAGCAAATCCGCCATCCATGCGATGACGATGTCGCTCGCCACCGAATGGGGCCGCTATGGCATTCGCCTCAACGCCATCGCGCCCGGCGAAATTCCGACCGAAGGCATGAGCAAGCGCATCAAGCCCGGCGACGAAGCAGGTGCACGCACCATCGCGACCAACCCGATGGGCCGCGTCGGCGAGATGAGCGAACTCGAAAACCTCGCCACGTTCCTGATCTCCGGCGGCTGCGACTGGATCAACGGCGAAACCATCGCCATGGACGGCGCGCAGGCGCTGGCCTCCGGCGGAAACTTCTACAACCTGCGCGACTGGAAGGACGCCGACTGGACCGCGGCGCGTGACGCCATCAAGGCCCAGAACGAGAAGGACAAGGCGTCCAGGACGTAACCCTCACGAACGACAACCCCAACACCCGACCACAAAAAACCTCAGGAGCCACGATCGATGCGACGAGCTAAACCCATGTTTGCTGCCGTTGCAGCCGGAAGTCTGATCCTCGCCGCGACAGGCAGCGCGATGGCGCAGAAGAAATACGACACCGGCGCCTCCGACACCGAAATCAAGATCGGCAACATCATTCCCTACAGCGGTCCGGCATCGGCCTATGGCGTCGTCGGCAAGGCGATGGCGGGCTATTTCAAGAAGATCAACGACGAAGGCGGCATCAACGGCCGCAAGGTCAATTTCATTTCCTATGACGATGCCTACAGCCCGCCAAAGGCCGTCGAGCAGACCCGCAAGCTGGTTGAGAGCGACGAAGTGCTGCTGGTGTTCGGCGCGCTCGGCACGCCGTCAAACTCGGCAATCCACAAATACATGAACGCCAAGAAAGTGCCTCACCTGTTTCTCGCCACCGGCGCGACCAAGTGGAACGATCCGAAAAACTTCCCGTGGACCATGGGCTGGCTGCCCAGCTACCAGAGCGAAGGCCGCATTTACGCGAAGTATATCCTGAAGGAGAAGCCGGACGCGAAGGTCGCCGTGCTCTATCAGAACGACGATTTCGGCAAGGACTACCTGAAGGGCGTTCAGGATGGTCTTGGCGCGAAGAAGTCCATGATTATTGCGGAAGAAAGTTACGAACTGTCCGAGCCGACGATCGATTCTCATATCGTCAAGCTCAAGTCGCTGAACCCCGACGTTCTGGTGATCTTCACCACTCCGAAATTCGGCGCGCAGACCATCAAAAAGGTCGGCGAAATCGGCTGGAAGCCGACGCTGATCGTCAGCAACGTCAGCGCATCGACGGCAACCGTGATGAAGCCTGCGGGATTCGACAACGCGCAGGGCATCATTTCGGCAGCTTACGCCAAGGACACCTCCGATCCGCAGTGGAACGACGATCCGGGAATGAAAGAGTACAAGGCCTTCCTCGCCAAATACGTGCCGGAAGCCAATGTGGCGGACAGCTCAGCCGTGACCGGCTACAACATGGCGCAGACCATGGCCGCCCTGCTGAAACAATGCGGCGACAACCTGACCCGCGAGAACGTCATCAAGCAGGCTGCCAGCATCAAAGATCTCCAGCAGGGCGGCTTGCTGCCCGGAATCAAGATCAACACCAGCGCGACAGACTTCTCGCCCATCGAGCAGTTGCAACTGATGCGCTTCAAGGGCGAGCGCTGGGAGCTGTTCGGCAGCGTCCTCGATGGAGAAGCCGGCGGCGAGCGCTGAGCGCCAGTCCAATGCAAAATCGGCGGGGCGGGACCGACTCAGTTTCGCCTCGCCATTCCAAGACACGCCGCTATATTGCCCGCTCAAGAAACCAGATCGGCGGGAGACGTTTCAGTGGCATCCAGTCAGGAACTCGTGCGGGCGACGGCCTGTGATATCGTCGATCGTCTGCGGCGTGAAGAGATTACCCCGCACGACCTGCTTGACGCCCTGGAAGCCCGGATCGCCGAAGTCGATGGTCAGGTGAACGCGCTGCCGACGCTGTGTTTCGACCGCGCGCGCGCCCATGCCGACCGGCTGATGAAACTGCCCGCCAACAGGCGCGGCCTGCTCGCGGGCATGCCTGTCCCGATCAAGGATTTGACCGACGTTGCCGGCGTCCTGACCACCCAGGGCTCGCCGATCTTCAAGGATCATATTGCCGTCCGCTCCAACATCGTCGTTGAGCAGCTCGAAACCAGCGGCGCGATCATCTACGCCAAATCGAATACGCCGGAATTCGGCGCTGGCGCGCAGACCTTCAACGAAGTGTTCGGCGCGACGCTCAATCCATGGAATCTGTCGCGCTCCGCCTCCGGTTCATCGGGGGGTGCCGCTGCGGCACTGGCGAGCGGCACCGCCTGGCTCGCGCATGGCACGGATGTGGGCGGATCGCTGCGCAATCCGGCCAGCTTCTGCGGCGTCGTCGGCATGCGCCCCAGTATCGGCCGCGTCGCACATTCGCAGGCAGCGAAGATCGACCGCACCCTGAGCGCAGACGGGCCGATGGCGCGCAATGTCGAAGACCTCGCGTTGATGCTGGACGCCATGTCCGGCGAACATCCGGGCGATCCGCTGTCGCTGCCCGTATTGCCGACATCGTTTCTCGCCGCGGCCCGCTCCGGTGTCAAACCGAAACGCGTCGCCTATTCCAGCAATCTCGGCATCTCGCCGGTCGATCCTGAAGTCGCGGACATCACGCGCAAAGCGGCGAAGCGATTCGAGGACGCAGGCGTGATCGTCGAGGAGGCTCATCCGGATTTCAGCGAAGCAGTTGAATGCGCCCACGTGCTGCGCGCCTACGACTACGTGCTGACCAAGGGCAAGCTTTTGAAGCAGCACCGCGATCAGTTGAAGCCGGAAGTGATATGGAATATCGAACAAGGCCTCAAACTCACGCTGGCCGACATCGAACGGGCCGAAGCCCAGCGCGTCACGCTCACCAATCGCGCCCTCGCCTTCTTCGAGACCTACGACCTGCTGCTGTGCCCGACAACCATCGTCGCGGCATTTCCTGTCGAGCAGCGCTACCTCGCCGAATGCAACGGCACAAAATTCGACAATTATGTCGGCTGGCTGGCGATGGTTTCCGCCATCACCATCGCCTGCTGCCCTGGGCTCTCCATTCCCTGCGGCTTCACGCGCGAAGGCTTGCCGGTCGGACTACAGATCGTGGCACCTCCGCGTGGCGAGGGCCGGGCGCTTGCGGGCGGCAAGCTTCTGGAAAACATTCTCGGTCTTGGGGCCATCACTCCGATCGATCCACGGCCGGGTAGCTGACCTTGCAATCGACCGCCTCGCATGAAAGATACGCCACCCTGTTAGTGAGAGCATAAATGGCCGCTCCAAAACCTCCAGCGTTCAACACGCTCAGCCTGCATGCGGGACAACATCCCGATGCGGCCACCGGCTCCCGCGCCGTCCCGATTCATCAGACCACGTCCTACGTGTTTCGCGATGCAGACCATGCAGCGGCCCTGTTCAATCTCGAGCGCGCCGGCCATCTTTACACCCGCATCTCGAATCCGACGACGGCAGTGCTGGAAGAGCGTCTCGCCGCGCTTGAGAACGGCGTCGGCGCGGTCTGCACCGCCAGCGGCATGGCGGCGCTGCATCTGGCCATCGCGACACTTCTTGACGCCGGCGATCATATCGTCGCCTCGGCCTCGCTGTATGGCGGCACGATCAATTTGCTCACCCATACATTGCCGCGCTTCGGCATCACCACCACCTTCGTCAAGCCGCGCGACCTCGACGGCATTCGCGCCGCGATCGGCCCAAAGACCAAGCTCGTGATCGGCGAGACCATCGGCAATCCCGGCCTCGAAGTGTTCGACATTCCCGCCGTCGCGGAGATCGCGCATGCCGCCGGCGTGCCGCTGCTGATCGATAACACCTTCGCCACGCCTTATCTCTCGCGACCTATCGAGCTTGGCGCTGATATCGTCATGAACTCGATCACCAAATGGATCGGCGGCCACGGCATCGCCATCGGCGGCGTCATCGTCGATGGCGGGCATTTCGACTGGGAAAAATCCGGCAGGTTCCCCACCCTCACCACGCCTTACGCCGGTTACCACGGCATCGTCTTCAGCGAGGAATTCGGACCGGCAGCCTTTATCATGCGCGCCCGCGCCGAAGGACTGCGCGATTTCGGTGCGTGCATCTCGCCGACCAATGCATTCCAGATCCTGCAAGGCGTCGAGACATTGCATGTCCGTATGCAACGCCATGTCGAGAACGCGCTCGCCGTGCTGAAATTCCTCGAATCCAGCAAGGCCGTCGAATGGGTGCTGCATCCGTCGCTTGCCAGCCATCCCGATCACGAACTGGCGAAAAAGCTGCTGCCGCGCGGCGCGGGATCGATCATCACGTTCGGCATCAAGGGTGGCCGCGATGCCGGTCGCAAATTTATCGAGGCATTGAGACTGGTCAGCCATGTCGCCAATGTCGGTGACGCCAAGACGCTGGTGATCCATCCCGCCAGCACGACGCATCAGCAGATGAACGCGGAGCAGTTGAAGGTTGCAGGCATCGGCGAGGAACTCATTCGCCTCTCCATCGGCATCGAAGCCGCTGACGACATCATCGGCGACCTCGGCCAGGCGCTGCGCTTCTCACAAAAGGCTTGAGACATGCATTTGACGGTGGATGGAGCTGACGTCTTCGCAACCACGGGCGGCAAGCCGTTCGATCCGAAGCTGCCGCTGGTGGTGTTTCTGCATGGCGCGGGTTTCGATCATTCGATGTGGTCGCTGTTCACGCGATGGTTTTCCCATCACGGCTACAGCGTGCTGGCGCCGGACCTCCCCGGTCACGGACGCTCGAAAGGCACACCCATTTCATCGATAGGCGGCATGGCCGACTGGACCGTGAAGCTGATCGAAGCAGCGGGTGCCCAGCAGGCAAGACTGGTCGGACACTCGATGGGATCGCTGGTCGCGCTCGATACGGCCGCGCGCTATCCCGGCAAGGTCTCGGGGCTGTCGCTGATCGGCGTCGGCGCGGCGATGCCGGTGTCACCCGATCTGCTGGACGCCGCGAAAGCGAACGACCATGCGGCCGTGGAGATGGTCTCGATCTGGGGATACGGATTCGCCGCGGGCCTCGGCGGCTCGCAGGCTCCGGGGCTGTGGATGATGGGTGGCGGCCAGCGCTTGCTTGAGCAAACCCTTTCGGGCGTGTTGTTCAACGATCTCGCGGCCTGCAACGACTACAAGGCCGCGCTCGATGCTGCCGCGAAAACCAAAGCGCCGACGACGCTGATCCTCGGCGAGCGCGATATGATGACGCCGCTGAAATCCGGCAAGCAGCTCGCCGCCGCCATCGCGAATTCGAAACAGGTGGTGTTGCCGGGCGCGGGCCACATGCTGACCGCCGAGCGGCCCGAGGACGTGCTCGCGGCGCTCTCATATGCCTAGGTAGATGCGCCGCACTTCCGGATTGGATTTGATGTCCGACGCCGGGCCGCTCATCACCACCTTGCCGGTTTGCAGAACATAGGCGCGGTCGGAGATTTCAAGGCTTTCCGACAACCGCTGTTCCACGAGCAAAACCGTGACGCCGTTATCGCGGATCTGCTGAACCGCCGCGAAAATTTCATCGACCAGCTTCGGCATGATGCCTTGCGACGGCTCATCGAGCATCAGCAAGCGTGGCCGCGTCATCAGCGCCCGCGCAATCGCCAGCATCTGCTGTTCGCCGCCGGAGAGCGTCGCCGCGCGCTGCGACAGCCGCTCTTCAAGGCGCGGAAACAGCTTGAACACGAATTCAAGCGGGCCATCGCGGTCGGGACTGCCCCGATGCAGATAGCTTCCGAGCCGCAAATTGTCCGCAACGCTGAGGCGCGGAAACAGCCGCTTGTTCTCAGGCACGAAGGCAAGTCCGCGCGCAGTAATCAGATGCGCCGGGATGGTGTCAATCCGCTCGCCGGCGAAACTGACTATCCCGGATTTCGGCTTCTCCATGCCGGCGATGGTTTTGAGAAGCGTCGATTTGCCCGCGCCGTTCGCGCCCGCAACGGTGACGATCTCGCCGGAATCGACGTTGATCGAAATATCCGAAATCGCGATCAGGCCGCGATACGCCGTCGTGAGGTTTGAAACGTCAAGCAACACGATGACGGTCCCCCAGATAGGCCGCGATCACCTTCTCGTCGCGCACGACTTCCTTCGGGTGCCCCTCCGCCAGAACCTTGCCGAGATGCAGCACGACAGCGCGGTCCACCAGCGGCATCACCACTTCCATCACATGCTCGACCATCACGACGGTGATGCCGGTTTCCCTCACCTTCCGGATCAGATCGACGCCCGCGGCCGCTTCGATCGGTGTCAATCCGGTCAGCACTTCGTCGAGCAGCAGCAGCTTCGGCTCGGTTGCGAGCGCGCGCGCAACCTCAAGCCGTCGTTTCTGCGGCGGCGTGAGGTCCGCCGCCGATGCATCGGCCTGTGCCGCGAGCCCGACATATTCGAGAACATCGAGTGCCTTGGCGCGGGCCTGCAGCACGCCGCGATAGCGCACGAATGCGCCCACCGTCACGTTCTCGACCACCGACATCGAATCGAACGAACGCGGTACCTGGTAAGTCCGGGCGATACCGAGACCGCAACGATCCGCGGCAGGCAGAGCGGTGATGTCGCGACCGTCGAATTCGATGGTGCCGAACGACACCGGAAACGCACCCGCAATGAGATTGAACAGCGTGGATTTTCCCGCGCCGTTCGGGCCGATCAGGCCGAGGATTTCGCCGCGCTTGACGTCGAGATCGATGGAGTCGTTGGCAACGAGGCCGTCGAAACGGCGCGTCACGCTGCGGCAACTGACGATCGGCTTGTCGGTCATGCGGCCGTCCCGCGCGCCGTCGGTGGCTTGATGATGCTCAGGATGCCTTCCGGGCGGGTCAGCGAGACAATCATGATGAGGCCGCCGTAGATGACCAAATCGAGTCCGGAACCAGATCCGCCCAGATAGGATCGCGTCAGTTCGGCCAACGGGATCAGAATGAGCGCGCCGATGGCCGGTCCCCACAGCGAGCCGACGCCGCCCAGCACCGCGGGCAACGCCATCAGCAGCGAGAAGCGGAAATGCATCACGCTTTCCGGATCGATGTAGGATACGAACGCGGCGTAAAAGCCGCCGCCCACGGCGGTGAAGAATGCCGAGATCGCGCCCGCCGCCATCTTGGAATGGAAGATGGTGACGCCGAGACTTTCAGCGGCCTCCGCGTTGTCCTTCACCGCGCGCCACCAGTAGCCCCACTTTGACTCGACAATGCTGAAGGTCACCAGCCAGGTGACGGCGAACAGGCCGAGCGCGAAGTAAAAATAAGGCGCCTTGTCTCGGGCGAACTGTAACGTCCACCACGAGTCGGGCGTGAACGGCCATTGAATGCCGAGCGCCGCGCCAGCATAATCCCAGTTGTGAACCAGTAGCAGCCCGATTTCGGCGATCACGATGGTCGCGATCGAGAAATAATGCCCCTTCAGCCGAAAGCATGGATAGCCCAGCGCGAGCGCCACGAGCGCGGCAATGATTCCGCCGACCAGGAGACCACCCCACGGGGTGATGCCGAATTTTACATAGAGAATGCTGACGGCGTAGGCGCCGATCCCAAAATACAGAGCATGTCCCAACGAGACCTGCCCGCAATATCCGCCCAGCAGATTCCAGCTTTGCGACAGCGCCGCGAACAGCAGCGTCAGGATAAGAACGTTCATCATGTAAACGTCGGAGACCAGCCGCGGCACAAGCGCGATGGCCGCGAAGACAACGGCGGCAATCATGAGCTGACGCCGACGGCTTGCGACGAACGACACCATCGACGAGGCAGCAGCTGTCGGGGTCATCACAATCTCCCGAACAGGCCGCTCGGCCTGATGAACAACACAGCAAGATAAAGCGAATAGACGCCGACGGATTTCAGCGCGGGCGGCACCATCAGCGCCGTCAGAGCTTCAACGAGCCCGACGATAACGCCTGCCACCAGCGCGCCGAAAATGCTGCCGAAGCCGCCAAGCGCGACAGTGACGTAAGCGATCAGCGCGAAAGTGCTGCCGACCTGCGGATGAATGTAATAGAAAATGGCCAGCACCGCGCCCGCGATGCCGACCAGCGCCGCTCCTAGCCCCCAGCCGAGCGCGAACACGCGGTTACGGTCGATGCCGACCAGCGCCACCGCGCCCTGATCCTCGCGCGTCGCTTCGAGCGCCTTGCCGAAATCGGTGCGCGTGATGAGCCAGTACAATCCGCCGAACACCGCCAGCGAGACCACCCCACCGTAAATTTGGGGCAACGGCAGGAACACGCCGCCGAGATTGAGCGTCTTGCCGCCGAGCCAGGTGTTGGCGATGTTCTTGTAGTCCGGCGTGAAGAAATACTGCGCCAACCCCTGGATCAGCAGCGCGAGGCCAAAGGTCGCGAAAATCTGCACCATGCCGGGATTGGCCTTGGCCCGCATGGCATAGCGGATGATCCCCGCATAGACCGACACGCCGAGCACGAACATCAGCGCCACCACCAGCGGTGCCAGCACCACCGGATCGAGCGCGGTCGCGAACACCAGTCCGAAGGTCGCGTACATGGCGAGCATCAGAAACTCGCCGTGGGCGAAGTTGACCACGTCCATCAGGCCGAAGATCAGCGACAGCCCGACGGCGATCAGCGCGTAGATCAGCCCCATCAAGAGGCCGCTTGCAATCACCTGGAGAAATGCCTGTGCGGTCACCGTGTACACATTCTGTCAGAGGAGAAGCATGACTTCCGGTGGAAGAATGATCTGCGGAACAGCATTCCGCCAAACAACAAAGGCGCTGTCTTCATGACAGCGCCTTTGTTTCGTCTCAGCCGTTCATCGGCCATTTCGGTTCGGCGATCGCGGCCTGCGCCGGGAACACGGTGATGAACTTGCCGCCGAGATACTGCAACAGCACCGGATCGGCGTCGTCGTTCTGGCCTTCAGCCGTGAACTTGATCTGCTTCCACGGCATGATGGTCTTCTCGCCCGGCGTATCGGTCGCAGCCAGAGCGGCGCGAATCTTCTCGCCGTCGGTGGATTTCGCACGATCGATGGCGTCTGCGAGGACAAGAAGCGCCGTCAACTGCCGCGAGGTGTTGTCATTGAGGTCGCGATTGGCGCGCGCCTTGAACATGTCGTTGACCTTGCCGACCGACGGACGCTTGGCCGCGAGGTCGAGCGAGAAGCTCGCGCGCGAAATCATGCCGTTGAGCTTGTCGCCGACGGCATCGAAGGTCGCCTTGTCGGAGAAGCCTGCGGCTTGCGCCAGAAGGTTGGCCGGCTTGTAGCCGAGTTCGTCCATCGACTTCATCAGCAGGATGGCGTCGGTGGTGTAGCTCGACGGCAGCAGCACGTCCGGATTGGCGCTCTTGATCTGCTGCACTTCCGACGTCAGCGACGGGGAGTTGGAGCGATACTTGATGTCGCTGACGATCTTGTAGCCGCGATCCTGCGCCAGCTTGCGCTGCACGTTGGATGAATCGGTGCCGAAGATGGTGTCTTCGAAGAACAGAGCGACGCTGTCGATCTTCTTGCCCTTTTTCTTGAGGGCATCCATGAAATCGAACATCGCTTTCGAGAACATCTCGTCATGCGCGGCGGGGCGGAAGAAGAATTTCAGGCCGCGCCGATGCAGACTCGGCGAGGACGAGTCGGCGGCGATGTAGGGAATGCTGTAGCGTTCGCACGACGCGCTGACCGTCGCGGACACCGACGAATGAAACGCGCCGACGATGGCGACGACCTTGTCCTGCGTGATGAGGCGCTCGGCTTCGGCGCGGCCCTTCTGCGGATCGCCCTGATGGTCGGCATAGACCAGCTTGATTTTGGCATTGCCCAAACCAGCCAATCCGGCATTCTTCGCGGTCGGCAAATCGAGATCGTGGGAACCGTTGACGATATCGACCGCAGTTTCGAGCGCGTGGCGCGCGTCCGCGCCAATTTGCGCGGTCGGGCCGGTCAGCGGCCAGATGCAGCCGATCAGGATTTCGCCGCCGGCCTGCGCGAAAGCGCGCGATCCAACCAGCGACAGGGCGACACCGGACAACAATACTTCGCGGCGATTCATCGACATACTCCTTTGTTGGACAAAGCCGCTTTTTCAGAAAGTCCTGCGGCCCAAATTGCGAATTTCACTGAATCGAGAATTTTGAATTGAGAACATCCGTCACCAGCATGAAGCCCGGCGCATGCGTGATGGCGAAGTCAGGCCGCGATTGCAGGATGACCGATTGCGGGGTCACTCCGCACGCCCAAAATACCGGCACTTCATCCGGCCGAATGCTCACTGCGTCGCCATAGTCCGGCTTGGAAATATCCTCGATGCCGATCATCTCCGGCTTGTCGAGATGCACCGGCGCGCCGTGCACGGCCGGAAATCGCGTGGTGATCTGTACAGCGCGGATCGCATCCGCCGGCTTGAACGGTCGCATCGAGACCACCAGAGGCCCGGCGAACGGGCCGGCCGGCGTGCATTCAATGTTGGTGCGATACATCGGCACGTTGCGCCCCTGCTCGATGTGGCGGATCTTCAATCCGTCCGCCATCAGCGCTTCCTCGAACGAGAACGAGCAGCCGATCACGAAGGCGACCAGATCGTCGCGCCAATGCGACATGATGTCGGCGGGTTCTTCAACCATTTGCCCGTCACGCCAGACGCGATAGCGCGGCAGATCAGTCCGAATATCGAGATCGATGCCGAGAGCCGGAATCCGCGGATCGCCCACCTCGGACATTCCAATGATGGGACATGGCTTGGGATTGAGCTGGCAGAAACGATGGAACGACGAGGCCAGACGCTCGGGGAGAATAGCGAGATTGCCCTGGACGAACCCCGGCGCGACGCCCGCTGTCACTCCGGCTTTGCCGGAGCGATAGGACAATCTGGCATCCACGCTCGGCGACGATGCCGGCCGACCAGCCCGCTCCGCGTATTGGGGTACAGCCATAGTCATTCTATCCCCGTTTGCTTCGTAAAGGAGTGGATCATTGCCCTGCGATAAAGTCTAGTCGCGTTTTCTTATCACGGCCGATAAGCTGTACTAATAGATACAGGTGGCGGGCATGGTGGATTTCAAATCGATCGAGACTTTTCTCTGGGTGGTGACGCTCGGAAGTTTTGGCGGTGCCGCGCGAAAGCTCAACACCACGCAGCCCGCGATCTCGCAGCGCATCGCCCAGCTTGAAGCCGAGATGGGCGTAAAGCTGCTTCAGCGCGACAACCGCACCGTCACGCCGACGCCGAGCGGGCGGCAGATGATGCTCTACGCCGAGAAACTCATCGGCCTGCGTTCGGAGATGCTGGCCGCAGTGATGGACCGCTCGGCGATGCGCGGCGTGCTGCGCCTCGGCGTGTCGGAGACCATCGTTCACACTTGGCTGCCCCAACTGATCGAGCGGGTGTCGAGTGCCTATCCGAACCTGTCGATGGAAGTGGAAGTCGATATCACCCCCGATTTGCGCGCGCGCCTGCTTGCGCAGGAAATCGATCTCGCCTTTTGTCTCGGGCCGTTGTCGCTTTCCAATGTGCGCAACCGCGTGCTTTGCGATTATCCGATTTCGTTCGTTGCAAGTCCCTCGCTCGGGCTTGGCAATGGCGTGCTGACCGTTCACGATCTGGCGCGATTTGCGATCATCACCTTCGCGCGCAAGACGCAGCCCTATGAGATCGTGCGCTCGCTGTTCAACCGGCCCGACGTGCCGTCGATCCGGCTGCACGCCAGTGCGTCGCTGGCAACCGTGATCCGCATGGCGACCGACGGCATCGGCGTCGCGGTGATCCCAACCGCAATCGTGGAGCGCGAACTGGCGGAAGGACAACTCAATCTTCTCACCACCAATCTGCAGGTGCCGACGCTGACATTCGCCGCGAGTTGGCTGGCCTCGCCGGATACGCTCGCCGCCGAACTGGTCGCCGACCTCGCCGTCAAGCTTGCCCAAGGTGAAGCAAAACCCGGCGAACCCAATCCGGCGGCGGCGACAATCCGGCCGCAACCGGCGGCGGTCAGTGCACCGAGGTCGGCTCTTCCGGAAAATCCAGCACTTCCGTGAAGGGAAACTCCAGCACGATCTCGCCGTCGGCATCGGTGACTTCAAGCGTCGCCGTGAGCAGGTCCGGCGCTTTGCCCTCCGCCTCGAGAATCTGCTGGATCGTCGCGCGGGCAACCCGCCAGGCATGATCGGGGTCGCGCAATTCCGCGCCCTCGGGGTCCGGGATGAGCGTCTGGCCGATACGGGTGTTGAAGAAATAGCGAGGCATGGCCGAAATCTATTGTCGCCCCGGCAAACCCACAAGGGCGGCCTGCAATTCTGCGCGCCGATATAAGTTGATCTCGGCGCGCATTCTGGTGCCTAACTCGGCAAGCTACCCTGGAATCATGACGTGCACGCGATCATCACCGAACCGCTGTTTTATTGGGTTGCAATCCCGTCGGTGATCCTGCTGGGGCTCGCCAAGGGCGGATTTTCCGGTCTCGGCATCGCATCGACGCCGCTGCTGGCGCTGTACCTGCCGCCGCTCGAAGCAGCCGCATTGATTTTGCCGATCCTCATTACGCAGGATTTGATCTCAGTGTATGTTTACCGAAAGGATTGGGATTCCTGGAATCTGAAAGTCATGCTGCCCGGCGCGATCTTGGGCATGGCGCTGGGCTGGTTGCTGGCGGCACATCTCTCCGACGCATTCGTCCGCATCGTCGTCGGCGTCATCGGGCTTGCATTCGTGGCGAACACCTGGCTGCGCCGCGACAGGATCGAGCCGCATCCGGCCAATGCCGCGAGCGGAGTGTTCTGGGGCGGCGTCTCGGGATTCACATCATTCATGACGCAAGGCGGCGGCCCGCCGTTTCAGGTTCACGTCTTGCCGCAGCGGCTGCCGAAGATGACGTTCGTTGGCACCACGACGATATTCTTCGCGGTGGTCAACGTCCTGAAGATCGGGCCTTACTTCTTGCTCGATCAGTTCACCACGAAGAATTTCGCGACATCGCTGCTGCTGCTGCCGATCGCTGTCGCAGCCAACTTCGCAGGGATCTGGCTTGTCCGTCGAACGCCGACGGGATTGTTCTACCAGATCGCCTACGTGCTGCTGTTCGTGATCTCGCTGCTGCTGCTCTGGCAGGGCGTCAGGGCATTGCGTTAAAGCATCGGCAGGCTGCGCGGCTCGCGACCCAACGGAAACGCCCTGTCGAGCGCGGCAATATCCTGCGCGGTCAGCACAATTTTTCCCGCGCCGGCATTGTCCGCCGCATGGACAGCAGAAGACGCCTTGGGGATCGCGAAAACCGACGGCCTGCGCGTGAGAAAGCCAAGTGCCACTTGACGCTGCGTCGCGCCGTGCCGTGCCGCGATCTCCTGCAAGACCTTGCCGCCAGCCGAATGCGCATCGGGAAAGTCATCATGACCGAATGGCGAATACGCAACCACCGCGACGCCATGCGCCTCACACCACGGGATCACCGAATGTTCGATGGCGCGTTCATTGAGATGATAAAGCACCTGATTGCAGGCGATGCGCCCCTCGCCCGCGGCGTCGACCATTTCCGCGAGGTCCGACGCGTCGAAATTGCTGACGCCCCATGACAGAATTTTTCCGGCGCCGACAAGTTCCTCGAATGCCGCGACAGTTTCATCAAGCGGATATTGCCCGCGCCAGTGCAGCAGGTAGCAATCCAGCCGGTCGGTCTTGAGACGCTTGAGCGAACGATCGCACGCCTGCACCGTGCCGCGCCGCGAGGCATTGCCCGGCAGAATTTTTGAGACCAGAAACACCTCGTCGCGCCGTCCGGCAATTGCGTCCGCCACCACGAGTTCGGCGTCGCCGTACATCTCCGCGGTATCGATATGCGTCATGCCGAGATCGAGACCCTTGCGCAGTGACGCCACCGCCGCCGCGCGGTCGCTGCGGTCGATGTACCACGTACCTTGCCCGACGACGGAGACATGCTGTCCGGTTTTTCCGAATGGCTTTTGCTTCATGCCGAATGCGCCCTTCTCAATAGCCGGTCATTTCAAGATAGCCGACGCCTGCGTGGCTGCCTTTAAAATTGATCGGCCCTTCCCAATACGCAAACCGCGTTCCCATCCAGCTTTTTGCATTCAGCGGCGCGCATTCGATCTTCAAGCCGCGATCCGCAATCGCGACGGTCCATGATGTCGGCAGCTTGCGCTCGTCGATAGCTGTGAAGCCGGTCGGCGTCATCATAATGGAATTTGCAGCGAGAGCCTCCGAGCGTCCCGCGCGGTCGATCCAGTTGCCCGCGAAATAATGTCCGCCGTCCTTCTGGCGCAGGCGGAACAGCATGACCTTCTCGCCTGACTCCAGATGCAGCGAGAACCAGTCCCATCCGGTCTGGTCGGACGCGAGCGGCTGGCTGCTCCATTCCCGATCCATCCACGCTGCGCCGGTGACATCCACGGGCTTGTCGCCGAGCGTGATCGTACCTGACGCTTTGAAATACGGCTGGCTGAAATAATACGACGCCTGCCCGCGCTCCGATTTCTTGCTGTAGCCGCTGTCGCCCTGCAACACGAGCGGGCGGTCGGTTTCCAGTTTCAATCTGTAACTAAAATCTGATCCAGACGCCGACACATCAAGCGGCGCGACAGATTGAGGGGCGAAAGATTCAAGCCCGCGCATCTGCCATGAATCGATCCACGCGCGAAACGGACTGGCCTCCGCGCCCGCCTGCCCGACCCCGCCGCGCGCGAACCGCTCGGTGTAGCGATGCGTCCCCGCGCTGGTCACCGCGGCATGCCCCATCCAGATTTGCTGATTGGCCCAGCCCGCCTGCTGCACGCCCGGCGTCATCGCCTGCCGAAACAGCGTCCATTGCGCGCCCCACTGCACGCCGGTTGCATCCATCACGTTCGCCGTCAGATACCACCACTCGATTCGATAGTCGGGATGCGGCCCGTGATCGCGCGGAAAATCCAGATCCTTCCCCGGAACGACGGATGCAAAGCCGCCGCTCTCGCCGCCCAGTCCCGCGAAGCCTTGCGCGCGCGCAAGCCCGCCGCCGACTGCGGTGAACAGACCGCCGCCGATCAGCGCGCGGCGGCTGATGTGGAAACTACCGCTCATTGGCAAAGGTCTTTACCAGTTCGGCCGGTTGCAGGCGCATCAGTTTCAGGATCGGCAGACACGTCGCCAGCAATGCAGCGAGCATCGCGACTGCGAGAAGTTCGATCAATTGCCACGGGAAGACATAAAGCGGCAGCCGCCAGCCGAACGCCTTGACGTTCACCACCGCGACCAGGCACCACGCCACCAGAATTCCCAGCGGCAGCGCGAGCAGCGCCGTGATGAACGCAACCGACATGGTTTTCAGCAACTCGATGAAGGCCAGCCGCCGCCGCGTCAGTCCCAGCGCCCACAGCGGGGCGAGTTGCGGCAGCCGGCTGTTGCTCAGCGTCAGCAGGCTGGTGAGCAACGCAACACCGGCAACGCCAAGGGTGAAGGCATTGAGCGCCGACGTAACTGCAAATGTGCGGTTGAAGATGCGGGTGGATTCCGCTTTCAGCGTCGCCTGATCGATCAGGCGGCTGCCGTCGAGATTGAATTTTTCGCGAAGTGCCGCGACCAGCCCGGATATCTTGTCGGGCGCGACGCGCAATCCGAACCGCGTGCGCGCAATCTCGGGCCATCGCGCGCCCATTGCATCGACATCGATTCCGATTTGTCCCTTGGGATTGCCATAGTCGGGATAAATTCCGACGACCTTCACCGGCCATGCGCCGCCCGGCGTCGGAATCAGCACCTTGTCACCGGGACGCACCTTGAGCCGCCGCGCGAGTTGTTCGCTGAACAGCGCGCCCTCGCCCGCGCGCACCCTGTCCCAGACCCCCGGCACGGAATCCAGCAGCGGCCAGCGTTCGCGATAGGTCGCGTGGTCGGCGAAGCCGATGATCTCGACCGGCAGCGTTTCCAGCGTGACGTCGATGCGCCACGCCGGCAGGATCGCATCGACCTCCGGCCGCTGGCGCAGCCATGCAACGATCTCCTCGCCCTGCCTGTCGCTCGTTGCGTTCAAGTAAACCTCCGCCGCCAGCCGGTCGTCGAGCCAGCCGATGAAAGTCTTGCTGAAACTCTGCACCATGGTGCCGACGCCGACATTGACGGCGAGCGCGAGCAACAGCGCCATCAATGCCAATGAAAGACCCGGAAGCTGTTGCCGGCTGTCGGCCCAGAACCATTTCACAATGGGCCGCAGCGTTCCGCGCTGACCAAGCCAGAGAATCCCGCCGAGAACGACCGGCAATGCAAGCGCCGCCGCGAGCAGCAATCCTGCCAGCACAAGAAATCCCGTGGTGAGGGAATCGCCCCAAACCAGATTTGCGGCAGCGCCGAGCGCAATCACAAGCGCGAGCGCGCCCTGCCGCTTCAGCCAGTGCTGCTGCGCCTGTTGCCAAGCGTAGGGCTGGGCCGCTGCGAGGATCGGCAATCGATAGACACGAAACAGCCCGGTGGCAGCGGCCAGCAGCGCGCCGAGAACGCTCATACCAAGCCCCGATGCCCACCACTCGGCCCTGAGCGACAATTGACCGGGAATCTGCGCGCCATAAAGCCCGCGCAAACTGGCGGCGACATCGGGCAGCAAAAAAGCCGCGACGAAGTAACCGCAGACCAATCCCACCAGACCTGACACAAGCGCAAACGAGACAAGCTCGACCAGCAGCACAGCCGTGAGCCGTCGCGCCGAGACGCCGCAGGCGCGCATCGTCCGCAACATCGGCAATCGCTGTTCGAGAGCGAGACCGATCGCAGAATGAACGATGAACAACCCGACGACGAACGACAGCAATCCGAATGCCGTGAGATTGAGATGAAAACTGCTAGTGAGCCGTTCGAGGTCGCTCGGCGCACCCGCTTCCACCAGACGCAACCTGTCGCCGACGACGCTGTCCAGCGTAGCACGCGCGCCGCGTTGCTCGCCGATCAGCAGCCGCGATATCTGGTTCGGCATCTTCAGAATGCGCTGCGCGACACCGATGTCCACCAGCAGCACGCCCGGCACGAGGTTGGCTTGCAGCGTCAGCGGCGGCAGCGACGACACGCCGTCGATCTGCGGCGAAGCGCCTGCATCAAGCTTCATGTCTGACAACGTCTCTGGCGCGAGAAGCGTCTGCCCCGGCGGCGTCAGGAATTTCTGCAAATCCGTCTGACCCGATTCTCTCTGTACAAAACCGGGCGCGGACCCGGCTCCCGCAGGCAGCGTCACCGGTTCGATCCCGAGCAACCGGAACGAGCGCCCGCCGATCTGAACGCGCCCTTCGAGCACGGGCGACACCGGCCAGTTGGCGCGGCGCAGATCGACGAACAATTGTTGCGCGAATGCCGGGCCATCGCGGCCGACCAGCATGGATGTATTGCCGCCGCCGAAGGCCGCCGCTGCGCGGTCGTAGCTGTTGCGCGCCTGTTGATTCAGCGCCTGCACGCCGCTCCACAGCGCGGTGGCCGAAATCAATCCCACCAGCAGGGTGGCGAGTTGCATCCGGTGCCGTTTCCAGTGACTTAGCAGAACAGCCAGAATCCAGATGCTGCGCGTCACGTGATCCGCCCCGCGCTGAGGTGCACCTGCCTGTCCAGCGTGGCCGCAAGCCGTGCGCTGTGCGTCACCATCAGGAAACCGCAACCGGTGCGCACGACCAGATCGCGCGCGAGCGCGAGGACATCGTCGGCGGTTGCCTCGTCGAGATTGCCGGTCGGCTCGTCGGCGAGAAGCACGAGCGGCTTGATCGCGAGCGCCCGCCCGATGGCAACGCGCTGCTGCTGTCCACCTGACAATTGCTCGGGATAGCGGTCGAGCAGCGCGCCGAGCCCAAGACGTTCGACAAGCTCCGCCTGCCACATCGCGTCGTGACGCCCCGCGATGCGCGCCTGAAATGCGAGGTTGTCGCTGACTTGCAAACTCGGAATGAGATTGAACTGCTGGAACACCAGA
Organism: Pseudomonadota bacterium; assembly: GCA_040386115.1. Taxonomy (GTDB): domain Bacteria; phylum Pseudomonadota; class Alphaproteobacteria; order Rhizobiales; family Xanthobacteraceae; genus Afipia. The sequence goes on from JAZKGC010000054.1 coordinate 75,723, forward strand.
CCAAGACGATCGCGGCGCATGGCGGCGCGGTCGCTGTCAGACAGGTTCGAGACCAGCGCGCCGTCGAGCCAGACGTCGCCGCCGTCGGCCTTGTCGAGCCCCGCGATCAGATGCAGCAGCGTGCTCTTGCCGCTACCGGATTCGCCGGTGAGCGCGACGCTTTCGCCAGCGGCCAGCGTGAGATCGACCCCGCGCAACACCGCAAGCTGCTCACCCGAGGTGCGATAGGATTTACTGAGATTGCGAACTGTCAGCATCGACGGCGATCATACACGCCGGCGCAGGAGGCGTACAATCGAACTCCCTCTCCCCGTTTGCGGGGAGAGGTGAAAACCCCGCTTTACGTCAAACTCAGCTCGTACTTCTCGATGTCCTTGGCGCGGTCGGACGTGGCGTTCGCCCTGTGGTCGGTCGCGATCATGGTATAGACCGCGGGCAGCACGAACAGCGTGAACAGTGTGCCGATCGACATGCCGGCAACCACCACGATTCCGATGGAGAACCGGCTCGCAGCACCTGCGCCGCTGGCCGTGAGCAGCGGCAGCAGGCCTGCGACCATCGCCGCGGTCGTCATCAGGATCGGGCGCAACCGGACCCGCGCTGCCATTTCAATCGCGGAGCGGCGGTCGAGGCCTTCCTTCAGCTGCAGTTCGTTGGCGAATTCCACCATCAGGATGCCGTGCTTGCTGATAAGTCCGATCAGCGTCACGAGGCCGACCTGCGTGTAGATATTGATGGTCGCGAGCCCGAAGAACAGCGGGATCAGCGCGCCGCTGATCGCCATCGGCACGCTGATGAGGATGACCAGCGGATCGCGCAAGCTTTCGAACTGCGCGGCCAGCACCAGGAAGATGATAATCAGCGCGAAAACGAAAGTGACGGCGAGCTGATTGCCTTCCTGCACGAATTGCCGGGAGTCGGCCAGGAAGTCGTGGCTGAAACCGGCAGGCAATTGCTTGGCTTGACCTTGAAGGAATTCGACGGCCTTGCCGACCGTGACACCCGGCATCGGCACCGCCTGGAACGTGGCCGAGTTCAACTGGTTGAAATGCGTCAGCGCGTTCGGGTTGGTCATCGTCTCGATGCTAACGATGGTCGAGAGCGGAACCTGCCGGCCGCCGGTCGTGGCGACGTAGTACTTGTTCAGAGAGTCCGGCGACAGCCGAAGGTCGCGCGGCACCTGCGGAATAACCTGATACGAACGGCCTTCCAGATTGAAGCGGTTGACGTAGTTGCCGCCCAGCAGCGTCGATAGCGTGTTGCCGACCGCCGCCATGGTGATGCCGAGGTCGTTGGCCTTTGAACGATCGATGTTGACGCGCACCACCGGCTGGTTGAACGCAAGGTCGCTGTCGGCCACGATGAAGAGGCCGCTTTCACGCGCCGATTTCTTCAGCTTTTCCATCTGCTCAAAGACGGCCTGGAATCCGCTGGTGGAATTGATGACCATTTGAACCGGCAACCCGCCCGGCCCGCCCGGCAGCGGCGGCAGGTTGAACACGAACGCGTTGACGCCTTCGATCTTGCTGAGCTCCGCCTGCACCAGCGGCTTCAGCTTGAGCGAGGAGCGCGTGCGCTCGTCCCACGGCTTCAGGATCATGCCCGCGATGCCGTTGGCCGGACCGCTGGTGCCGTTGATGATGAAGCGAAGATCGGTTTCCGGATATTGCGCGAACGCCTGGTCGAGCTTTTTTCCGTAGTAATTTGAGTAATCGATGTTGGCGTATTGCGGTGCCTTGGTCACCGAGAACAGAATGCCCTGATCTTCTTCCGGTGCCAGCTCCTTGCTGGTGTTCACGTACATGAAACCAACGAGAAACAGGATCGTAACGGCGAAGATTGCGGTGATCGGCCGATAGTCCAGCGAGCGGTCCAGCTTGCGGCCATACCAGCGCGTCACCCGCCCAAAAACCTCATCGACCTTTTTCGCGAAACGGCCTTGCTCGTGGCCGCTCTTGAGAAGGACCGAGCACATCATCGGCGAAAGCGTCAAAGCCACGACGCCCGAGATGATGACCGCGCCCGCGAGCGTGAACGCGAACTCGCGGAACAGCGCCCCCGTCAACCCTCCGAGGAATCCGATCGGCGCGTACACGGCGGCGAGCGTGATCGTCATGGAAATGACCGGGCCGACGATTTCCCGCGCCCCCACCAGAGAGGCTTCAACCGGCGACTTGCCCTCCTCCAGATGCCGGTGGATATTTTCCACCACCACGATGGCATCATCGACCACAAGGCCGATGGCGAGCACCATGGCCAGCAGCGTCAGAAGGTTGAGCGTGAATCCCATCGCGAGCATCAGAATGCAGGCGCCGACCAGCGACAGCGGAATCGTAACGACGGGAATGATGACCGAGCGGAACGACGCCAGAAACAGAAAGATCACGACGACCACGATGAGCACGGCTTCGATGAGAGTGTCGCGCACCTCTTCGATCGACGAGCGGATGAACTTGGTCGAGTCGTAAGCCACCGTCATTTTCAGGGATGGCGGCAGGTTGCGTTCGATTTCCGGGAACAGCGCGCGCACGCCCTGAACGATGTTCAGCGGATTGCCCTGCGGCGTCGATTGTACGCCGATGAAGATGGCCTGTTGTCCGCTCAGGGACACGCTGGAGTCGGTGCTCTGGGCGCCGAGTTCGACCACCGCGATGTCTTCAAGCCTGACGAACCCGCCGTCCTTGGCCTTCACCGTCATCCGCTTGAACTGGTCGATGCTGGTCAGGTCGGTATTGGTGTTGACGTTGGAGACGATGAAATAGCCCTTCGACTGGCCGGCCGCCGCCTGAAAATTGTTCGCCCTGATGGCGACGGCAACATCGTCCGGAGACACGTTGCGGCCGGCCATGCGCGCCGGATCGAGCCAGATGCGCGTGGCAAGTGTCTGCGCGCCGAGAATGTCGGCGGACGCAACGCCATCGACAGTCGATAATATCGGCTGGATGACGCGCGCGAGATAATCTGAAATCTGCGGACCGCCGAGCTCATCGCTCGCGAATCCGAGATACATCACCGCCGTGGTCTGGCCGGTGGACTTCACGATCACCGGATCGTTGGCTTCCCTCGGGATCAGGTATCTCACCGAGTTGACCTTCGACATCACCTCGGTCAGCGCGAAATTCGGCTCGACGTTCAACTTGACGTAAACCGAGATCGTGCTGGTGCCCTGTACCGATGACGAGGTGATGTAATCGACGCCCTCAGCCGATGCGACCGCCTGCTCGATGGGCTGCGTGATGAAGCCTTGCATCAGGTCCGGAGACGCGCCCGGATACACCGTCGTCACCGTGATGACGGTGTTCGACAGTTTCGGGTATTGGCGAATTCCGAGGCTTGTCACGGCCTTGAAGCCGATCAGCAGGATCAGCAGGCTGACGACAAGCGACAGCACTGGCCGCTTGATGAAAATATCGGTGAAGGCCATGTGGCGGCGCTCCGTAAGAGATCAGTTGCGCGGCGGCTGCGCAGGAATGGGCGGCGGCGGATCGGCAGAGATCGTAACTGCCGCTCCCGATTGAAGCTTGAGCTGGCCGACTGCGACCGCGCGGTCGCCAGCCTTGACGCCGCTGGCAATCACGACGCGGCCCTGCACGCGGGCACCCGTTTTCACAAAGGTTCGCTCCGCGTTCAGCGTCGATTTCCCGTCCTGAGCTTTGGTCTCCTTGATGAGCCAGACTGAATCGCCATACAGCGTGTAATCGACCGAAGTTTCGGGCAGCGTCACCACCGCCGGCTTGGGCGGCAGTTCGACCATCGTGGTCGCGAACATGCCGGGCTTCAGAATGCGGTCGGGATTGGCAAGCGTCGCCTGGATGCGGACGTTGCGCGTGTCGGCGCTGATCTGTGGCTCGATGGTGGTGATCTTGCCCTCGAACGTGCGGCCGGGATACGCGTCAACCGCGATTTTCACCGTCTGGCCGACATCGAGGACCGCACGGTCCTTTTCCGTCGCGGTGAAATTCAGATAGAGCTGCGACAGGTCCGTCAGCGAAACGATCTGCGTTCCCGCGCTGAGATACTGGCCGAGTTCAACCATGCGTGTTCCGAGATCGCCGTCGAACGGCGCCCTGATCCGCTTTTGCGAAATGATGGCCTCGGTCTTCGCCACCGCTGCGGTGGCCTGATCGAAGGCGGCCTGCGCCTGATCGACGGTCGCCTGCGTTCCGGCCTGCCGGATCACCAGCGTCTTGGCGCGGTCGAGCGCCAATTGCGCCGCCAGGGTCTGCGCCTTGAAGCTGGCAAGATCGCTCTGGTCGGGCGCGTCGAAAATCTGGATCAACGGATCGCCCACCTTCACGCGGCTGCCCGGCGTGAACAGAATCTCCGTCACGCGGCCGTTAACGTCGGTTGTCACGTTCACCTGATGCACGGCCGCAAGATCGCCCACGCCCGTCAGAAAATTCGGAAGCACTTCCGACTTCGCTTCAGCGGCGCTGACCACCGTTGGCGGCGGCTTGTTGGTGGCGAAAAACTGCGCGATCATGTGGTTCTTGAAAGCATTGAACCCCCAGAGCGCGGCCACGAGCACAACGCACGCGCCGCCGACGATCACGAGCCAGCGCTTCATCCGCACCGGGGGGCGAGGCTTTTCGCCGGACGTCGGTGTGTCGTGAGAGGGTGAGGTTTTGGCGTCCATGTCATGCACCTTGCGCAATCCGGACCGCCGCCAGATCTGGCGGTGGTGCGGCATCCAAATAAAAATCGATTGCACTTTCCTTCAGTCCAATCCCCCGAAGGATGAACTGGCAGATCTGGCGTTCAAAAGCAGGCGTTGATGGAAACGCCAGCGATGGAACGGCCGAAAGTCTCGTAAGCGCAATCATGTGAACGATATGATGAGAAAACCAGAAAAGATTGAGCGGTTCGCCTTCGACCGGCGTTGCGTCGCCCGCCGCGACGGCGCTTTCAACTGACGCGGTAAACACCGAGCCGATCAGGTCGCCGATTTTCGCGAACAGCAGCCGCGCGAATTCGCCGTCGGTCAGCTGGCTCGAAACCAGCAGCCGGATGCGCTGGGCCTCTTCCTGATCCTGATTTTCTGTCGCGCGCATGAAGTGCGCAACCATCTCGCGCACGAGAATCACCAGTGTCGATGTCGATGGCGTCAGTTCCAGCAGCCGGTGCAATTCAGGATCGGCCTCGCATTCCTCCGCGAGAATCTCGGCATAAAGCGCTGCCTTGGTCGGAAAATGCTTGAACAGCAGTCCCTCGGAAATGCCGGCGGCCAGTGCGACGCTCCTTGTCGTCGTGCCCGCGAACCCGGATCGCGCGAAACACGGTTTCGCCGCCTCCAGAATTTGCTCGCGACGCAGATCGCTCGTCAGTCTCAGGGTGCTCATGCGGACGTGAGTAATCACTCACCTCGCACGAAGTCAACCAGATTGCTGCGCCGCAATGCTCATTTCGGCCACATTATGTGGCCTGCCGAGCCCCGGCGGCAGGACAACCGGTTGCGGTTCCGGCACTCATCTATCCCGCACTCATTTATATAAAGACGGACGATCGCATGCGAGCCGCCCAAACATTGGTCACGCCGCCGAAATTGACCGCCGCTGCGTATCGTAAAATCCGTTCTGCAAAATCAGAACCTTACGGGCAATTGTTCCAGCCTGCCGCACGCGCGCGAAACAACAAACTATCTCCGCAGGTTACCTAAAGGAAGCCTTGCCTTCATCGGGCAAAACCGCCTCAATGCGCGCAAGCGAATGGCCCCCGCAAAAGTGGGAAGGCCACAATGACCCGTAAAAAAGGGTCATGGGGGAGACTGAATGACGACGGCGAATTTACCGCCCGGCGATAGTCCGGCGGCCATTTCCGACGAAGCCTTGCGCAAAGCCGAAGCGTTCATCGAAGCGGATGAAGGCGCGACCAACAGGCTGGGCGGCCTGGCCGGCCATGCGGTCACGATCATCGCGATCATGATGAGCCTGTTTCATCTTTATGCGGCCTACGCGATCGTGCCGACGCAGGAACTTCGCTACACGCACGTCGCATTCACGCTGCTGCTGAGCTTCCTGCTGTTTCCGCTGGCTGCACGGTTTCGCAACCGCGTGCGCTGGTGGGACATCGTTCCCGGCATCCTCGCGGTCGCAACCATCGCCTATGCGCTGTGGGGCGGTGAAGATTTCACCGACCGCGCCACGACGCCCGATCGCATGGATGTCATTGTCGGCATCATCTTTATCGTGCTGGTGCTTGAAGCGACCCGTCGGACCACGGGTCCGATCATGCCGGTGGTCGCCATCCTGTTCATCGCCTATGCGATGCTCGGCCCTTACCTTCCCGCACCCTGGACCCATCGCGGCTATGATCTGTCGCGGCTGGTCGGGCATCTGTTCATTACGCTTGAAGGCATCTTCGGCGTCGCCGTCGATGTGTCGGCAACGCTGATTATCCTGTTTACGATTTTCGGCGCTTTTCTGTATCAATCCGGCGCGGGCAAATTCTTCATCGATTTCTCGCTGGCGCTGATGGGCGGCAAGCCGAACAGCGCCGGGCGCACCGTGGTTTTGTCATCGTTTCTGCTGGGCGGGCCGTCCGGTTCGGGCGTGGCCACGACGGTCATGATCGGCAGCGTCGCCTATCCGATGATGAAAAAAGCCGGGTTCGAAAAGAACGCGGCCGGCGGATTGCTCGCAGCGGGCGGGCTCGGTGCCATTCTGTCGCCGCCGGTGCTGGGAGCAGCCGCCTTCCTGATCGCCGAGTTTCTCAAGATCAGCTATCTCGACGTGATCTGGATGGCCACCATCCCGACCTGTCTCTATTACCTGTCGCTGCTCGTCATGGTGGAACTCGATGCCAAGCGTTTCGGCACGCACGACGTCAACTTCAAGCCCGAGATGCCGCTCGGCACAATGACCCGGCGCTACGGCTTTCACTTCGTCTCACTGCTGGCCGTCGTTGTCTTCATGATTATCGGTTACTCGCCGATGCTGTCGGTGTTCTACGCGATCCTGACGACCTTCCTGCTCAGTTTCCTGCGCAAGGACACCGCACTGATGCCGCCGAAGCTCAAGCGTGCATTGGCGGACGGCTCGATCGGCGCGCTGAATGCCGCGACCACCTGCGCGGCAGCGGGCATTGTCGTCGGCGTCGTGACGCTGACGGGCCTCGGCCTGAAGTTCTCGTCGATCGTGATTTCCTATGCCGGCGGCAGCCTGCTGCTCACCGCGATCTACACCGCGTTGATCGTCTGGATCATCGGCCTCGCGGTGCCGGTCACGGCCTCGTACATCATCTGCGCGGTGATCGCAGCGCCCGCGATGATAAAGCTCGGCGTGCCGGACTACGCCGCGCATATGTTCATTTTCTACTATGCGGTGCTCTCCGAGGTCTCGCCGCCGACGGCGCTCTCGCCGTTCGCCGCCGCCGCCATTACCGGCGGCGATCCCTACAAGACCACGCTGCAATCGTGGAAATACACGCTGCCGGCATTCCTGGTGCCGTTCGTCTTCGTTCTCGATCCGCAGGGCGTCGGGCTGCTGCTGTCGATCCCGAAAGGCGGCTCGTGGGTCGATATCGTGGAAATCACGTTCAAGACCACGCTCGGCCTGATGGCGCTGGCGGCGGCGGCACAAGGCTGGGCGCTGCGGCGCACCACCACCATCGAACGCGCGTTGCTGATATTGTCGGGACTATTGCTGGTGTTCCCGAGCCTGATCGAGGCGCTCATCGAAGCGGCGATTGGTCGCGACATCAGTTATACTTATGTACCCGGCGTCCTCATCGGATTGGGGGTATTGTTGTGGCAGGCAAAGGGTCCGGCAGTCGAACGACCGGCCTGACAGCTTAAACAGTGGAGGAATACCGACGATGACAAAAATGACAAAAGCTGCCGTGGCTCTGGGTGTCGCGCTGTCGGCTGGATTGATGTTCAGCGCACATGCCCAGCAGAAGACCATGGCGATCGGAACAGGCGGCACGGGCGGCGTGTACTACCCGCTCGGTGGCGCAATCGCGAACGTGCTGTCGAAGAACCTGCCGAACGTGCAGGCCACCGCGGAAGTCACCGGCGGATCGGTCGATAACCTCAAGCTCATCGCCTCGGGACAGAGCGAGATGGGCTTTACCATGGCCGATGCCGCGTTCGATGCCTTCAAGGGCGAAGACAAGTTCAAGGGCAACCAGGTTCCGCTGCAGACGCTGCTCGTGGTCTATCCCAACCGCATGCACGTCGTGACGGTGGAAGGCTCCGGCATCGAGAAAATGTCCGACATGAAGGGCAAGCGCGTCTCCACCGGCTCGCCGGGCAGCGCGACGGAAGTGATGGCCTTTCGCGTGATCGAAGCTGCCGGTCTCGACAAGGACAAGGACGTCAAGCGCGAACGTCTCGGCGTCGCTGAATCGGTCAACGCCATCAAGGACCGCAAGATCGATGCCTTCTTCTGGGTCGGCGGCATTCCAACCGCTGCCGTCACCGATCTGGCCGCAACGCCCGGCGTCAAGATGAAGCTCGTTGATCATGCCGATGTCGTTGACAAGATGAATGAGAAGTACGGCAAGCTCTACAGCCCCGGCGACATCAAGTCCGGCTCTTACCCAGGTCAGGACAAGGACAACAAGATCGCGGAAGTCTGGAACCTGATCGTGACCGGCAGCAAGATGAGCGATGACGATGCGTACAAGATCGTCAAGACGCTGGTGGAGAAGAAGGCCGACATCGTCGCCGTGCACAAGGAAGCCTTGAGCTTCTCGATGGACAATCAGGTTTCGACCCGCTCGCCGATTCCGTTCCATCCCGGCGCACTGAAGTACTTCAAGGAAAACGGCAAGGGCGGCTGATCGTATCGGCTCCACTTCGTTTGCAACGAAGCCTTTGTTAACAAAAAGCCCCGGCACCGGATGTGCCGGGGCTTTCTGCTTGTGACGTGAAGGCTATGAGGCGAGTTTCGGCTCATCGCGATCGACCGCGAAATCGTCGAACCAGGGCTGATCGTTTCCTGCGATCGACGCCGCGATCATGCGGGAGGCCAGATAACTGAACGTGATGCCGTTGCCGCCATATCCATATGCGGCATGGATTCGCGGATGGCCGGGCACGCGCCCGATCAGCGGCAGCCCGTCGCTGGTGGTGCCGAACGCGCCGGACCAGACGAATTCGGCGGCGGGCGTTGCATCCGGCCACAAGGCATTCAGCTTGTTCAGGAG
>JAZKGC010000054.1:84969-110116 GCA_040386115.1 Pseudomonadota bacterium
CGAATTCGGCGGCGGGCGTTGCATCCGGCCACAAGGCATTCAGCTTGTTCAGGAGTGTCTTGGCTTTCTCCGGCATCAGCCGGTCGCGCGCTTCCGGCTCGATCACCTGATCGTCGTCCTCGCCGCCCATGATGATCCGGCTGTCGGGCGTGGTACGGGCATAGTTGTAAGTCTCCGACGCGTCCCAGATCAGCGCGCCATCACGCCAAAGCGCGCCGGGAGGCTGCGGTGGCGTGGCAATCGCCCAGCTCGACGCGATCTTGTGAAGGTCGGATGCGAGAAAATCAGGCATGACGTAGCCGGTCGCGAGAACAACTTGTTTTGCCTCGATCACATGGCCATCGTCCAGTTCGACGACAACCGCCTGCCCGCTGCTGTCGTAACTCTCCGCTCCTGCATCGAACAGCAATGCGCCCTGCGCGGTCGCGGCCGCAAGCAGCGCCTGCGACAGCAGCAACGGATCGGCATCCGCCGACCCAATCGAAAAGATCGCGGCCTCGCGGTGAATGCCGAACTCCTGCAAAAGCATCCGGTGATCCAGAAAATCGCCGGGCAGTCCGGCGCGCACGCGCAGTTCATGCTCGGCAAGCAACTCGCGCGCGCCCACGTCGTCAGCCGCCAGATAAAGCGAGCGCTTGTGGCGCATGCCGCACGCCAGCCCGCGCGAATTCACCAGTTCGGCAAGTCCGCTGACCGCTGCAAAGCTGCGGCGATAGATGTTCGCTGCCTGATCGAAGCCGTAAATATCGGTCAGATCGGACAGCGAACGGTCGATTTCCCACAGCAGCATCGCCGTGCTCGCGGTGGTGCTGCCGAGGCCCGGACGCTGCCGGTCGATGATGCAGACCTGATGTCCCTGCGACGCGAGATGCTCGGCCGCGAGCGAGCCGGTAATCCCCGCCCCGACCACGAGAATCTCGCAGTTGAAATCGCGATTAACCGGCGGCCGCTGCTGTTGCAGCAGTTTCTGGCTCCACGGCGACGTGCCGCCGCGCAGGTCGTTTTGCCGGACAATTTCTGGATCGAGCATCGTTCACTGCAATGATGTTGGAAGTTGCAGTGATGACGCAGCAGGTGCGAATAAGTTCCACTGAGTGGCGACGTCGATGCTGGATGGCCGGGTTCAGACGCCCTCGTCGAGCGCGACCAGCTCGCGCTTTTTGCGCAGCGACGGCAGCAGCGGCCCGATCAGCAGGATTGCCGCCAGCACCAGACAGACCGCCGAAATCGGGCGCTCCACGAATGTCATCAGATCGCCCTGCGACAGGATCAGCGACTTGCGCAGGTTGTTTTCCAGCATCGGCCCCAGCACAAAGGCCAGCACTAGCGGCGCGGGTTCATAGCCGAACTTGCGCATCAGGTAGCCGATGATGCCGAAGCCGACCATGACATACACATCGAACACGTTGTTGCTGCTGCAATACACGCCGACAATCGTGAACAGCAGGATCATCGGAAACAGCACGTTGTAGGGCAGCTTGAGCAACTGCACCCACATGCCGATCAGCGGCAGGTTGAGAATCAGCAGCATGATGTTGCCGATATACATGCTGGCGATGATGCCCCAGAACAGGCCGGGATTCTGCGTTATCATCAGCGGCCCCGGCTGCACGCCGTGAACGATGAATGCGCCGAGCAACAGCGCCATCACCACGTTCGGCGGGATGCCGAGCGTCATCAGCGGAATGAACGCGCCGCCCGCCGCGGCGTTGTTCGCGGCTTCCGGACCTGCGACGCCTTCGATGGCGCCATTGCCGAAGCGCTCGGGTGTTTTCGACATGCGCTTCTCCAGCGCATAGGACGCGAAGGATGCCACCACCGCGCCGCCGCCGGGCAGAATGCCAAGGAAGAAGCCGAGGATCGTTCCGCGTCCCATGGGTGCCGCGCTGGCTTTCCAGTCGGCCTTGCTGGGCAGAAGCTGCGTGATCTTCGCGTTGATGACGTCACGCTTGATGACCTGCTCTATATTTATCAACACTTCGGCGACACCGAACAGTCCCATCACCACCGGCACCAGACCGATCCCGTCGATCAGTTCGAGCCGGCCGAATGTCAGGCGCGGCTGGGCGGTGATGCTGTCGAGACCAATCAGGCCCAGCACGACGCCGATGCAAGCCATCAGGAGAGCCTTGGCCATCGAGCCTTGCGTGAGGAACGTCAGAACCACGAGGCCGAGTACCATCAGGCTGAAGTATTCCGCAGGGCCGAATGCAATCGCCACGCTGGCCAGCGAAGGCGCAATCAGCATCAGCGCAACCAAAGAGAATGTGCCCGCGATGAACGAGCCGAGCGCGGAGATGCCCAGCGCCGGCCCCGCCCGGCCCTGCTTCGCCATCTGGTGGCCGTCGATACAGGTCACCACCGAGGCGGCTTCGCCCGGAATGTTGACGAGGATCGACGTGGTGGAGCCGCCATACATCGAGCCGTAGTAAATTCCCGCCATCATGATGATGCCGGATTCCGGCGTGCCGGACAGCGTCACCGGCAACAGCAACGACATCGCCGAGATCGGACCGATGCCCGGCAGCACGCCTACCAGCGTGCCGATGAACACGCCCATGAAACAGTAAAGTATGTTGATCGGCTGAAGCGCGACACCAAAACCTTGCGCGACGTTAGCAAGTACATCCATGAGCTTGTCCGGTCAGCCGATGTTGAAAATGCCTGATGGCAACTGGATCAGAAGCGCGCGCTTCAAAACCCACCAGACGCCGAGCGGAGCGAGAATCGCGAGCGGGATCGCGACCGTCCATCGTACCGGATCGATCACGCGCAAGAGCAGCAGCAACAGCGGAATCGAGGCGAGAAGGAAACCGAGCTTCTCGAACAGCAACGCGAACGCCGCCAGGCATCCGATCACCACCAGCGGCTTGGTCCAGCGCGTGCCCGCCCACAGCGAGCCGATTGTCGGACCACCCTCCGTGATCGCCGAAAACATGATGGTGATCGAGAACAGGCACATCAGAATGCCCGTGTAGAACAGCACGAAGCCGGACCCCGGATCGTTGATGACGCCGATCCTGAGCTTGACGCCGGACCAGATCACGAAAACGCCGAGCGCAAGCCCGATCGCGCTGCCCCACAGTTCAGAATTGTTCAGCCTGAACTTCATACCGCCCGAACCGGCCATCGCGCACCGCCTTCCCCTCAAAAATAAGGTGCAGAAACTCGCTGCCGGATCTGCGAGGGATAGTCTCGCAGACCCGGCATCGCAGGCGCGGATGTCAGTTCGTCTTCTTGGTGAGGCCGAGGCTATCGATCACCTTGCGTTCGGAGTCAGTCACTTCGGTCACGAACTTTTTGTAGTCTTCAGTGTTTTTGTAGTTCGTCACCATGTCGAACTTCGCAAGCGTCGCGATCACCGCGGGGTCTTCGAGCGCCTTTCTGAAGGCGTCATGCAGCTTGGCCACGATCTTCGGGTCCATACCCTTCGGGCCTGCAATACCGAACGGAGAATCGTACACCATCGAATAGCCGAGTTCCTTGAGGGTCGGCACCGTCGGGAAGTTCGGCGAGCGCTGCCCGGTCCACACCATCAGCAGACGGAGCTTTCCGGCATCGACCAATGGTCGCCATCCCGTAGAATCCGCCTGAAGCATGGTGTGATTGCCCAGCACCGCTGCATTGGTTTCCGCACCGCCCTTGAACGGCACTTGCGTCAGCTTGATGCCGGCGAGACCCGCGATCTGTTCCATGCCGATGTGGAGCGACGTTCCGGCACCGGGGGTCGCGTAGGTCACCTTGCCCGGATTGGCCTTTGCGAAATCGACGACGTCTTTCCAGGTCTTGAATTGCGAGTCCGCGTTGGTGGTCACGCCGAACGTGTACCCCGTCAGATGCACAATGTAAGTGAAGTCCTTGTCGGCGTCCCACGACACCTGCTGCATCAGCGGCAACCGGAACACGGTGATCGGAATTTGAGAAATCGTGTAGCCGTCCGGTTTGGCCGCAGCCGCCATCGTTGCAGGACCGACTGTACCGCCGCCGCCGGCCTTGTTGTCAACGACGACGGGCTGGCCAAGAATCTTCGAGGCGCTGTCGGCAATCGCCCGCATCGAAATGTCGGTCGAGCCACCGGCCGGCCACGGTACGATTAGCGTGATCGGCTTGGTGGGATAATCCTGCGCGCTGGCCACGCCGCCGAGCGCAGCGAGCATTGCTGCCGCAACCACAGTCTTCAAGGCTATACGATAAGACGTCACACGATATGTCATCTGAATCCCCCTTTTTCCGGTTCGCGATGGATCGGAACCTGTTTTGTTTTGTGAGCCGATGATCCCTGAAAATCCCCGGAAAGAAAAGCAATGAAAATGAGCTTGGCTTGACATGCGTATTGCAGCGCATCACGTGCTGCGTCATTACGCCTCAAACGGGAGTGCCGCTTTTTGAGCCAGACCTGTTTCGAGCCAGACCTTTTTTCCAGCCTTGCGCGCCATAATCCGCCCTGCGGAATTCGCCATTGGCACATGCGTCAGGACATGCACCAAACCTTGCACCAAACCTTGCGCCAAGACCCGCGCAACACGCCCGCGGATGAAGTATGCTCGCCGCATACAATGAATCCGGCGCGGCCGGTACGGAGCCTTTCATGCAACGCGTAACCATTACCCTCGATGACGAGCTCATGGCCGATCTCGACCGCATGATCGAGCAACAGGGCTACCAAAACCGTTCGGAGGCGATCCGCGATCTCGCCCGCGCCGGCATGCAGCAGATGGCGCAGGACGCCGGAAAGTCCGGCGAATGTGTCGCGGCGCTGGTCTATGTTTACGACCACGCGGCACGCGATCTTTCAAGTCGCCTGGCGAACAATTTTCACGACCATCACGATCTGTCGCTGGCGACGCTGCATGTCCACCTCGACCACGACAAATGCATGGAAATCACCGCGCTCAAGGGACCGACCTCCGAGGTGCAGCACCTCGCGGACCACATCATCGCGGAGCGCGGCGTGCGCTATGGCCGCGTGGTCATGATCCCGACCGAGGCGGAAACCAAATCCGGGGGCGCGCGCAAGCGGCCCGCGCACCGGCACACCTGACACGCATTGTGCGAAGGTGCGCTTCATTGAAACCTGCGGTACGGAAGACCATGACAACAGCAAAATCCAATCTCCAGATCGATTCCGCGCGGCTGTGGAAAGACATTCACGACACCGCGAAATTCGGTGGCACCCCGAAGGGCGGCGTGCGGCGTCTGACGCTCGGTCCTGAAGACAAGCAGGTGCGCGACTGGTTTCGCGCCGCTTGCGAAGCCGCAGGCTGCGAGGTCCGCGTCGATGCGCTGGGCACCATGTTCGCGCTGCGTCCGGGCCGCGACATGTCGAAGCCGCCAATCGGCATCGGATCGCATCTCGACACCCAGCCGACCGGCGGCAAATACGACGGCATTCTCGGCACGCTCGCCGCTCTCGAAGTGGTCCGCGCCATGAACGATGCTGGCATCGAGACCGAAACGCCTGTCTGCATCTGCAACTGGACCAACGAGGAAGGCTCGCGTTATGCGCCGGCGATGATGGCCTCCGCCGCTTATGCCGGAGAATACACCACCGACGATATTCTCGGGCGCAAGGACGCCGAAGGCATCACTGTCGCGGAAGCACTCGACATCATCGGCTATCGCGGCGCTGACGCTGTCGGAGAACAGAAGTTCAGCGCGTTCGTCGAGCTGCACATCGAGCAGGGGCCGCTGCTCGAAGCCGAAAGCAAAACCATCGGCGTCGTCGATCGCGGCCAGGGCATCATCTGGTACAACGGCACGATCTCGGGCTTTGCGAGCCACGCCGGCACCACGCCGATGCCGCTGCGGCGCGACGCGCTGGCGGCGTTGTCCGAAATCGTGCTTGCGGTGGAAAAGCTGGCGCACGATCACGGCCCGCACGCGGTCGGCACCATCGGCGAAGTCACCATCGAGAATCCGTCCCGCAACGTCATTCCGGGCGATCTGGCTTTTTCGGCGGAGTTTCGCAGCCCCGAGTCCGCCACGCTCGACGCCCTGCACAGCGGACTGCAAAGTGCCGTGGCCGAGATCGCCACCCGCCGCAAGGTGACAATCGACGTCGAAAAAATCTGGCGCAAGGAACCGACGGTATTCGACAAGAAGCTGGTCGATGCGGTCGAGCATGCCACGAAGAAACTCGGATACACCAACCGCCGGATCACATCAGGCGCGGGTCACGATGCCTGCAACCTGGCGTGCGTCGTCCCGGCGGCGATGATTTTCGTGCCGTGCAAGGACGGCATCAGCCACAATGAACTCGAAGACGCAACGCAGGCCGATTGCACGGCAGGAGCGAACGTGCTGCTGCATACGGTGCTTGCGATTGCGGGCATTGCATCTGCGGCGAATGCGAATAGCTGAGCTGTCCCGCCCTTTCGTAGGTACATCTTCATGACCACTCGCCTGCCAGCCACCGCGCCGGTCGCTCCGCGCCGTCCGCACAGCTTCACGCATCACGGCATTACCGTCACCGACGACTATGCCTGGTTGAAGGACGACAACTGGCAGGAGGTGCTGCGCGATCCATCCGTGCTCAAGCCCGACATTCGCGCTTATCTCGAAGCTGAAAACGCCTACACCGAAGCCGTGCTCGGCCACACCAATCCGCTTCAGCAAAAACTCGTCGCGGAAATGCGCGGCCGAATCAAGGAAGACGATTCCAGCGTGCCCTCGCCCGACGGGCCGTTTTCCTATTTCCAGAAATATCGCGAAGGCGGCCAGCACGAGCAGATCGGCCGCCAGCCGCGCGACGGCGGCGATGCGCGCTTCATCATCGACGGCGATGAACTGGCAAAACAGACTGACTACTTCAAGTTCGGCGGCGCGCGGCATTCTCCCGATCACAAACTGGAAGCATGGAGCGCGGACATCCGCGGCTCGGAGTATTTCACTCTTCGCGTTCGCGACTGGGACACCGGCACCGACAGCGCCGACATCGTCGAGGAAACCGACGGCGGACTGGTGTGGAGCGCGGATTCGAAATCGTTCTTCTATGTAAAGCTCGACGACAACCACCGCCCGATGCAGGTCTATCGTCACCGCCTCGGCACAGCGCAGTCCGAGGACGCGCTGATCTACGAGGAAAAAGATTCCGGCTGGTTCACGCACATCCATGAAAGCGCCAGCGGACGCTTCTGCATCATTGCCGGCGGCGATCATGAAACCTCCGAAGAGCGGCTGATCGACCTGAAAGATCCCGAGGCCAAGCCGCGTCTTGTGGCAAGGCGCAAGGAAGGCGTGCAGTATTCGGTCGCTGATCGCGGCGACAGGCTTTTCATCCTGACCAACGCCGACGACGCGGTCGATTTCAAGATCGTCACCGCGCCGCTCGCAACGCCCAAGCGCTCCAACTGGCGCGACCTGATCCCGCACAGGCCCGGCGTTTATATCATCGATATCGAGCTTTATTCCGGCCATCTGGTGCGGCTGGAGCGGGCCAACGCCCTGCCCTCCATCGTCATCCGCGATCTCGCCACCGACGACGAACACGCCATCGCCTTCGATGAGCAGGCTTATTCACTCAACACCGGCGGCGGATACGAATTCGACACCACGCAGATTCGCTTCGTTTATTCCTCGATGACGACGCCGACGGAAGTGTTCGACTACGACATGGCCAGCCGCGAACGCACCTTGCGCAAGCGCCAGGAAATTCCCTCCGGTCACAATGCTGCCGACTACGTCACCACGCGCATCATAGCGACTGCGCATGACGGCGCGCAGGTGCCGGTATCGATCCTGCATCGCCGCGACCTTGTGCGCGACGGCAATGCGCCGCTGCTGCTCTATGGCTACGGTTCCTACGGCCACGCCATGTCCGCCTCGTTTTCCTCAAGCCGGCTGTCGCTGGTGGACCGCGGCGTGGTTTACGCCATCGCGCATATCCGCGGCGGTGCCGACAAGGGCTGGGGCTGGTATCTCGACGGCAAGCGCGAGAAGAAAACCAACAGCTTCGACGATTTCGCAGCTTCCGCCCGCGCGCTGATCGCGGCGAAATACACCTCCGCGAAGAAGATCGTGGGCCACGGCGGCAGCGCGGGCGGCATGCTGATGGGCGCGGTCGCGAACCGCTCCGGTGAATTGTTCGCGGGCATCGTCGCCGAAGTTCCATTCGTCGATGTGCTCAATACGATGCTCGACGACAAGCTCCCGCTGACGCCGCCGGAGTGGCCGGAATGGGGAAATCCCATCGAGAGCGAAAGCGATTTCAAAACCATTCTTTCTTATTCGCCCTATGACAATCTCGCTGCGAAAAACTATCCGGCCATTCTGGCGATGGGCGGCCTTGCCGATCCGCGCGTGACCTATTGGGAGCCCGCGAAGTGGATCGCGCGGCTGCGCCCGACCATGACGGGCGGTGGTCCGGTTCTGCTGCGCACCAACATGGGCGCGGGCCACGGCGGCGCATCGGGGCGTTTCAACCGGCTGGACGAAATCGCAATCGCGTATGCGTTCGCGTTGTGGGCGGTGGGACTGGCGGAGGGTGAACGCTGAAACAAACTGCGGAAGCAGAAACAGACCAAAGGGTGTCATGGCCGGGCTTGACCCGGCCATCCATCTTCCTTTTCAAGCTTATACGAAGATGATGGATCACCGGGTCAAGCCCGGTGATGACAACCTTTAAGTTGAGGCATGTTACCTTCAAGGTAATTTGCCCCCCTTCATCCACAGCCCATCATGCAGCCCGCTCCCGTTGCACCACGTCATGACGCGCCGCTTTTCTCCGCCCATACTCCCTTTGTTGCCCCCGCCTCGCTCGCTCCTGCCAGGAGTTCCGAATGCGCCGCCTGCCTTTTTACTACGGCTGGATCATTGTCGCTGTCACATTCGTCACCATGGGCATCGGGGTGAATGCCCGCACGTCGTTCTCGCTGTTCTTCTCACCCATCGTCGATGAATTCGGCTGGGAACGCGGCGTCACCGCCGGCGCATTCTCCTTCGGATTTCTGGTCTCGGCGATACTCAGCCCGCTGATGGGCAAGCTGATGGACCGAACCGGCCCGCGCACGGTGATGGAGCTTGGCGTGCTGCTGATGGCCGGTGGGCTGCTGCTCGCGCCGCTCACCACGCAGCCGTGGCATCTCTATATCACCATCGGCGTTCTGGTCGGCGCAGGCAGCATTTGTCTGGGATATTCCGGCCAGTCGCTGTTTCTTCCCAACTGGTTCATCAAGCGGCGCGGGCTTGCGGTCGGTCTTGCCTTCGCAGGTGTCGGCATTGGCTCCATCGTGTTGCTGCCGTGGGTGCAACTGCTGATCGACCGCACCGGCTGGCGTTCGGCGAGTTGGGCAATGGGCATTCTGTTGCTTGTCGTGCTGGCACCGCTCAATCTGCTGCTGCGCAAGCGCCCGGAGGATCTCGGCTTGCAGCCCGACGGCGACGGCGCGCCGAGCCCCACCGCCGCTGCCCCGCCATCGAACGTGGTCGATCCGGCATGGGCCGCGATTGACTGGACACTCGCCCGCGCATTGCGAACCGCGCGGTTCTGGTGGATTTCCATCGGCTATTTCGGCGGACTTTATATCTGGTACGCGGTGCAGGTGCATCAGACCAAGTATCTGGTCGAAATCGGATTTAGCTCAACATCGGCGGCGTGGGCGCTCGGCATGGTCAGCCTGATCGGAATTCCCGGACAGATCGCACTGGGCCACATGTCGGATCGCATCGGCCGCGAATGGATCTGGACGATTTCCTGTTTCGGATTCGGCATCTGCTTCGCGTTGCTGATCGCGCTCCAGTACAAGCCATCGCTGGTGCTGGTTTACGTGATGGTCGCAGCGCAAGGCTTTCTCGGCTACGGCTTCACCTCCATCATGGGTGCCGTGGTCGCCGAAATTTTTCAGGGCAAGCACTTCGGCACCATCTTCGGCACGGTGATGTTCGCGGCTTTGTCGGGCGGTGCTGCGGGTCCGTGGGTCACCGGACTTCTCCACGACGTCTTCGGCGACTACACGCTTGCATTCGCCATCGGCATCGCCATGAGCGCGCTGTCAGCTATCGCGATCTGGCTCGCGGCTCCGCGAAAAGTTCGCGCCGTCGCCGGGCAAATGGACCGGATCGCGAAGGCTGCGTAGTTTGCGCTCATTCCCGCAAAAGCGGGAACCCAGAACTTCAAACCCGTGGATCTCCGCCTTCGCGGCGACGACCGGGGATAGAATCCAACGCGCTTGAATCAAACTGCACACGATATCCGGCACGCAGCGCATTGACGATCGACGGCGGCGTCAACAGCCTTGCATACGTCAGGTCCGCCGTGGCACGCGCGTAACCCGCAAACGACCACAGCCATGCTTCGCCGTTGGCGACGAGATAGCTTTCGCCGTCGGCGGTGACCATCGCCCCGTTCGGCAATGTCAGTGCGGTTGACCGCAACGGGTGCAGCCGTTTTTGCCGTCCTTCGAGGCGCTCTCCGTGAAGCACAGCGTCCATTTCCGGCGCGTAAGGCTTTGCGTGTCCGTTGCCTTTGGCCCATGCGTCGCGAAACGCTGTCGCATCGTCACGGCGGCAGTAAAAGCAAGGACGATGACCCGCCGCAAATGATGTCGCCTCGTCGAGAAAGAACAGCTCGGTCCAGCTTTGTCTCGCCATCACCTCGCGCCTGCGCCCGCGAAATTCGCAGACGCAGGTGATCCACGCTTTGGAGGACCAGCGTCGGTTTAGCAGCGTTCGCGTCGCCGGATCGTGGATGATGCCGCGATTGCCGGTGAAGCGCCCGCGATGCGCCGTTGCGACGATTTCGCCGAACGGCGACACGCGGTTTTGCAGCGGCATCTCATCTCGTCCGGACGACGCGCTAACCCAGCACGTCCTGGTTGATGACGTTCTCGCGGATCGGCTTGCCGTCAAGCGCGCTGATCATGTTCCTGGCGGTTTGCAGGCTCATGCGGTCGAGCGCCTCGCGCGTGACGCCCGCGACATGCGGCGCGGTGATGACATTGTCCAGCGTGAGCAGCGGATGATCCGGCCGCGGCGGCTCCTGCGCGAACACGTCGATGCCCGCGCCCGCGATCTTGCCCGAAGTGAGCGCTGTATAAAGCGCCGCCTCATCGACGATGCCGCCGCGCGCGGTGTTGATGAGATAGGCCGTCGGCTTCATCAGTTGCAATTGCGCCGTGCTGAACATGCCGACGGTTTCCGGCGCCTTCGGGCAATGCAGCGAGACGAAATCCGCGCGCGGCAGCGCTGCGTCGAGATCGGTCACGCGTTCGGCTCCGGCCGCCTCGATCTCGGCCGCTGACTTGAACGGATCGTAGACCAGAACATTCATCTCCATGGCCACGAGGCGCGTCACCAGCCGCGTGCCGATGCGGCCGAAGCCGACCACCAGCACCGTCTTGCCGAGCAGGTCGAACGGGATCGCGCCGAGCCGCTTGGTCCAGTTGCCGCTCTTGACCAGCGCATCGAGTTCGGCGGCGCGCTTGGCCAGCGCCAGCATCATGAACAGCGCGCATTCGGCGACCGACGGCGAATTTGCGATGCCCGTGGTCATCAATGGAATTTTGTTGGCGCTCAACGCTGCCACATCGACCGCGTCATATCCGACGCCGATGCGCCCGACCACCATCATCTCGCCGGAGGAGACGATCTCGTTCGCGCCGAAACCCGTGCCGCCGAGCGCCACGCCGTTGACCGGGGCGT
Source organism: Pseudomonadota bacterium (assembly GCA_040386115.1). Taxonomy (GTDB): domain Bacteria; phylum Pseudomonadota; class Alphaproteobacteria; order Rhizobiales; family Xanthobacteraceae; genus Afipia. Next base: position 96,607 of record JAZKGC010000054.1, read on the forward strand.
ACTGCCGCAGCATCGCGTTGAAGTCCGGCGCGGAAATGGTGTTGGGAAATTCGATAGCCTCGATGTCGCTTCGCTCCCGGAACAGCGCCCAGCCGCCCGGCGACATGGTTTCCACGATCAGCAGTTTCTTCTTGTTGGTCGCCATTTCATCCCCTGATATTTTGTTTGTCGGTATCGCAAGCCCTGCGCGTCCATCATCGCCTTGATTCACCCGCCCCCGCAAGCGGCCAGAGGGAGCGGACCTCGCACTTGCCGCGTTGCGTTTACAAAGGCAAACTTGGCCCGCGCCGCTCATCCGGATCGGGACCGCATAACAAAAACCACAGGAGATCAACCCGTGACCGACTTCCTTCCCGCCTCGTTGCTCGAGGCGCTGGCGCGCTACGACACCCCGACCATCTGCAACGCCTTGGAGATCGTCGCACCGGAGCGGCGGCTGACCGGCTACACGACAAAGCCGCTGGTCTGCCCGTTTCCGGACCTGCCGCCGATGGTGGGCTACGCCCGCACCGCAACAATCCGCGCCACGTCGCCGTCGAGCCTGTCGGCCGCCGATCAACGCGCGCAACGGATCGCCTATTATGAATATGCCGGCACCGGACACGGGCCGCAGATCAGCGTCATTCAGGATCTCGACGGCGCGAACATCGGCTTCGGCGCGTTCTGGGGCGAAGTGAACAGTTCGGTTCATAAAGCGCTCGGCTGCCTCGGCGTCATCACCGACGGCTCGATCCGCGATATTCCGCAATGGGCGCCGGGATTTCAGGCGCTGGCCGGAAGCGTCGGGCCGTCGCACGCCTATGTGCATCTGGCCGGGTTCGGCGACGACATTTGCGTCGCCGGCATGACGGTGCGCTCCGGCGATCTCATTCATGCGGACCGTCACGGCGCGGTGGTGATTCCCGTGGATGTCGCCGCCAAGCTTCCCGATGCCGCCAAGTTGTGCGAACGGCGCGAGGAACCGATCCTCGGCATCGCCCGCAGCCCGTCATTCACGCTCGACAAGCTGAAGGAAGCGCTGGCGAAGGCCGCGGAGATTCACTGAGGGTAGCGGACGTATGCGACACACGCCCTCTCCCATTGCGGGAGAGGTAAAAGCGATCGCGGGTAATCCGCCATCATTGGAGCAAAACCGCCATGAAAGTCGTTCTCGGGATTCTCGTCGGAGGGGCGATCGGCTTCCTCGTCGTGTACTACATGAAGAGCGGCCAGCTTCCATTCTAGATCGAGTCCCCCATGCCATTTTCTCCACAATACCGCGCGTCGGCAAGCCACGCCGCGCTCGGCCCGGAATTCTACGACGAGGTCGCGGCGGCCTCGTTCCCGGAGCACATCCTGCGCTACCGCAACCAGCGCGCGGCAACATCCGTCGGGCTGGATATGCTGACCGATGAGGAATGGATCGCGCATTTCGGGCGCTTCACGGCGCTCGACGGCAGTTTCAAGAAGCCGCTGGCGCTGCGCTATCACGGTCACCAGTTCCGCACCTACAATCCCGAACTCGGCGACGGACGCGGATTTTTGTTCGCGCAATTGCACGATGACAAAGGCCGCCTGCTCGATCTCGCCACCAAGGGCAGCGGCAAAACGCCGTGGTCGCGCACCGCCGATGGCCGCCTCACGCTGAAGGGCGGCGTGCGCGAAGTGCTCGCGACCACGATGCTGGAGGCGCTCGGCGTCGAGACATCGAAGACGTTCAGCCTGATCGAGACCGGCGAAGCGCTTCAGCGCGGCGACGAGCCCTCGCCCACGCGCTCGTCGGTATTGGTGCGGCTCAGCCATTCGCATATCCGGATCGGCACGTTCCAGCGTCAGGCGTTTCTGCGCAGCACAGAGAACATCCAGAAGCTGCTCGATTATACAATCAAGACTTACATGCCGGAACTCTGGCGCGACGAAGCGGCCGCTCGCGCCGTGGCGTTTCTCGAAGAGGTTTGCCGGCGCGTCGCGCGCGTCGGCGCGCAATGGATGACGGCCGGCTTCGTTCATGGCGTGCTGAACACCGACAACATCAACGTCACCGGCGAGAGTTTCGATTACGGCCCGTGGCGGTTCCTGCCGGTGCTGGATCAGGCATTCACAGCCGCGTATTTCGACGAGACCGGGCTTTATGCGTTCGGGCGTCAGCCGGACGCACTGTTCTGGAATGTCACCCGCCTCGCCGAATGCCTGCTGCCGCTGGCGGATCAACCGAGCCTTGAAACAGCGCTCGGCGCGTTCGAGCCCGCATTGCGTCAGGAATTCACCGAGGCCTTGATGAGACGGCTCGGCGTGGCATCGCAAGGTGTGGAGCGCGACGCGGAATTAGCGCGCGCGGTCTGGGTGTTTCTGTCGGATTCCAAAGCTCCGTTCGAGCAGACGTTCTTCGACTGGTTCGGCGGACTCTCGAGCGCGGAGCGCGCAGCGAAAAGCACGTCCAGGGATCACTACGCGAGCGATGCGTTCACGCCGGTGAAAGATGCGATGCAGGATTTTTCCCCGCGTCCGGGCGTCAATCTCGATCACGCTTACTTCCAAAAACCCCTCGCCTGCACCATGTTGATCGATGAGGTCGAGGCGATCTGGAAGCCGATTGCGGCGAGCGACGACTGGTCGGTGCTTCACGCCAGGCTCGCGGCCATCGACGAGATGCGCCAGGCGTATCGGCTGGCATAAAATACCCGGCACTCGTCATGGCCGGGCTTGTCCCGGCTATCAAATCCGGCACATCATTCCGGACAGCCCGCTGTGCGGGCTTATCCGGAATGCAGAAGAGTTCATCGGATATAAGTTCGAGATTCCGGGGGCGCTCGCAAGCGCTCGCGCCCCGGAATGACGAATTATCTCACGCCACCTTCCGTCGCGGTGCCTCGTGGGCGAAGTTGCCGTCGAGGAAGCCGGTCAGGCGCTTGCGGATGAGGTATTCGGCATCGGCCATGATGCGATCGATCAGTTCCTTGCAGGTCGGGATGTCGTGGATCAGACCGACCATCATGCCGCAGCTCCAAGCGCCCGCGTCCATGTTGCCGTCAATCATGACCTTCGGATAGACGCCCGCGACTTCCTCAAGAATATCTTCGATCTTGATGCTCTTGCCCTTTTCCTTCTCGATCTCGATCAGCTTCTCGACACCCTTATTGGTCAGGACGCGTTCTGTGTTGCGCAAATTGCGCATCACGAGGCGGGTGTCGAATTCGGTGGCCTTGAGCAGCGCCTGCTTCACGTTGTCATGCACCGGCGCTTCCTTGGTGGCGATGAAGCGCGTGCCCATGTTCATACCCTGTGCGCCCATCGCAAGCGCCGCAACAAGGCTGCGCGCGTCGGACATGCCGCCGGACGCCACGAACGGAATCTTCAATTCCTCTTCTGCGCGCGGCAGCAGGATCATGTTCGGCATGTCGTCTTCGCCGGGATGCCCGCCGCACTCGAAACCGTCCACGCTCACCGCGTCGCAGCCGATGGCCTCTGCCTTCAGCGAGTGACGCACGGACGTGCACTTGTGGATGACCTTGATGCCCGCGGCCTTCAGCGCCGGCATGTATTGCTCCGGGCTGCGTCCCGCGGTTTCCACTGCCTTGATGCCGGCCTCTTTGATGGCCGCGATATATTCCGGATACGGAGGTGCCGAGAAGGTCGGCAGGAAGGTCAGGTTCACGCCGAACGGCTTGTCGGTCATGTCCTTGCATTTGGCGATTTCCTTCGCCAGCAGCTCAGGCGTCTTCTGCGTCAATCCAGTGATGACGCCGAGGCCGCCTGCGTTCGATACCGCCGCTGCAAGTTCGGCAAAGCCGACATAGTGCATGCCGCCCTGGATAATGGGGTGCTGGATGCCGAACATTTCAGTGATGGCTGTTTTCACGTGATCTCCTCCGTTTTTTTCATCTTACCGATACCGCAGGCAGTCTCAGCGCCACAATGGTTCGACGCGACAGACCAGCCATGCCGTCAGTTCTAAATCAGTACCTACAAACACGCAAGGCCTGCCCCCCGATGGCAAAACCCGGTTGCAGCGTGTATCAGAGCGGCAGTAACTCTCTTTTCTCACAGTGGAATTTCGCTTGAGCCAGACCCAGCCTGTTAAACCATTTATGGAAGTTCTTTCGGGAAGCCGCCAGGCTATGCCGCCGGTCTGGATGATGCGGCAGGCCGGGCGTTACCTGCCCGAGTATCGCGAACTGCGCGCCAAGGCTGGCAGCTTTCTCGATCTCTGCTTCAATCCCGAATGGGCTGCCGAGGTGACGCTGCAGCCGATCCGGCGTTTCGGCTTCGACGCCGCCATCATCTTCTCCGACATTCTGGTGATCCCTCACGCGCTGGGCCGCACCGTGACGTTCGAGGCCGGCGAAGGTCCGCGTCTCGATCCGCTCGACACGCCGGACAAGATCAAGACGTTGGCGACGTCCGCCGATTTCACAAAGCTTGAACCAGTATATGAAGCGCTGCGCCGCGTTCGCCGCGACCTCGATCCGAAGATCGCATTGATCGGTTTCTGCGGCGCGCCGTGGACTGTCGCCACCTATATGGTCGCGGGTCGAGGCACGCCGGATCAGGCACCCGCGCGCATGCTCGCCTACCGCGAGCCGGAGGCGTTTGCGAAGATCATCGACGTCCTCGTCGAGAATTCGATTCAGTATCTGCTGGGACAACTCGCCGCCGGCGCCAATGCCTTGCAGATTTTCGACACCTGGGCCGGCATCTTGCCGCCGCGCGAGTTCGCGCGGTGGTCGATTGAACCGACGCAGCGCATCGTCGAAGGTGTGCGCAAGAAAGTGCCCGGCGCGAAGATCATCGGTTTTCCGCGCGGCGCGGGGGCGCAGTTGCCATTATACGTGGAGCGCACCGGCGTCGATGGCGTCAGCATCGACTGGGCGGCTGAACCGTCGTCGATCCGCGAGCGCGTGCAGAGCCGTGTCGCCGTGCAGGGCAATCTCGACCCGCTGGCATTGATCGCGGGCGGTGCTGCGCTGGACCGCGCGGTGGATGACGTGCTGGCGAATTACGCAGGCGGGCGTTTCATTTTCAATCTCGGCCACGGCATTCAGCCGGAAACGCCGATTGCGCATGTCGAGCAGATGCTCAAGCGCGTGCGGTCGTATAAGGGGTAGCTCTCGGAAGCCCTGCTCCGACCTACTCGTTCGGAATGTTCAGCTGTTCGCCGCACGCCTTGCAATGCACGGCATCGATATCGTGCCGCAGCAGACCACACGTTGGACAGGGAAAGCGGACCTTTGGCGGGCGCAGCATGGCGCGTACCAGACCGAGAAACAGGGTCACCCCGAAAATCATGATGACAACGGAAATCAGCCGGCCGGTCGTGCCGGGCAGCGTGATGTCGCCAAACCCGGTCGTCGTCAGCGCGGTGACCGTGAAATAGAGCGCGTCCAGATAGTTCGTGATGGCAGGATTTGTGGCGTGCTGGGTCGCGTAGATGAAGCCGGTCATCACGAACAGGAAGACCGCTATATTGACCCCCGCGAGGATGATCTCCTCGTTCGCGCGGAAATAACGGAAATCGGCACGAAGCCGCGCCAGCAAACGGTAGCTGCGCATCAGCCGCAAAGTGCGCAGCACGCGCAAGAAGGCGATCTGCTCACCCGCCAACGGTGCCAGAAACGAGACGATACTTGCGATATCCGCCCAGGTGACAGGATGCAGGAATTCGCGCCACGGCTTCTCGGCGATAAAAAGTCGCGCAAGAAAGTCGGCAAGAATGACAAGGCCGAAGCCGACATCGGCGACTTCAACGTAAGGGTTTCCGGGGATGAAAGAGGTGGCCACGATAAAAACGATGGAAAGAGTATCGAAGATCAGCAAACCGTAGCGGAACCGCTGCGCATCGGCAGATTCACCGTCGTATAGTCTGCGAAGTTGCGATCGCAGACGCTGCACCAACGGGGTGTTAGATTTCATTCGGCAGACCGGTCCAGTTCCTGAATATCATGTAGCACAGGACGATCGCTGCGCTGGTTAAACCGGCCTCGACCGTTCGATGATCGCAGCGGCCCCTTTGTCGAGAAGGTCGAACGCCACCGCGCGGCCAAGTTCGCGCGGCTTGTTAGCCGGGCCGGTGCGCGTGGTCTCCAGCAACTGATCGCCTTCAAGATCCAGCACCGACGCCGTCAGCGTCATCAGCGCGCCGTCGATGGTGGAGTATCCCGCGATCGGCGAATTGCAGTGGCCGTTGAGAATCCACAATACCTCGCGCTCGGCATCCGCGCTCAGATGCGCCGCCGGGTCGTCGATCAGCGCAAGGTGACGCCGGGTCTGCCAATCGCCAATGGCGCACTCCACCGCGACGATGCCCTGCCCGACCGCAGGCAGCATCTCGCGCGCTGAAAATTCATGGGCAATCCGATCCGCGAGCCCGACGCGCTCCAGCCCAGAGCGCGCCATAATCAGCGCATCCGCAGGGCCGACCTCGCCGCCGCCGGGCATCCGCTGCATCTCGCGGCCATCGAGCTTGCGGACGCGGGTGTCCGCCGCTCCGCGAAAATGAATGACTTCAATGTCCGGAAACAATCGCCGCACATAGGCCGCGCGCCGCACCGCATTGGTGCCGATCTTGAAGCCCTTGCCCTTTGAGCGCTTCAAATCCTCCAGCGACACCCCGGCGCGCAATACCAGCGCGTCGAGCGGCGGATCGCGTACCAGCGTCGCACCGATGATGAGGCCCGGCGTATCCTCGTTGCCCGGCATGTCTTTCAGCGAATGCATCGCCGCGTGCAGTTCGCCCGCATTCACCGCCTGGCGGATTTCGGCGACAAACGCGCCGCCCTTGCCGCCGTGGGAATGCAGCTTGCTGGTCTGGTCGGCGTCGCCGCGTGTCTCGAACCTGACGATTTCGACCTTCAGATCGGGCAACACATCGGCGAGACGGCGCGCGATCTCGTCGGTCTGCGCCAGCGCCATCGTGCTCTTGCGCGTGCCGATCCGCATGGATATTGCTGCCACGTCTGCTCCGTCTTTCGTGGGCATGATCTTGTCCGGAAACCGGCTTCCACTTTTCGGGATCATGCCCTGAAAACCGCGTTCTTTCGGGCCGCAACATACGGCGGGCGGGCACTCCAATGCAAACGCATTGAAGGATGCATCGCGGTTGCGCCGGCATGCGGTCCGCGCTTAAACAGTTCGAGCTTCCAGGCAGTTTATGCCTCGCGCCCGGCGCAATCAAACGAGCCCTCTGAATGACATTTCCCGCGTCCATCAATTTCCTCACGCCGCTGTTCGTCCCCGCCAACCGGCCGGATCGCTATTTGAAGGCGGCGGCATCGGGCGCGGACGGCGTCATCATCGACCTTGAAGACGCGGTGGCGGCTGACGGGAAAGATGCCGCGCGCGCCACGCTCGTGGCCTCGCCCCTGCCGCCGAATTCAATCGTCCGCATCAACGCGGCCGGAACGCGCTGGCACGCTGCCGACGTCGCCGCGATGAAGGGCATCGCCATCGCCGGGATCATGCTGCCGAAGGCGGAATCCGCCGAGCATCTGCTGGGCGTGCGCGCCGTGCTGGGCAAGCTGCCGATCGTCGCGCTGATCGAGTCGGCGCACGGCCTTGCCGCCGTGCGCGAGATCGCAAAGCATGCCGACCGGCTTGCGTTCGGCTACATCGATTTCAGCGCCGATGTCGGGTGCAGCATGGACCGCGATGCGCTGCTGATGGCGCGCGCCGAGATCGTGCTGGCATCACGGCTCGGCCAGTTGCCAGCGGCGCTCGAAGGCGTGACGCCGTCGTTCGACGATGCGGCGCTGGTCGAAGACGACGCGCGCTATGCAGCGGCGATGGGATTCGGCGGCAAGCTCTGCATTCATCCCAAACAGATCGCGCCGGCGCTGGCGGGATTTTGTCCCGCGTCATCGGAGATCGAATGGGCGAGAAAAATCGCAAACAGCGGCGACGGCGCGGTGTCCCTTGATGGCATGATGGTCGATGCGCCGGTGCGGCTGCGCGCGCAAAGGATTCTGGCCGCCGCAAAGGCCTGCGGCGCAGCCAGTTGAAATAGCGACTAGCTGCGCGTTGTTGGCGGCCACGCCGCCAGAAACATGCCGACAATGTTGCGCAGCTCGGCGCGGCCCGTGCCGCCGACTGCCTGCACTGCCAGTCCCTGCGAAATCGTCGCGACATAGCGCGCGAGACTGATTGCGTCGGCCTCCTTCGGCAAATCGCCTTCGGAGTGCGCGCGCTCGAACCGCTCGCGCAAATCGCTTTCGAATTTCCCGCGCCGCGCCACCAACTCCTGCTTGATGGACTCAGACGCATCGCCGCAAGCGAGCGCGCCGTTGATCGAAAGACACCCGGCCGGACATTCCGGATCGGTGACCGCGTCCACTTCGCCGTAGAGAAGATGCTCGACGACGCTGCGTGCCGTGGGTTGCTGAAGAGCGAGCTTGGCATACCCGGCCGGTCCCTCGATGTAGCTGTCGAACGCCTTGCGAAAAAGCTCTTCCTTGTTGCCGAACGCTGCGTAAAGTGACGGCTTGGTAATGCCCATGGCCTCGGTCAGGTCAGCCATCGACGCGCCTTCGTAACCCTTGCTCCAGAAAACGTGGAGAGCGTCTTCCAAAGCCTGGTCGAGATCGAATTCCCGTGGGCGGCCCATGGCCATGATCGTGGCCTCCTGATTTTTCTACCTTTCGTTAGATATGTCCCTTGACGCCGAAAGTCCAAGTCCCATCTGTACTGACCGTTATAGATTTTTGCGGTGCAACGTAATATGAATGTCTGGAACCGTCGCTAAAGTGCGGTTCCAGCCATCGTCGGCTCTTTCCAAGCCATTGTTCTTGCAACGAAAACTCTAGGTTAATCCAGCTTAACGCTGTGGGGCACGTCATGAGAAATCTGTCTTCCAACAACCGACTTTTAAGCGCCGCGGTTGCGATTGCCGTTCTGGCCGCCGCCGGAGCGCTGGTTTTCACCGGGGCGAATGATCGCGCCGAGGCACAAAATGCCGCGGCGAAAGCCGCCCCTCCCGCCACTCCCGTGTCGGTGTCCGTGGTGGATGAGCGCGAAACCGCGATATGGGATGAATTTTCGGGCCGCCTCGAGGCCATCGAACGCGTCGAAGTCCGCTCGCGGGTAGCCGGCGCAGTTCAGGAAATTCACTTTCGTGAAGGTGCGCTGGTCAAACGCGACTCCGTTCTCATCCTGATCGACCCTGCTCTCTATGCAGCGGACGTCGCGCGGGCGGAAGCCCAGGTCGCGGCCGCGCAAGCCCGCCTCGTTCTCACCAAGAGCGACTACGAGCGCGGCCAGCAACTGACCGGATCGCAAACCATTTCTCAGCGCGACCAGGACGCCCGCATCAATGCCTATCTCGAAGCGCAGGCCAATTTGAAATCCACGCAGGCCGCCCTGCAAACCGCGCAGCTCAATCTCGGCTACACCGAAGTTCGCGCGCCGGTTTCGGGCCGGGTCGGCAAGCTGGAAATCACGGCCGGCAACCTGATCGCGGCCGGCCCCGGCGCGCCGGTCCTCACCACGATCGTCTCGACCACGCCGATTTATGCCAGCTTCAACGCCGACGAGCAGGTCGTGCTGCGCGCCCTGAAATCGCTCGCGGACGACGGCAACGCGTCGGAGATCGGCCGCATCCCGGTCAGGATGGGCACCTCCACCAGCGAAGGCACGCCGTTTGAAGGCCGCATGCAGCTGATCGACAATCAGGTCGATCCGCGCACCGGAACCGTTCGCGTCCGCGCCATCTTCGACAACAGCGACGGCCGCCTGATCCCCGGCCAATTCGTGCGCCTGCTGATGGGCCAGCCCAAGACGGCGCGCGCGATGATGATTAACGAGCGCGCGGTCGGCACCGACCAGAACAAGAAATACGTGATGGTGGTGAGCAAGGACAACAAGGCTGAATACCGCGAAGTCACGCTCGGCGTGTCGATTGACGGGCTGCGCATGGTGACCGGCGGCCTCAAGGTCGGCGAGCACATCGTCGTCAAGGGACTACAACGGATTCGTCCCGGTGCCGCGGTCGCGCCGGAAGTCGTTGCGATGGACGCGAACTAACGCAGATCGATCCGCGCCGCCAGGCTCGCGCCGGCGGCGTGCGCGAACAACACGACTCAAAGAGACAACGCCATGAACTTCTCGAGATTCTTCATCGATCGGCCTATTTTCGCAGGCGTTCTCTCGACGCTGATTTTCCTCGCGGGCCTGCTGTCGCTGCCGGCGCTGCCGATCTCGGAATATCCCGAGGTCTCGCCGCCCACCGTGGTGGTGCGCGCGCAGTATCCCGGCGCTAACCCGAAGGTCATCGCCGAGACCGTTTCCACGCCCATCGAAGAGCAGATCAACGGCGTCGAGAACATGCTCTATATGAGCAGCCAGGCCACCACCGACGGCGTGATGACGCTCAACGTCACCTTCCGCCTCGGCACCGATCCCGACAAGGCGCAGCAGCTGGTGCAGAACCGCGTGTCGCAGGCCGAACCGCGCCTGCCGCAGGAGGTCCGCGCGCTCGGCGTCACCACCATCAAGAGCGCGCCCGACCTCACGATGGTCGTTCATTTGCTGTCGCCGAACGACCGCTACGACATGACATATCTGCGCAATTATGCCGTGCTGAACGTCAAGGACCGGATCGCGCGCATTCAGGGCGTCGGTCAGGTGCAATTGTTCGGCGCGGGCGACTATTCGATGCGAATCTGGCTCGATCCGCAGAAGGTCGCCGAGCGCGGCCTGTCGGCGAGCGACGTCGTCGCTGAAATCCGCGCGCAGAACGTGCAGGCCGCCGCCGGCGTGATCGGCGCATCGCCAAATGAAACCGGCCTCGACCTGCAATTGTCGGTCAATGCGCAAGGACGCCTCAAGGACGAGGAAGAATTCGGCGACATCATCGTCAAGACCGGTGCCAACGGCGAAGTCACCCGCCTGCGCGACGTCGCGCGCATCGAGCTTGGCGCGGCCGACTATTCGCTGCGCTCGCTGCTGAACAACAAGTCGGCGGTTGCGGTGCCGATTTTCCAGTCGCCCGGCTCCAACGCCATCCAGATTTCCGACAACGTCCGCAAGATCATGGCGGAGTTGAAAGAGAACATGCCGGACGGCATGGACTACAGCATCGTCTATGACCCGACCCAGTTCGTCCGCGCCTCCATCGAAGCCGTGGTGCACACACTGCTGGAAGCGGTGGCGCTGGTGGTTCTGGTGGTCATCCTGTTCCTGCAAACATGGCGCGCGTCGATCATTCCGCTGATCGCCGTGCCGGTATCGATCATCGGCACCTTCGCGGTGATGTTCCTGTTTGGATTCTCCATCAACGCCCTCACCCTGTTCGGGCTTGTGCTCGCCATCGGCATCGTGGTCGATGACGCCATCGTCGTCGTGGAAAACGTCGAGCGCAACATCGAGAAAGGCCTGACACCGATCGAGGCCAGTTATCAGGCCATGCGCGAAGTCACGGGACCGATCATCGCCATCGCGCTCGTTCTCGTCGCGGTGTTCGTGCCGCTCGCCTTCATCAGCGGCCTCACGGGACAATTCTACAAGCAGTTCGCGCTGACGGTTGCGATCTCGACCGTGATTTCCGCGTTCAACTCGCTGACGCTGTCGCCGGCGCTGGCGGCCTTGCTGCTGAAATCGCACGACGCGCCGAAGGATGCGCTGACACGAACGATGGACAAGGGGCTTGGGTGGTTCTTCAAGCGGTTCAACACATTCTTCCATCGCAGTTCCGAAGCCTACAGCGGCGGCGTGAAGCGGGTGATCTCCCGCAGAGCCATCATGATGGGTGCCTATGTCGCACTGATCGCCCTCACCTTCGGCCTGTTCAAGGCTGTGCCGGGCGGCTTCGTGCCGGGACAGGACAAGCAGTATCTCGTCGGCTTCGCGCAATTGCCGGACGGCTCCACACTTGACCGCACCGAAGAGGTGATCCGGCAGATGGGCGACATCGCCCTCAAGCAGCCCGGCGTGGAGAACGCGATTGCGTTTCCGGGCCTTTCCATCAACGGCTTCACCAACTCGTCGAACGCCGGCATCGTCTTCGTGGGTCTCGACGATTTCGACAAGCGCAAGGATCCGAACCTGAGCGGCGCTGCAATCGCCAAGGCGCTCAACGGAAAGTACGCCGGAGTCCAGGAAGCCTTCATTGCCATGTTCCCGCCGCCGCCGGTCCCCGGCCTCGGCACCATCGGCGGCTTCAAGCTGCAGATCGAAGATCGCGTCGGCGCGGGTTACGACGCGCTGAACGAGGCGACCAAGGCATTTCTGGCGAAATCCCAGACCGCGCCGGAACTGGCCGGGCTGTTCTCGAGCTTCCAGGTCAACACGCCGCAGCTTTACGCCGACATCGATCGCACCAAGGCGCGGCAGCTGAGCGTGCCGGTGACCAGTGTGTTCGACACCATGCAGATTTATCTCGGCTCGCTGTACGTGAACGACTTCAACAAATTCGGACGCACTTATTCGGTTCGCGTGCAGGCGGATTCGAAATTCCGCGCCCGCGCAGAAGATGTCGGCCAGCTCAAGGTGCGCTCCAACACCGGCGAGATGGTGCCGCTGTCGGTGCTGCTGAAGGTCCAGTCCAGCGCCGGGCCGGAACGCGCCATGCGCTACAACGGATTCCTCACCGCCGACGTCAATGGCGGTGCTGCGCCCGGCTATTCCAGCGGACAGGCGCAGGCCGCCGTGGACCGTATCGCCAAGGAAACGCTTCCGAAGGGTATCGCGTATGAATGGACCGAACTGACCTATCAGGAAATCATCGCGGGCAACTCATCGCTGTATGTGTTCCCGATTGCGCTGTTTCTGGTGTTCCTGGTGCTGGCCGCGCAATATGAGAGTCTTACATTGCCGCTTGCCATCATCATGATCGTGCCGATGGGCCTGCTGGCGGCGATGTTCGGCGTCTGGATCACCGGCAGCGACAACAACGTGTTCACGCAGATCGGCCTCATCGTGCTGGTGGGACTATCGGCCAAGAACGCGATTCTGATCGTGGAGTTCGCGCGCGAACTTGAATTCGCCGGGCGCAAGCCGATCGAGGCGGCCATCGAGGCGAGCCGTCTTCGATTGCGGCCGATCCTGATGACGTCGCTGGCATTCATCATGGGCGTGGTGCCGCTGGTGATCTCCACAGGCGCCGGCTCGGAAATGCGCCACGCCATGGGCATCGCTGTGTTCTCCGGCATGATCGGGGTGACGGCGTTCGGCATCTTCTTCACGCCGGTGTTCTACGTGCTGCTGCGCGCGCTCGGCGGCAACCGTCCGCTCAGGCAGCACGGCGAAGGCGCAATCGAGCCTATTGCAGCGACGCCGCATGTGAAGCACGCCGCGGAGTGAGCAAGGCGCAAAGCAAGTGAAGCGGTAATCGAAGCATCGCCGCCACGCGGTGCACCCCTCTCTCCGCTCATTCCCGCGAAAGCGGGAATCCAGCACACTTAAAGTCTTGGTGTCCTAAAGTGGTGGTGCCCTAAAGCGTCGATCCCCGCTTCCGCGGAGACGGACGCAATAGAGCGATGCTCACCCGGCCTTCTTCGCCAGCGCGCGAAACGCCGCAAGCTGATCGGCCTTCAGCGCGCGGGCT
>JAZKGC010000054.1:110216-120408 GCA_040386115.1 Pseudomonadota bacterium
CTTCTTCGCCAGCGCGCGAAACGCCGCAAGCTGATCGGCCTTCAGCGCGCGGGCTTCGTCCCGCCCGACGAACACCTTGAACATCACGCCGCCATCGACGTTGAGGAACGCCACGAAGGCCGACGCCTTGCCCATGAATGGACGTTCGACAAAGGCAATGCCCCCGCAACGTTCATGGCGCAGATGGCCGTGCATGCCTTTCGGCTTCATGATGTTGTAATAGCCGCGCCCGATTTCTCCGCCGCCAACCGGCTCGGTGACTTCGAAAATCCCGTCGGCGGTATGGATAATCAGCGTCACCTCGCCCCACGTCGCGATCTCCTGCATCGCATCGACGAATGACGATCCCGGCGCGAAGCTGCGCATCGCGTCCGGCAGCGCCTCGATCACGGCGCGGGCCGTGACATTCTTTGCGTGCGCCACATCCTCGATGACGGCGCCGGGATTTTCCGCCATATGCGTCTTGAGGTCGATGAGATTGGTGCTCAGCATGACTTTACTTTCAACGTCGGCATGGAAGCGTCAGGCGGCGGCGCTGGTCTTGCGCTCGGTCTGGATGACGTCGAAGCCTTCGAACTTCGGATGTCCGAGGTAGAGGCTCGGCCCGGTCTGGTTGTCGGCGCGGGCATGGGCCTTGCGGAACTGTTCGGACTTGGTCCACGCCTCGAACGCCGCCTTGTCGGTCCAGGTCGTGTGTGTCGAGTACAGGGTGTGATCCTCGGCCACCGGCCCGCGCAGCAGGTGAAACTCGACGAAGCCCGCGAGCTCGCTGAGATAGGACTCGCGCGTCGCCCACACGGTCTCGAACGCCTGCTCGGAGCCGGTCTTCACCTGGAATCTGTTCATTGCAATAAACATCGTGCTTCCCCTGTTTGTCGAAGTGTAGGGCCGAATGGCCGGTTCTCAAAGAGTGATGTGTTCATGGTGTTCAGGTCTGTTCCGCTCATCCGCGCAAACGCGCCGAGCCGCGCAGAAAAACTCTGCGCGGCCTGATCCGTTTTGCTTTGCTGAGAAGCGTTTATCGAATGTCTTTCGTTCAGCTTCCTCCGAAGTGATATCTCAAGCCTGCCTTGTAAACGATGCCCGCGCCGGCGCTCGCCCAGAGCACGTCGTTCTGCGCCGAGGTGAAGTCGGCGGCGCGCGGAATCGCGTAAGGCCGGTAGTACTGGTTGAGCAGGTTCTCGACCGAGAAGTTGAACGCGACGTCCTTGGTCGGCCTGACCGACAGATAAAGATTGACCAGTTCGTAGGACGTGCCGGGCAGATAGGTGACAGGAATGTTGGTGTTACCCTTCACCGACGTCCACATCGCCGAGACCACGACCTTGTTTTCCATGAAGCGCAGTCCCGCGGTCGTCGTGATCTTCTGCGGCTGAATGCTGTAGAGGCCGATGCCGGTCCGGGTGTTCTTTCCGTCCTGCAGCGTGGCCGACACGCCGATGAAGTAAGTGTTGGCATCGTACATCGTCTCGGCTTCGAAACCCTGAATGCGGGCGTGCGCGATGTTCTGGTACTGGAGATAGGTGGTCGGGAACGTGCCGGGGGTCGGCGGGAAACTGTTGAACGGAGGTCCGGTGAACTGAACGGAGTCGATGTAGTCGTCCACATCGTTCCGGAACAAATTCAACTTCGCGCGGAGGCTGTCGCCGGGGGTGAAGAGATTGTTCTTCTTCACGTTCACGCCGATTTCCTTGGTCTTGCCGACCTCGGGACGCAAATTCGCATTCGGCAGGAAGCAGAAAAATCCGCGCGTTCCGTCCGGGCATATCGAAAAGTCGCCCTGCCCGGTGCCGGTCGCGACGTGAGCGCCGGCCACAAGCGTTTCGGTGATCGAGGGCGCGCGATAGCCTTCGGCGTAGCTGACATAAGGCGTTACGACGTCCGCCGGAAGCAGTCCGACCGTGATCTTGGGCGAGAAGCGGTCGCCGCTTGCCGAGCCGATCGACGAACTCAGATTGTAGTTGTCGTAGCGAACGGCGCTGACCACTTCGAGCAGCGACGTATAGTTCGCCTTCCACTGAACGAAGCCGCCCAGCACGGTGCGCTCGCCGCCGGGTGTCGTCTTGTTGGAATTTCCGCTCCGGTCGAAGGTCGAAACTTCATCGCGGAATCCGTCGGCGCCGTAGGTCACGGCATGCCGCCAGTCGCCGATCTGGAAGCGCGAGGTGTTGTGAAAATCGAAACCGAACGTGTCGATGAGGTAGCCGCGCCGGTCGCCGATGCAGCCGGTGATGCTGTTGCCGGGCTGGCCGCCGGTACAGTTGCCGGTAGCGAGCGCAGAATTATGAGCGATCTTGACCTGCTGGCTGTCGGTGCGATTCCAGTAAACCTTGGCATCCCAGTCGAAGATCTGGTCGTCCGGCCGGGAATACTTCCAGCCCAGCGTCGTGGTGTAATTCTTCAGGCTCGTCGCGTAAACCGAGGTGCCGTTGCCTGCTGCTCCCGGCTGCGCGAACGGTTGCCCGACCGGACGCCGCGGCTGCCCGACATTGTAAACGTCTTCCTGGAAAATGCCGCCGAGCTTGACCTCGTGGCCATCGGCCGGACGAACGGTGATCTTGGCAATGCCGGCTGTCAGTTGCTGCGCCGTGTTCTCCACCGTGGTGCCGGTGCCGTCCTTGTAACTGTCCTGCGTCGAATAGGTACCGCCCGCGAACACATCGACGTTCGGATTGACCTTCACGCCGCCGAACACCGAGCCAAGCGCCCGGCCGCGGTTGGTTCCGAAAATCGTGTTGGCATCGACGCCCCAGCGCTCGCCGGGGCGCACCACGTCCTGAATATCCTTGGTGCGGAATGCCGCCACGCCGCCGATGGCGCCGGAGCCATAGATGTTCGCGGTCGGGCCGCGCACGATGTCGATGCCGCCGATCAACTCGGGATTGAGGAAGAACGAGCCGTTCGAGTTGTGTCCGGTGCGCTGGTAGTTCTGGCGCGCGCCATCGACAATGACCGCGACGCGGCCGAAATCCTGCAAGCCGCGAATGTTGATCGACGTCGATGGATCGTCGCCGCGATCCTGTATCCACACGCCGGGAACATTGTAGATAAGATCGGAGATGCGGCTGGCCTGACGCCCCTGAATCTGGTCGAGCGTCACCACGCTGACGGGAGCCAGCGCGTCGATGGCGCGCTCCTCGGTCTTCGATGCGGCGACCGTGATCTCGTCGAGCGATTGATAGACCGGCTGACCGATCTGCGCGTTTGCATTCATCACGCCCTGCGGCAAAGGCACTGCCGCCATCGGCGCACCGGATCGCTTGCGCTTGATCGGTTTAGGCTTCGCGGCCTGTTCAATCTGCGCTGCCGGGCCAGTCGACTGCGCATGGACGGGCATCGCGCCCGCCGCGACCAGAGAAACAACAGACACAGACAAGAGAAGCGCGCACGCGCGCGCAGTCAGCCCCGACATCACAACCCCAAATCTTTTTAGACTGATGTGGCTGGCGGGCTTCGCCCGAAGGCGGCTGGCTGGCTATCAAATTAAACCACGCTGGCCTTTTGCCAACGTGTTGCCACTTTTCATAAAATGCGGGCGCGGGGTCAACCGCAGATCAGCCACTTTATACCTATTGTAAACTTGAGCGTTGGTGTTTGCGCGGCGGCAAAATTAAAGAAGAACAACGAGTTCTCGAACAGAATATGCAAGACGTATGAATGGTGACGAAAAGAACGACGGTAAATCTGGCACTCAGTCTGGAACGACTCTAATTGAGCGTTCGATCCGGTTATCGGATAACCGCCTCGACAGCCGTGACCTGTTTGTCGCTTCGCGCGAAATCATTATTTCTCACGGCGAGGAAACCTATCGCCTGCGATTGACCGCGCAGAACAAACTGATCCTGACGAAATGAAACCGACAATGCCTGCTTGCCGAATGCCCCGTGCAATTTCTGGTTTCGCCTTGTGCCTCGGTGTACTCGCCGTCTTGCTGACGCCGCTCGCCGCGGCAGGCATCGTCATCCAGGACGCGCGCGGCCGTGACGTGATGATCGGAAATTCATCGCGCATTGTCTCGATCGGCGGGGCAATCACCGAGATCCTGTATGCGCTCGGTCTTCAGGACCGGATCGTTGGCGTCGATACCACCAGTCTTTATCCTGCGAAGGCGCTCAGTGAAAAACCCAACGTCGGCTACATGCGCCAGCTTTCCGCCGAGGGCGTGCTGGGCCTGAACCCTCAACTGATTCTGGCCATCGAAGGCGCTGGCCCCAAGGAAACGCTGGAGGTTCTGGACGCCGCGAAAATTCCTTACGTGGCATTTCCGGAAACATTCACGGAGCAAGGCCTGCTCGACAAGATCAAGCTCGTGGCGCACGCCATGAACGTCGATGCGCGCGGTGCCTGCCTCAGCGCTGCGGTCAGCAAGGATCTTGCCGAGTTGAACAAGCTGCGCGGACATATCCAAAAGCCGGCGCGGGTGATGTTCGTGATGTCGTTCCTCAACGGCCGCGCGATGGTCGCGGGACAAAAGACCGCCGCCAACGAGATCATCAAAATGGCGGGCGGCGTCAACGCCGTCGATGGCTTCGACGGCTACAAGCCCGTCAACGACGAGGCGATTGTCGCTGCCCGACCCGACGTGATTCTCACCATGCAGCGCGGCCGCGAACAACTCGAAGCAGAAGCCGTGTTCGCCAATCCGTCATTCGCCCTCACGCCAGCGGCTGCGAAGAAATCCTTCGTCGCGATGGATGGATTGTACTTGCTCGGATTCGGTCCGCGCACTGCCGCAGCCGCGCGCGACCTTGCAGTCTCGCTTTATCCGGACCTCGCCGAGCGCACCGCGACATGGAAACCGGCGGCGCTCTCGGTCGATTGCCATCAATGACATCTGCCGATGCAACTCCGGCAGCTTCACCGCCTGCCGCGATGCGCATGCACGGCATGCGTCCTCCGGCGGCGCTGGTCTATGTCATTCTCATCGCGGGCGTTCTCGCCGTCGGCCTGCTGGCAACGACTGTAGGTGCTGCGGGAATTCCGCTGAACCGTCTGGCTGCAGCCCTCGGATTCAACATCGCCAACGCGGACCCCGCGATGCTGGCGCGCGATCAGCTTGTATTATGGTCGATCCGGATTCCACGCATCGCGATTGCCGGAATGATCGGCGGATTGCTGGCGCTGTCCGGCGCGATCATGCAGGGGCTGTTTCGCAATCCCCTCGCCGATCCCGCGCTGGTCGGCGTGTCGAGCGGCGGCGCGTTCGCCGCGGCCAGTGCCATCGTGATTTCCGACAGCGCGTGGGGCGCGAGCTTTCGTTTCCTGCAATTCGAGTTGCTGCCGGTTGCGGCATTCGTGGGCTCGCTGGTCACGACGACTGTTCTCTACAAGATCGCCAGCCGCGAGGGCCGCACATCCGTTGCGATCTTTCTGCTTGCGGGCCTCGCCATCGCCGCCATTGCGAACGCCGGCATCGGCCTTCTGGTGTTCGTCGCGGATGACCGCCAGTTGCGTGACATTACATTCTGGCTGCTGGGATCGCTCAGCGGCGCAACTTGGCCGAAAGCCGGTATCGTCGCGCCGGTGGCGTTGCTCGCCCTGCTTGCGATCCCCCTGATCGCGCGCGGCCTCGACGTGCTGGTGCTCGGCGAAGCGGAAGCGTTTCACACCGGCGTCGATGTCCAGCGGCTGAAGAAAATCTCCATCGTGCTGATTTCGGCGATGACCGGCGTTGCGGTTTCGATCTGCGGCGTGGTCAGCTTCGTCGGCATCGTGGTGCCCCATCTGCTGCGAATCGTGATCGGCCCCGGCCATCGCATGCTGCTGCCCGCCTCCGTCTGTCTCGGCGCGATCCTGCTCATTCTCGCCGACACCATCGCGCGCGTGCTGGCGGCCCCGGCGGAAGTCCCCATCGGAATTCTCACGGCGGCGCTCGGCGCGCCGTTCTTTCTGTTCATCCTGCTGCGGCAGCGGGGGCTGATCGGATCATGACTGCGGCCTCCCCCACACTGATGGAAGCCGATGCGGTCTGCGTGCAGATCCGCCAGGCGACGCTACTCGACAAGGTAAGCGTGCAGCTGCGCAGTGGCGAGACCGTCGCCATCGTCGGCCCCAACGGTGCCGGAAAATCGACGCTGCTGCGGCTGCTGTCCGGCGACCTTCGGTGCAGCGCCGGAGCCGTGCGTCTCAAGGGCCGCGATCTCGCGTCATTCTCGTCGCGCGAACTGGCGAAGCATCGCGTCATGCTGTCCCAGCATGTGAGCGTGAGCTTTCCGTTCACGGTGGAAGAAATCGTCAGCATGGGCGCGGGCGAACGCGCGCGCGTCACTGCGCAGCCGCTGGTCAACGCAGCTATTGCCGAACTGGAACTGGAGCCGTTCCGGCATCGCGCACTGCCGACATTGTCCGGCGGAGAACAGCAGCGCGCGCATTTCGCGCGGGTGCTGGTGCAGCTTGCCTGCGGCGAGGCCGATCATGGCCCCGGCGCGTTGTTGCTGGACGAGCCGACATCGAGCCTCGACCTGCGCTATCAGATCAACCTCGTTGAAATCGCCAGACGCCGCGCCCGCGCCGGCACCGCCGTCGTCGCCGTGCTGCACGATATCAACCTTGCGGTGCGCTTCGCGGATCGCATCATCGTTCTGCACAAGGGCACCGTCGCTGCCGACGGCAGCCCGGCCGGGACGATCACCAGCAAGATGATCGCCGACGTGTTCGATGTCGAAACCGTCATCGGCTCCGAGGATGGACAGCCCTATGTGCTGCTCCAGCGCATGCAGTAATCGCGCGTATTCTCCGCATCGCAGCAAAGCCGAATGATTGTGACGGCGAACGCGCGCGTGGTATCGTCGATTCACCTGCCTCAAGACAATCACCGCACCCGCATGAAATCACCGTCAAAGGCCCGTTCCAAAGTCGTGGACAAGCGCGTCAAGCCCGGCCGCATTCAGGCCGTGCTGAAAACGCTCGGCATCGAGATCGCGCAGAACGTCATTCCGGTCGGCGCGTCGCTGCCGCCCGAATACGATCTCGAAGTCCGGTTCGGCGTCGGTCGCGGCGTAATCCGCGAGACGATCAAGACCCTCGCCGCGAAGGGACTGGTCAGCGTCCGCCCGCGCCACGGCACGCAGGTCCGGCCGCGCGGCGACTGGAGCCTGCTCGACCGCGACGTCCTGAGCTGGCTGCTGGGCAAGGGCGAGCCGAACCGCGAACTGCTGCTCGCGATCCAGGAAGTGCGTTCGATCATCGAGCCTGCCGCTGCTGCACTCGCCGCGGTGCGGGCGACGGCGGCGGACCGGAAATGCATCAACGCGGCGCTGGCCGCGATGGAAACCTCGCACAACCAGGCCAGCGCGATCGAAGCCGACAAGGCGTTTCATCTCGCGATCATCGACGCCACGCATAATCCGGTGCTGCAAGGTTTTCGCGGCGCCATCGACACCATTCTCTCAACGGTTTTTCTGGTTGCCACCGGCACCGCCGGCTGGTTCGACGAGAACCTGCCCAATCATGCCGCCGCCGCCCGCGCCATCGACGAAGGCAACGCGGAAAAGGCCCGCGCTGCGATGCAGCAGGTGCTCAATTACACCCAGCTCAGGCTGGCGAATAAAAAGGCGGCGCGCCGCAAGCAGGCCGCGCGCAATGCCAATCCGAAGCGAAAGCGCCAGACATCCTGATCCGCGTCATCATCCGTTCTGTCCAGCGAAACCAAGCGAGCTGCGCGGACGTGCGGCGTTTCGCCGGAAGCGGTTTTGCGATGGCATCATAGACGCGCCGCGAAAGCCCCCCTAAACTGACGCCGATATCACTGACGCCTGGCGAACAGGTGCGGATCAAGAGCCGGCTTCGACCGGCCATTTGGGAGGAAAAATGACTTATTTCACGCGGATCAAGCAATCTTTCGGGATGCTGGCGGCATGTTCCGGCGCGGTTCTTGCGCTGACGGGGCCGTCATCGGCTCAGGAAACATTCAAGCTCGGCATCGTCACCTTCCTGTCCGGCCCGGCAGCGGAGAGCTTCGGCGTGCCCGCCAGCAAGGGCGCGCAGTTCGTCATCGACGAACTGAACAAGGGTGCTGCCCCCGCGCCGTACAAGAAGGTCGGCTTCGGCGGCATGAAGATCGAGCCGGTCGTCATTGACGAGAACGGCGGCGCGACCAAGCAGGTGCAGGAACTGCGCAACCTCTATCAGCGCGACAACGTCGATGCCGTGGTCGGATACATCGGCTCGGGCGACTGCCTCGCGGTCGCGCCCATCGCCGAAGAACTCAAGAAGATGCTGCTGCTGTTCGATTGCGGCACGCCGCGCATCTTCGAGGAAGCCAAGTACAACTACGTCTTCCGCACGGCTGCTCATGCAACGATGGATAACGCCGCGCTCATCCGTTACATGAAGATGAAGAACATCAAGATGGAGACGTTCTCGGCCATCAACCAGGATTACGCCTGGGGCCAGGACAGCCGATCCGACTTCGTAGCTGCGGCAAGCCAGCTTTATCCGAACGCAAAGCTCGGCGCTGACTTGCTGCCGAAGTTCGGCGCGGGACAATACGGCACCGAAATCTCGGCGCTGGTGAGCGCCGGCTCCGACGTCGTCTATTCCAGCCTCTGGGGTGGCGATTTGCAGGCCTTCATCCTGCAATCGGTTCCTCGCGGATTGTCCAAGCGCAGCCAGCTCGTGCTCAGCGCCGCCGACCACGTGCTGCCGCCGCTCGGCGACAAGATGCCCGACGGCGTCATCATCGGCGCGCGCGGCGCTTATGGCCTGATGTCGCAGAAGTCGCCGCTCAACGACTGGTTCTTCGCCGGTTATGAGAAGGCCAACGGCGGCTATCCCGTGCAAGCGGCTTACCGCGTCACCCAGTCGATCCTCGGCCTGAAAACCGCAGTCGAAAAGGCGATGGAAAAGAACGGCGGCAAGAAGCCGACCACCGAAGAACTCGTCGCAGCGATGACGGGCTCGGAATGGCAGAGCCCCGGCGGCCTGATCCAGATGAAGAACGGCGACGGCCATCAGGCCATTCAGCCCATGGCCATCAGCCGCACCAAGTACAACGCGGAAAAGAAGCGCGTCGATCTGGTGGATATCGAGCTGTTCGCCGCGGAGTGCGTCAATCCTCCTCCAGGCATGAAGTCCATCGACTGGATCAAGGGCGGAATGAAGAACGACAAGTGCAAGTGAGGCGTTCCGACTGACTGGATGCTTTGGTTTGCCGTTACAAGCAGTATGTCGTCCCGGCGAAAGCCGGGACCCATATTCCCTGCCCTTGTAGTATATGCGATGTGCCGGCAACCAGGCTCTCAACTGATGATTCAGGGGTGATGTATCCCGGCTTTCGCCGGGACGACCCCGGAATGGCACTTGGATGACAACAACCTCTTGAATGTTTGCATGGACCAATGAATCTTTTTCTGACGATTATTCTCGATGGCCTGATCCAGGCATCGTGGCTTTTCATCGTAGCGCTGGGCCTCACGCTCGTGTTCGGCGTTCTGAAAATCCTCAACATCGCCCATGGCGGATTTTACGCGCTCGGCGCTTATCTCGCGGCCACGGCAGTAACGATGGCAGCCGCGCGCAACCTGCCGCCCGGCGTCGGCTTCGTCCTGATGCTGCTGGCGGTCACGTTCATCGCCGCCGCCATCGGCCTGCTGATGGAACGCGGACTTATCAAGATGTTCTACGGCCGCGATGAAGTGGTGCTGCTGCTGGTGACCTACGCGGTGTTCCTGCTGCTCGAGGACATCACCAAACTCATTTGGGGCGTCAATCCAATTTATGCCAACCAGCCCTACGAGCTGTTCGGCAATGTCGAATTCGCCGGGCTGTTTTACGTCGGCTACGACCTGATGCTGATTCCGCTGTCGGCCGCCATCGGCTTTGCGGTGTGGTTCGGTCTCAACCGCACCACCACCGGCAAGATCGTCTCGGCGGTGATCCACAATGAGGAAATGAGCGCCAGCATGGGCGTGAAGGTGAACCGCGTCTATGCGCTCGCCTTCGCGTTCGGCGTGATGCTGGCCGCCCTCGCAGGCGGCCTTACCGCGCCCAAGATCTCCGTGCAGCCGGGACTGAGTTCCGAAGTCATTATTATCAGCTTCGCCATCGTGGTGATCGGCGGCCTCGGCAGCGTCGAGGGCGCGGCCATCGGCGCGATTCTCGTCGGCCTCGCACGCGCTGCGTCGGTGCACCTCATGCCGCAAACCGAACTGTTCGTGATCTATCTCATCATGGCTGCCGTTCTGATGTTCAA
>JAZKGC010000055.1:0-34107 GCA_040386115.1 Pseudomonadota bacterium
AGGTCGATCCGGCCAATCCGTTCACGCATTTCCGCGAAGCGTCGTGGGAAGAAGCCTTGGATATCGCAGCGAACGGCCTCACCAAAATCCGCGATACCAAGGGCACCAAGGCGCTGGCCGGTTTTGGATCGGCAAAAGGCTCCAACGAAGAAGCCTATCTGTTCCAAAAGCTGGTGCGCACCGGCTTCGGCTCGAACAATGTCGATCACTGTACGCGACTGTGCCATGCATCGTCGGTCGCAGCCTTGATGGAAGGCCTGAACTCCGGCGCGGTGTCGGCGCCGTTTGCAGCCGCGATGGACGCGGAGGTAATTATCGTCATCGGCGCCAATCCGACCGTCAATCACCCGGTTGCGGCGACATTTATCAAGAACGCAACAAAGAAGGGTGCGAAACTGATCGTCATGGATCCGCGCCGGCAATCTTTGTCGCGCCATGCCACCATGCATCTGCAATTCAAGCCGGGCGCCGACGTCGCGATGCTCAATGCGATGCTGCACACGATCATCACCGAAGGTTTGACCGACGCGCAGTACATTGCCGGCTATACCGAGGGTTTTGACGACCTCAAGGAGAAGATCAAGGAATTCCCACCGGAGAAGATGGAGCCGATCTGCGGTATCCCCGCCGATACGCTGCGTGAAGTTGCCCGCATGTATGCGACGGCAAAGTCGTCGCTCATTTTCTGGGGCATGGGCATCAGCCAGCACGTTCATGGCACAGACAACGCGCGCTGCCTGATTGCGCTTGCACTGATCACCGGGCAGGTCGGACGGCCCGGCACCGGCCTTCATCCGTTGCGCGGGCAGAACAACGTACAAGGTGCATCGGATGCTGGTCTTATTCCGATGTTCCTGCCGGACTACCAGCCGGTCGGACGCACTGATCTTCGAGAGCCGTTCGAACATCTGTGGAATAGAGAGATCGATCCGGTTCGCGGCCTTACCGTTGTCGAAATCATGAATGCGATCCACGCCGGCGATATCACCGGCATGTACATTGAGGGTGAGAACCCGGCGATGTCCGACCCGGATCTGCAGCATGCGCGCCAGGCGCTCGCCATGCTCGATCATCTGGTGGTGCAGGATCTGTTCGTGACCGAGACCGCGTTTCATGCCGACGTGATATTGCCCGCCTCCGCGTTTGCCGAGAAGGTGGGCTCATTCACAAACACCGATCGTCGCGTGCAGATCGCGCGTCAGGTCGTCAGGCCGCCGGGCGATGCGCGTCAGGATTTGTGGATTATCCAGGAGATTGCCAGGAGGATGGGCTGCGACTGGAATTATAGCGGCCCTGCCGATGTGTTCACCGAGATGACGCAACTCATGCCGTCGCTGAAAAACATCACCTGGGAGCGGCTGGAACGCGAAGGCGCGGTGACCTATCCGGTCGATGATCCTTTCAAGCCGGGTAACGAGATCATTTTCACCACCGGCTTCCCGACGGAAAGCGGCCGCGGCAAGATCGTGCCGGCGAAAGTCACAGCACCCGACGAAATTCCGGATGATGAATATCCGATGGTACTTTCGACGGGCCGCGTGCTCGAACACTGGCACACCGGCTCGATGACTCGCCGCTCGGAAATCCTCGACCGCATCGAACCGGAAGCCGTTGCCTTCATGTCGCCGAAGGACATGCGGCGGCTGAACGTATGGCCCGGCGATTTCATCCGGTTGGAAACGCGCCGTGGCGCCATCGAAGTCAAGATTCGCTCCGACCGCGACGTGCCGGAGAACATGGTGTTCATGCCGTTCTGCTACGCCGAGGCCGCAGCGAACCTGCTGACCAATCCGGCGCTCGATCCGTTCGGTAAAATTCCCGAATTCAAGTTCTGTGCTGTGCGGGCTGAGCGCGTCGGGATTGCCTCGGCGGCGGAGTGAGGAACATCGACTTGTGGAGATGAGTTAGCGGCCGAATTCGGGAACGGTTCCCAGCCGTCGGCCAACCCTCCGTCTCGGCCAAAACCGCTGCCAAAACGTGAATGGAGCCAGGCGTAAGAGGGCTGATCGCAGGCCATTCACAGATGTTAATAATTCCTTTCTGCGGATACCTTGAGCGGTTCCTAAAATTTGATATTTCAATAGATATTTCAAACGGATAAAGACGTTATTTCGACGGTATTATGTGCTGTCATGCGCTGTCACACGACTGTCATCCAACCTCCATAAAAGCTCTATGCCGGACCTCTAAAGAGGCGGCCTCGGGAGCGATCATCGATGACCGCACGCCCGCTCACACGATGGAGAGAACCAGTGAATTTCATCAAAACAATTGTCGCTGCCGGCCTTGTTGCCGCATCGA
This sequence comes from Pseudomonadota bacterium, assembly GCA_040386115.1. Lineage (GTDB taxonomy): Bacteria > Pseudomonadota > Alphaproteobacteria > Rhizobiales > Xanthobacteraceae > Afipia. The sequence continues at coordinate 2,302 of JAZKGC010000055.1, forward strand.
CGTCGGCTTTCGCCGCCGACATCACCGGCGCGGGCGCAACATTCCCGTTCCCGATCTACTCGAAGTGGGCCGACGCCTACAAGAAAGAGACCGGCAACGGCCTGAACTACCAGTCGATCGGCTCCGGTGCCGGCATCAAGCAGATCCAGGCCAAAACCGTGACCTTCGGCGCGACTGACGCGCCTCTGAAGGCTGAGCAGCTTGAGAAGGACGGCCTCGTCCAGTGGCCGATGGTGATGGGTGCGATCGTGCCGGTCGTGAATCTCGAAGGCATCAAGCCAGGCGAACTGGTTCTCACCGGCGAACTGCTCGGCGACATCTATCTCGGCAAGGTCAAGACCTGGAACGATCCAGCGATTGCCAAACTCAATCCAAAGCTGAAGCTGCCGACCGACGCGATCACAGTTGTCCGCCGCTCGGACGGTTCGGGCACCACGTTCGTTTTCACAGACTATCTGTCGAAGACCAGCGCAGAATGGAAGGCCAAGGCGGGTTCTGGAACGGCTGTTGAATGGCCCACCGGCGTCGGTGCCAAGGGCAATGAAGGCGTTGCTGGCAATGTCGGCCAGACCAAGAATTCGATCGGTTACGTTGAATACGCCTACGCCAAGCAGAACAAGTTGACCTATGCCGCGCTCATCAACAAGACCGGCAAGACCGTGCAGCCGACCATCGCTTCGTTCCAGGCAGCCGCGTCGAACGCGGATTGGTCGAAGGCTCCCGGCTACTACATCATCCTGTCCGATCAGGCGGGCGACGCTTCATGGCCGATCACCGCTGCCACGTTCATCCTGATGCACAAGACGCCTACCGACAAGGCAGCGTCCGCTGAAGCCATCAAGTTCTTCAAGTGGGCTTTCGAGAAGGGCGACAAGATGGCTGAAGATCTCGATTACATTCCGATGCCGGAATCTGTCGTCAAGCTGATCGAAAAGACCTGGACTGCTGATATCAAGAGCTGAGTAGTACTCTTTGCGGAGGAGGGGCTTGCCTCTCCTCCCTTTCTTCGACGCCGTCCGCAGACAACCCGTCAGTAGAGTGTTGCGCGGCAGGCTTCAGCAAAGCGGATTGGGACAGGGGACTAGCGTGGCAGACATGGCCGTTCAAAGCTCGTCGATGGAAGCAGCCGGACCTTACGATCGTGCAAAGGCTCTGAGTGCATTCAAGTTCGGCGACAAGGCGTTCTATTGGACGACGCGTATTTGCGCGATTGCGGTTCTGCTCATTCTCGGCGGCATTATCATCTCCCTGATAGCGGGAGCGTGGCCGGCGATGAAGGAATACGGATTTGCATTCCTGTGGACGCAGCGCTGGGCGCCGTCCGCCGATCCTCCGATTCTCGGCGCGCTTGGTCCGATCTACGGCACGCTGGTCACGTCTTTCATTGCGATGGCAATCGCAATCCCGGTCGGTATCGGCATTGCGATCTTCCTCACCGAGTTGTGCCCGCAGTGGCTGCGCCGCCCTATAGGCATTGCTATCGAGTTGTTGGCGGGAATCCCTTCCATCATCTACGGCATGTGGGGCTTCTTCGTGCTGGGTCCGTTCATGGCCGACACGTTCCAGCCCTTTATGATCAGGCTGTTCGACGGCGTACCCATCCTTGGTTCGATTTTCGCAGGGCCGCCATCCTATCTCAGCCTTTTCAATGCCGCGCTGATTCTCGCGATCATGGTGCTGCCCTTCATCACTGCGATTTCGGTGGACGTCTTCAAGACGGTCCCGCCAGTTCTCAAAGAGGCCGCATACGGCATCGGCTGCACGACATGGGAAGTCGTCCGCAATGTTGTGATTCCCTACACCAAGGTCGGCGTTATCGGCGGAATCATGCTGGCGCTTGGCCGGGCGCTCGGCGAGACGATGGCGGTGACCTTCATCATCGGTAACTCCTTCCGCATTTCATCGTCGGTGTTTGCGCCGGGCACGACAATCTCTGCCGCGATTGCCAGCGAGTTTGCCGAAAGCGACGGGTTACATCAGTCGGGCCTGATTCTTCTTGGCCTGCTGCTGTTTGTTCTGACGTTCTTCGTTTTGTCGGCAGCGCGGCTGATGTTGATGCGGCTGGAAAAGAAGGCTGGGAACTGAGCCATGAACCCGATTTATTCCTCCCGCCGCCGCTCCGACATCGTCGTCAGGTTCCTGTGCCTTGGAGCCGCACTGTTCGGCGTGACGTGGCTTGCGCTCATCCTCTTCACGCTTTTCTACAACGGGCTGGCCGGACTCAGCCTGCAGATTTTCACCGAGAACACGCCGCCGCCGGGCTCGAAGGAAGGCGGATTGCTCAACGCCATCGTCGGCTCGGCGATCATGACGGTGATTGGCGTCGCAATCGGTGCACCGATTGGGATGTTCGCCGGAACTTATCTTGCCGAATACGGCAAGCATGACCGGCTGACATCGGTGATCCGCTTCATCAACGACGTTCTTCTCAGCGCGCCATCCATCATCATCGGCTTGTTCGTGTATGGCGCGGTGGTGATACCGATGGGCGGATTTTCGGCGCTCGCCGGTACGCTGGCTCTCGCCGTGATCGTCATTCCGGTGGTGGTCCGAACCACGGAAGACATGCTGGGTCTCGTTCCCAATCCGCTGCGCGAAGCGGCGTCCGCGCTTGGACTTCCGCGTTCGCTGGTCATCAAGCGCATCTCTTATCGTGCAGCCCGCGCAGGTTTGATTACCGGCGTACTGCTCGCGACTGCGCGGGTCGCCGGTGAGACGGCACCGCTGCTGTTCACGGCGCTTAGCAACCAGTTCTTCAGCCTCGATCTAACCAAGACGATGGCCAACCTTCCTGTCACCATCAACAACTTCGTGCAAAGCCCCTACGAGTACTGGAAGCAGCTTGCCTGGAGCGGCGCGTTGATTATCACCCTGACCGTACTTGCCCTGAATATTGGCGCGCGCATTCTTGGCGCCGAGAGGACAGCGAAATGAACGAGCTTTCTGTAAGTGTAGAACTTCCCCGTGGGCACATGCCTTCCATGGGCGTGCACGCCGATGCGCGAGCCAAGGTGACGGCGCGAGACCTGAATTTCTACTACGGCGAACACCACGCCCTGAAAAACATCAATCTTGTGCTCGGTGCGAACCGCGTGACCGCCTTCATCGGCCCCTCGGGGTGCGGCAAGTCAACCTTGCTGCGCATTTTTAACCGGATGTACGATCTTTACCCCGGCCAGCGCGCCGAGGGTCACCTGATGCTTGAAACAACCAACATCCTGGATCCGAAGCTGGATCTCAACCTGCTGCGCGCGCGCGTCGGCATGGTGTTTCAGAAGCCGACCCCGTTCCCGATGACGATTTACGAGAACATCGCGTTCGGTGTTCGTCTCTATGAGAAAATTCCGAAGTCCGAGATGGATGGTCGTGTAGAGGCCGCGTTGCGGGGCGGGGCGCTCTGGAACGAGGTCAAGGACAAGCTGAATGCCAGCGGCCTCAGCCTTTCGGGCGGCCAGCAGCAGCGCCTGTGCATTGCCCGCACCGTCGCGGTGCGTCCGGAAGTCATCCTTTTCGACGAACCGTGCTCGGCGCTTGATCCGATTTCAACCGCCAAGATCGAGGAATTGATCCAGGAGCTGAAAGAAGATTACACGATCGCGATCGTGACGCATAACATGCAGCAAGCGGCGCGTGTATCCGACAAGACGGCGTTCATGTATCTCGGCGACCTGATCGAGTTCGATGAGACGAACAAGATTTTCACATCGCCAACCGACCGCCGCACGCAAGACTATATCACCGGCCGATTCGGCTGACGCGCATAACGCCGGGAGAATTATAATGGCTTCAGATCATACCGCAAAAGCGTTCGACGAAGACCTTCAGGAACTCAATCGGCTTGTCGCCGAAATGGGCGGGCTGGCCGAACGGCTGATTGTCGATTCCGTTGACGCCTTGATCCGTCGCGACGTTGTGCTCGGCAAGCGCGTCGTTGCGGCCGATCTTGAGATCGACAAATTGCAGCACCTGATCGAGGAGCGTGCCGTTCTGACGATCGCTCGCCGCCAGCCGATGGCAGTGGACCTTCGCGAGATCGTCGGTTCGCTCCGCGTCGCCACCGATCTGGAGCGCATCGGCGACCTGTCCAAGAATATTGGAAAACGGGTTGCCGCGCTCGACAGCGACTTTCATCCGTTGAAGCTGATCCGCGGCCTGGAACACATGACCGACCTTGTGCAGTCGCAGGTGAAGTCGGTTCTCGACGCCTATGCCGCGCACGATTTGCCGGCGGCTATGACGGTCTGGAAGGGCGACGAGGAAGTCGATGCGATCTGCACTTCGTTGTTCCGTGAACTGCTGACTTATATGATGGAAGACCCGCGAAACATTGGTTTCTGTATCCATCTGATGTTCTGCGCCAAGAATATCGAACGTATCGGCGACCATGCCACCAACATCGCCGAGACGGTTTTCTACATGATCGAAGGTCAGCCGATGCTCGATCAGCGCCCGAAGGGCGATATGACGACCTTTGCGACCGCCGCAACTGGCAGTTGACGCATGATCCAAAGAAACATGTTCGAGCGTTTCCCGGTTCTGCCGCATTCGAGAGAGCGAATATGAGCGCGCGAATTCTGGTGGTCGAAGACGAAGAAGCGTTGACGACGCTGCTTCGTTACAATCTGGATGCCGAAGGCTACGACGTTGAAACCGTAGGCCGCGGCGACGATGCCGACACGCGGCTCAAGGAGCACGTGCCAGACCTCATCGTGCTCGACTGGATGCTGCCCGGCCTGTCGGGGATTGAGCTCTGCCGGCGCCTTCGGGCGCGCCCCGAGACCAAGCAAATTCCGATCATCATGCTGACAGCGCGTGGTGAAGAGAGCGAGCGGGTGAGGGGGCTCGCGACCGGCGCCGACGACTACATCGTCAAGCCATTCTCGGTTCCGGAACTTCTCGCCCGGGTGAAGGGTCTTCTCCGGCGCGCAAGCCCGGAGCGCCTCGCGACCGTGCTTGCCTTTGGTGATATCGAGCTTGATCGCGACAAGCGCCGCGTGGCGCGCTCCGGCCGTCCCATCGACCTCGGGCCAACCGAGTACAGGCTGCTGGAGTTTTTCCTTGAGCACCCCGGTCGCGTATTCAGCCGCGAACAGTTGCTCGATGGCGTTTGGGGCCGCGACATCTACATCGACGAGCGCACGGTCGATGTGCATATCGGTCGGCTGAGGAAACTGTTGAACCTGGGACGCGAACAGGATCCGATCCGCACCGTTCGCGGCGCTGGTTACGCGTTAGACGACCGTTTCGCCAAGGCCGACTAGGGGCTTGCTCTTTCCAGGTCGAAAAGAGTTTTTGCGGCGCACCTTTGGGCTGATTTCGGCGTAGTGCGCAGCTCGCGCAGGTTCACAGGTCACATTTTTGTGCCGGACGTTCCGGACTTTGCAAATTCCAAATCCGGATATTGGTAGTTGCCTTCCATATTGTTGGGCCGCAGGCTCCGCTGCGCGATGGTCGCGCTTGCGAATATCGACATTGGCCGTAAGATTTTCCTGCTCATCAACAACCGCTACCACGGCACCGAATGGATGCCGGAGCCTGCCAAAGCTGCAAGTTCAAGAAAATCAACTTTGGCTGCTGCCGCTGTCAGGCGCTCGCGCTGACGGGAAATGCGTGGAATACCGATCCCGCCTGCGTGTTGTCGCCGATTCGCGAGCAGATATTCAAGACGGCGAAGGCGGAACGCTCGAAAGAGGTCGTGACCATGGAGCCAGATTCAAGCGATGCCGTGCTATCTGGCAAGCCGATTGACCCATTTGCACCTCTGACCGCACAATATTTGTCGGTTGGCGACGGCCACGAGATCTATGTCGAAACAGTCGGCTGTGCCGAGGGAGTTCCAGCCGTATATCTGCACGGCGGTCCCGGCAGCGGCTGCCAGCCCGATCATCGAAAATTGTTCGATCCAGCGCGTTGTCATGCCGTGTTTTTCGATCAGCGAGGTGCGGGCAGGAGCCGCCCCAAAGGATCGCGCGACGCCAACACGTTGCCGCATCTGATCGAAGATATGGAAATCATCCGCGAGACATTGGATATCAAACGCTGGATGGTCGTCGGCGGGTCATGGGGTGCGACGCTGGCGCTGGCGTATGCGCAACGCTATCCGCACCGCGTGAGCGGGATCGTGCTGCGCGCGACCTTCCTCGGCACGCGCACGGAACTCGAATGGGCATTCGGCGGCGCGTTGCCGATATTGTACCCGGCGCTGCACGGGGATTTTCTCAGTGTGCTGCCGCCGGACGAACGCGACCAGCCGCTTGATGCCTATTGGCGCCGGATACTCCATGCCGATCCGCAGGTGCATGGACCCGCCGTGCGCGCGTGGCACGATACCGAGCGTATTCTTTCCGAACACAAGCCGTCACGGACACGCCTCGATCTCGCTGCAGTCAAGAGCAGCACCCGCGCATTGCCCCAGTCGCCTTTCATGGAAGCACACTATTTTCAGAATAACTGCTTTATGAAGCCTGGTCAGCTTTTGGACAATATCAGCCGGTTGAAAGGCATTCCCGGTCTGATCGTGCAGGGGCGCTACGATCTTTTGTGCCCGCCCTCCACATCACACGCTCTGCTGGCCGCCTGGCCCGAGGCCAAGCTACGCATGGTCGAGGCAGCGGGCCATTCGCTCTACGATCCTGACGTGAAAGACGCAGTGGCGGCGGCTATCGAGGAACGGGCACGCGCATAGTCAAGCGTAGTCGGTGGTGGTCAATCGCGCACGGCCAAAATCAGTTGGGCAATGTGACGTTGACTTCAATCGGCGAATACCATGCGGCGAGATCGACGATGTCCGCATCCGTCAGTGGCTTTGCAACGACGTTCATGGATTCATACTTCCGTTCTTCCGAGCGAAACGCTTTCACGGGCTATTCGTGCAGCCTTCGTGATACCGATGCTGTTGCCTCAACTTGAGCGATGAAGCTCCATTGGAATGAAGAAGGGCCGCCCGGCTTGGGCGGCCCTTCTTGCAGTAGCTGTATTCTAGCGAGCCTTCAGGAAATCGCTGACCTGCAACAGCACGAACTCGTTGTCGTCGGCCTTGTTAGGATCACGGCTGGACGAGAACGGGAGGTTGTTGTCGTTGCCGACAATAATGTGTTGCGCGTCGATGATATCGACGTTCTCGATGGTCCAGAACGGAAAGGTCAATGCACCGTTATTCAAAGGCTTGCGGGCCTTTTTGTCCGGATCGGCAATTTTCATCAGGTCGATGTAACCGATCTTGCGAACCGGACCGTTGGCATTCGCGTCCGTCATCTCGATCTTGTAAACGCGCTTGAACTTGGCGAGGTCGTGGAAGCAATCAGGCTTCTTCGGTCCCTCACACGCCTTATCGGCGGTGCCTTCGCCGTTGTCACGCTCGATAATCATGCCGGTGGTGGCGTCGATCATGTTGAAATCGCCGATGGCCAAGCCGTTTTCTTCGAGCACGTATTTCCAGTGCCGGCCGGTCCATTTTCCTGCGCCGACATCGAACTCGAGAATACGCAGATATTCCTTGCCGTCCGCGGTCTTTTCCCAATCTTTCTTCTCGGCGTCCCATGTCGGGCCTTCGAGCAGTGGATAGAGGAATTTGCCATCCGGCGACGCAGCCATGCCCTCGTAGCCCTTTGAGCGGCGGACATTGAACGCGACCTGCGCGGTTGGCGTAGCGGGTGATGTGATCGCGTAGTGATCGGGCGAGCGGGCCGGCTTGCCGTCGATCTGGGTTTCAAACACGGCTTCGATCTTGCCGGTGCGGTCGGCGCGGATGAGATAGGGGCCGAATTCGTCACCGATCCAGAACTTGTCGCCGATCGGCTGGAAGCCTTCCGTGTCGAAGTCCGAGCCCGTCAGGTAGCGCTTTTCGGTGCCTTCGTTGGCTATCCGGAATGGGACTTTCTTGTCCGGGTCATGCAGGAAGATCGTGGAAATGCGCTCGACCGCGCCCTTGTTCCAGTCGATGCGATAGTTGTTGAGAAACAGCATCGCGTCCGGAGAGTTCGCCTTGCTGCCGAAGCCATTGTCGGAGAGCACCCAGAAGGTGCCGTCCGCGGCCTTCTTGATTCCCGAGTGGCCCTGAAGCGGCTGCCCCTTGAATGGCAGCTTGACGCCGGTGGGACGGTCGAAGGATTTGCCTTCGATCGAACCGATGGCATCGATACGCACGCCAGTGGTAAATTTCCCGGAGATTTTGAGGTCGGCCGGCGCATCCGCGGGTGCTTCGACGAATGACTCCGCGGGCATGACGGCATGACCCGCAAGCGTGGCTGGAAATGCCTGATTTGAGGTCTGGGCGATGGCGAGGCCGGGCAAAGCGGCCAGAACCAGAACCGATACGGATAATTTGAAAAAGCGCATGGAATCCCCTCCGTGAAGTGATCCGCCGCTTGTCCGTGTTTCCTATGTCGTTCCCATTACAAGTCGGTGACGATTTGCTGACAGTACAGGGCTGTCCCATGCGAGATTGTCGCGGACTTTGGTTTGCCGAGTGCTTTACGTGGAGGCTGAATTTTCTTCGCTGCCGGGCGTCTCCAATTTGAATGTTGAGACCAGATCGGCAACTTGTTCCGTCGTCAGCGTGCGCGGGTTCATGCCGCGCAGCATGAGATAGAGCCTGGCAGTTTCCTCCAGTTCCTCAATCGCAAACACCGCGGCTTCCAGCGTGTCGCCCGCGACCACCGGCCCGTGATTGGACAGCAGGACGCACGCGTATTTGCCCGCAAGCCCGCGAATGGCGTCGGCCACTGCCGCGTCGCCCGGTCGAAAATAAGGCAGCAGCGCGGTCGCGCCGCAGCGCATCACATAATAAGGCGTCATCGGCGGCAGAGCTGCCGGCGGATCGATCTCTGGCAACATCGACAAGGCGACGCAATGCGCGCAGTGCAGATGCACGACAGCGCGGGCGCTGCGTCTGGTTTCGTAGAGCGCCGAATGTAGCGGGATCTCCTTGGTCGGAGGGTCTCCCGACAGGAGGCGTCCGGATGTATCGAGCCGCGAGAGGCGTGCAGGATCGAGAAAACCGAGCGAAGCGTTAGTCGGCGTCACCAGCCAGCCGCCGTCGTCGAGGCGAATGCTGATGTTTCCCGATGACCCCGGCGTCAGGCCACGCTCGAACAGCGAGCGGCCATACAGGCAGATTTGCTCGCGAAACTTGGTCTCGGTCATGCTGCGATCCTCATGCCGCTGCGTTTTCACACGGTTTTCGGCCGGGCTCAAAGGCCTTTTTGCCGTGAGAGAAAGACGTGTTACCAAGCTTCTAACCGCTCGGCACCCAATGTCCGAGCCTTCGACAAGATAAGGAAATACATGCCCGACCAGGTTCAGGCCGGATCGTCTGGGGCACCTGCGTCAGTGAAAGGCCGCGTAGCCGTGATAGGGCTCGGGTCGATGGGCCTCGGCATGGCGTTATCGTTGAGGCGGGCGGGCTTCGACGTGTCGGGCTGCGATGTTGCCCCGGCCGGTGTTGCGCGCCTCGTCGCTGAGGGTGGGCGCGGAGTGGCAACCCCTGCGGAAGCTGCGCGTGATGCGGACGCCGTCGTCAGCGTGGTGGTCAATGCCGCACAGACTGACACGATCCTGTTCGGTACTAATGGCGTCGCCGAAATCTTGCCAATCGGGGCGGTGTTCATTTCGTCGGCCACAATGGACCCGGATGTTGCGCGACGTCTCGCAAAGCAGCTTGAGGCCACCGGACGGCATTATCTCGACGCGCCGATCAGCGGTGGCGCGCAACGCGCAGCGCTGGGCGAATTGACGATTCTGGCATCCGGCAGCAAGGCCGCGTTCGCCAAGGCGCGGCCCGCGCTCGATGCCATGTCCGCCAAGCTTTACGAACTCGGCGATGAGCCGGGGCAGGGTGCAGCATTCAAGATGATTAACCAGTTGCTGGCGGGTGTACATATCGCCGCGGCCAGCGAGGCGATCGCTTTCGCTGCCAGGCAAGGACTTGATATCCGCAAAGTCTATGAGGTCATCACAGCCTCAGCTGGCAATTCCTGGATGTTCGAGAACCGTATGCCACACGTACTCGATGGCGATTACACGCCGCGCAGCGCCGTGGATATTTTCGTGAAAGACCTCGGCATTATTCAGGATATGGCGCGCACCGCGAAATTTCCGGTGCCGGTGTCGGCCGCCGCCTTGCAGATGTTCCTGATGACATCGGCAGCCGGCATGGGCCGCGACGACGATGCATCCGTGGCACGAATGTATGCCCGCGTCACCGGAACGAAATTGCCCGGCGACCAGACCTAGCTCTTACCCACCTTCCGGAATCCGCGATGCCCCGTTTTGCCGCCAACCTGACAATGATGTTTACCGAATGGCCGTTTCTCGACCGTTTCGATGCGGCGGCAAATGCCGGGTTCAGTGCGGTGGAATTCCTGTTTCCCTACGAGTATGCGCCGCACGACATTGCCGAACGACTCCGGCGCAACGGTCTCACGTCGGCCTTGTTCAATCTGCCGCCGGGAAACTGGGAAGCGGGCGAGCGTGGCTTCGCGGCGCGGCCGGATCATTTCACGGACTTGCAGAACAGCGTTCGTCAGGCGCTGCCTTATGCCGCAGCAACAGGCGTGAAGCGATTGCACTTGATGGCCGGCATCGCGGATCGCAGCGATCAGAAAGCGGTCGCGTCGTTTCGGCGGGCCGTGTCGTGGACCGCTGACGTGCTGGCAAAGGAAAATATCGATCTTGTAATTGAGCCCATCAATCCGCGCGATGTGCCCGGATACTTTCTAAACGATTTCGACTTCGCGCTAGGTCTGATCCACGACCTTAAACTTCCAAATCTGAAATTGCAGTTCGACATTTATCATCGCCAGATCGTTCATGGCGATGTGACCGTCGCCTTGAGAGAGATGATGCCGCTCATCGGGCACATCCAGATCGCCAGTGTACCGTCGCGCAACGAACCGTCAGGCGAAGAACTCAATTACCCTTTCCTGTTCGAAGAACTCGACCGCATTGGCTATCCGGGTTTTGTAGGGTGTGAATATCGACCTAAAGGCAAGACACTTGATGGCCTCGGCTGGTTCGCGCCCTATGCCAAAACAGAATCCGGAGCGCGGTCGTGACGCTGGCGCTTGGATGTATCGCTGACGATTACACAGGCGCGTCCGACCTCGCAAACACCTTGACGCGTTGCGGATTGCGCACGGTACAGACCATCGGCGTGCCGGACGACGCGTTGGCGTTGCCCGAAGTCGATGCCGTCGTCGTGTCGCTGAAAAGCCGCTCGATCAATGCCGCGCAGGCAGTTATGCGTTCGCGCGCCGCCGACAAATGGCTTCGTAGTCGTGGAGCAGGTCATGTTCTGTTCAAGATCTGCTCGACATTCGATTCTACGGATTTGGGAAACATCGGGCCGGTTCTGGACGCGCTGCGCGAAGACTCCGGTGACATGATCGTGCTGGTGACGCCGGCTTTCCCGGGAACGAGGCGGACCGTGTATCAAGGCAATCTTTTCGTTGGCAATGTGCCCCTGAATGAAAGCCCGCTGAAGGATCATCCGCTCAATCCGATGCATGATTCCAATCTGGTGCGGGTGCTTTCGCGGCAGAGTCGGAACAAGGTTGGGCTTGTTGATCTTGTCGCTGTTGCCAAGGGCGTTGACGCTGTTCGTGCGAGAGTTGCTGAACTTGCAAAGCAGGGGGTGAGTGCCGCGATCATCGACGCGGTGTTCGATGCAGATTTAGAGACGATCGGCCGTGTCGCGCTCGATCACAAGCTATCTGTCGGCGCGTCGGGGATCGGGCTGGGGTTGGCGCGCGCGATGGTTGCGTCCGGCAGGGCAAAGCAGGCATCGTCTTCCACCGATAAAGCCAAGCCGGTCGGCGGTCCAGCTGCGTGTCTCGCCGGTAGCTGCTCGCAAGCGACGCTGGCGCAGGTCGCGCATGCAGAGCACTCAATGCCTGTGTTGCGGCTTGATCCCGAAAAGATTGTAGCCGGCACGTCAGACATTCAACACGCGCTCGGTTGGGCGCGCGAACATCTCAGCAAGGGGCAAATCCTGATTGCGAGCAGTTCTACGCCGGATCAGGTATCCGCGCTGCAGTTGCGATATGGACGAGATGTGGCAGGTCACGCCATCGAGCAGGCGATGGCCGAGATTAGCAAAGGGTTGGTTCAAGCGGGTGTACGCCGTCTTGTGATCGCCGGCGGCGAGACTTCGGGTGCAGTGGTCGATCGTCTTGGCATCCCGGCATTTCTGGTTGGCGCCGAGATTGCTCCCGGCGTGCCCGTGCTGCGTACCGTCGGCGCAGGAGATGGCGACATGGTCATGGCGCTGAAATCCGGAAATTTCGGCGGTCCGGATTTTTTTCGCGACGCCATCCGCCTCATGCCATGAAAATTAGTCTTCCTTGAAGCCGTACTCCATGTTGTTGCCCGTCGCGCCGTAGTATTTGAACGGCAGGAACTTACCTGTCATCACGAACTTGACGCGATCTCCCTTCGGGTTGGCGACGCGTTCCATTGCGAAATCGAAGTCGATGGCGGACATGATGCCATCACCGAATTCTTCCTCGATCATCGCTTTCCAGGCCGGTCCGTTGACCATCACCATTTCGTAGAAGCGGTAGATCAGCGGATCGGTCGGCGGCATTGTCGTGCCTTCGCCACGCATCGGGATTTCGTTTATCATTGCGGTCTCGGCCTTCGACAGGCCGAACAGGGTCGCCGCGTTGGCGGCCTGCGGCTTTGTCAGTTTCATCTGGCCGAGAATCGCGCCTACGATCAGCGCATCCGAGTGGCCGCCGATCTGTTCGCAGATGTATTTCCACGTCCAGCCCTTCTCGCGCTTGATGTCGAGCAGCTTTTCGGTGAGGTCGGATCGCTTCATTTTCGGTCTCCAGTTATCGATTTCAACTAGCGCGCCGCGGCCTGTCCGGGCTGCGATAGCGTTGATGCATCAGCTTTCGTGACAATGGTCGGCTCAGCGAGAACGGGCCGCACCAACGGTACGTTGCGCGGATCATGGTTTTTGGTCGTCTGCACGAACGTCTTGCTGCGGGTCACGAGAAAATCGATAATGTGATTGCGCAGCGCGTAGTAATGCGGATGACGGTGCAGATCGATGCGGCCTCGGTCTTTCGGCAAGGGATTTTCGATTACCTCCGCGAGCACTGCGCCGGGGCCGTTGGTCATCAGGAAAATCTTGTCCGCCAGATAAATCGCTTCGTCCACGTCGTGTGTAATCATGAAAGCGGTCTGGCCGGTCTCAAGGCAGATGCGGCGCACCTCGTCCTGAAGCGTGCCGCGCGTCAGCGCATCGAGTGCGGAGAACGGTTCGTCCATCAGCATAATCTTCGGCGTGATACTCAGCGCGCGGGCGATTCCGACGCGCTGCTTCATGCCACCGGACAGTTCCGAAGGGCGTTTGTGTTCGGCCCCGGTGAGACCGACGATGTCGATGAATTTCTGCGCGTGGGCGCGCACGCGCGCCTTGTCCCATTTGCGCCATTTCGATGAGACCGCATAGGCCACATTGCCCATCACCGTGCGCCACGGCAGCAGTGCGTGGCTCTGGAAGATGACAGCGCGATCCAGGCTTGTGCCTTCGATGGCTTGACCATCGACAATCACGGTGCCTTCGCTCGGCTCGTCCAGACCGGCAAGGATGTTCAGCACGGTGGTCTTGCCGCAGCCAGAATGGCCGATGATGCAGCCGAATTCGCCGCGCGGCATCGAAAGCCACAAGTCTTCAAACACCGTTGTTATCTGGCCGCCGGGGGCGGGATAGCGCTTGGCGATGGCTTCAATCGAAATGAATTTTTCGGCGGCTATGTTCATGACGTTCACTCCGGGAACGTGACCATGCGCGTGAAACGCGCAAGGATCTGATCGAATATCATGCCGACGATGCCAATGACGAGAATGGCGATGATGACGTTGGTGATCGAGAGGTTGTTCCACTCATTCCAAACGAAGTATCCGATGCCAGTGCCGCCGACCAGCATTTCGGCTGCGACAATCACCAGCCACGCAATGCCGATCGAGATGCGCATTCCTGTCAGGATCGTCGGAGCAGCCGCGGGCAGGATGACGGTAAACGCGCGACGAATGGAGCCGACCTCGAGTGTGCGGGCGACATTGATCCATTCTTTCCGGACGGCGGCCACGCCGAACGCGGTGTTAAGAAGCATTGGCCAGATGGCGCAGATGAAAATGACAAAAATTGCGGAGATACCGGAATCCTTGATCGTGTAGAGCGCGAGCGGCATCCACGCCAATGGGGAGATCGGTTTCAGGATCTGGATAAAAGGATCGAGCGCCTTGTTTATCAGCGGTGACATGCCGATCAGAAACCCGAGCGGAATGGCGACAGCCACCGCCAGCAGATAGCCGAGTAATACGCGAGCAATCGAATAGCCAAGCTGAATGCCGAGGCCTTTGTCATTCGGGCCGTTGTCGTAGAACGGCCGCTTGATGTGTTCCCACAATTTGGCACCGACATCGAGCGGACCCGGCATCGCCGATTTGCCTTGGGTCGCGGTCGCTCCCATCAGCTTGGCGTATTCCGGATTCATCGTTGCGACCGGACCGATACCACGCGTCGCGATATGCCACGCGCCGATGAAGGCGAGGAATATCGCGACGGACAGCACTGCCGCCCGAAGCCTCAGGGACGATGCCATGCTCAGCCGGCTTTCCTGATCTTGAAGCTGTTGAGGTATTCTTCCGGTTTGGCCGGATCGAACGGCTTGCCCATCACGGAGAATGATTTCGTGGTGGTCGTCGGCGGGGTGAAGCCAGCCTCCTTCATCAGCTTGGCGGCATCTGTTGCGAGATAAACCTGGCTCGCAATACCTGCGTAGTCCACGTCCCCCTTGATCTGACCCCAGCGCTTCATCTGCGTCATCATCCAGATTGCGAACGAATGCCAGGGGAACGGATCGAAATCCACGCGCTTGGCATCGGTTTTTATGTTGCCGAGGCCGTCGGCATATGTGCCGGTCAAAATCTGCTCGAGTACGATCTGGGGCTGATTGAGATAATTCGCCGGCGCAATCGCCTCCGCGATCTGCTTGCGGTTTTCGGCCTTCGCTGCGAACGCGGTGGCGTCGAGGATCGACTTGAGCAACGCAGCGTAGGTGTTCGGGAACGATGTTATGAACTCTTTCGACGCTGCGAACGCGCAGCACGGATGTCCTTCCCATAGTTCCTTGGTCAGGACGTGAATGAAGCCGACGCCATCATAGACCGCGCGCTGGTTCATCGGATCGGGGCCAAGGAAGCCGTCGATATTGTCTGCGCGCAGGTTTGCGACCATTTCTGGCGGCGGAACGGCACGTATCTGCACATCGACGTCGGGATCGAGGCCGGCTTCGGCGAGATAGTAGCGCAACAGGTAATTATGGATCGAGTAGTCGAACGGCACGGCGAACTTAAAGCCCTTCCAGTCCTTCGGATCGCGCTTGTCCTTGTGCTTCATCGCAAGCGTGATGGCCTGGCCGTTGATGTTCTCGATCGCCGGCACAGTATAGGGCACCGGATTGGAGCCGATCCCCATCGTGATCGCGAGCGGCATCGGTGAAAGCATGTGGGCTGCGTCGTATTCCTTGTTCATGGTCTTGTCGCGGATCACAGCCCAGCCGGCGGTCTTGATGACTTCGACGTTCAGACCGTTCTTGGCATAGAAGCCCATCGGCGCTGCCATGATGATCGGCGTTGCGCAGGTAATCGGAATGAAGCCGACCTTGAGGTCTTTCTTTTCCAGCGGCGCACCTTGCGCAAACACTTCTGTGGCGGTTTTCAGCGGAAAGAACTGCGAGACGGCTGCGACTGCGGTGGCAGCCCCCACCGACTTCAGGAACGCGCGGCGCGCGGCGTCCTGCGGAAACATGGCGCGCATCACGGCAGAGGCAACCACGCCCTCATAACGCTGGTCTTCGCCCTGCGATGCCACGGTCTGAACCTGGAGTGCCGCGTTGTGCTCCGTGTCACTGGAATGTTGACCGCAACTACAGCCAAACGAGGAGAGACGACGGCTCGGATCGAATGGATTGTCGAACGTGGACATGAAACCTCCTGCGTGACGTTTCATTTCACTACGCAAAGGCCGTGCCAGCGGAGATTTCCCCGATTTGTCAATGTGCCTGTGCAACAACGGTAGCATTGGCTGTTACGAAATTTCGTGATAAACGAAGTTTCGTAGTTGAACTACGAAATATCGTAATCCAGGTGATCCAATGGATATGGTACTTTCGAACATACCGGGCAGAGACATTGACCTTCGGGTCGCGGCATTCGACTTCTCGGTCGAGCCGCAGATGTTGCTCGATCCGCATGGCGACCGGATCGTGGATGCCAATCCAGCGATGTGCACGCTGCTCGGATACGACCGCGCGCTGCTGAAGCAAATGAAAATCAGCGCGCTTCATGCCGGTCAGTTGCCAGCGCTGATCGTGTTTACACAAGCGGTGTTCGCCAAGGGCTCGTTCTGGACCACGTCGCTGACGCCGCGTCACGCTGCCGGCAACATCCTCCGTCTGGAATACACAGGCTCGCTGATCCCTCAGGAGACGACGCCGCTTGTTCTGTTGACGATGAGCGACCTAGAGCGGCTCAGGCGGCGGCTTGTCGATGTGACCGCGGAAGATCACATGCGCGGCGGCATCACAGCATGGCAGCGCGTCGAGCGTGTGTTCCGCGATATCGAGCGCGAGAACCAGTTGATCCTGCGCGCAGCGGGAGAGGGCATCTACGGCGTCAATGCCGAAGGCAAAACTACGTTCGTCAATCCGGTGGCGGAGCGCATTCTTGGCTGGTCTGCGGAAGAACTGGTCGGAACCGACATTCATTCTACCGTTCATCATACCCATCACGATGGACGGCATTATCCGCATGAGGATTGCCCGATTTATGCAGCGTTCCGCGATGGCGCGGTGCATCAGGTCAATGACGAGGTGTTCTGGCGCAAAGACGGTACGCCTGTATGGGTGGAATATACATCGACGCCAATCCGCGATCGTGGCGTTGTGGTCGGCGCGGTGATCGTGTTTCGCGATGTCACTCAGCGCCGCGAGGCGGATGAGCATTTGCGGGCCGCGCTTGCGGAAGTCGATCAACTGCGCGAGCGGCTGGAGCAGGAAAACGCTTACCTGCAAGAGGAAATTCGTATCGAGACCAACCCGCGCGGGATCATTGGCCGCACCGCCGCCGTGCAGAAAACGCTACGTCAAGTCAGTCTCGTCGCGCCGACCGACGCGACCGTGATGATCACCGGCGAATCCGGCACGGGCAAAGAACTAATAGCGCGCGCGATCCATGAAGCAAGCCAGCGGCGCGACCGGCCGCTTATCCGTGTGAACTGCGCGGCTATCCCCCGTGAGTTGTTCGAAAGCGAATTCTTCGGCCATGTCAGGGGCGCTTTTACTGGCGCGCTGCGCGACCGCATCGGGCGGTTTGAACTGGCCGATGGAGGAACGCTGTTTCTCGACGAGGTCGGAGAAATACCGCTTGAGCTGCAGGGAAAGTTGCTGCGCGTGTTGCAGGAGGGGCATTTCGAGCGGGTTGGCGAAGAGCGCACGCGCGCCGTGAATGTGCGGGTGATTGCCGCGACCAACCGCGAGTTGAAGCAGGAGGTGCGGGAAGGCCGTTTCCGCGAAGATCTCTACTTTCGCCTGAATGTGTTTCCGGTGGAGTCCGTGCCGCTGCGCGATCGGAGCGAGGACGTACCGCTTCTGGCGCAGCATTTCCTTACCAGTGAGAGCAAGGCGTTGAAGTCGGATTTGCGGTTGTCGGAAGGCGATGTCCGCCGGCTGATGCAATACAACTGGCCGGGCAATGTCCGCGAATTGCAGAACGTCATCGAGCGCGCCGCTATTTTGGCACAGAACGGACGCTTGCGGATCGACCTGCCGGATCATCAGGGCAATGATGTTCCCACGACCCTGCGCCGCCCCAAGAATGGCACGCCGCAGATCATCATGACGGATGACGAAGTTCGCGAGTACGAGCGCAACAATATACTCGCGGCGTTGAAAGCGTCCGGCGGCAAGGTGTTCGGTAAAGGTGGGGCTGCGGAACTGCTGGCGGTCAAGCCGACCACGTTGGCGTCGCGGATCAAATCGTTCGGCATATCCACATGAAGCAACGAACCGCCAGCAAGTTAGGCATTTCGTGCCCGTTGTTAGCGCTTGATAGCGGCCTGTTCAGGTGTTCTGCTCAAAAAAGAAGCCATTGAGGTTGTCGCGCTGTGTCCATTACCGTCGCCCTGCACCACGTCACTCACTATAGGTACGATCAACCCGTCAATCTCGGCCCGCAGGTCATCCGGTTGCGGCCGGCACCGCATACACGCACCCGCGTTTCCAGCTATTCGCTAAAGGTCTTGCCGGCCAACCACTTCGTTAATTGGCAGCAGGATCCGCAAGGGAACTGGCTTGCGCGATTTGTCTTCCCCGAGGCGACGCGCGAATTCAAGGTCGAGGTGGATTTCATCGCCGATATGGCGGTGGTGAATCCGTTCGACTTCTTTGTGGAACCTTACGCCGAGCAATTTCCATTCGCGTATCCGCCAGACCTCGCCGACGAACTCGCGCCGTATCTGAAGACAAGCTTGCCGACGCCGCTTTTCGCAGATTACCTCGCAGCAATTCCGCGCGAGGCGCCCAGCACCGTAAATTTTCTCGTCGATCTCAACGCGAAGCTGCGAGAGAAGATCAACTACATTATCAGGATGGAGCCTGGCGTCTGGACGCCGGAAGAAACGCTCAAGGCTGGCGCTGGATCATGCCGCGACTCCGCGTGGCTGCTGATAGAAGCGTTTCGCCACCTCGGCCTCGCAGCGCGATTTGTCTCAGGCTACCTGATTCAGTTGCGTCCCGACATCGATCCGCTTCAGGGACCGCGCGAAGTCGAAGCCGATTTCACCGACCTGCACGCATGGGCCGAAGTCTATCTGCCGGGTGCGGGCTGGATTGGATTCGACGTGACGTCCGGCATGCTGACGGGGGAGGGACATATCCCGGTCGCGGCCTCGCCGCACTACCGCACCGCAGCGCCGATCAGCGGGGCGGTCAGCGCAGCGAACGCCGATTTTGGTTTCGAGATGCGCGTGACTCGCGTTGGCGAAGAGCCACGCATCACCAAGCCATTCTCGGACGATTCCTGGAAGCGTCTCGACACACTGGGTGACAAGGTCGATGCCGATCTCGCTGCCAGCGATGTGCGCCTCACAATGGGCGGCGAGCCGACATTCGTATCGGTGGACGATCTTGAGGCTGCCGAGTGGAACACGGCCGCTGTCGGCCCCACCAAACGCGGCATCGCCGACGATCTCATTCGCCGCCTGCGCACGCGGTTCGCGCCGGGCGGCCTGCTGCATTACGGGCAGGGCAAGTGGTATCCCGGCGAAAGCCTGCCGCGCTGGGCCTTCGGTCTTTACTGGCGCAAGGACGGCATTCCGATCTGGCGTAATCCCGATCTGATCGCGCAGATCGAAGGACCGCGCTCTGCGAAAATCGAGCAGGCGCAAAAATTCGCGGTAGGCGTCGCCGACAAGCTTGGCGTCGATGCGGATTATGTTTTGCCGGCATATGAAGATCAGAGCCATTGGCTGCTGAAGGAAAACAGTCTTCCCGGCAACGTCGATCCGAGCGATTCAAAACTGGCCGATCCCGAAGAGCGGTCGCGCATGGCGCAGGTTTTTCAGCAAGGGCTGAACGTACCGCGCGGCTTCGTTCTGCCTGTGCAGCGTTGGAATGCCAAGGCCGCGAGCCGTTGGCGCAGTGAGAAATGGAATCTGCGCAGGGGCAATCTGTTCCTGATGCCGGGCGACTCGCCGCTCGGTTTGCGATTGCCGATGAGTTCGCTGCAATGGATTCCGCCGGAAGATTATCCGTATGTCGTCGAGCAGGATCCGCTTGAACCACGCGAGGAACTGCCGGTGTTTGACGGCGGCGCGCAGGCCGACGGTGCGCCGCGCCAGTTCATTCAGGAACAGCAAGCTGGCGGCAAAGGCGGGGTCCGTACCGCGCTGTCGATCGAAATCCGCGACGGCATTCTTTGCGCGTTCATGCCGCCGGTCGAGAAGCTGGAAGATTACCTTGAGTTGATCGCGGTGGTCGAGGCCACCGCGGAGGACATGCAGCTTCAAGTGCATGTGGAAGGCTACGCGCCGCCTTACGATCCGCGCATAGAAGTTATCAAGGTGACACCTGATCCCGGCGTGATCGAGATCAATGTTCATCCAGCGACGGATTGGCGCGGTATCGTCGATACGACGATGACGCTTTATCAGGAAGCTGCGCATGTGCGGCTGGGTGCCAATCGGTTTCTGATCGACGGCCGGCACACAGGCACTGGCGGCGGCAATCACGTCGTAGTCGGCGGCGCGAAGCCCGCCGACTCGCCGTTTTTGCGACGCCCCGATGTCCTCAAAAGCATTGTGCTTTACTGGCAGCGGCATCCGTCACTGTCGTATCTGTTTTCAGGCATGTTCATCGGGCCCACCAGTCAGGCTCCGCGCATCGACGAAGCGCGGCACGATGCGCTCTATGAACTTGAAATCGCGATCTCGAAAATCCCACCGCCGGATGAGCAGGCAAAGAGTCCTGCGCCGTTGTGGCTGGTCGACCGCGTGTTTCGTCATTTGCTGGTGGACATCACCGGCAACACCCATCGCGCAGAAATCTGCATCGATAAACTCTACTCACCCGACAGTCCGACAGGCCGGCTCGGGCTGGTTGAATTCCGCGCGCTGGAAATGCCGCCAGATGCCCGCATGAGTCTCGCGCAGCAACTTGTGATCCGCGCGCTGATTGCGAAGTTCTGGCGTGAACCTCAGACCGGGCGCTTCGTGCGTTGGGGAACGACGCTGCATGATCGTTTCATGCTGCCGCATTTCATTTGGGAGGATTTCATCGGTGTACTCACGGATTTGAAGCAGGCCGGTTACGATTTCGAGTCTGAATGGTTCGAGGCCCAGCTTGAATTCCGGTTTCCGGTGTTCGGTCGCGTTCAGCATGGTGGCGTGATCCTGGAACTGCGTCAGGCGCTTGAGCCGTGGCACGTGCTCGGCGAGGAAAATTCTGGCGGTGGCACGGTGCGCTATGTCGATTCGTCCGTGGAGCGGCTTCAGGTCAAGGTCAACGGCTTCGTGGATGGGAGGCATGTCGTCACCTGCAATGGCCGTCGGTTGCCCATGACGAACACCAGCCGCTCGGGAGAGGCTGTGGCAGGGGTCCGTTTCAAGGCATGGCAGCCATCCTCCGGGCTGCATCCGACCATTCCGGTCCATGCGCCGCTGACATTCGACATCCTCGACACCTGGAACGGCCGCTCGCTGGGCGGGTGTGTCTATCATGTCGCTCATCCGGGCGGCCGGAGCTACGAAACCAAGCCCGTCAACACCTACGAGGCCGAGGCCAGGCGTCTGGCCCGATTCCAGGACCATGGCCACACCCCCGGAGACATTGCCGTCCCGCCCGAGGAGCGGACTCTTGAATTTCCTCTGACTCTCGACCTGCGGACGCCGTTCCCGCATTGAGGCTGCCGCGATAATGGGCGAAGTTGTCGCGAAAGCAGAAAGCGAATCGGGATGGCGGAAACGACGACACGCGCGGGTCAGCGCGACATACTGGAATGGACGCGCAGCTACCAGCCGCTGCCCGGGATTCCCGACGAGTTCCTCGACGCCAAGGGGGCTCCGCGCGAGGTCTGGACGCGGTTCTTCGACGCGTTTTCTGCGCTCGCCCCAAACGAGATAGAGCGCCGGTTCGCTTCCGCCGACCAGCATATGCGCGACGCAGGCGTGACATACCGCGCGCCCGGCGATGCGGTCGATCGTTCGTGGCCGTTAAGCCATCTTCCGCTCTTGATCGATGAAAGCGAATGGAAGCAAATCTCGGAGGGCGTTGCGCAGCGCGCCGAATTGTTCGAACAGATCCTTCGCGATCTGTACGGTAAAGGCAAACTAATCGCGGATGGCGCGCTGCCCGCGGCGGCTATCGCCGGAAGTGCCGAGTATTTGCGCTCGGTCTGCGGCGTGTCTCCACCCGGCGGCCAGTATCTCAATCTTTACGCCGCCGACATCGGGCGCGGTCCCGATGGACGCTGGTGGGTTTTGAACGATCGGACGCAGGCACCATCGGGCGCGGGCTATGCGCTCGAAAACCGTCTGGTGCTTTCGCGCGCACTCACTGGACTCTATTCATCTATGAATGTGGAGCGCGTCGCGCCGTTCTTCGAGGCCTTCCGTGACAGCTTGCGCGGGATCTCGGATCGCGATGAGCCGCGCATCGGATTGCTGACGCCGGGCAATTCAAGCGAAACCTATTTCGAACATGCCACACTGGCGCGCTATCTCGGCTTCCTGCTGGTCGAAGGCGACGACCTTGCCGTCAGTGAGGGGCGCCTGCATGTCCGCACCGTTGCCGGCCTGAAAAGGCTCGATGTGTTGCTGCGGCGTGTCGATTCAAATTTCCTTGATCCGATCGAACTCGATGCACGATCACTGCTTGGTGTTCCGGGTTTGATCGATGTCATCCGGCAGGGCGGCGTTGCTGTTGCCAATATGCCTGGCTCCGGTGTTATGGAAGCACGAACGCTGCTTGGATTTCTTCCCGGCCTCAGCCGGCGCTTCTTCGGCGAAGGGTTGAAGATGCCGCATATCGCGACCTGGTGGTGCGGACAGAAATCCGAACGCGAGGAAGTGTTGTCGCGGCTGGACGAGATGGCGATCGAAGGTGCTTACGGTCAATCGGTTCCGGGCTTTCCGGGTCGCGGCCCCGTCATCGGCGCATCGCTGTCAAAAGCTGAGCGCGAGAAGCTGATTAATGCGATCAACAACCGCGGTATCGACTACGTCGGGCAGGAACTGGTGCGCCTATCGACGACGCCGGTGTGGGACAATGGACATGTTTCCCCGCGGCCGTTTGTGCTGCGGGTATTTGCGGCCGCGACGCCCGATGGATGGACTGTTCTGCCGGGCGGATTTTGCCGGATCGCGGAGCAGCCCGACGCGCGCGCGGTATCGATGGGCGAAGGTGCGCGTGCCGCCGATGTCTGGGTGGTATCGAAACAGGAAGTGGCTACATCTACTTTGCTGCCTCCGACCGACGCCGTTCGCATCAAGCGTATCGCGGGTTGGGTACCAAGCCGTGCGGCGGATAATCTTTTCTGGCTGGGCCGCTATCTCGAGCGTGCCGAAGCGACACTGCGGCTGGTGCGCGCGCTGGGCGGAGCCTTGCGCGAGCCCGGCAAAGGGCCGTCACCCATGCAGCCGACAGTCGAGCGTATTCAGCGTCTGCTTGTGACATGGGGCGCGACGTCGCCATCTGCGCGAGCCAAACCGGCCACAACCGCAGCGCAGGCCTTGCAGACCCAGGACAAATTCGGCTCCGCGCTGTCGCTCGTGCGCTCGGCGCAACGCACGGCAACGACCTTGCGCGAACGGCTTTCACCCGACGCATGGCATGTCATCACTGGCATGGTCGAGCGGTTGACGGAGAAAGCGGATGACGACGAGGCGCTTCTCGCAGCGGCGGAATGGACGCTGCAATCGCTCGCGACATTCGCTGGTCTCGCGCAAGAGAATATGAATCGCGCCGCCGGCTGGCGATTTCTCGAAATGGGCCGCCGCGTCGAGAGGGCGATTAACGCGGCGCGTTTTGCGCGGCAGTTCGCATATGATGCAGCGACCGGCGAAGACCTTGACCTGTTGCTGACGCTGGTTGACTGCCAGATCACTTACCGCTCGCGCTATCTCGTGGGGCCGCTGTTGGCTCCGGTGCGCGATCTCGTGGTTCTCGATGCCTACAATCCGCGCTCTGTGGCATTTCAGATAGCCGCATTGAATGAACATATCGCCAGTCTTCCAAGCATGCGCGAAGGCGGGTTGATCGACCCGCCGCACCGGCTTGCCGTGACGCTGCAGGCTGCCATGACGGCGGGCGAAGCAGAAGCGTTCGATACCAAGGCGCTGTTCGCGCTGGAGCAGGACTTGCTCAATATGGCTGACGCGATCGGCTCGCATTATTTCCCACACGGCAGCAGCGCGGCGCGGCCCGAGAAGCTGACGGGGTTTGCGTGATCTACGACATCCGCCATGTCACGACATATGCCTATGAAAGCCCGGTCAATTTCGCACGGTGTTCGCTCAGGCTTGAGCCGAAAAGCGGCGATGGGCAGCAACTGCTCTCGCACAATGTCGAGATCAAGCCGCTTCCGCTCGAGCGCAGCCAGAGGACGGATTTCTTCGGCATACAGACGGAAAGCATCGTGATCGAATCCGCGCACCGCATGCTTCGCATCGATTCCCGCTCGCGTGTCACGGTGTCGCGAACAGCGCCCGCGCGAGATATGGACTCTCTGGGCTGGGAACAGGTACGGGAAGTTGCGTTCGCATCGAACAGTCTCATGGCGTCGTCACCGGTCGGATATCTCTTTGCAAGCCCGCTGGTGCCGATCCAGTTGCCGGTGACGGATTATGCGGCGCAGAGTTTTTTCCCGGGTCGCGGGATCTTCGTAGCGACCGTCGATCTGATGCACCGGATCAACAGCAACTTTGTCTATGATACAAAAGCTACTGAAATATCGACTCCGTTGGAGGACGTCTTCAAGAAACGGCGCGGTGTCTGTCAGGATTTCGCGCATGTCATGATCGCGGGATTGCGCGGGCTGGGTTTGCCGGCCGCTTATGTCAGCGGTTATCTGCGGACGACGCCGCCTCCGGGCCGGCCTCGGCTTCAGGGCGCGGACGCCACGCATGCCTGGGTGTCGGTCTGGTTCGGCGGGGACATCGGCTGGATCGGGCTTGACCCAACCAACGATCTGGTTGTCGGCAACGACCATGTCGTGCTGGCGACAGGTCGCGACTACACCGACGTATCGCCGGTGGATGGTGTGATCGTTGGTTCGCGGAAACAGAAGCTCACGGTCGCAGTAGATGTGATACCCGTCGAATAGCCGGACGAAAATTTCGTCAGCCCCTATGACTGCCATCTGCGCAGAACGAAGCCCGGATATTGCAATCCGACGGACTGCGGCCTTCGGTCTTGCAGCGCAGGGACGCGGCATCGATGGCCTGTCCCAGAGTGGCGCCTTCGGCAGTATATGCGCCCCAGTAACGCGTGCGGCGGATACGGGTTGTGTAGAACGACATCGCTCCGCAGCGGGTCGTGGACGCTACCTTGCAGCCGCGTCCTCCGTTGTTGACGCACAGAGTCATCGCGCGACCCTCAGCCTCATCCTTCGAAGCCTTCTGCCAGACCGCACCCCAAGCCCCGCGAGCGGCAAAACCAATTGCGGCCCATTGTTCACCGGCAGCCGGCGCGGTCGTCGGTTTGAGTGATTCCAGTCGAATCTTGGCGAGCGGGGCAAAAGCGCCATTTGGATATTTATCGAGATAGGCCGCGATCTCGGCCGGATTGCGGGAGTCCTTCACCGTATTCCAGAAGGTGATTTCAGCGCTTTCCGTCTGAGCCGATGCTGCGCCCGGCGCCAAAAACAAGGCGGCCCCCAGCGCCATCGCGCAACAGATCATTCTTATCATTGCTCAGTCCATCCTGAGGTGCACGTAAAGACTAAAAGCCAAATCTGACCTTGTCGAGCGCAGCCGGTTGCGTTCAACCGGAAAAGAGCGTTGCAGTGCTCCAGCGGATACAATGAGCGTGGTCGGTACGGGCGATTTAAGTGATTGGGTGACGGATGAGCATATATTTCGAGGAACTTGATTATCGCCCGACGCCGATGGGTGTGCTCACGCTGCGCCGCCGCAAACATCTCACGCAGGCTGTCGATGTTTACGAGATCAAGCTCGGCGACGAATTTCTTATGTCGAGCATGTTCACCGCATCGGAGATTGCGCTGGCCAAACTCGGCCTGGCTGAGCTGTCGGGGCATGGCCTCGAGGTTGTAGTCGGCGGGCTGGGACTAGGATTCACCGCGCAGGCCGTGCTGGAGACTTCGCGCGTGGGATCGCTTCTGGTGGTGGACGCATTGCCTGAAGTCATCGAGTGGCATGAACGAGGCCTTATTCCGCTCGGCGTGCATTTGCAAGCGGACAGCCGTTGCCGGTTCGTGCACGGCGACTTCTTCGCCATGTCTTCGTCCGTCGAAGGTTACGATCCAGTGCAGCCGCGTCGGCAGTTCGATGCCATTCTTGTCGATATCGATCACTCGCCGCGAGACACCCTGCATCCCAGCCATTCATCGCTCTATGATGCCATCGGGCTAAAGCGCGTTATGAGCCACCTCCGTCCGGATGGCGTTTTCGCACTGTGGTCGAACGATCCACCGGACCGAGACTTTCTGGATATTCTGTCAGGGGTGTTCGTTGCTGCTAATGCGGAAGTCATCACGTTCTTCAATCCGTTGCAGGACAGGGAAGCGACCAACACGGTGTATGTCGCACGGACAAGCCCTGCAGCCTGACGGCTATTCGGCGGCCTTCATTTCGGAGACGCGATAGCTTGCATCAGGAGCGAATGCATCGCAGGCACTGCCGTCTTGGGCAGCCCAGTCCGTGAACGGCGCCGGCCCGCAGATGAACATGTAGTAATCATAAGCTGCGCGACGGTCATTCGACATGATGTACTGATAGTGCATACGCCAGTAATTGAATCGCACCTTGGCGAAAATCTCAGGCGCGATCATCTGCTGGATAGGGACTTGCCATATGCGAGGATTGCAGCGCCGTTCGCCAGCATCTGCGCCGATGCCAGTCACGGGGTCAAATTGCCAGAAATTCATGAAGTCTTCACGGGACTGGCAATCGGCCCATAGCACGGTTCGTTCGGTCGCCATCGTGACGATTGTATCGCGCAGTTTTTCCGCCGCGGGATGCATGGCAAGTGCTGGCATGATGGAGCCGACTGTTATCACCGATATTATCGGTCCATGCCTGCCGACATCCGGATCGCGCTTGAGCGCTTTCGCCATGATCGTAAGCGCGAGCATTGCGCCCGCGCTGTGACCTATCACGAGGATCTCGTCGGTATCGCTCTCGCGCGCAGCTGCGACGATGCGGTCGGCGAGAATATCGGTCGAGCGGTCGAAGCCAGTTGGGTGCCCGCGAGCGAATTCGCGCAAATACGGCCAGCAGTTGTTCAGCTGATTGACGAACATGCAATCGGTTATGGGCCGAAGCAGTGCGAAAAATCCGAATCCAATCGCTGCAGCAAGCGCAAATTTGATCACGCCTGATACGTCCGCCAAGGCGGTGAAATTCAGTGCGTACCAGCCGCCCGCGACTGCAAGTGCTATCCAGACGAGGAGCAAGAGCTGCGAATAGATCAGCAGAACGCCCATGCGCCAAGATGCGCGAAAGACGCGGACCAGCGCGCCACTTATGATATCGTCGAACATCCAGCGTGCGGTGCGGGCAAGCTGCAGCCACCGCGGTTGGGCAAGATTCCCCTGAATGAAATTCTCGAGGCGCAAGAATTCATAGCGTGTCGAAACCTGCCAGTTCGGGCCGCGGGTCTCAATGCGCCATTGAGCGATGTCATCTGATTCATTCTTGCAAGCGGATAGTTCGCCTTGAACGTTCCACGTCGTGCGAAAGCGATTCCACTCGCGCCGGAACATGCGGTGGAATCCATCTGCGCCCTGCGGTTCGTATCCCTCGACGAAGAAGACGTGGCGCCGCCGTATTTGACCCACGCGCTAAGACTTCGATCCGGCTTTAGGCCGTTTAGGTTTTGTTTTATGCAAAGATTTCCTTGCGGATTTTTTGGCGGGCATTTTTTCACTTCCTTTCGAGTTTCAGAAAGGCCGATAGCAATTGCCTGCTTCCGACTCTTGACGGTCTTACCTGATCTTCCGCTTTGCAACGTACCTTTTTTCCACTTGTGCATCGCACGCGCGACTTTCTTCGTCGCTCCCGTGGAATACGTCAGAGCCATATGCTTCTTTGCGGGTCCTTTTTTTCTGCGCGAAAGTCATTGCTGACGGAAATGACAAGTCCCAGCGTGCCTGCATCGTCTCGCGCTGTGCGCGGACGCGGCCTCTCGGATCGGCCGGGCTAGCGGCTGTTTGCCGCAGTGACGATCCAGATCGAGCCGGCGAGGGGCACAGTGTCGTCCTTCAGGTGCGTTGTGAATGCAGTTCGGATCGATCGCGTGGCGGCGGCTATCTTTTCAGGCGCTTGGCCCTCAAGTGCGCGGCTCGCCGGCCCGATCGCGAGCGCAGTTTCAACGGCAGCATCTAGTCCGCGGCCGGTTGCGATATCGAGCGACAGGTCGGCTCGTTCCATCGCGATATCCGAGAAGCCTGCCTCACCGAGGATGCGATGAACCCGTTCCTCGCTGGCAAACGCGAACGGACCTGGATCCTCCGGCTTCATCTCGGGAAGTTTGGGGACATGCTTATAGGCTTGCTGAAGTCCCAGCATCATCCAGGGATTGTCGCGCGGGGTTCTCCAGCAAGCGAACGCGACACGTCCGTTCGGCCGCAACGCCTTGCGCATGTTGGCGAACGACACCGCAGGCTGTGCGAAAAACATTACGCCAAAACGGGAGAACAACAGGTCGGCGCTTGCAGGAACGAATGGATGAACCGTCGCGTCCGCCAGTACGAACTCGACAGGTGCTTTGGGTGGCGCAAGTTCGCGCGCCCGATTGAGCATCGGCTCAGATATATCGACGCCTGTAACGAAGCCGTTCGGACCAAGCTGCTTGACGAGATCGAACGATGTTGCGCCGCAGCCGCAGCCAATATCGATGATGGTTTCCCCGGCCTTGAGAGCGGCGCGGTGAATCAGGACATCGGAGACCGGGGCAAGCACGATGTCCTGCAATTGCTGCCGATCGGTCCAGTGGCGGCCGCCCGGACCATTCCAATAGGCGACCTGATCTGCATTGCGGTCGTCGATGGCAGGAAGGGTCATAGCGGCTCCGTCGTTTGCTGAGGAACTCTCTTTAGGGCAGTCCGACCGCGAATAGAAGTTCGCCAGGTGGCCAGTTTTGAGCCCATTTTCTTTGATGTACCGATGGAACCAATTGTTCCGTTTACCGTTTATTGGACGGGGCGGGGTATATATCTTGACCGGATTTCCGGACTACCTCTCCCCAGACGATAGCGAATGCTGGATACCAATCGATCGATTGCGCCGGATTTTCTGGCTGGAGGCGGCGAAATGGGTGCGCTGATGCGCGTTCATGACTGGTCGCTGACGCCGCTTGGACCGCCCGATACATGGCCGCAGAGTCTGAGGACGTCGATTCGCATTCTCCTCAATACCAACCATCCCATGTTTATTTGGTGGGGGCCGCAGCTCATTCAATTTTATAACGACGCCTACAGCAGGACGATGGGACCGGAGCGTCATCCGAGCGCGCTCGGTCAGTTTGGCCGGGAATGCTGGGCGGAAATCTGGCAGATCATCGGCCCGCAAATCCAACAAGTGATGAGCGGCGGCGGGGCGACGTGGCATGAAAATCAGCTTGTCCCTGTCACGCGCCACGGCAAGTTGGAGCAGGTCTATTGGACCTATAGTTTCAGCCCTATCGACGAAGGCAACGAGATTGGTGGCGTTCTTGTCATTTGCCGCGACGTCACCGATGACTATCTAGCATCGCTGGCGCTGCGCGAACGGGAAGCCGAACTCGCTCGCGTTCAGCAAATCGGGCAGATCGGCGGGCTCGAAGTCGATTTGCGCAGCGGCTTCCGCAACCATCGTTCTCCGGAATATTTGATCGTTCATGGCTTGCCGCCGGAGGCAGCCAATGAGACCCATGAAGACTGGGTTCGGCGAATTCATCCTGAGGACCGTGAAGCCACTGAGAAAAAGTTCCGCGATGCCGTCAAAGGCGACGTTCGCGACTACAACGTATTGTACCGAATTATCCGGCCAAGCGATGGACAGATTCGCTGGATATCGGTGAAGTCCATCATCGAACGCGACGACGCAGGACAAGCCATTCGCCTTGTCGGCGCACACACCGATATTACCGACCAGATGCTGGCTGAGAGAGCACTGCGCGAGAGCGAAGCGGAGTTTCGCACGCTCGCTGAGGCTGTCCCGCATCATGTCTGGACGGCGCGGCCCGATGGGCGACTCAACTGGTTCAACCCGCGCGTTTATGAATATGCGGGTGCGCGCATCGGCGAATTGGATGGCGAGCAATGGGGAAAAATCGTTCATCCGGAAGATGTTCCCGGCGCAGTCTCGGCATGGACGCATGCCGTTGAAAGCGGCGATGCTTATGAAGTTGAGTTTCGTCTGAAAAGGGCAGATGGGGCTTTCAGATGGTTCCTCGCACGTGCGGTGCCGGCGCGTAATGAGGATGGCAAAATCATTCGCTGGATCGGCACCAACACCGACGTGCACGATCAGAAGATGATTGCAGCCGAACTCGCGACACTCAATGCGACGCTCGCTGAGCGTGTACTCGAAAAGACCCGCGAGCGCGATCGCATATGGAATGTCTCGCAGGATCTTTTGTTGGTGGCCGACCCTGCTGGTGTTTTGCGAACCATCAACCCGGCATGGACCGAGACGCTGGGCTGGACCGAACAGGAATTATTGAACAAGACATCTGAATGGCTGGAGCATCCCGACGATCGTGCAAAAACAATGGTTGAGCTGGACAGTCTTGCTCAGGGCAAGCCCACCATTCGATATGAGAACCGTTTTCGTCACAAGGATGGCTCATATCGCTGGTTGTCGTGGACCGCGGTTCCTGACGAGAGCCAGATCTATGCGGTCGCTCGCGACGTGACGACGGAAAAAGCCGCTGCCGAACGGCTGAAAGCCACTGAGGAAGCGCTGCGCCAGTCACAGAAAATGGAGGCTGTCGGGCAGTTGACCGGCGGCATCGCACACGATTTCAACAACCTCCTGACCGGCATCGTCGGTTCGCTCGATTTGATGAGAGCGCGGCTCGCAAAAGGCCGCACTGAAAATGCGGACCGCTATATCGATGCAGCTATGAAGTCGGCGAATCGCGCCGCTGCTCTGACGCACAGATTGCTGGCATTTGCCCGGCGACAGCCACTGAGTCCCAAAGCTGTCGATGCTAATCGGTTGATCGCATCGCTCGAGGATCTTTTGCGCAGAACTATCGGAGAGACCATCAACCTCAAGATACTGCCCTCGAAGAATCTCTGGAGTACGCTGTGCGATCCCAACCAGCTTGAAAATGGGCTACTGAACCTTGCGATCAATGCGCGCGATGCGATGCCGGACGGCGGCAGACTGACGATCAAGACCTCGAATGCGAGTCTCGACGGGGTGCTAATGAACAACCCCGCGTTGTCGCCAGGCGATTATATTTGCATCGACGTTATCGACACCGGGACCGGAATGAGCGCCGAAGTTGTAGCGCGAGCCTTTGATCCGTTCTTCACCACAAAGCCGATCGGGCAGGGCACGGGCCTCGGCCTGTCGATGATTTACGGCTTCGCGCGGCAATCCAATGGTCACGTCGTCATCGAAAGCACATCAGGAAGCGGTACGTCGATCAAAGTTTACCTGCCTCGGCACGAAAGCGACGCCGCAGCAGAGATGACGTTTTCAAAAAGCGCTCACGGCCATCGGGGTTCGGGAGAGACCGTCCTTATCGTGGAGGACGAGCCGGTGGTCCGCGGCGTCATCATCGAAATGCTGGAAGATCAAGGCTATCGGACCATTCATGCAGTCGATGGACCTTCGGGTCTTCGCATTCTGAGTCAGGATCAGCGCATCGATCTTCTGGTGACCGACATCGGATTGCCAGGCATGAATGGCCGCGAACTCGCGGACTACGCGCGGGAACTGCGGCCGAGCCTGAAGATCCTTTTTATTACCGGCTATGCGGAAAATACTGCCATGGCAGGCGGCTTCCTTCGGCCGGGCATGGACATGATTACCAAGCCGTTCGACGCGGACAAATTTTCCCA
>JAZKGC010000055.1:34207-35544 GCA_040386115.1 Pseudomonadota bacterium
AATGTCAGATCGCGAAAGATGTTGGGCGCGGTGAAGAAAGGCCCAGGCCCGCCGCTCATGACGCCATAGGCGACCAGTGTGCCGCCGTTCGCAAGGCAATCGTTCAGCAACATCAAGCCTGCTCCGCCGACGCAGTCGAGTGCCAGCATGATCCTGGCTTTTCCAGTTGCTTCGGCAGCCCGCCGCGCAAGATCCGGTCCATCCACCAACACCACATCGGCACCGAGAGCCTTCAGTTCGTCAATCAGTTCCGGCCGGCGTACAACGCTGACCGTATGAACGCCCATTTGTTTGGCGATGGCAATGACCGCGCGGCCAACGCCGGAATTGCCAGCGGTTTGTATCACCCAGTCACCTTTCTTAAGCGGCACGTACTCGGTGAGCATGAGATAGGCGGTAGGAGGGTTTACCGACAGCATCGAGAGCTGCTGTGGATCCGCACCGTCCGGCAGGGCGAACACGCCATCGGACTTCACCTTGCGGCGTGTGGCCCAGGTCGATTCGCCCCTTGGGAAAAGCACACGGTCGCCTTCCTTCAGACCAATCACGCCCTGGCCGATTTTCGCCACGCGCGCCACGCCTTCCGATCCGACCGGCGCGGGGAGCTTTGGCTTTATCCCGTACAGTCCGCGAATAAGCACCAGGTCGGACGGGTTGATCGGAGAAAATTCCATATCGATGACGATTTCTCCGGCACCGGGCGCGCCAGGGTCGGGGAGATTCACGGCCTCGACGACATCCCAAGGCTTGCCGAATGCGGTAATCTGAACGTTGTGCATGCCGTGCTCCTGCTGAAACGACCAAGTTGCCTTGTAATCGGGTGCTGGATTATCTATTAGTCTGGTAAGACAACTAGTCTTAAATCGCAACTTAATGTAGAAGATAACAGATATGCGCGAGTCAAGTTT
Organism: Pseudomonadota bacterium; assembly: GCA_040386115.1. Taxonomy (GTDB): domain Bacteria; phylum Pseudomonadota; class Alphaproteobacteria; order Rhizobiales; family Xanthobacteraceae; genus Afipia. Next base: position 35,116 of record JAZKGC010000055.1, read on the forward strand.
TTCAGGCCTGAATTGCTCGATCGCGCGTGCACTTGGTGTTCTGGGCGACGGCTGGTCGTTCCTGATTTTGCGAGACGCCCTGTCGGGCGTTCATACTTTTGAGGGATTCAAGCGAGGGCTCGGCATTGCCCGCAATACTCTGACCGATCGCCTCAGGCATCTCGTGGAGCAGGATTTGCTGGCACAGATGGATGTCGGCAAGCGGGGGACGAGGTTCGAATACATCCCCACCCAAAAAGCGAAAGAATTGCAGGCGTCGCTGATGGCGATCATGCAATGGGGCGATCGGTGGGTGTCTGGACGCGGCAACGAGCCTGTCATCGCGTTTGATCGAGTAAGCGGTTCGACGATCGAGCCGCTGGCCGTGCGCAGCAAGGCTGGTCGCGCGGTATCCGCCGATGAGTTGATGTACCGGCCCGGACGAGGCGC
>JAZKGC010000055.1:35644-37147 GCA_040386115.1 Pseudomonadota bacterium
GTTCCGAAAACGGCCCTGATAGCCGCAAGCTCACCGTTGTCGCCAACCGGCGTCGATGTTGCATGGGCATTCAAGTGCTGAACTTCGACGGGAGCGATACCGGCCCGCCGTAACGCGATTTCGATCGAGCGGCGTGCCCCGCTGCCATCCTCCGGTCCTGCTGTCATGTGATAGGCGTCGGAGGTTGTGCCGTACCCAACAAGCTCTGCAATCGGATCGGCACCCCGGCTAAGGGCGTGATCGAGAGTTTCAATCACCAGAACGCCGGCGCCTTCGCCCATCACGAAGCCGTCGCGATCCCTGTCGAACGGACGCGATGCGCGCTGCGGCTGATCGTTGAAGTTGGTCGAGAGCGCACGGGCTGCGGCAAACGCGCCGAGGCTGACCCGATCGATGCACGCTTCCGCGCCGCCGCAAATCGCAATATCAGCTTCGCCGGAGAGAATGAGACGCGCGCCGTCGCCGATGGCCTGTACGCCCGCTGCGCAAGCCGTCACCGGCGCGCCAAGCGGACCCTTGAAGCCGTGGCGGATGGAGACCTGTCCCGCTGCGAGATTGACGAGAAACGACGGTATAGTGAAAGGCGACAGGCGGCGAACGCCGCGCTCGTCGGCCGTGCGCACGGCGTCGGCGATGGCGGGAAATCCGCCGATACCCGATGCGATGATGGTTGCTGTGCGCTCACGCGAGCGCTCGTCCTGCGGCACCCATCCGGCCTGGGCAATCGCTTCGTCAGCCGCCATCAGCGCGAACTGGATGAAGCGATCCATTTTTTTTTGATCTTTGCGCGGCGCGGCGCGGTCGATGTCGAAACCTAATTCGGGATCGTCAACGATATCAGGCACGAGGCCGCTGACTCTGACGGGCAGGTCCGCAGCGACATTGTCCGAGAGCGCACGAATGCCGGACTGGCCGGCGAGCAGCCTCGCCCAGCTGCCTTCGACGCCGCAACCGAGCGGAGAGACCGCACCCATTCCGGTGACAACAATTCGTCTCATGGCGTTATTCCGCTTCAAGAAGTCACCACAGGTTGGTCAGAAACGAAGCACGTCTGCTTTCGCGTGCGCGGCTTATGTCGCCGGCGGAACCGTCCGCCGGCGGGTATTGGGTTAACTTATTGCGCAACAATCAGTTGAGCTTGCGTTCAACTGCTATGGCGGTGGCTTCGCCGCCGCCGATGCAGAGCGATGCGATGCCGCGCCTGACGTTGCTCTTTTCCATCGCGTGCAGGAGCGTGACGATCAGCCGAGCTCCCGTCGCGCCGATGGGGTGACCCAACGCGCATGCTCCGCCGTTGACATTGAGCTTGTCGCGGGGAATGCCGAGATCGCGGGCTGCAGCCATCGGGACGACAGCGAAGGCTTCGTTGATCTCGTACAGATCGACGTCGTTCGCCGTCCAGCCGATCTTTTCCAGCAGCTTGCGGATGGCAGGGATCGGCGCGGTGGTGAACCAGGCCGGTTCCTGGCTGTGGGTCGAGTGGCCCATGATCTCAGCCAGAAT
>JAZKGC010000055.1:37247-52543 GCA_040386115.1 Pseudomonadota bacterium
CCCTCGACCGCCTTGCGCGCGCGCGTCAGCGTCTCCATCGCGTATTCGTCCTGATCCTTGCGCGTGAACTGATAACTTTCGGCGGTCGCTTCGCCGAAGTCACCCATCGAGCGCCCGGTCTCGTAGGCGTCTTCGAGGCCGTCCATCATCATGTGATCGATGATGCGGTCATGGCCGACGCGATAACCGCCGCGTGCTTTCGCGAGCAGGTAGGGCGCATTGGTCATGCTCTCCATGCCCCCCGAAACCACAATATCCGCTGAACCAGCGTTGATAATGTCGTGCGCCAGCATCGTGGCCTTCATGCCGGACCCGCACACCTTGTTGATGGTGGTGGCGCCGGTGGCATCCGGCAATTTCGCGCCGCGCGCCGCCTGCCGGGCAGGAGCTTGTCCCTGTCCAGCGGGAAGGACGCAGCCCATGAGCACTTCGTCGATTCGGTCCGGCGACAGTTTCGCTCGCTCAAGCGCTGCGCTGATGGCATGCGATCCGAGATTGTGGGCGCTGAACGACGACAAATCGCCCTGAAACCGGCCGAGCGGCGTGCGCACGGCGGATACGATGACGACGGGATCGGACGTTGACATGGAATTCTCCTCTTGCCGGCGCACGCGCAGGCATCGCTGAGTTAGATGATGGGTATCATATGAAGGGATGCGAAAATTGCAATCCGCAGAGACAACAATAAAGCCAAGAAATCACGCCGGACAAGCGCGAGGGCGTTTTAAACGACTATAAACACGTCAAATCGACATGAATTATTCTCTTCTGTCGCATGAGTTATTTTCGTCTGTCGAGAAACGCCCTCATGTGACGCTGGGGTTCGCCGGTCAGGAATGCTTGTCCGAACACACCCACGCTGAGATTGACGGACTCGGTCAGCGGCAGTTCTTCCCATTGTTTGAGCAGGCTCTTTTGGCTTCGCATCGCCTCAGGTCCGCATTCCGCGATGGTGTTTGCCGTCGTTGCGATGGCGGCGTCGAGGTCGCCCTCCGCAACCACCTGATCGACGAGCCCCCAACTTAACGCAGTAGGTGAGTCGATGGTCGCTGCGGTTAGTATCAGCCAGCGCGCGCGACCCCAGCCGATCAGGCGCGGCAGCAAAGCTGCGTGAATCACGGAAGGGATGCCGACTTTCACTTCGGGCATCGCGAATTTTGCGCCTTGCGACGCGATGCGCAGGTCGCAGGCGGCGGCGACTTCAAGCCCGCCGCCAAGACACCATCCCCGCAACCTCGCGATCACGGGCGCTGGAAATTGCCGGACGGCCTCGCAGAGGTCACGCAGGCCCGTGATGAATGTCTCGGCCGAGGCCTGATCGAGCGTCACCATTTCCTTGATGTCCGCGCCGCCGATAAAGCTTTTTTCGCCTGATCCCCTCAACACTAGCACGCGTATGCCGGAATCTTTCGCGAGCAGTTCCAGTCCCTCCCGGACGCCACGGATCACCGGAGAATTCACGATGTTGAGCGCGCCGGCGTTGCAAATCGTTAATTGTGCAATGCCATTTTCGCTGCGATCGACGCCACAATAGTCGTTGATTTGTTGCATTTTTGAGAGTGCCTGGTTGATTGCGGTTGAGGAGGGCACTTGCGATGGTGCGCGATCGCGTTTGTGCCGTCAAATGGCGCGCATGGCAGCTATTTGGCTCGGAAACGAGCGCCTGCGCCGATCAGGTTGTGATATTATATGACCTTGGACATGTGATGGGCCGCCGATGCGTTATTCAAAAGACCACAAGACTGAAACTCATGCGCGAATCGTGAAGAACGCCTCCGTGCGCTTGCGCGAGCGTGGCGCGGCCGGTCTTGGTGTCGCGGAACTGATGAAGGAAGCCGGACTAACCCACGGCGGATTTTACGCGCACTTTTCGTCTCGAGATGCGCTGATAGGCGAGGCGTTTGCCCACGCCATGGAACAGACAACAAAAAACTGGCGGAAGCGAGCAGAACTGGCACCGGAGGGTAAGCGCCTTGCGTCAGTCGTGAACGGCTATCTCACGCCGGATCATCGTGACGATGTGGGAAACGGTTGCGCGTTGCCGGCGCTGGGGGCAGAGGTGTTGCGCGCCAGTCCCAAAACGCGGAAGGCGTTCGCCGCCAAGCTCGAAGAAATGATCGACATGATCTGCGCGCAGATGCCGGCGCAAACTCCGAAAACTGCGCGGCGTGAGGCGATGGCAACTCTTGCCACCATGATGGGAACGCTGGTGCTCGCACGCCTCGCCGGGACGGGCGAATTCTCCGACGAAATCTTGTCCGCTGGGCGGCACGCTGCGTTGCGGACTGAAACTTCGACGAAGCCGCGCGTGCGAAAGCCTGCGGCAAAACTTGCAGTCTCGCCGTTGACCTGAAGTATGCCGGGCGCGGCTCGACACGAAACTGGCCGATATTATTGATCGTTTGATTATTTATCTGGAACAACCGATCCTGATCCAGCAAAGGCCGCGACATTATCAATGTCGTTCTTTGCATTGCGCGCCACCTTGCTGTGCGCAGAAGCCCGTTCCAATAAGCTGCCGGACAGTGCTAGAACCCTCGAAACACAAGCTTTTGGAGGTTACGCATGCGTTCGATCGGGCATTTTATCGGTGGCCGCGAGGTCAAGGGCACGTCGGGCCGTTTTGCGGACGTTTTTGAGCCGATGACGGGCGAGGTTCAGGCCCAGGTCGCGTTGGCTTCCAAGGCCGAAATGCGCGCCGCAGTCGAGAATGCCAAGACCGCGCAGGTCGCATGGGGAGCCACCAACCCGCAGCGCCGCGCCCGCGTGATGATGAAATTCGTTGAACTTGTGCAGCGCGATTACGACAAGCTCGCCGATTTGCTGGCGCGCGAACACGGCAAGACTGTTCCTGACGCCAAGGGCGACATCCAGCGCGGGCTGGAAGTGGCGGAATTTGCTTGCGGCATTCCGCATCTGATGAAGGGCGAATACACCGAGGGTGCTGGCCCCGGCATCGACATCTATTCGATGCGTCAGCCGCTTGGCGTCGTGGCCGGCATCACGCCGTTCAATTTCCCGGCGATGATCCCGATGTGGAAATTCGCGCCTGCAATTGCATGCGGCAACGCGTTTATCCTGAAACCATCCGAGCGCGACCCTGGCGTGCCAATGGCGCTCGCAGCCTTGATGATCGAAGCCGGCCTGCCGCCGGGTATTCTCAATTGCGTCAACGGCGACAAGGAAGCGGTGGACGCGATCCTGGACGATCCGGATATCCGCGCTGTCGGCTTTGTCGGTTCGTCGCCGATCGCTCAATACATCTATGAGCGCGCGGCTTCCACCGGCAAGCGTGCGCAATGCTTCGGCGGGGCCAAGAACCACGCTATCATTATGCCGGACGCAGACATGGACCAGACCGTCGATGCGCTGATCGGCGCAGGATACGGGTCTGCTGGCGAGCGCTGCATGGCGATCTCGGTCGCGGTGCCGGTCGGCAAGACCACGGCGGACCGGCTGATGGAAAAACTGATCCCCCGTGTCGAAAGTCTCAAGATCGGTCCCTCGACCGATCCGTCTGCCGATTTCGGCCCGTTGGTGACGAAGGCAGCTTTGGAGCGCGTCAAGGATTATGTCGAGGTTGGCATCAAGGAGGGCGCGACGCTCGCTGTCGATGGCCGTGGCTTCAAGATGCAGGGTTACGAGAAGGGCTTCTATATGGGTGGTTGTCTGTTCGACAACGTCACCAAGGACATGCGTATCTACAAGGAAGAAATCTTCGGTCCGGTACTCTCGGTGGTTCGCGCCCACGATTACGCCGAAGCGCTGGCGCTGCCGTCGGATCACGATTACGGCAACGGTGTCGCGATCTTTACACGTGACGGCGATGCGGCGCGCGACTTCGCTGCCAAGGTCGATGTCGGCATGGTCGGCATCAACGTGCCGATCCCTGTGCCGATTGCCTATTACACCTTCGGCGGCTGGAAGAAATCCGGCTTCGGCGACCTCAACCAGCACGGTCCCGACTCGATCCGGTTCTACACCAAGACCAAGACCGTCACGTCACGCTGGCCATCCGGCGTGAAAGAGGGCGCGGAGTTCTCCATCCCGACGATGAACTAAATCACCAAAGATGAGCGCGCCATGCAATTCGCACTGACCGAGGATCAAATCGCGGTTCGCGACATGGCGCGCGAGTTTGCGGCTGAAAAGATTGCGCCGTTCGCCATCAAGTGGGACGAGGAAAAGTTCTTCCCCGTCGACGTGATGCGCGAGGCGGCGGCACTCGGCATGGGCGGCATTTACATTCGCGACGACGTCGGCGGTTCGGCGCTGACGAGGTTCGACGCTGCATTGATTTTTGAAGCGCTGGCGCAGGGTTGCCCAACGGTGGCGGCCTTCATCTCGATCCACAACATGTCTGCCTGGATGATCGACCACTTTGGTTCGGACGAGCAGCGGCGCAAGTGGCTGCCGCGGCTGTGCACGATGGAATTGATCGCCAGCTACTGCCTCACCGAGCCCGGGGCAGGGTCGGATGCAGCGGCGTTAAGCACGCGCGCGGTGCGCGACGGCGATCATTATGTTCTGAACGGCCAGAAGCAATTCATCTCCGGCGCGGGTGGAAGCGATCTTTATGTGGCGATGGTGCGCACCGGCGGCGCAGGTGCGGGCGGCATTTCCACGCTGGTGATCGAAGGCGACACGCCGGGTGTGTCGTTCGGCGCCAACGAGCGCAAGATGGGATGGAATGCACAGCCGACGCGCGCGGTTATTTTCGAGAACGCGCGAGTCCCGGTTGCCAATCGCATCGGCGACGAAGGCATCGGTTTCAAGATTGCGATGGCGGGCCTTGATGGTGGCCGCCTGAACATCACGGCGTGCTCGTTGGGCGGCGCGCAATCTGCGCTGGACAAGTCGCTGGCCTACATGAAAGAGCGCAAGGCGTTCGGCAAACGGCTTGAAGAATTCCAGGCTTTGCAGTTTCGTCTCGCGGACATGGCGATTGAACTCGAGGCCGCGCGCACGTTCCTTTGGCGTGCTGCCGCAGCACTCGATCGCAAGGATCCCGACGCCACGATGTTCTGCGCGATGGCCAAACGCTTCGGAACCGATGCTGGCTTCTCCGTGGCCAATCAGGCATTGCAACTGCATGGCGGCTACGGATACTTGTCCGAATACGGTATCGAGAAGATCGTCAGGGATCTGCGCGTGCACCAGATTCTGGAAGGAACCAACGAGATCATGCGCGTGATCGTCGCGCGCAAGCTGATCGAGGGCGCGCGATGAACACGCGTGTTGCCGCATTGAGCGAAACCGAGGGCGACCTGATCGCTCGCCGCGAAGGTGCAGCCGGCATTCTTCGGCTCAATCGGCCGAAGGCGATCAATGCGCTCACGCTGGAGATGACGCGTGAGATCGTCGCGGCGCTCGATGTGTTCGAAGTCGATCCCGGCGTCTCGCTGGTCCTGCTTGAAGGCGCGGGGGAGCGCGGGCTTTGTGCAGGCGGAGACATTCGCGGGCTTTACGACAGCGCCAAGGCCGGGGGCGATCTGGGGCCGGTGTTCTGGCGTGAAGAATATATCCTGAATGCGCGGATTCCGGCCTTCCCGAAACCCTATATCGCCTACATGGATGGCCTCGTGATGGGCGGCGGTGTCGGGCTCTCCGCGCATGGAGCGCATCGCGTTGTCACCGAGAAAACCAAGATTGCGATGCCGGAAGTTGGCCTTGGTTTTTTCCCGGACGTCGGAGGGACGTGGCTGCTGTCGCGTGCGCCAGGCGAGATCGGAACGTATTACGCCCTGACGGGTCTTACGATGGGCGGAGCGGATGCGGTTTACGCGGGTGCCGCTGATGTGCTGATCGCGTCCGGCGACTGGCCGGCGTTGCGCGATGCATTGACCAATGCGCCGCTGCGCGCGAGCGCGAATGATGTTCACAGGATCTTGCAAGCCTTTGCGGTTTCCGATTCATCCGCGCCGGTCGCCCAGCATCGCGAGCAGATCGACGGTTGCTTCGCGCACGACACGGTGGAGGACATCGTTTCGGCGCTGAAGCGCGACGGCTCGGATTTTGCTCTGGCGACGCTGAAGGCACTCTCCGACAAATCGCCGACGGCCCTGAAGGTTACGCTTGAATTGTTACGGCGCGCGCGCAGATCGAATTCCCTGAAGGAATGCCTGATCCGCGAGTATAATTCGGCGCTGGCGGTCTTTGTCAGCAGCGAGTTCGTCGAAGGTGTTCGCGCGGCAATCATCGACAAGGACCGCAATCCGAAATGGTCTCCTGCGCAGCTTGAAGACGTCACGCCGGAGATCGTCGCAAAATATTTCGCTCCGAACGGCAAATACCAATTGGCCTTCCCGGATTGATCTCCACGAAACAAAAATAACGAGGGCAGGAAATGGCGAAGGTAGCATTCATCGGTCTTGGCAACATGGGCGGCCCCATGGCGGCCAATCTCGTCAAGGCGGGGCACACGGTTCACGGCTTTGACCTCGTGCAGGCCTCAAAAGATGCCGCGAAGGCGGACGGTGTCGCCTTTGCCGCCACGGCGAAGGATGCCGTGAAGGACGCGGATATCGTCATCACCATGCTGCCGGCAGGCAAGCATGTGGTCTCCGTATGGCAGGAGATCATTCCTTCAGTAAGGAAGGGTGCGCTGATGATCGACTGCTCAACAATCGATGTCGAGAACGCGCGGAAATCGCATGCGCTTGCATCGGCCGCGAAACTTCCGTCGGTCGATGCGCCGGTGTCCGGCGGCACCGGCGGCGCGAAAGGCGCGACGCTGACGTTCATGGCGGGTGGCGATGCCGCAGCCTTCGCGGCGGCAAAGCCGATTCTGGAGGGCATGGGCAAGAAAATCGTGCATTGCGGAGATGCGGGAGCCGGGCAGGCCGCGAAAATCTGCAACAATATGGTCCTCGGCATTTCGATGATTGGCGTGTCGGAAGCGTTTGCACTGGCTGAAAAGCTCGGTCTGTCGCATCAGGCGCTGTTCGATGTCGCCTCGACGTCATCCGGCCAGTGCTGGTCGCTGACGACCTATTGCCCGGTGCCGGGGCCGGTGCCGACATCGCCTGCGAATAATGAATACAAGCCCGGTTTTGCCGCCGCGTTGATGCTGAAGGATCTTCGGCTGTCGCAGGAGGCCGCAAAGGCGGCAGGTGCCGCGACGCCGCTTGGCGCGCAGGCCGAAAGCATCTACGACGCCTTCGAGAAGGCTGGCCACGGAGGGGTGGATTTTTCGGGCATCATCAAGCATGTGCGCGGGCTGCCTGCGAAGTAGGAGTTCGCGATGACGACATTTCAGGACGCGCGCGTATTTCTCCTCAAGCACCGCACCGATTACGACAAGGCCATCGCGGATTTCTGCTGGCCGGACGAGCCGCAATTCAACTGGGCGCTCGACTGGTTCGACGGCGGTTTGGCGAGCAATCCTGAGAGCCGCGATCGTACCGCGCTCTGGATCGTCGATGCCGCCAGCAACACTGAAACGAAACTCTCGTTCGCGGCGCTGTCGCGCCGCTCCAACCAGACCGCGAACTTCCTGCGCGACCTCGGCCTCAAGCGCGGTGACCATCTGCTGCTGCTGCTCGGCAATGTCGTGCCGTTGTGGGAGACGATGCTGGCCGCCATGAAGCTTGGTGTTATCGTGATCCCCGCGACGACGTTGCTGACGTCGGATGAATTGCGCGACCGGCTCGACCGTGGCAAGGCGAAGGTTGTGGTCGCCACGCAGGATCAGGTGGCGAAGTTTGAAGGTCTCGGCGGCGAAGGCTTCACGAAAATTGTTGTGGCCGCGACGTCAGAGCACAAGGGCTGGCGGCGTTTTGAGGATACCGCGAATTATTCCGAGACGTTCGCGCCGGAAGGCGTGACCGGCTCGGACGATTCCATGCTGCTTTACTTCACGTCGGGGACCACGGCGAAGCCGAAGCTCGTGTTGCACAGTCACCGCAGCTACCCGGTGGGTTCGCTATCGACGATGTACTGGCTTGGACTTCAGCCGGGCGACATTCATCTGAACATTTCCTCGCCGGGCTGGGCCAAGCATGCGTGGAGCTGCTTCTTCTCTCCCTGGAATGCCGGTGCGACCATCTTCATCGTCAACCAGCCGCGTTTCGACGCGAAGGGGTTGCTTGCCACCGTCGCGCGCTGCGGCGTGACGACATTGTGCGCGCCGCCGACGGTGTGGCGACTGTTCATTCAGGAGCGGCTTGCGGACTACAAGGTTTCGGTGCGCGAGGTGTGCGGCGCTGGCGAACCGCTCAATCCGGAAGTGATCGATCAGGTCAAGGCGGCGTGGGGTCTCACGATCCGCGACGGTTATGGCCAGACCGAAACCACGGCACTTGCCGGAAACTCGCCGGGGCAGCTCGTGAAGATTGGATCGATGGGGCGGCCGCTGCCGGGCTACACGGTTCGTGTCGCGGATGCCGACGGCAATCCGGCGAAGGAAGGCGAGGTTCGTCTTATGCTCGGGGCGGACCGTCCGGCGGGTCTGATGCTCGGCTATCAGGGCGACGACGGCAAGCCGAAGGGTGCTGACGGCGAGGTGTACCAGACCGGCGACGTCGTCTTCCTCGATGATGACGGCTACCTGACTTTCGTTGGCCGCTCCGATGACGTGTTCAAGTCGTCCGACTATCGCATCAGCCCGTTCGAACTTGAGAGTGTCCTGCTGGAGCATGAAGCGGTCGCCGAAGCCGCGGTGGTTCCGACGCCGGACCCAATTCGCCTCGCGCTTCCGAAGGCCTACGTGTCGCTGGCGCCGGGTGTGGAGCTATCGCGAGAAACGGCGCTCTCGATTTTCAAATACGTGCATTCGCGTCTTGCGCCATTCAAGCGTATCCGCCGCATCGAACTGGTGACCGAATTGCCGAAGACCATCTCCGGCAAGATTCGCCGGGTTCATCTCCGTCGCCTGGAACATGACAATGACCGCAAGGATGCGCTGCGCGGCCAGGAATTCCGGGAAGAGGATTTCCCCGAACTGCAAAGCGGTGTGCCCAGCGGTCGGTAAAGCGGTTGCATCGGCGACTCCGATCGCGCGTGCATGCCAGTGGCGACACCTGCAAGCGAAGTTTTCACTTGGCCCGAACGCCGTTCTGTGGAATGTGCCAACCCAGTTCAGTTCAATCTTGGAACGGGAGATGGCCGTGGGCGCTGCAATGGATCGCGAAGACTACGTGAAGCTGGTTGGCCAGGAGATCGGCGTGTCGGAATGGCATACGGTCGATCAGGCGCAGATCGATGCATTTGCGCACGCCACCAACGATCATCAGTTCATCCATATCGACCCTGAGCGCGCCAAACGTGAAACGCCATTCGGCGGTACCATCGCGCACGGCTTTTTGTCGCTGTCGGTCCTGCCCGCAATGGCCTATGCGACCATGCCGACGCTGAATGGCGCTGCAATGTCGATCAATTACGGATTCGACAAGATCAGGTTTCTGACGCCGGTGCGTGCGGGCAAGCGCGTGCGTGCGCGCTTCGTCCTGAGCGAGGTCACGATGAAGTCGCCGAAGGAATTGCTGGCGCGCACGGCAACCACCCTTGAAATCGAAGGTGAGGCGAAGCCAGCTCTGGTCGCCGACTGGCTCGGCATGCATTTTTTTAATTAGTCTAAAGGACGGCGATCATGGCAATCAGGTTCGATGGGCGCGTCGCAATCGTGACGGGTGCGGGCGCCGGTCTCGGACGGGCGCATGCGCTGGGGCTCGCAAAGCTTGGCGCGCGCGTTGTCGTCAACGATATGGGCGCGGCCCGTGACGGCTCTGGCGGTTCGGTCAGTCCCGCAGAAACGGTGGCCGAGGAAATCCGCAAGGCGGGCGGAGAGGCGATCGTTGACGGCGCAGATGTTTCCGATTTCGCGCAGGTCAAGGAGATGGTCGCCCGCGCAGCCATGAAATGGGGCAGCGTCGATCTGATGGTCGCGAACGCCGGCATTCTTCGCGACAAGTCATTCGCGAAGATGGAGCCGGACGATTTCGCCAAGGTTATCGCTGTCCATCTCACTGGCACGTTCAACTGCTGCAGAGCCGTGTGGGAGGGTATGCGCGAGCGCAACTACGGTCGTATCGTCGTGACAACGTCTTCGTCGGGCATGTTCGGCAATTTCGGCCAGGCCAACTACGCCGCAGCGAAGGCCGGCATCGTTGGGTTGATGAACGTGCTGGCGGAAGAGGGCCGCAAGACCAACATCCGTGTCAACACGATCTCGCCGACGGCAGCCACACGCATGACTGAGGGTATTATTCCGCCAGCCGTGCTCGAATTGATGAAGCCGGAGTCGATCACGCCGGCGGTGGTTTATCTTCTGAGTGAAGACGCCCCGACGCGTACCATCATTGGGGCGGGTGCAGGTTCGTTCGCGGTCATCAAGATCGTCGAAACTGAAGGGCTCAACCTGCCGCAGGCGGAATGGACGCCGGACGCCGTCGCCGCGAATTTCGCGCAGATCAGCGATATGTCGAAGGCGCGCGACCTTGGCGGGGCTTTCTTCCAGACACTCAAGTATGTCGAGCAGGCAGCGAAAGCGGCAGGCATCAAGCTGCCGCCGATGGGCGGTTAGCTCACTTGAATATCGCCGTCATCGGTGCTGGTCCCGCGGGGCTGATGGCGGCTGAAGTTCTGGCGGCCGGCGGCGCTCGCGTCACGGTGTACGATCGTATGCCGTCAGTGGGCCGCAAGTTCCTGCTCGCCGGACGCGGCGGCCTCAATCTCACGCACAGTGAACCGCTCGATCGTTTTCTCACTCGATATGGTGACGCGGCGCGATATCTTCATGCAGCCATCGATGCATTCCCGCCCGATGCGTTGCGTGCATGGAGCGAGGGGCTGGGACAGCCGACATTCATCGGGTCCAGTGGCCGCGTGTTCCCGCAAGCGTTCAAGGCGTCGCCGTTGCTGCGTGGGTGGCTGCGTCGTCTCGATCAACTCGGTGTGCGGCTGGCGCTACGGCATCGCTGGACGGGATGGGACGAGAGCGGCGAACTGCGATTCGAGACTCCCGCAGGCGGGCTGTCGCTCAAATCCGATGCCACGGTGATTGCGCTCGGCGGTGCAAGCTGGCCGAAGCTCGGTTCGGATGGCGGCTGGACCGACGTGCTGCAATCCGAAGACGTCGCGGTTGCGCCATTGCGCCCGGCCAACTGCGCATTCCACGTTGCGTGGTCTGATGTATTTCGTGATCGCTTTGAAGGCCAGCCGATCAAGGGCGTCGCGCTGTCGTTCGGCGAACACACCGTGCGCGGCGAGGCGACGATCACGCGCGACGGCATTGAGGGCGGAGCGGTTTATGCGTTGTCGGCACCGCTGCGCGATGCCGTTCTTGCCTCCGGCGAAGCTGTTCTTAATGTTGTGCTTCGCCCCGATCTCGCGCAGCCCGATCTGGTTTCGCGGCTGGGTGTGCCGCGCCGCAAGCAATCGTTCTCGACGTTCATGAGAAAGCAGGCGGGGCTGTCGCCCGTCGCCATCGCATTGTCGCAGGAGGCGGCCATCGCACAGGGGCTCAATTTGTCCGCAATGGAGCCTGCCGCGCTTGCTGCATTTATTCGTGCTGTTCCTGTTCGTCTGAACGGCGTTGCGCCAATCGCGCGGGCGATTTCGACAGCAGGCGGAATCTCATTCGATGAGATCGACGGGCAGTTCATGCTTCGAAAGCGGCCCGGCGTGTTCGTCGCGGGTGAAATGCTCGATTGGGAAGCGCCAACCGGAGGCTATCTGTTGCAAGCCTCGTTCGCGACGGGCGCTGCGGCAGGGCGGGGCGTTCTTGCTTATTTGAAGCGCTAAACCCCGCTCTCCACTTCCTCGCGCAGCATTTCGAGTGCAAGCCATCTTTCCTCGGCAGTGTCCAGTTCAGCCTGCGCTTTCGCGATGGCGGCCGATGCCGCGTCGAATGTCTTGCGATCCTTCGTGTACAACGCGGGGTCGTCAAGGCGCTTCTGCTGTTTGGCGATTTCGGCCTGAAGCTTTGTCATCGTCTTCGGCAAGGTTTCCAGCGCGTGCTTGTCGTTGAAGGTCAGCTTGCGCCTGGTTGTCGAAGATGCCGCCGAGGTCAAAGCTGGCGCATCCGACCCCTGTTCGCCGGAATTCGCCTTCAGAGATTTTTGCTTCAAATCCGCGCCGCGCTGCGCCAGCATGTCGGAATATCCACCGGCATATTCCACCCAGTCGCCGTTGCCCTCGGGCACGATCACCGACGTCACCACGCGATCGAGAAAATCGCGATCATGGCTGATGAGAATGACGGTGCCGTCATAATCGCCCAGCATTTCTTCCAGCACGTCGAGGGTTTCGAGATCGAGATCGTTGGTTGGCTCGTCAAGCACCAGCACGTTGGAGGGCTTGGCCAGCGCGCGCGCCAGCATCAGCCGTCCGCGCTCACCACCTGAAAGGACTTCCAGCGGCGTGCGCATCTGCTCCTTCGCAAACAGAAAGTCCTGCATGTAGGCGACGACATGCTTCGGCTTGCCGCCGACCATCACGCTGTCGCCGCGCCCACCTGTCAGCGCCTCAGCCAATGTCGATTTTGGATCGAGGCTTTCGCGATGCTGGTCGAGCGTCGCCATTTCGATGTTGGCGCCGAGGCGAATGGTGCCGGTGTCGGGCTGTTCCGCGCCGGTGAGCATGTTGATGAGCGTGGTCTTGCCAGCGCCGTTGGGGCCGACGATACCGATGCGGTCGCCGCGGGCGACGCGGATCGAGAAATCATTCACGATCGGGCGATCGCCATATGACTTGCCGATGTGCTTGGCCTCGATCACCATTTTGCCGGACGTTTCGGCTTCAGCCGCTGCGAGGCTGGCTTTGCCTGCCGCGCCGCGATAGCTGCGGCGCTGGTCGCGCAACTCGAACAGGTTGCCGAGGCGTTTCACGTTGCGTTTGCGGCGACCCGAGACGCCGTAGCGCAGCCAGTGTTCTTCGGCGACGATCTTGCGATCGAGCTTGTGTTGGTCGCGTTCTTCTTCGGCCAGCACCTCGTCGCGCCAGGCCTCGAATGCACTGAAGCCTTTTTCAATGCGGCGGGTCTGGCCGCGGTCGAGCCAGACGGTGGCGCGCGACAGGTTGGATAGAAAACGCCGGTCATGACTGATGGTCACCAGCGCGCAGCGGCGGCTGGCGAGTTCGCCTTCCAGCCATTCGATGGTGGTGAGGTCGAGATGGTTGGTCGGCTCGTCCAGCAGCAGGATGTCGGGCGAGGGGGCCAGCACGCGAGCGAGCGCCGTGCGCCGCGCTTCGCCGCCGGACAGATGCGCGGGATCTTCCGTGCCGCTCAGCCCGAGCTGCTCCAGCAGATACTGCGCCTGATAATGATCGTCGCCGGAATTGAGGCCCGCTTCGACATAGGCCAGCGTCGTCGCGTAGCCCGCAAAATCCGGCTCCTGCGGCAGATAGCGGATGGTCGCGCCCGGCTGCACGAAGCGGCTGCCGCTGTCCGAGTCCACAAGACCCGCGACGATTTTCAGCAGCGTCGATTTACCTGAACCGTTGCGGCCAATCAGGCAGACGCGTTCGCCGGTCGATACGGAGAGTTCGACGCCTTCCAAAAGCGGCGTGCCGCCAAAGGTCAGGGCAATGTCTTTCAACTGGATCAGGGGAGGCGCCATATCGTCGCGTTGCTCTTACTTTGGTTGCGCGCGCTGGATGCGGCGAATGGTTTGATCGAGGCTCGAGAGAAACGCCGAGCGGTCACGCGGCGAGAACGAACGCGGCCCGCCGGTGACTTCGCCGCTGGAGCGCAAATCTGTCATCAGGTTGCGGACCGCCAGCGTCATGCCGATGGATTCTTCCGAGAACGGTTTGCCGTTCGGCGCGATCACATCCGCGCCGGCCTTGACGCAGCGGGCCGCCAGCGGAATGTCGGACGTGATGACGATATCGCCTTTTTGCGCGCGTTCCGCAATCCAGTCGTCGGCGGCATCCATGCCGCTTCCTGCGGCAATTCGCTCTATCGAGGGGTGGTCGGGCACGCGGATGAAATTGCCCGCGACCACGCTGACCGGCAGCCCATGCCGCTCGGCCACGCGGTAAATCTCATCCTTCACCGGGCAGGCGTCGGCATCGACATAAATACGGGTCGTGGAGGTCAAAACGTGTCCGTCTGGCGTTGGCTGGAAATTCGGCCCGCAGGGCTATGCTGCTGGTAACCCAGCGCCGTCAAAATGGCGAGCGAAAGGCGCTGGTTATCGATTGCAAGGCATGCGCCGTTGCGGCTTGCCATCGACAGGCGTTTGCGGTCCATTCCCGGTAATAACTGCAAAAATATCGAGGAAGCCGATGCCCGAACTGAAGCCCCACAGCGTCCACGCCTATAATCTGGCCAAGAATTCCGAAAACAAGATGCACGACGATTCGGTCGCGCGCCGCTTCGGGTTTCAGGGCGGGCTGGTTCCGGGCGTGGATGTGTTCGCCTATATGAGCCACATGCCGGTGGCAAAGTGGGGCCGGGCGTTTCTGGAACGCGGGCTGATGGACGGCCGCTTCACCAAGCCGGTTTATGACGGCGAGATGGCAGTGGTGACCGCTGAGGAGGTCGATGGCGGCCTCGCTATCAAGGTCGAAAGCCGTGGCGAGGTTTGTGCCACCGGCCATGCGTCGATGCCGTCCAACATGCCGAAATTGTCTCTCGATGATTTTCAGTCCGCTGCTCCGGTGGCGAAACGTGCGCCGGTCGATGCGAGTTCCTATCAAGCGGGCAAATGGCTCGGCATTCCGCCATATACGCTCGGTGCGCAACCGTCGCTCGAGTATCTGCGCGACGTTCGCGAGACCGATCCGCTTTATGCGAACGACAAGATCGTTCACACCGGCATGCTGTTGCGCACGATGAACTGGGCGCTGATGGAAAACGCCATTCTCGGTCCGTGGATTCATGTCGGCAGCACGATCCGCTATATCGGCGCGGCTTCGGTCGAGGATGTGCTGACCGTGCGCGCGAAGGTCACTGGAAATTACGACCGCAAGGGCCACAAGTTTGTCGAACTCGACGGCCTGATCGTTGCGAACGGCGCAACGCCGATAGCCCATTGCCAGCATGTCGCGATCTACCAGCCGCGTGAGACGATGGCGGCTTGAAGCGCGCGCGCGTGATCTCTCACCGCTCATGCCCGCGCAAGCTCGGCTAAGCGAGGCTTCTACAGATGTCTCTCCGCTCATCCCCGCGAATGCGGGGATCCAGACATGTTCTTGTGCAAGCGGGTTCATTCCGAAGCACAACTCTCAGCGGCGCTGGATCCCCGCATTCGCGGGGATGAGCGGGGTTGTTTTGCGCGGCGCTACGTCAGCTTCCGATTCAATTTTCAAACAGCCACGCGCCTTCGTTCTCGCGCCACGCGCGAGGTGAG
>JAZKGC010000056.1:0-13099 GCA_040386115.1 Pseudomonadota bacterium
CATCGTCACGCTGTCGCTGAAGCCGGTCGGCGGTCCTCCGGGCGATGCGACGGCGGAGCAGATGGATGCCATCGCCGATCTGGCCGACAAGTACTCGTTCGGCGAAATCCGCGTCGGCCACGAGCAGAATCTGGCGCTGCCGCATGTCGCCCGGCGCGACCTGCCGGCGCTGTGGCGCGCGCTCGACAAGATCGGCGTCGCGACGCCGAACGTCAATCTGGTGTCGGACATCATCGCGTGCCCGGGTCTGGACTATTGCTCGCTTGCCAATGCGCGCTCGATCCCGATTGCGCAGGAACTGACACGACGGTTCGCCAACCATGACACGGCCAACCTGATCGGCCGGTTGCACGTCAACATTTCCGGTTGCATCAATGCCTGCGGCCATCATCATGTGGGTCACATCGGAATTCTCGGCGTGGAGAAGAACGGCGAGGAGTTCTATCAGATCACCATTGGTGGACGCGCCGACGAGAACGCCGTGCTCGGTCATCTGGTCGGGCCTGCGGTGCCCTATGCGGAAGTTGCTGACGTGGTCGAGGATATCGTCGAAGCGTATATGGCCTTGCGCCAGCGGCCTCAGGAATTATTTGTCGATGCCGTGAAGCGACTCGGCGTCGAGCCTTTCAAGGAGCGGGTCTATGCCACTCGTTAAGGGCGACACCATCGTCGCGGACGAATTCGTGCACCTGGCCGATGACGTGGAGCTTCCTGCCGACGGCGCGGTGCTGGTTTCGGCTGAGCGGTTTTTCGTCGATCCGGAAGCGGCTTTGTCGCGCAGCGGCAAGGAAAATGCAAAGACCGGCGTGATCTGGCCGAACAATCGCGACGTGGACGATCTGCTGCCGCATCTGGCGAAGCTCGCTGTCGTCGCGCTGGTGTTCCCGATCTTTCGGGATGGCCGGGCCTATACCCAGGCGCGCCTGCTGCGCGAGCGCCATGGCTTTCGCGGCGAGCTGCGCGCCACCGGCCAGGTGCTGCGCGATCAGTTCATGTTCATGCTGCGCGCGGGGTTCGATGCCTTCGGGGTCAAGAAGGACAGCGACGCCAGGGCATTCGCAGAAGCGTCGCGTCGCTTCTCGGTGTTCTATCAGCCGACGGGAGATGGCCGCATCCCGGCGCTTCGGCGGCGGCTGATGCATATGTCGGAAAGTGCAGGGTCATGAGTACAGCCGCGCCGTCGTTCCTCTCGCAGTCATCCGAAGCCGCTTCGCCGTCGTTTGTCGCGGCGCGGGCGGCGGAGCTGGATCGCTTGCTGAGCAAGGCCTCTCCGGCGGAAATCATCGCCGCGGCTGTGAAGGAAGTCGGCCGCGAGCGGCTCGCCATCGTGTCGTCGTTCGGCACGGAGTCCGCGGCGTTGCTCAAGATTGCCGCAGATGTCGATCCGGCCATTCCGGTGGTGTTTCTCGACACCGGCTGGCTGTTCGAGGAGACGCTGGCCTATCGCGATACGTTGACCTCGCTGCTCGGATTAAAAGACGTCCGAACCATCCATCCGCTCAACGAGACGCTCAATCGCGAGGACACGGACCGCGATCTGTGGTTCTCGAATCCCGATCAATGCTGCTTCATCCGCAAGGTGGAGCCGCTGGCGCGCGCGCTGGCCCCTTTCGGCGCTTGGATCAATGGACGCAAGCGTTTTCAGGGCGGCGACCGCGCCGCGATTCCGGTGGTTGAAGCCGATGGCGCGCGGCTGAAATTCAATCCGCTGGCGAATGTCTCGCAAGAGGAACTGAGCGGGCTCTACACCGCGATGAAACTTCCGCCGCATCCATTGGTCGCATCCGGGTTCACGTCGGTCGGGTGCATGCCTTGCACCAGCCGCACGCTTCCCGGCGAAGACCCGCGCGCAGGCCGATGGCGTGACAAAGGCAAGACGGAATGCGGCATTCACGTCACCAAAGCTTCGTAAAACATCAACGCTTCGCAGAACACACACTTCTTAGAATGTTTCACCAGCAACCTTGCGAAGAATGAAATCCGCTTTCGTTGACAGAACCATGCGACTTCCAGAGGTTCACGCCTTCCCTGACGGCAATGATGTCGTCGGTTCGAATGGAGTTTGAGATGGTTCGCCCAAATCCTGCTATCGGCCGTCTTCTCGCCGTTGCGAGTGTTGTCGGAAGCGTCCTGTGGGCGGGCTCCGCGCTTGCCGCGGATGTCACGCTGCTCAACGTGTCGTATGATCCGACGCGCGAGCTGTACGCCGAATTCAACAAGTCGTTTGCCGCCGCCTATCAGAAGGACACCGGCAAGAGCATCGAGATCAAGCAGTCGCATGGCGGCTCGGGCTCGCAGGCGCGCTCGGTGATCGACGGCTTGCAGGCGGATGTGGTCACGCTGGCGCTCGCCTACGATATCGATGCCATCGCGAATAAGGGTCTCGTCGCGAAGGACTGGCAGGCGAAGCTGCCGCAGAATTCCGCGCCTTATACTTCGACCATCGTGTTCCTCGTCCGGAAGGGCAATCCAAAAGCCATCAAGGACTGGGACGATCTGGTGAAGAAGGGCGTCGATGTCATCACGCCGAATCCGAAAACATCCGGTGGAGCGCGCTGGAATTATCTCGCGGCTTGGGGTTACGCGCTGAAGAAGTACGGTGGCGAAGACAAGGCGAAGAAATTCGTCGGTGATATTTTCAAGAATGTGCCGGTGCTGGACACCGGCGCGCGGGGTTCGACCGTCACCTTCGTCGAGCGCGGCGTCGGTGACGTGCTGCTGGCATGGGAGAACGAGGCGTTCCTCGCCGTGAAGGAATTCGGCAAGGACAAGTTCGAGATCGTGGCACCGCCGCAGTCAATCCTTGCCGAGCCGCCGGTCGCGGTGGTGGATAAGGTCGCCGACAGGAAAGGCACCCGTGCCGCTGCTGAAGCGTATCTGAAGTATTGGTATACCAGGGACGGCCAGGAAATCGCCGCACGTAATTTCTATCGTCCGCGCGACGGGGCGGTCGGCGAGAAATACGCGGATTCGTTCGCGAAGGTCGATCTGTTCACGATCGACGACGTGTTCGGTGGCTGGACCAAGGCGCAGAAGGAACACTTCGGCGAGGGCGGCATTTTCGACCAGATTTACAAAAACTGATCCGATCGATTGGTAAAGGGGGCATCGTGAGCGGAGGATCGGGACGACGACGGGCATTGCCGGGTTTTGGCCTCACCATGGGGCTGACGCTGACGTGGCTGTCCATCATTATCCTCATTCCGCTCGCGGGCCTGTTCCTGAAGACGTTCGAGCTTTCGCTCGATCAGTTCTGGGAGATTCTCACCAGCCGCCGCACACTCAACGCCTTGAAGATTTCGTTTGGCCTCGCGTTCGCCGCCGCCATCGTCAATCTGGTGATGGGCATGGTGATCGTGTGGGTGCTGGTGCGTTATCGCTTCCCCGGCCGGAGGATTTTCGATGCCATCGTGGATATTCCGTTCGCGTTGCCGACGGCGGTGGCGGGCGTGGCGCTGACGGCGCTGTTCGCGCAAAAGGGCTGGCTCGGCGCGCCGCTGGCCGAACTCGGCATCAAGGTGGCATTCACGCCGATCGGTATTTTCGTGGCGATGATCTTCATTGGGTTTCCATTCGTGGTGCGCACGGTGCAGCCGGTGCTGATCGATCTGGAAATCGAGGTCGAGGAAGCGGCTGCCAGTCTCGGTGCGAGCCGCTGGGACATCATCACGCGGGTCATTCTTCCAAGCCTGACGCCGGCGATCCTGACCGGCTTCGCACTCGCTTTTGCGCGCGCGGTCGGCGAGTACGGATCGGTGATTTTCATTGCCGGTAACCTGCCGAACGTTTCGGAGATCGCGCCGCTGCTGATTGTGATCCGGCTTTCTGAGTTTCGTTACGCCGACGCCACCGCGATCGCTGTCATCATGTTGGTGGTCTCCTTTATCATCATTTTCGCCATCAACCGGATTCAACGCTGGGCGCAAACGCGCGGCGTCTCGGTTTCAGTCTGAGCATCGATCATGGTGGTGAACAGACCCAAAACCACGTCCGCGCACGAGACTCGTACCGAGCCGTTTCTGGTGCGATGGACCCTGATCGCCATCGCGGTCACCTTCCTCACTGTCTTCGTGGTGCTGCCGCTGGTGGTGGTGTTCACCCAGGCGTTCTCGAAGGGCATCAGCGCTTACCTCTCGGCGCTGACCGTGCCCGAAGCGGTGTCGGCTATCAAACTCACGCTGGCCGTCGCCGCCATCTCCGTCAGTCTCAATCTGGTGTTCGGCGTCATCGCCGCCTGGGCCATCGCCAAGTTTGAATTTCGCGGCAAGGTATTGCTCATCACGCTGATCGATCTTCCATTCTCCGTAAGTCCCGTGATCTCCGGACTGGTGTTCGTGCTGCTGTTCGGCGCACAGGGATATTTCGGGACGTGGCTGCAGGCGAACGATATTCATATCCTGTTCGCCGTGCCCGGTATCGCGCTGGCGACCACCTTCGTGACCTTCCCGTTCGTGGCGCGGGAACTGATCCCGCTGATGCAGGAGCAGGGTACGCAGGAGGAAGAGGCGGCGATCTCGCTCGGCGCGTCGGGCTTGCGCACGTTCCTGCGTGTCACCATCCCCAATATCAAATGGGGTATTCTCTACGGCGTTCTGCTCTGTAACGCGCGCGCGATGGGCGAGTTCGGTGCGGTCTCGGTGGTCTCCGGCCACATCCGCGGCGAGACGAATACCATGCCGCTCCTTGTTGAAATCCTGTACAATGAGTACCAGTTTGTGGCGTCGTTCGCGATTGCGTCGCTGCTCGCCTTTCTGGCCCTCGTCACGCTGATCGTGAAAACGGTTCTCGAAAGCCATCTCGAAGAAGGACAGTCCGCACGTGACGATTGAAGTCCGCAACATCGTGAAAAAATTCGGCGCTTTCGCCGCGCTCGACAATGTCGATCTCAAGGTAGCGACCGGCGAACTGGTGGCGCTGCTCGGCCCGTCGGGCTCCGGCAAGACGTCGCTGCTGCGCATCATCGCCGGTCTCGACTGGCCGGACGAAGGCTCGGTGATTTTCGACGGCGAGGACGCTTTGTCTCGCGGCGCGGGCGAGCGCCACGTCGGATTCGTGTTTCAGCACTATGCGCTGTTCCGCCATATGAGCGTGTTCGAGAACGTGGCGTTCGGCCTGAGGGTGCAGCCGCGCGCTGTCCGCAAGGACGAGGCGCATATCAGAAAGCGCGTGAAAGAGTTGCTCGATCTGGTGCAACTCGACTGGCTCGCGGACCGCTACCCGAGCCAGTTGTCCGGCGGCCAGCGACAGCGCATCGCGCTGGCGCGCGCGCTCGCCATCGAGCCGCGCATCCTGCTGCTCGACGAGCCGTTCGGCGCGCTCGATGCCAAAGTGCGCAAGGAGTTGCGCCGCTGGCTGCGCCAGTTGCATGACGAGATTCACGTGACGTCGATTTTCGTCACGCATGACCAGGAAGAAGCGCTCGAAGTCGCCAATCGCGTGGTGGTGATGGACAAGGGCAAGATCGAACAGATCGGAACGCCGGGGGACGTTTACGACAACCCGGCGACGGCCTTCGTGCATTCCTTCATCGGCGAATCCATCGTGCTGCCGGTGCAGGTGAGTGACGGCAAGGTTCGGCTCGGCGACAGGGTTCTGAATCTCGAGCCGCGCGATGCCGCCTCCGGCCCGTCGAACCTGTTCATCCGCCGCCACGATGTTGCTATCGGTCCGGCGGGCAGCGGCGTGATCGAGGGCGACGTGCGGCGCGTCCGCGCATTCGGTCCCACGCAGCGCGCCGATATCGTGCTGCACGGCGGCGGCGACGAAACGCTCATCGAGATCGATGCCCCGCGCGACCGCGATCTCAAGCCCGGCGATGTCGTCAGCCTGCACCCCCGCCGTTATAGGCTGTTCGCGGCGCAGTCCTAGAATTAACACTGCATGTCATGGCCGGGCTTGCAGCCAACTTTAGGCAGGCTGCGTAAACTTGCCTGTCCGGCCATCCATCTTGAAAAGCGGAATCGTTCCAGCGCGATGGATTGCCGGGTCAAGCCCGGCAATGAAGATCTGGAATTGGCGACCGCATACGGTTCCCATCCCAATCGCCCGCCGCGTTCACCTTTCAGCCACTGTTGGTGTGCAACAACTGCCGTCGAATCTGTGGGGGCGATGCATGAGACGCGCGGCGGGGGCCATTCTGGCGCTGACGATACTAAGCGGCTGCGGGGCGGACCGCGACACCTCGACCGAGCGGCCGGCGTTTTACGTCAGCATGGCCAGTGCCGGGGCGAAGCTCGATCCGAACGTCGCGGCATCGATGATTTCCGGCTACCGGCAGAACAACGGCCTCGGCGGTCTTCAGGTCGATCCGTTGCTAATGAAGGCGGCGGAGACTCAATCGCAGGCCATGGCGAGCCGCAACAAGCTCGATCACAATGTCGCTGGCGCCCTCGACAAGCGCATCAAGGCGTCGGGCTTCGACGCCACAAAGGCGGTCGAGAATGTGTCCGCAGGGTACCATACTCTAGCCGAGGCCTTCTCGGGCTGGCGTGACTCGCCGCCCCATAAGGCCAATATGCTGGCATCCGGTGTCACAAAAATGGGCATTGCCGCGACGTATGCTCCGAATACCAAATACAAGGTGTTCTGGACGCTGATTCTCGCGGCACCCGACGGGCGGTAAAGCGTCCGTGACGCATCGGTTGTTTTCGCCAATTGACGCCGCTGCCGTCTGAGGCCACGGTAGCGCGGCATCGGCGTATCGCGATGCGCTTTCAGTGATGGCCATGGACTCACTCTCCCCCGAAACAGTGCCTTCATCGACGACAGCTTCATCGACGCCCGCGCAGGCGCAGCGCGTGCTGGTGCTTCAGGGCGGCGGCGCGCTGGGCTCGTATCAAGCGGGCGCGTATCAGTCGCTGTGTCATCACGATTTCGAGCCGAAATGGGTCGCCGGTATTTCCATCGGCGCGATCAATGCAGCGATCATCGCCGGCAATCCGCGCGAGCAGCGGATCGGCAAGCTCAAGGAATTCTGGGAAATGGCGTCGGCATCGACGCCGGTGCCGTGGAGTCCGCTGGTTCAGGGCGACCACGCACGATCTTTTTTCAACGAGGCCAGCGCCGCGCTTGTCGCGACATTCGGCGTACCTGGATTCTTCACGCCGCGCTTTCCGGCAGCCCCGCTATGGCCGGCGGGAAGCCTGCAATCGTTGAGTTATTACGACACCGCGCCGCTGCGCGACACGCTGGAACGGCTGGTCGATTTCGACCGCGTCAACAATGACGGCATCCGCCTGAGCGTTGGTGCGGTCAACGTCAGGACCGGAAATTTCGAGTATTTCGACAACACCCAGCGGAAAATCCGCGCCGAACACATCATGGCCTCCGCCGCGTTGCCGCCGGGCTTCCCGCCCATCGAGATTGACGGCGAGCACTACTGGGACGGCGGCATCGTGTCCAACACGCCGCTGGACTACGTGCTGGAGCAGGAACGTGTGAGCGATCTTCTGATCTTTCAGGTCGATCTGTTCAGCGCGCGCGGAGAGCTTCCCGCGTCGGTCTTCGAGGCGGCGGAGCGCGAGAAGGACATTCGTTTTTCCAGCCGCACGCGCATGAATACCGACATGAACCGGAAGATTCACAACGCGAAGAAGGCCGTGCGCGAGCTGATCGCGAAACTCCCGCCGGATCTGAAGAACGATCCGCTGGTGGCCGTGCTGAACGAAGCTGCGCGGGAGAACACCGTCTCCGTGGTTCACCTGATTTATCGCAGCAAGAGCCATGAGGCATCGTCGAAAGATTATGATTTCTCGCGGCTGGCGATGGTCGAGCACTGGGGCGCGGGCGAACGCGACGTACACCTGTCCATGCGGCATCCGGAATGGCTCGAGCGGCCGCAGGCCGGCGAGTCCATGGTGACTTACGATCTCTGCGAAGAGGGATCGGAAATTATCAAGTGAGTGCAAACAGGAGCGAATAATGGGTACTCTTTCCGGCAAGACGGCAGTGGTAACGGGCTCGACAAGCGGCATCGGTCTGGCCTATGCGCGCGCCTTTGCCAGCGCCGGCGCCAACATCGTTATCAACGGCATGGGTGCCCCTGCCGACATCGAAAAAGAGCGCAAGGCTATCGAGACCGATTTCAAGGTGAAGGCGGTGCATTCGCCGGCCGACATGACAAAGCCCGCGGAAATTGCCGAGATGATTGCGCTGGGGGAAAAGACCTTCGGCTCCGTCGATGTTCTGGTCAACAATGCCGGCATCCAGTTTGTCTCGCCGGTCGAGGATTTTCCGATCGAGAAATGGGACGCCATCATCGCCATCAATCTGTCGTCGGCGTTTCACGGCATCCGCGCCGCGGTGCCGGGCATGAAGAAGCGCGGATGGGGGCGAATCATCAACACCGCTTCGGCGCACTCATTGGTCGCCTCGCCGTTCAAGTCGGCCTATGTCTCGGCCAAGCATGGCATCGCGGGCTTGACCAAGACGGTGGCGCTCGAGCTTGCGACCTTCAAGATAACCTGCAACTGCATCTCGCCAGGCTATGTCTGGACGCCGCTGGTGGAGAAGCAGATTCCCGACACCATGAAGGCGCGCAACATGACGAAAGAGCAGGTCATCAGGGACGTTCTGCTCGAAGCCCAGCCGACGAAAGAGTTTGTGACCTCAGAGCAGGTCGCAGCGCTGGCGCTGTTTCTCTGTGGCGACGATGCCGCGCAGATCACCGGCGCGAATCTCTCAATCGACGGCGGCTGGACCGCAGCGTAACACCGAACGTCATTGCCGGGCGTAGCCGTTCGAAGAACGGCGCCGCTTCGCTCGCCTATGACCCGGCAATCCATCTTTTCGAAGTATGATGGATACGCGGGTCAAGCCCGCGTATGACATCCATTTTTTGTTACGCCTTGCGCCCCCACGCCAGCACGTGAAATCCGAGACGGCGTCTGGTGATCCAGAACAGCAGAACCGTCTCGAACGCCAGCGCCACGGAGGTCGCAGCCGCAGCGCCGTAGCCGCCGAACTTCGGCACCAGCGCCACGCACAGCACGAGATTGACGACGAACGCCGAGGCGTAGGCCAGCGCGCACATGTTCTGGTGGCCGAGCATGTTGAGCAGCCGTTCCACCGGGCCGATGGCCGAGCGCACGATCAGGCCGATCGCAGCGACGAACATGATGCCGTAGCCGTCGGTGAATTGCGGTCCGAACAGCCACAGCAACGGCTTGCCGAATGCCAGCAGCACGGCGGTGGCGGCGACCGAAGGCCAGAACGTCCACTTGATGGCGTGGGTGACGTAGGCTGACAGCCGTTCCTTGTCGCCGGACGCATGGTATTCGCTAAACCTGTGGGCCGTCGTCGCCGACATCGCGTAGTGAATGAACGACACCAGCGCGAGCGTCTTGACCACGGCGAAATACACGCCGACTTCTTCCGATGAGCGGAAGTGCTGCAGCACCAGCACGTCTGTGTAGGACAGCAGCAGATAGAAGCCTTCCACCATCATGATGGGCAGCGATACTTTCAGCCAGTTGCGGAAATCGTAAGTCTTCGGACCGGACTCGACACTGTCGCGCAGGCGGCGGTTAAGCACGATCAACTGGCCGATCATGGCGATCCACACAGCGGCGGCACTTGCGATCATCGCCGCCGTTGCGCCGAGATTAAATCCGAGCACCACCGCGCCTGCGGTGAAGCCAATGATGAGCCCCTGCCGGATGATGAATTGCGGCATCAGTCCCAGCCGCATCCAGTCGTGCGAGCGGGCGAGGCCGTCCTGCGTGTTGGCGACGACGAAGGCGGGCAGGGTGAGGCAGCCGATATAGAGCGGCACGATGGTGTTGGCATCGATCCATGGCGACAGGATTTTCACGAGGCCGGCCAGCAGCAGCGCAATGAACGTCGATGCAGCCAGCGTCAGCCAGCGGCTTCCCGAGAGAAAGCCGCGCAGCATCGCGTGCTGTCCTTCGGCGCGGTACTCGGGAATGATTTTCTGCGCGGACACGGCGATGCCGAAATCCAGCACGCTGCCCAGCAGCAACACCCAGGTCCAGACATAGACATAGACGCCGTAATCCGACCCGCCCATCCAGCGCGCGAGCAGCACCTGGCTGAAATAGGCGAGGCCCGCGCTCAGCACGCGAATGAGGAAGACAGTCCCTGCCAGACGCTTTGTCAGCGAGGCCTCGCTGGTGCCTCCGAGCATCCCACGCAGCCGTGCGATCAAACCCGCGGGCTTCGCTTCAGCGCTCTCAGCTTCCATGATGGCCACGGCTGTCTGTCCCGTATCGCCGCAAGCGGCACGATGCGGCGTAGCAAGGATTCGTTAACATTTGGTTGGGTGGCGCGTGTTCCGGCAGACGGGAAGAGGGAAGATACACTTACCCCGAAAACCCGCCGTCCTTCAGAAACGCTGTTTCCTCCGGCGTGGTGCTTCGCTCCAGCACGCCATTCCGATGCGGGAAGCGGCCGAAGCGCCGGATGATGTCGGCGTGCAGCGCCGCCCATTTCAGGCTGCCCTCGCCTAGCGGCGCGAACAGCGCGATGCTTCGTTCCTGGTCCGCCATGTCCTCGGAATGCTCGAACGGCAGATAGATGAATGCACGCATGACCGGATCGGTACGCAGGTCGCGTCCCTCGGCTATGGCCCGCGTGGCCACCTCACGGGCAAGAGCATCCGTCGAGAAGGCGCGCGGGTCGTTACGGAACATGTTACGGGGAAACTGGTCGAGCACGATCAGCAGCGCCAATGCGCCGTCGTCGCTATCTTGCCACGACGCGAGCTTGCCGTCGCGAGCAGCCTCCCAAACGCTCATAAAGCGAGTTCGCAATTCCTGATCGAACGCGTCGTCCTTGCCATACCAGCGCTCGTAACCGGCGTGGCGCCAGAACGTGAGGATTTCGGAGGGCGAGATGCTGTTGGCGATGGAGTTCATCGTAGCTCGTGATGAGAACGGAATGCGGTAATATTGAAAGATGTCATGGCCGGGCTTGACCCGGCCATCCATCCTGTTCAGAAAATTCATTCAAGATGGATTGCCGGGTCAAGCCCGGCAATGACAATCTGGTTTGCTCTCAGCTTGCCGCAGCCGCTGCGGCCTTCGGCTTCTCGTCGCGGAGTTCGCGGCGCAGGATCTTGCCGACATTGGTTTTCGGCAGGTCGGTCCGGAACTCGACATGCTTGGGCACCTTGTAGCCGGTGAGCTGCGTTGTCGCGAATTTGATGATGTCCTGCGCCGTGACGTTGGGGTCTTTCTTGACTACGAACGCCTTGACGGCCTCGGTGGACTTCGCGTCAGGAACGCCGATCACGGCGCATTCCAGTACGCCCGGATGGCTCGCGATCACTTCCTCGACCTCGTTCGGATAGACGTTGAAACCGGAGACGAGAATCATGTCCTTCTTGCGGTCCACGATCTTGGTGTAGCCATCGGGCGACATGATGCCGATATCGCCGGTGCGGAAGAAGCCGTCGGCGGTCATGACGTTGGCGGTTTCCTCGGGACGATTCCAGTAGCCCGCCATCACCTGCGGACCCTTGGCGCAGATCTCGCCAGCTTCTCCGAGTGGTACCTCTTTGCCGTCGTCGTCGCGGATCGAGATATAGGTCGATGGCACCGGAATGCCGATCGAGCCGGAGAATTTGTCGGTGTCCGCAGGATTACACGTCAGCGTCGGCGAGGTCTCGGACAGGCCGTAGCCTTCCGACAGCGTCACGCCGGTCACGCTCATCCACTTGTCGGCCACCGGCTTCTGCACTGCCATGCCGCCGCCGAAGCAGCTCTTGAGCTTGGAGAAGTCGAGCTTGTCGAAGCCGGGCGTGTTGAGCAATCCGTTGTAGAGCGTGTTCACCGCCGGGAAGCTGTTGACCTGGTACTTCGCCAGTTCCTTGACGAAGCCCGCCATGTCGCGCGGGTTCGGGATCAGCAGGTTTACGCCGCCGGCGCGCACCGCGAGCAGGAAGCACGCCGTCAGCGCGAAGATATGATACAGCGGCAGCGCGCAGACGATGAAAAGCTGCTCGACATGCGGCGGTTTTTTCAGCGCGGGCTGGAGCCACGCATCGTTCTGCAGCACGTTGGCCAGAATGTTGCGGTGGAGCAGCGTCGCGCCCTTCGAGACGCCCGTGGTGCCGCCGGTATATTGCAGGAAGGCAACGTCGTCACCGACGATCTTCGGCTTGTTGAGCGTGAGCTTGCGTCCTGCGGCGAGCGCGTCATTGAATGCAACTGCGCCCGGAATCGAATAGGCCGGGACCATCTTCTTGACCTTGCGCACCACGAAATTCACGATCACGCCCTTGAAGCCGAGCAGGTCGCCCATCGTTCCCATGATGACGTGCTTGACGCTGGTTTTCGCGATCACCTTTTCCAGCGTGCTTGCGAAATTCTCCAGCAGCAGGATCGCCTCCGCGCCGGAGTCCTTCAACTGGTGTTCAAGCTCGCGCGGTGTGTAGAGCGGATTGACGTTCACCACGGTGTAGCCGGCGCGCAGGATGGCCGACGACGCCACCGGATTTTGCAACACGTTCGGCATCATGATGGCGACGCGTGCACCCTTCTTGAGCCCCTTGCTCTGGAGATACGCGCCCACCGCGTTCGACATCTCGTCGAGCTCGCGATAGGTGATCGACTTGTCCATGCAAATGAACGCCTTGCGGTCGCTGAATTTCTTGAAACTCTCCTCAAGCAATTCGACGAGCGACGGATATTGATTGACGTCAATGTCGGTGGGCACTCCGGCCGGATACTGCTTGAGCCAAATGCGTTCCATGATGTTTCCCCTCAGCTGGTTTCCTGACAGCCCCGTCTTTTGGCGGGATATCTGTCTCTATCGGCTGGTTTAAGTATTGAGCGAAGCCGAGGCCATAGCAAGCCTGTGCGTGCTAACGACGCATTCAGCCGCAGTTTTTGAATTTCACAAGCGGCGAAAGCCGGGCGGCGATACCGCAGAGCACAATAACCAGACCGGATCAGCTGCGCGGCGCGGCGTCGGACTTCTGCTGGGCTGCGGGTTTGGTGCCGCCTTTTGCGGCATCGCTTGCGGGCTTGGGCGCTGGTTTCGCGGGGGACTGGGCGTTAGCAGGCTTCGCCGCCGCTGGCTTGGCCACAGCCGCCGGCTTCGCCGTGGCCTCCAGCTTTTTGTCCGGCTTCGGGGCAGC
>JAZKGC010000057.1:0-3344 GCA_040386115.1 Pseudomonadota bacterium
TCAAGACTCTGGCGTTACTGTGTTTGAAAAAGCGTTAAGTATTTTCCCGAGCGGGAACCGATCTCAAAACATTTGTATAATTTATTGAAATATCAGAAAAAATGCGCATTCGCTTTGATATGATGACAACGAACGGAAGATTGTCCGCACCGGCCAGCGAGCCTCCGCTTGTCCAAGCCCTCAGGACTACTTGTTGGGACGTACCGCGTCGGCGGTTCCCTGAATGAAGGCTGTGATCTTGACGACATCGCTTTCGCTGAGCTTGCCGGTGAAGTCCGGTATCCTGCACACACAGACCGACCGGCGTTGCATTTCCAACTCAATGCATTCTTTCGACGGTGTGGATTCAGCGCGCGGCGAAAATGCGTAAAGAGCCGATCAGTGTATCCAGGCACGACAGACGCAACTCACGCTGTGCGGGAGAGCATGTGTCGGACGACGATAAATCCGTGAAAAAGCCGTTTTTCGAATGGTTTCGGGATGGCTTTCGCGCCTTCCTTGGCTATGGTGCCGTCCGTCAGCGCTCGTAGCTCAGCTGGATAGAGCATCGGATTTCGATTCCGAGGGTCGGGAGTTCGAATCTCTCCGAGCGCGCCAGCTTCGCGCAGCGAGATCACCGAGCATCAATCGTTGCTGCACTACGCAATTGCTCGGTGGCCTCCGTAATCATCTTTCCAAGTTCGACAAAATGGCGCTTGCGCGGCGAGCTTCTGCGCCATGCAAGCCCGATCACGCGCTGGGGTTCCGGATCGGCAAATCGCATAAGGTGAATATCTCCCCGCCTGGTCTCAAGCGGGACGCTAAGCTCCGGAAGCAGCGTCATGCCGAGACCGTTTGAGACCATCTGCACCAGCGTGGACAGACTCGACGCGCCGAAAGTGTTGATGTTTTCGACCCGCTGCAGGCTGCAAAACGCCAGCGCCTGATCCCTGAAACAGTGACCCTCCTCCAGAAGCAGCAGCCGGTCGCCTTCCAGAAGATCGGCAGTGGCGCGCACGCTGTTGGACACGCGCTGTGACGCGGCCATCGCCAGAAGAAAGCGGTCCTCGAACAGCCGGATGGTTTCGATGTCGGGATGCTCGACTGGCAGCGCAAGCAGCAGCAGATCGAGCTGACCGTCGAGCAACTCGCGCGTGAGAGTCTGGGTCTGGGTCTCGCGAATATGAAGTTCGAGATCGGGAAACCCGTCCCGGATCATCGGCAGCAGTTGCGGCAGAATGTACGGCGCGACCGACGGAATCACGCCGAGACCCAAGGGACCGGACAGAATGTTCCCCTGCCGGCGCGCAAGATCGACGATGTCGCGCACATCGGCGAGCACACGTGCCGCACGCTGCGCGATATCCTTGCCGCCTTCGGTGAGCATCACGCCGCTGCGACCCCGCTCCAGAAGCTGAACCCCGAGGAACTTCTCGAGCTCCTGAACCTGCATCGACAGCGCCGGCTGGGAGATCGCGCACTGCTCCGCCGCCTTGCCGAAATGCGCGGTACGGGCGACGGCGTCAAAATACTTGAGCTGCTTGAGCGAGATCATATCGATCAATTTTTCTTATCTATAACCTTTATTAATACGATTAGACCTGATCGACAAGGCCTCCTAGCCTCCGCAGCAACACCAAAGGAGGCAAATTATGACCCAAAAACCGACCATGACCACATCGTCTGGCGCGCCGGTCGCCGACAATCAGAATTCGCTCACGGCTGGTCCGCTCGGCCCGGTGCTGATGCAGGACTTTCATCTGCTGGAAAAGCTGGCGCACCAGAATCGCGAGCGCATTCCCGAGCGCACTGTCCACGCCAAGGGCTCCGCGGCGTATGGCACGCTGACAATCACCCACGACATCTCGAAATACACCAAAGCCGCCGCGCTGAAGCCGGGTGCGAAGACCGAGGCTTTCCTGCGCTTCTCCACCGTGGCCGGCGAGCGCGGCGCTGCTGACGCCGAGCGGGACGTGCGCGGCTGGGCGCTGCGCTTCTACACCACCGAGGGCAACTGGGACATCGTCGGTAACAACACGCCGGTGTTCTTCGTGCGCGATCCGCTGAAATTTCCGGACTTCATCCACACCCAGAAGCGGCATCCGAAGACCAACATGCGCTCGCCAACCGCGATGTGGGATTTCTGGTCGCTGTCGCCGGAGAGCCTGCATCAGGTGACGATCCTGATGTCGGATCGCGGCCTGCCGCAGAGCTATCGCCACATCGACGGTTTTGGCTCGCACACCTATGCGTTCATCAACGAGGCGAACGAACGATTCTGGGTTAAATTCCACTTCAAGACCCAGCAGGGCATCAAGAACTGGACTAACGCGGAAGGCGCGCAAAAGATCGCCAACGACCGCGAGACCCACCAGCGCGATCTGTTTGAAGCGATTGAAAAGAAAGATTTCCCGAAGTGGAAATTCTTCGTTCAGGTGATGCGCGAAGCTGACGTCGGAAAGCACTGGTACAACCCGTTCGACCTCACCAAGGTATGGCCGCACAAGGACTACCCCCTGATCGAGGTCGGCGTTCTTGAACTGAACAAGAACCCTGACAATTATTTCGCCGAGGTCGAACAGGCAGCGCTCACTCCAGCTAATATCGTGCCAGGTATCGGTCACTCGCCGGACAAGATGTTGCAGGCGCGCGTCTTCTCCTATGCCGACGCGCATCGCTATCGCGTGGGCGTCAATGCCGACCAACTGCCGGTGAACAAGCCGCGCAGCCCGGTCCACACCTATCATGCCGACGGCACGATGCGGCTTTCGGGCCATTCAAACCCGATTGCATATTACGAACCGAACTCGATGGGCGGAGCGACGCAGGATGAGCGCTTCCGCGAGCCGCCGCTGAAGATCACCGGCGACGCCGACCGCTACAATCACCGTGACGGCAACGACGATTACCGGCAGGCCGGCGATCTGTTCCGGCTCATGAGTACGAACCAGAAAGAGCAGCTTTTCAGCAACATCGCCGCTGCGATGGATGGCGTCCCAACCGAGATCGTGAAGCGGCAGGTGGTTCACTTCTATCGCGCCGATCCCGACTATGGCATCGGCGTCGCGACACGAATGGGGCTTTCCGCCAGCGATCTGCCGACCGCAGTGGCGGCTGAATAATCCACACCAGACAATCGCGGCGATGCGCGTGCATCGCCGCTTTCATCGCAACCCTGAAGGAACAACTCATGACCGCATTGCAACGTCAGCCGACAACAAACCGCGCCAACATCGTCAATGAACTCTATACCGATGCAAGAATCGAAGCGCTCAATACCGCGCTCGTGGAACACGGAATTTCAAGCGAGCAGATCATCGCTATTCTCCCGGAAGCCGGGCAAACGATGGTCCGCCCGACCCCGG
>JAZKGC010000057.1:3444-5975 GCA_040386115.1 Pseudomonadota bacterium
CAGATCATCGCTATTCTCCCGGAAGCCGGGCAAACGATGGTCCGCCCGACCCCGGCACAGTTCCGCGTTCTCTACCGCGTGATCTGATCACCAGTGAAACTGCGGTGGAACCTGCTGCCGCAGTCTCAACGTGCATCGCCCCACAGCGCAGCAACGATGGCATCCAATCCGTCGGTCAACGCAGCGGGCCCGGGCTGAAGAATCAGCGGCGACTTGATTTCCATGATTTTGTTATTTCGCACGGCGGCAATTTCACTCCACCCTGCCCGCTTCCGAATTCGGGCAGGCACGACTTTCTTGCCGCACCACGACGCAAGAATAACGTCCGGGTTGGCAGCGCGAACCATGTCAGGTGACACGATGCGATCCTTCGCGGCTTTCTCTTTCGCAAGGCGCGGGAAGATATCGTCGCCGCCAGCGACCGAGATGAGTTCTGACACCCATCCGATTCCGCTGATGAGCGGGTCGTCCCACTCCTCGAAATAGACTTTCGGACGAGCGGTTCCCGGCCGCGCGCGCGATCCAATCGCCTCAAGACGTTTCTCGAACTGCACGGCAAGCGCATTCGCCTTTTCCGTCGCCCCGATCAGCCCGCCCAGTGTGCGGATCATCGCGAGAATTCCGGCAATGTCGCGCTGGTTGAAAACATGCACGGCGACGCCGGCACGAACCAGATCGGCGACGATATCCGCCTGCAAATCGGAGAACGCGAGAACAAGGTCCGGCTCAAGGGCGAGAATCTTAGGAATATCCGCCGAGATAAACGCCGAGACGCGTGGCTTTTCACGCCGCACCTGCGGTGGGCGAACGGCATAACCCGAAACGCCGACGATGCGGTCTTGCTCGCCGAGCAGATAAAGCGTCTCGACGGTTTCCTCCGTCAGGCAGACGATCCGGGCGGGAGGAAACACGCTCATGTCGGGGATTCTCAAGCCAACCCGCGCGGGGTGCGCGGCAGCTTCGATTAATTACGCCGAGGTGGCACTCATGCCAATGCGCCCGATGCCGGGTATCTTGAGTGCGGGGCGTCGGATGTCGATGCCGAGCACCGCGCCCAAAACATTAAGCTCAAATCCCTCCAGCCACCCAACGGTGACTCCCACATAACCGCCGAGTGTCGCACGCAGGCCAGTCCCGGACGGCGTGCGACCAAACCACTCCCCGTCATAGGGAAAATCCTTACCGATCGCTGTCGGCGGCAGCACCGCCTGCATTTCCGGGACGGCATCGATGATCGCCGCGACGAAGGTGTTCGAGTTGGGACCGGGCCATGCACGATAGTCGCCCAGATTGCGGTACTTGTAACCCTCAATCGCCGCGCGGATTTTCGGAATCAGGCGTGCAGCTTCGTCGCCATCGGCGCTGAACACCGCCTCCGGCACCTGACCGAACCACCGGCCATCTGCCACGAAGCCGTTGACGCGGATCGGCTCGCCCCATGCCGTGTAGTCGTAACGGCTGTAGCGCGAGGCTCCCTTGTCCTTGAAAACGATCCACGAATGGACCGCGACGATTCCGCGCCATCGCACCGTGCGTGCGGCATAAATGCGAACCAGCGCCTCCGGATGCCCGGAGGCTTGCGGCAGCACGCCTGCGCTGGAGCGGTCAGCGGCGTACCAGTTCGCCGATGCGCGGTCGCTTAGAAAATAGGAAGCGGCGGACAGCCCGATTGGAACGAGCAAAAGACACAAGAAAGCCGTGAAAATCATTTTCCAGAATCTCATCGCATACCGCCAGCGCACGCCGTCGCGCGTACTCTAGGTATGGGGACGAAGGCCGGTGAATTCAATGACGGCCGGTCACACGCCGGCGAAGTCGAACACGTCGCCGTCGTAACCAGCCTCAAGCGGAATGCGCAGCCGGTGGCCCCCGCCCTCCAGCTTCGTCATCTCGGGAACCACCGTCACAACAGGTGTCGCCCGCGCGAAGTCCAGTGCAGCTTGGGCCGTGCGAAGCTTGTCGAGCTTGATGAGATTGCGGATCGTTGGAAATGGCAATTTGAAGCGGCCGGACTCCGCACCATCGAGCGCGTCTCTCGGGGACAGCCAGATCGAATCCACGGATTCCCTGCCGTCATGCTTGCCGATCTGATCCGGCGGTGCCATCGCCAGCAGAAAGTGCGTGTCGAAGCGTTTCGGCATATTGACCGGCGTGATCCAGTGCGCGAACGGGAACAACCGATCGATGGCCGGTATCAGCGCGTTGTCGCGCAGAACATCCGCAAACGAAAGCTTCCCTTCGTCCAGGGCCGCACGCAGAGGATCGATCGCAACCAATTGAGATGCCGCGACCAACTCTGCCGACCCGCGCGGCCGCGCCAGCAGAATACCGCTTTCCTCAAATGTCTCGCGAATGCCGCCGATACGAATACCGACGGCAGTAGAGTCGAGACCGGCGCTGTCAGGAACCAGTTGCGGGTCCGATGCAATTTCGAGATCGACAGGATCGGTACTGCCTCCCGGAAAAACCAGCGCCCCGGACGAAAACTCGATTTGATGGTGACGTTGCACCATGAAAATCTCCATTCCGCT
>JAZKGC010000057.1:6075-8726 GCA_040386115.1 Pseudomonadota bacterium
GCCTTCGACAGATTGACGACATCGACCAGCATGTCGGGAAATGCGTAGCCGGTCATGGCACCGTCGGCGCCGCGCTCCATCTCGAAATCCAGAAACAATCCGCCGTTGCCTGTGAGGATCGACAGCGGGCGCAGCGATCCGTCTTTCTGGAATCCCCGCAGCGCCGAAATCTTCTCGAGGCCCGGCCAGTCCTCATGCTTGAGCATCACGCAGGACGGACTGTCCATGATGATTATCCGGATGACGGAAGGTGTCATAACGACGGTCAACGTTAATGGATAGTCTTGCAGCACCCACGGCACATCATGACCGACAGCTTCGGTCGCCTGCCGGAAATAGCCGGTGATCTGTTCGTCGGTGCGCAGATGCGGCGGCGGAGCGATCATGACCGCGGCGGCTCCTGCGTCCATCGAGCTTCGCGCCAGCGTTCGCATCGCGGCGAAGCCCGGCGCGGATACGCCGACGATGACCTGCTTGTTCTTCGCCCGCTTGATGAAGCGGGTCGCGACCTCGATCGACTCATTGCCCTCGAGCTTCGGCGCTTCGCCGAGAATGCCTAGCACGGTCACACCATCGCAGCCGACTTCGGCATAGAAATCGGTCAGCCGATCGATGGAATCATGGTCGATGCGGCCGTCATCGAAAAACGGGGTCGGTGCGATGGCGAAGGTGCCGCTGGCCTCAGGTGTCAGTTTCATGTTCTCAGGTGCTTTCAGAGGCTAGAATCTACGCGCCGCCATCTTATCGCTGTCGTCGAAGAAAATCTCCTTCATATGGCTCGCGATATCCTGCGCTTTCCACGGCCCGCCGGGCTTCCAGCCGTCCATTTCCAGCATCTTCATCTCGCGAACGCCACGCGGCCCGGATACGCCCAACACCTTGCCGGTCTGCTCGCCCGACAGCGAACTGACCATGTAAAGAACCGCCGGCGCGATCTCGTCCGGTCCCATCGCGGCACCGGGATTTTCCTTGTAGCGCGGCAAATCCGCAGTCATGCGCGTCAGCGCACCGGGTGCCAGCGTCCAGAGCCGGATGTTGTACTTGCGGCCTTCGATGGCCAGCACATTGCTCAGACCCCAAATGCCGCCCTTGGCTGCCCCGTAATTGCTCTGGCCGAAATTGCCGATCAGCCCCGAGGTCGATGACGTGTTGACGATGACCCCGCCGCCGTTGTCTTTCATCCATTTGAAGACCGGCAGCGTGACGCAGAAGGTGCCTTTGAGATGGACCTTCATCACGCGGTCCCAGCCCTCCTCCGTCATCTTGGCAAAGGTGCCGTCGAGCAGAATGCCGGCATTGTTCACGAGAATATCGACCCGGCCAAACTGCTGGATCGCTTCATCGAACACCGATTGGCCGCCTGCCATCGTCGAGATATCGGAGCCATTGGCGTGCGCGCGGCCGCCCTCGGCCTTGATTGCATCGACAACCTTTTGCGCCATGGACTTGTCGGAGCCGCTGCCGTCGCGCGGGCCGCCCAGATCGTTGACAACCACCGCCCCGCCCTCGCGCGCAAACAATTTGGCATAAGCCTCGCCGAGACCGCCGCCGGCTCCGGTGATGATCGCAACCTTGCCGTCGAGCAAACCCATGACGTCCTCCGGTTTTTTGTTCTTGTTCAGGCGAGAACGGTCTTGCCATTCCTGATGACGGTGACGTTGCGGGTTTTGACGCGCCCCTCGAATGAAATGACGTTGCCGTCTTTCCACATGTCGAAGCTGACGGTTTCTCCGGGGAACACCGGCGCGGAAAAGCGAACGACATGCTGCTTGAACGCCAGCGGGTCGTAATCCGCGTAGGTTTGCAGCACCGCGCGGCAGCTGAGGCCATAAGTGCACATGCCGTGCAGAATAGGCCTGTCGAAGCCGGCGCGTTTGGCGAACTCCGGATCGCTGTGCAGCGGATTGCGGTCACCGCACAACCGATAGATCAGCGCCTGATCCGGGCGCGTCGAGATTTCAACCGTCTGGTCCGGCGCGCGCTTTGGAATGGCATGAGGCTCCGGCTGGCCGTCGGACGGACCGCCAAATCCGCCGTCTCCCCGCGCGAACTGCGACGCGATCAGCGTCGCGAGATCTTCGCCCTTGTCGTTCTTCAGCACGGTCTTGCGAAGAATCACCGCGCCCTTGTCCTTGCCTTTGTCGAACACGCCGAGAATGCTCGAGTCAGCGGTGATACTCGCCATGACCGGAAGCGGCTTGTTGAACGTGATGTCGCGCTCGCCATCGACCACCATCACGCGATTGACGTCAATCGGACCCGCACTCGCGCCCCAGGCGGCGACGGATGCGTAGGTGGGAACCACTTTCAACTCACGCGGCGTGAAGTAGCCCTCGTTGACGAAGGACAATTCCTTCTCGTCCATCGGATCGGCACCCATACCGATTCCTACCGCGTAAAGCATCACCTCGCGGTCGGTCCACGCATACTTTTGACCGACGTTCTTGAGGGCCATCACCTCATCGTACTTGATCGGCATGTTTCCTCGCTGTTGTTATTGTTACCCGATCGGCGTGAAAAACGGCAACGGCGCGCCGTCGGTCGGCTTGAACACGACCCTGACGCGTTGCCCGATTTTCAGCGACGGCAGATCGCAGTCCACGAAATTCGTCAGCAGCGACGGGCCTTCGTCAAGCGTGACGTAGCCGATC
>JAZKGC010000057.1:8826-17329 GCA_040386115.1 Pseudomonadota bacterium
ACGCCCGCAGAATATGTGAGGTCGAGCTTGCGGCCGCCGTTCGGTCCCTTGAACGACTCGCCGTGCCCGGTGAGGCGCACAAGCGGACGCTTCAGCGACTTCGCAATCTCGGGCGTCGTCACCACAAGAGCGCCACCGCCGTCAGAGACCACGCAGCAGTCGAGACGATGCAGCGGATCGGAAATCATCGGCGAGTTGATGACGTCTTCCACCGTCACGACGTCGCGCAGCATCGCGTGCGGGTTGTATTGCGCGTGGTGAGATGCCGCGACCTTCACCCAGGCGAGTTGCTCGCTGGTGGTGCCAAACTCATGCATGTGACGCATGGCGCACATGCCGTATGCGTTATGCGTTGTCGCGCCATAAGCGGTCTCGAAATCCATTTCCGGGCCAAAAGCACGTGGCGGCATCAGGCCAGTTCGGGGTTTTCCGGCCAGCGTAATCAGCGCGACGGAACACTTCCCCGCAGCGATCGCCTCGGCAGCATGACCGAGCGCGATGATATAGGAGCAGCCGCCCGTCTCGGTCGAATCGATGTGGCGCACCTTGAGGCCGAGATAATCGACCATCGGCATGATGCCGCCGGGCGCGTCTCCGGCGCAGAAATAGCCGTCAACATCGGCCTTCGTCAGGCCTGCATCCTCCAATGCGCCCTTGGCACATTCGGCATGCAGTTGCGCGGTGGACTTGTCGGGCGCGTGCCGGGTGGGATGCTCGTAGATCCCGGCAATATAGGCTTTTCCCTTGATACTCAAAAAACATCTCCGCTGCTTTGGTCAGCGGATTTTCTCGCCTGCCACGCCGCGAATGGCAAGCGTCATGAGTTTCGCGGTGCGAACACGACAGGGGCGTCGTGTTCTATTCCGCGGCGATCTGCGGCGCGATCAACGGGGGCGGATTGACAAGATCCTTGGATAACTGCTCGTACCGCGCTTTCGCTTTAGCCACAGATGCTTCCTTGACCGGCCCGTATCCGCGAATCTGATCCGGAAGCGACAGCAGTTCGACCGCAATATCGATCGTCTTCGGCGACAATAGTTTGACGGCGGTGACGACGTCCTGCTCATACCCGGCAATCAGATTGCGTTCGAGCTTGCGGTCCTCGCTGTAGCTGAACGGATCGAATGCCGTTCCACGCAGAAACCTGAACCTCGCGAGCGTGCGGAATATTGGAACCATCCATGCACCGAAGGCGCGCTTGCGCGGGCGGCCCGAGGCATCCTTGCCGGGAAGCATCGGCGGCGCGAGATTGAAGCTGATCTTGAAATCACCCTCGAACTGCTTGCGGACACTCTCCGCGAATTTCCCGTCGGTATAGAGCCGCGCGACTTCGTACTCGTCCTTGTAGGCCAGCAGCTTGGCGTAATTGATGGCCACCGCACGCGGCAAAGCCTCGTCATAACCCTGATCGAATGCAGCCTTCCGCAACTGAGCAATCAGATTGGTATAACGGGCCGCATAGGCTGCATTCTGATAATCGGTCAGCAATTGCGTGCGATGCCCGATGATTTCATCGAGCGTCATCTGATCGAGCGTTTTCGGCGCTTCGGGTTCATCACCCTTCATCATCTTGGCAAGCCGCGCGGGGTCCGCCGCCGCAAGGCGGCCAAGCCGGAACGCCTGCGTATTCATCTTGATCGAGACGGCGTTCAACTCGATGGCCTGTTCAATGGATTCGGCGCCGACCGGCAGCAGACCCTTCTGATAGGCGTAGCCCATCATCATCATGTTGGTGGCGATGGAATCCCCGAGCAGCCCTTCCGCAGCCTTGGTGAAATCGAGAAACGAGGAGTCCTTGCGCAGCGACGTCTCCAGCACGAGGTTTACCTTCCCGCGCTGGAAATCGAAATCGCGGTTCTGGATGAAATCGGCGATCGGAATGAGATGGGTATTGATGACACCGTAAGTGCGAGAGGATTCGCACAGCGTGATCGTTTCCTTGGCGATGGCGACAACTTCATCCGCCGCGATCAGCAAATCCGCCGTGCCGGTGACGATGCGCGAGCAAGTCACATCTTCGGTATTCTTCGACAGCCGCACATGGCTGAGAACCGCGCCGCCTTTTTGCGCGAGCCCCGACATGTCGAGGATCATGCTGGCCTTGCCTTCGATATGCGCGGCCATCCCCAGCAGCGCGCCGATAGTCAGCACGCCCGTACCACCCACGCCGCCGACTGCGACATTATATGGTTTGTCCAGCGAAGGTACGGAAGCCGGTGGCGGTAGGTCGTCGAGATTGCCGATATCGAGAGCTGCGCGCTTGCGCAGCGTGCCGCCGTCAATGGTGACGAATGACGGGCAGAAGCCCTTGGCGCACGAATAGTCCTTGTTGCAGCTCGACTGGTTGATAGCGCGCTTGCGCCCCAATTCGGTTTCGAGCGGCTCCACCGAAATGCAGTTCGACTGCACGGAACAATCGCCGCAGCCTTCGCACACAGCCGCGTTGATAACGACGCGCTTTGACGGGTCTTCCAGCGTACCCCGCTTGCGGCGGCGGCGTTTTTCGGCAGCGCAGGTCTGGACGAACACGATCGCCGAGCAGCCCGGTACTTCACGCAGCGTGCGCTGGACCTGATCGAGTTCGTCGCGGTGCGCCACTTTTGTGCCGGGCGCGATATCACGAGCGGGATAGGCCTCAGGAGTCTCGGATACCAGATAGATGTCACGAATGCCTTCGCTGTGAAGCTGGAACGTGACCTGCTGAGGCGAGAGATCGCCATCGACATGCTGGCCGCCAGTCATGGCTGTGGCATCGTTGTAAAGAATTTTATAGGTGATGTTGGCTTTGGACGCGACGGCCTGGCGGATCGCGAGACTGCCGGAATGAAAATAGGTGCCGTCACCGAGATTGACGAACACGTGCTTCTCGTTGGTGAAAGGCGCGATGCCGACCCACGGCACGCCCTCGCCGCCCATGTGGGTGAAGGTTTCGGTGTTACGATCCATCCACAGCGCCATGAAATGACAGCCGATGCCGGCCATGGCGCGGCTGCCCTCAGGCACCTTGGTCGAGCTGTTATGCGGACAGCCCGAACAGAAATACGGCGTGCGCGTTACCGGCGCGATGGTCTGCACCTGCGATGCCTGCCGTCCGTTGAACCAGTCGGCCTTGGCGCGCAGCATCGACACGATTTCGGGATTGAGGTTGAGTGTCAGCAATCGCTCCGTGAGCGAACTGGCCAGAGACGCCACGCTGAGTTCTTCGGCGAACGGCAGAAAGCGCTTGTCGTGATTGTCCATCTTGCCGATGATGCGCGGCCGCACGTCGTCGCGCCAGTTGAACAACTCCTGCTTGACCTGGTTCTCGATAATCTCGCGTCGTTCCTCGACAATCAAAATTTCTTCGAGACCGACGGCAAATTCGCGAACGCCTTCCGGCTCGAGCGGCCAGGGCATGCCGATCTTGTAAAGCCGAAGGCCTATTTTCGCCGCCACCTCCGGCGTAATTCCGAGTTCGCGCAGCGCCTGGCGAATATCCTCGTAGCTCTTGCCGGACGCCATGATGCCGTAGCGCGCGTTCGGTGAATCCATCGTGATACGATTGACATTGTTGGCACGCGCGAACGCGACCGCAGCGAAGCCCTTGTAGTCCTGCAGCCGCCGGTCCTGCGCAAAGCGGTCGTCGGGCCAGCGCAGATTGAGACCGCCCGGTGGCATCTCGAAATCCGGCGGAATAATAAAGGGCTTCATCTCGTCGGCGAGATTGATTTCCGCCGTTGTCTCCACGGTTTCCGTGATGACCTTCATGCCGACCCAGCAGCCGGAGTAGCGCGACATCGCGATCCCGAGCAGGCCCATCTCGATCATCTCATGGATGCTCGACGGATAAAGATAAGGCATCAGCGCAGAGATAAACGCATGATCCGACTGATGCGGGACAGTCGATGACTTCGCGCCGTGATCGTCGCCCGCCAGGCACAGCACGCCGCCGTTCTTGGCAGAGCCCGCCGCATTGCCGTGACGGAAAACGTCGCCGCAGCGATCAACGCCCGGACCTTTGCCGTACCAGATGCCAACCACGCCATCGTGTTTCGCGCCGGGCGAAAGGTTGAGCTGCTGCGAACCCCACACCGCTGTCGCTGCAAGATCCTCGTTCACCCCCGGCTGAAACTTGACGTCGTACTGTGCGAGATGCTTGCGCGCGGCGTGCAGTTGCTGATCGTAGCCGCCCAGCGGCGATCCGCGATATCCAGTCACGAAGGCTGCGGTGTTGAGGCCAGCGGCGCGGTCACGCCGGACCTGAGCCATCGGCAGCCGGACCAGCGCTTGAATTCCCGTCAGAAAGACGTGTCCCGAAGCCTGCGTGTACTTCTGATCGAGACTGATCGGACCTTGGTTGATTCCCATATTCGTTTGCCTCTTTGCCGGGCTGTTGTTTGCGGTGTGACGAGTCTACTTAGAACCAGTCTATGTCGCTTTTTGTTTCCAGCGCACCAGAAATCGCATTCATCAGACCTTTGTTTTTGAACGCAATTTTAGGTCTCCCACCCACCCTGCACCGGCGCGTTATGTCGCCGTGAAGCCTGCGGCCGAAAGGAGATTACGAAGCGCTCCCGATCCTGCTTTCTGGATATCCCGAATGCGGCATTTCGCAATGCTGCCCCCTGCCGGACGCAAGGCTCCGGCGGAACGGCGGGAGCCAAGGGTGGTTGGTATCCACATAAGGCAGACCAGATCTCGCAAGATAAAACATGGAGGAAAAGGTCATGACCCAGATTAACGGACAAGGCTGGGCAACGGACTCCCACAGAACCGACTATGACGAAGATCCGGACCAGACCACCGAAGAGTTTGAGTACAATCAGCCTGGAAAGCCGCTGAAGGCAGCTATCGGCGTCGCCCTCCTCGTCGTGCTTGCACTCATGATCTCGCGCTTCGGCCCCGTCACGCAAGAGGACTCGAATTCTCCGCCAATGACGACGACCGATATGAACAGGGCTCCCGCTCAGACAACGGGCCAGGCTCCCATGCGAACGCCGCCACCGTCGCCGAATAACTGAGCCGATTGCTGAGGCCTGGAACGTCTCCCGGCCCCAGCGATTGTCTTCCAAGAGGCAGAAACAGGAGGAACTACAATGGCAATTGAACGCAACGATCCTTATCAACCGAACCCGAGCAACGACGAACTCCTTCGCCGCCGCGCAGCCCAATTCGATAATGAACTTCAAGCCGATCCGGAACTGGCGGAAGGGCCGGCAAGCGGCGGGCGGATCGCGATGTTCGCAATCGCACTCGTGGCCATTCTTGGTGTCGTTTTCTACGGCCTGAACAGTTCGAACATGACGTCACCCGAGGCGACACCGACGGCTCAGACATCACCGTCTGCTCCGGCTCCGAACAGCACCGCGCAAACGACACGTCCACCGGCCGGACAGACCACCGGTTCGGCCATGAGGCCTGCGCAGCCCACTTCTCCGCCGGCGACCAACAATCCGTCTCCGTCGATTCCGCAGAACAACAACGCTCCCGCCGGCGCGCCTTCGAGCAACTAAACGCAACAAATTGAACTTCAGCGGCGGGCGTTCCAGCGGTGCCCGCCGTTTTTCTTTGTGGCTAAAATGGCTCTCCGCCGAACATACCATTGATCTCGGCATATGAGACGGCGCTGCCGAATTCAGCGAACGAACCGTTCTGCGCGATATCGCGTGACACGCGCAGAAATGCCCCCCACGCGGCACGTGCCATTGCGCCACCGACACTGATGCGGCGAATGCCGAGGTCGGCAATCTCCGTGACCGACATGCCCGGTGCGCCCATCAGCAAGTTGACCGGCTTCGGCGCCACGGCTTTAACAACGGCGGCGATATGCTCTTTGGTCTTGATGCCCGGCGCGTAAAGGCAATCCGCGCCCGCCTCCGCATAGGCCGTCAAGCGCGCAATGGTCTCATCAAGATCAGGCAGGCCGACAAGAAAACTTTCACAGCGCCCGACCAGCATGACGTCCTGCTTGGTGGCATCTATCGCAGCGCGCGCTGCTCGCATG
This sequence comes from Pseudomonadota bacterium, assembly GCA_040386115.1. Taxonomy (GTDB): domain Bacteria; phylum Pseudomonadota; class Alphaproteobacteria; order Rhizobiales; family Xanthobacteraceae; genus Afipia. The sequence goes on from JAZKGC010000057.1 coordinate 14,810, forward strand.
CGCTCCACCGAAAGCTTCGTTTCGTAGAGCGGCTGCTTTGCGTGTCCGGTCGAATCCTCGATCGACAATCCCGCAACGCCCATCGCTACGCACCGTGTAACATTGGCAGCCACCCCTTCCGGCTCATCGGCAAATCCAGCCTCGAAATCGGCATTGACCGGCAGATCGCTCGCATCGCAAAGAGCTTTCAGATGCCCAAGCACGTCGTCACAGGTCACGCGATTATCGGGGCGTCCGATGGACCATGCAAAACCCGCGCTTGTCGAGGCCAGCGCCTTAAAACCCATGCCTTGCAGCAGACGCGCGCTGCCGACGTCCCACGGATTAGGCAGCACGAAGCAGCCGCTTTCATGAAGCCGCCGAAATTCCGCGCGCTTCTGCATGACCGAGACTGACATTCATTTCTCTCCCGCTGACCGTTTCTATTTTCGGAAAACAATGCCGCTAACCAATCGTGAAATCAATTGTCATCGCTAGTTATCAGCTTTCCACCTGACGCAGAAAAGTTCTCTCTTCGGAGAGAATGAACTTGTTTTCCTCGGCGAAGCGGAAGTTTGCTGCACCTTCCTGATCGGCGCGCAGTCGCGCCCGGTAGCTCTCGTAGTCCGCGAGGCTGTGAAATGAAATCAGCGCGAACGCGATGTTGTTGGTGCCCTCGTGCGGCGTCCAGTAGCCCAGCAAATCACCTCCGCATTTCGGGATGATGACGAGCCAGCGTTTCGCATAGTCCTCGAACAGATGGCGCTTGAACGGGTCAAGCGTGTAACGGATGAAAACAGTGACTGTCATGCGACCTCTCCTCAACGACGACAACGCTAGCCTGTTGCCTGCTGTGAATGCTTCGATTAAGCTCGAACTATGAAAGCAGGACCGGACATGGCCATGATCGCCTCCCTTGTCGGCGATCCTGCGCGTTCCAACATGCTGACGGCGCTGATGGGCGGACGCGCTCTCACCGCGACGGAACTCGCCCAGGAAGCAGGCATCACGCCCCAGACCGCGAGTTCCCATCTTGCGAAGCTCGAAGCCGGCCATCTCGTCGTGCCTGAAAAACAGGGCCGGCACCGCTACTTCCGGCTCACCGGACCGGACGTCGCCGCCGTGCTGGAAGGTTTGATGGGTCTTGCCGCCCGCGCCGGCCATTTGCGCATGCGCACCGGCCCGTCCGACCCCGGGCTGCGCCGCGCCCGCGTCTGTTACGACCACCTTGCAGGCGACCTTGGCGTCCGGATGCTCGACGCCTTGACCGAAAAAAAGCATCTGCGCACGCAGCAGGGCGTCGTCACGCTGACCGCCGAAGGCGAGCGCTTCATCGCCGGGCTCGGCATCGACCTTTCCGCCCTCGGCAATTCACGCCGCCCGCTTTGCAAGACTTGTCTCGACTGGAGCGTGCGGCGCAGCCATCTGGCGGGATCGCTCGGCGCAGCTATCCTGTCGCGGTTCTACGGCCTGAAATGGGCCCGGCGCGAATCCGGCAACCGCGTCGTGACCTTTACGCCGAAAGGCGCCGCACAGTTCGCCGCTTTGTTTGGCACAGCAAGCGACTGAGAAATCAACTCAACGGTTGACAGCGGCATTCAAAAATTGGCGTAATCTGCCGCGCTTCACGCGTTTGTATTCTCGGAATTCTTTCACAGGTGGTTCATGTTTCGCAGTGGTTTGACGGCATCTTTGGCGCTGGTTGCGATTGCAGTTCCCGCATCCGGCTGGGCCTATGAAATCAAACCGAAGACACCCGAGGCCGCGTTCTCCGGCAAGCTGCAACCCGACATCATCGGCCTGTCCAGCAATGTCGAAGGCAGCAAGGCATCGCCGATTTTCGAGACTTACCTGAAGGACTTTGCGGGCGTAAAGCCCGAGACGACGCAGCAGAAATTCGGCGGCACCAATGTGACCTACATCACGTCCATGAAATTCGTCTCGCCGGCGACCAGCAGTCATCCGGGCGAATCGATGACGGCGGTATTTTCGTCACCGGCCAGCGCCAACCGGACCTATTACGTTTCGCGCAATCTCGGCTTTGCGTCTGACCAGCAGCCCTCGAAGGCGGAGATGATCCAGCGCGTGACTGCGAAATACGGCGCACCCACCGCGATCGGCGACGGCCGCATCTACTATTTCTACAAGGCCGGCAAGCTGATGTCGGTGAAGCAAAAATACACGCCCGCCTCCGCGCTCGATGCGCTCAATGCGCCGATCAACCCCAAGGTCGCCGTGGCGCTCAACGACACCAACGGTCGCGGAAGCTGCGTCGCGGCGCTGAAGCGCGCGCAAGCGCTCGACAAGTCCCTCGACAAGCTCGCCGCAGAGGCCAAAGCCGCGAACTGCGATGGCCTGGTGAGCGTTGAAATTTCGCCGGGCATCACGGCGGATCGGGTCAGCAAGGCGGAGTTCACGCTGATCGACTTCAAGCAGATCATCAGCGCCGCGAAAATCGACAGCGATGCCTTCGCCGCCGAGAAGAACGAAGCCCTCAACAAGACGCCGCTCGGCAACGCGCCGAAGCTCTGAGCAGCAACA
>JAZKGC010000058.1:0-4310 GCA_040386115.1 Pseudomonadota bacterium
AGATGCTGACGGCCTATCACGAGGGCGGTCACGCCATCGTCGGCCTCAACGTCATTGCGACCGATCCGATCCACAAGGCGACGATCATTCCGCGCGGACGCGCGCTCGGCATGGTCATGCAGTTGCCGGAGCGCGACAAGCTGTCGATGTCGCTTGAGCAGATGACGTCGCGCCTCGCCATCATGATGGGCGGCCGCGTTGCGGAAGAACTCATCTTCGGCAGGGAAAAAGTCACGTCCGGTGCTTCATCGGACATCGAGCAGGCGACACGCCTTGCCCGCATGATGGTGACGCGCTGGGGGCTCTCTGAAGAGCTCGGCACGGTGTCCTATGGCGAGAACCAGGACGAAGTGTTCCTCGGCATGTCGGTATCGCGGACCCAGAACGCGTCGGAAGCCACTGTGCAGAAGATCGATATCGAGATCCGTCGCTTTGTCGAAGAAGGCTACAAGGAAGCAACCAGGATTCTCACCGAGAAGCGTGCCGATCTTGAGACGCTGGCAAAGGGTCTGCTGGAATTCGAAACGCTCTCCGGCGACGAGATTACCGATTTGCTGAACGGCAAGAAGCCGAACCGCGAGTCGGTGCTGGAGCCGACAGGTCCGCGGACGTCAGCCGTGCCGCCGGCCGGCAAGCCGCGCCCCCGTCCGGATGCGGGCCTTGAGCCACAGCCGCAGGCTTAAAAGCAACTCACAACAGTTTCGGGAAAGGCCGGTTTTGAAAACCGGCCTTTTTCTTTTATTTATCTTCCCAGCATCGTCATGCAGGACCAACCCGATTTGCGGTCTGTCTGGAATGATGGTCAGGCCCGCAGGCGTGTGGCTTGACCCTTTTCTGTATTCACCGCACCGATGATCGTCTTGCGGATGAATCGATGACCACGCCCAACAACATGTCTGAGACGACGACCGATCATTTCCACGCGCCCGCATACTGGTCGCGCGAGGCGATCGTTCCCGGCATTTACGCAATCGCGCCGATGCTGCCGGGGACGATTGCATTCGGTCTGGCGTTCGGGGCGCTGTGCGCGCAAAAGAATTTCACGCTCGCCGAAGTGCAGGTGATGATGGCCTTCGTCTATGGCGGGCTGTCGCAGTTCGTTGCGGTCTCGTCATGGCCGGACACGCTGACGGCGTCGTCGATCGCGACGCTGGCGCTGCTGACACTTACTGTGAACATCCGCTTCTCGCTGATGAGCGCGAGCCTGCGCCCCTGGTTCGGTACGCTGCCGCGCTGGCAATCCTATCCGTCGATGCTGCTGGTGACCGATGGTGGCTGGCTCGCTGCGATGCGCTATCGCAATCATGGCGGCGCGGACGCGTCGTTCTTCGTCAGCGGCGGCATCGTGCTGTATGTCGTCTGGTTCTTTTCCTCCTTGCCGGGATATTTGCTGGCCGGGCAGTTAAGCGACCCGAAGAAATACGGCGTCGATCTGGTAGTGCCGGCATTCTACGCGGCAATGCTGGTGCCGGCGTGGAAGGGACCGCGCCTTGCGATGCCGTGGGTGGTTGCCGGCGCGGTGGCGCTGACGGTGCATTGGCTGGTGCCGGGCTGGTGGTTCATCATTGCGGGTGCGGTGTCCGGCGCGATCAGTGCAGGACTGATGGATGAACCGCCGGAGAAGGCTTTGCCCTCAGACGCGCAAGGGCAGGCGTCATGAGTGATCTGCTACGTTCCGATGTGATAATTGCCTTTGCGGTGATGACTGCGGTGACAGTCGCTTCGCGCCTCGGCGGCTTCTGGCTGATGGGCTATGTCAACGTCACCCCGCGCGTGCGGCGTATGCTGGATGCGCTGCCCGGTTCGATCATCGTCGCGGCCGCGCTGCCAGTCGCGGTCAACGGCGGGCCTGTCGTGCTTTTTGCCATTGGCGCAGCGGTTGCGATCACCATCATCCGGCGCAATGAGTTCGTCGCCGTCATCACCGGCATGGTTGTGGCGGCGCTGGCGCGGGCAATAGGATTCAGCGGCTAACTCTGTTTTTTGCTGCACTGCGAATTTTAGTTCGACGTCGTCAAAGATCTTGTCTCCCATTCTGAATTATTGTTCAGTTCTATTGGGGAGATAAGCGCCGTCAATGGTTTACAGGCGAACTCATCAGGTCGTGAAACGCCTTGCGGCACGCCGCAATGCGATCTTGGCCGCCGCACGCGACGCCGCCGCCGAAGGCGGCATGGCCGCAGTGCAGATTGCGCCTGTTGCCACGCGCGCCAATGTCGCGGCGGGCACGGTGTATCGCTACTTTCCCTCGAAGGCCGATCTGATTTCCGAATTGATCGCCGATGTGTCGCGCGCTGAATTGACCGCGATCCGCCGGGCTGCGGACGCTGCACCTGGACCGTCATCGGCGCTCGCCGCTGCGGTGACGACGATCGCCGTGCACGTGGTGTCGAATCGAAAGCTCGCGTGGGGCATTCTCGCCGAACCTGTCGATGTCGATGTAACCGAATCGCGGATGGCCAGCCGCCGCGAGATCGCGGCCGAGATGGAATCGCGCATTGAGGCGGCGGTGCGGGCAGGGCACCTTCCGGCCCAGGACATCGCGCTGGCCGCGACCGCATTGATCGGCGCGCTGCACGAATCGCTGGTCGGGCCACTCGCCCCCGACGATATGGACGATCCGGTGAAACTGCGCGACTCGGTGCAGGCGATCACGCTGTTCGGCCTGCGCGCCGTCGGTGTCCTCGATGCCCGCGCCCGCGGCCTCGTGGTGCAGGCGGTGATGCCGGTCATGCCGGTGCGGCGGGAACTCGGCGCCATGGTTGGATAGCTTGCGCGCCCGTCTGCCGCGCGTGTCTGCAAAGCTGCATGTGCAGCTTTGGAACTATTCAAATCCTGCAAGACATGCTTGATATATCAGACGATAACGCGCGGCTGCACGCGCGAGCGTATTCCGCAAAAGCGGGCACCGGTTTTGCGATCAGAATACGCTCTCAATTTTGTTTTAGAGCGTTTTCTTGCGGCTAACCGGATTCCCCTTGGCCGGAAAACGCTCTGAGGTTCTGGAGAGCGTCGATGTCCATTATGATGCCTGAAGCGGATCAGGCGGTGCTTGGCCGCCGCGACGAGATTGTCGCAGCCTTGCGCAAAATCGTGCCGGGCGAGGGGGTCATCGCGACCGAGCGCGAAATGCAGCCCTACGAATCTGACGGGCTAACGGCCTATCGCCAGCCGCCGATGGTGGTGGTGTTGCCCGACACCACCGAGCAGGTCTCGCAAATTCTGAAGTACTGCCACGACAATGGCATCAAGGTGGTGCCGCGCGGCTCCGGCACATCGCTGTCGGGCGGGGCGCTGCCGCTCAAGGACGGCGTGCTGCTGGGCTTGAGCAAATTCAAGCGCGTTCGCGAAATCGATTTCGACAATCGCGTCGTGGTGGTTGAGCCGGGCGTCACCAATCTCGCGATCAGCCAGGCCGTCGCACATGAAGGATTTTACTACGCGCCCGATCCGTCGTCGCAGATCGCCTGCTCGATCGGCGGCAATATCGGCGAGAACTCCGGCGGCGTACACAGCCTGAAATACGGCATGACCACTAACAACGTGCTCGGCTGCGAGATCGTGCTGATCACCGGCGAGATCCTGCGCATCGGCGGCAAGGCACCGGAGACCGACGGCTACGACATCATGGGGATTATTACCGGCTCCGAAGGACTGCTCGCCGTCGTCACCGAGGTCACCGTGCGGATTCTAAAGAAACCCGAAACCGCGCGCGCGCTGATGGTGGGCTTCGCGGAAGTTGAGGCTGCCGGTCAATGCGTCGCCAACATCATCGGCGCGGGGATCATTCCCGGCGGCATGGAGATGATGGACAGGAACGCCATTCATGCAGCGGAAGCCTTTGTCCACGCCGGTTACCCGCTCGATGTGGAAGCGCTGCTCATCATCGAACTCGATGGCCCGAAGGTCGAGGTCGATGAGCTGATCGAGCGTGTGGAAAAAATCGCGCGGGGCTGCGGATCGACCACGCTGCAGGTTTCCAATTCCGAACAGGAGCGATTGCTGTTCTGGGCGGGCCGCAAGGCCGCATTTCCGGCGGTGGGGCGCATGTCGCCTGATTATCTCTGCATGGACGGCACCATTCCGCGCGGCAAGTTGCCGGAAGCGCTGGCCGGTATTCGTGACCTGTCGGAAAAATACGGACTGCGCGTCGCCAATGTGTTTCACGCCGGCGACGGCAACCTGCACCCGCTCATCCTCTACGATGCCAACATTGCCGAAGAGATGGACAAGGCGGAGGCCTTCGGCGCTGACATCCTGAGATTGTGCGTCAAGCTGGGCGGCGTGCTGACCGGCGAACACGGCGTCGG
>JAZKGC010000059.1:0-20220 GCA_040386115.1 Pseudomonadota bacterium
AGGCCTCGGCCGATCTCTTGCGTATCCGGCCCGCGCACCACGACGGCATCGCCGCGCGCGAATTGACCGTCCACCCGGATGACGCCTGCCGGGAGCAGGCTTTTGCCTGCACGAAGTGCCGCGACCGCGCCGGCGTCGATTGTCAGTGTGCCCTTCGGCTCCAGCGATCCCGCAATCCAGCGTTTGCGCGCGGTGACGGGATTGGCCGGCGTGAGAAACCATGTGCATGGCCCGCCGTCGGCGATGGCCTGCAACGGATGCTCGATCTTGCCGGACGCGATCAGCATGTGGGTGCCCGCACTGGTCGCGATTTTCGCGGCCTCGATCTTGGTGCGCATGCCGCCACGCGACAATTCCGACTCGGCCGCACCCGCCATCGCCTCGATATCGGCGGTGACGGCTTCAACCACAGGAATGAGTTTCGCGTTCGGATTGGCACCCGGCGGCGCGGTGTAAAGACCGTCGATATCCGAAAGCAGGATGAGCAGGTCAGCGCTGGTCATGGTCGCGACGCGCGCTGCGAGCCGGTCGTTGTCGCCATAGCGAATTTCATTGGTGGCGACGGTGTCGTTCTCGTTGATGACCGGCACCGCGCGCCATTCGAGCAGCTTGGTGATGGTCGAGCGCGCGTTCAGATAGCGGCGACGCTCCTCGGTGTCCTGCAGCGTGACGAGAATTTGTCCCGAGCCGATGCCGTGACGATCGAGCACTTCCGACCATATCCGCGCCAACGCGATCTGGCCGACAGCGGCGGCGGCCTGACTTTCTTCCAGCTTGAGCGGACCGCTCGGTAATTTGAGGCGGGCTCGCCCCAGCGCGACCGACCCGGACGAGACCACGAGAACGTCCTTGCCGTCTTGATGCAGCCTGGCGATGTCGGCCGCCAGGGCCGCGAGCCAGGACGCGCGCACTTCGCCGGCTCCGGCATCGACAAGGAGCGACGAGCCGATCTTGACGACGATGCGGCGAAAGTTTTTGAGCGAAGGATTCGACATCGAAAAAAGCAGCGGTTGAAAGGGACAAGTCGGATTCAGGACGAGGCGATTATCAATTCCCGAGTGGGCTCCAGGCGCTGCTCTCCGGCTCCGCCTCGGCGACGGGTTCAGTTGCCTTGCGCGCTTTCGCGGACACCGGCGCTTCGCCGATCAGCGACGCCAGCGCGCGCAGCGCTTCGGTGACGCCTTCGCCGGAGACGCCGGAAATCAACAGCGGCGTTTTCTTCGCCGCGCGTTTCAGCCGGGCCTTCTGGTCCTTGAGGTCTTCCGGAGAGACGGCGTCGATCTTGTTGAGTGCGACAATCTCGATCTTGTCGGCGAGGTTGCCGTCATAGGCCTCGAGTTCGGCGCGCACGGTCTTGTAAGCCTTGCCGGCGTGCTCGCTGGTGGCGTCGATCAGATGCAGCAAAACACGACAGCGTTCGACATGGCCGAGAAATCTGTCGCCTAACCCGGCACCTTCATGCGCGCCCTCGATCAATCCCGGAATATCCGCCAGCACGAATTCGCGCCCGTCGATGCCGACGACGCCAAGTTGCGGATGCAGCGTCGTGAACGGATAGTCCGCGATCTTCGGTTTCGCGGCGCTGACGACGGAGAGGAAGGTCGATTTACCGGCATTGGGCAGGCCGACCAATCCAGCATCGGCGATCAGCTTCAGCCGCAGCCAGATCCAGCGTTCCTCGCCGGGCAGCCCGGGATTGGCGTTGCGCGGCGCACGGTTGGTCGAGGTCTTGAAATGAGCGTTACCGAAGCCGCCATTTCCACCTTTTGCCAAAATGAATTTCTCGCCGACCGTCGTGAAGTCGTGGATCAGCGTTTCGCGATCCTCGTCGAAAATCTGCGTGCCGAGCGGCACCTTCAGCACGATGTTCTTGCCGTTGGCACCGTGACGATCCGACCCCATGCCGGGGACGCCCTTCGGCGCCTTGAAGTGCTGCTGATAGCGATAGTCGATCAGCGTGTTGAGGCCGTCGGCGACCTCGATGATGACATCGCCGCCGCGGCCGCCATTGCCGCCTGACGGACCGCCGAACTCGATGAACTTCTCGCGGCGAAATGCCACGCAGCCGCTTCCACCGTCGCCGGAGCGGATATACACCTTGGCTTCATCGAGAAATTTCATCGGTCATCCATAACAGGCGCGGTCTGCAAAAATGGACATTGATTTTCGCGCGCCGGCGCGCTGTGGATATATGCGCCATGGGTGCCCGAGCGGCAACCCATTCATGCGTGAATATGCGTTAAAGCCAGCATTTACTGCGATTTCAGTGCCTCCGGATGCCTTCGAAACGACCCGTTCCGTGCGCATTCCAGCCCCATTAACTCTGTCCGGCGAGAGCCCATGAGCCTGTTCGCGAAACTCTCCGCCGACGCCGGCAACCGCTCGGCGACGCTCGCCGGCATCGGCCTGATGCTGTTCAGCGTCTGGCTGTTCTCGTTCGGCGACGCGGTGGGGAAATACATCGTCGCCACCTATTCGGTGGGGCAGTTGCTGCTGCTGCGCGGTCTGGGCTCGATGATCCTGTTGTCGCCGCTGATCTGGCGCAACCGGGCGCAGTTTGCGCAGATTCGCAGGCCGGGATTGCAACTGCTGCGCGTTGTTCTGTCCACGGCGGAAGTTGCGGCTTTCTTCGCTGCGTCGATCTATCTGCCGCTCGCCGACATCATCACCTACTATCTCGCGGCGCCGATTTTCGTCACCGCAGGAGCGGCATTCTTTCTTGGCGAGCGTGTCGGCTGGCGCCGGTGGATCGCAATCGCCATCGGATTCAGCGGCGTGCTGATCGCGCTGCAGCCGTCCGCGCAGACGATAAGCTGGCCGGCGATGATCGCGCTCGGCGGCAGCATGTCGTTTGCCGGGCTCATGCTGGTGACGCGATCGCTGCGGGATACGCCGGACATGGTGCTCGCGTCGAGCCAGTTTGCGGGCACGATCACCTTCGGCCTCATCATGGCCCCGCTGGGCTGGGTGACGCCGTCTCTGCCGGATATGGGTCTTTTCCTGCTTGCCGCCTGCATTTCTGTCGGTGCGCTGCTCAGTCTCAACCGCTCGCTGATGCTGGCCCCGGCCAGCGTCGTCGTGCCGTATCAGTACTCGATGATCGTCTGGGCGGTGATCTTTGGATACGTCGCGTTCGGCGACGTGCCGTCGGTCGCCACGCTCGTTGGGGCCGCTGTCATCATCGGCGCGGGATTCTACATTTTCCTGCGCGAGCGCAGCCTTGCGCGCGAAGACCCCGTGGTCGTTCCTCCACCCGGGTAGGGCTTTGGCATGGCCGGAGGAAATGGCCTGCATTTCTGGCGGTTGTCATGCCGGGTAATGCTTTCTACAGCACCACGCGAGCCCGCAGCCATTTCCATTTCAGCCGCCATTGCTTATGCCGTTTTCCTTCAAATCGCTGACCGGAACGCCGGCAAGATCGTCAACGCTGGCTGGCATCCTGTTCATGCTTGCGGCCATCACGATCTTTTCGCTCGTCAATGTCTTCAGCAAAATGATGGTGGTGACTTACCCCCCGGCGCAGCTTTTCTTCATTCGCGGATTCGGCGCCATCGCAGCGCTGCTGCCGTTTCTGGCGCGCGACAATTTCGCCGCCGCGCGCAACGTGCCCCGCCTCGGATTGCAGATACTGAGAATGGTTTTGTCCGTCTCCGACGGCATGCTGTTCTTCACGGCGATCAAGTATATCCCGCTGGCGGACGCGACGACGTGCTATCTGGCTGCGCCGATTTTCGTCACCGCGTTCTCCGCGATCTTCCTGCGCGAGCATGTCGGCTGGCGTCGCTGGACCGCCGTACTCGTCGGCTTTGTCGGCGTTCTCATTGCGCTTCGCCCGACCGGCGCGGCCTTTTCCTGGCCGGCGCTGATTGCACTCGCCGGATGCCTCTGCCAGTCGATCTTCATGATCGTGACGCGCTACGTGCGCGGCACCTCGAACATCTTCCTTGCAACGACGCAGGTTGTGGGATCGTTTGTTTTCGGCGGGATCGTGTCGGCATTCCTGTTTGTGCCGCCGACATGGTTTCTCGTCGTTTTGCTGCTCATCAGCGGCGTGGTCAACGTCTCTGCAGTGCTGTGTCTCAATCGCTCGCTGATTCTCGCACCCGCCAGCGTGGTCGCGCCGTTTCAATACACCATGATCGTGTGGGCCATCGTGCTGGGGTTTCTCGTGTTCGGCGACGTGCCGTCACCGAACACCATGATAGGCGCGACTATAGTTGCCGGCGCGGGGATTTATATTTTCCTGCGCGAGCGCAGGGTAATGCATCGCGAGCCTGAGCCCAATCCGCCGACGGTGGTTTAAAGCATGATCCCCGAAAAGTGGGCACCGGTTTTCGGAAAGGATCATGCTCAATCAAGTTAACGCCGCGTCGAGTTGCTCCAGCTCTTCAGCGACGCCCAGACGCCGCGTTCAAGCTTGAAGCGGTCCACCGGCGTTGACGATCCGAGCGCGATGAAGCGATGCAGCTCAACGCCGGTCCACTGGAAGCCGCACTTCTCCAGCACGTGGCGCGAGGCCGGGTTCAGCACGCGCGCGCCGGAGAGCAGGTGGTTGATGGAAAATTCCTCGAACGCGTAATCGATTACGGCGCGCGCGGCTTCCGTCGCAAAGCCCTTGCCCCAGTGGTCGATGCCGAGGCAATAGCCAATCTCGGGCGCATTCTCGTTCTCCCAGCTCACGCCGACGAGGCCGACAGCAGTGCGCTCGCGCTCGATCAGGAAAACGGTGTCGATGGTATCGGCGATCGTCGTTACGAAACTCACGGCGTCGTCCAGCGTGTAGGGATGCGGCACGCGGCGCAGGTTGATCGACACGCGCTTGTCGCCAACGACGTGCGCGATGGCTTTTACGTCCGCGAGCGTCGGCTGGCGCAACACCAGCCGGTCGGTCTCGAGGACGACAGCTCTTGATTCCCGCAACGTCTGGGTTGGCAGTTCCTGCAACATGGCTGGCTCCTTGGTGCGTTCATCGGGCAACGAACGCGCAAAACAAAAGGGGAGGCCGGTTTCCCGTCTCCCCTTCGAGCCTTCCTGTGCCCTGCCGGTTCAACGAGACCCGGCAGACGCGATGTGTCTACCGTTTATTCAGCCGCTGCCGCCATCGGAATAACCGAGACGAAGGTGCGGCCGTTGGCTTTGGCGCGGAATTCGACGTGGCCTTCGACCTTGGCGAACAGGGTGTGATCCGTGCCCATGCCGACATTGAGGCCGGGATGCCAGGTGGTGCCGCGTTGACGCGCAATGATGTTGCCCGGAATCACGTGCTCGCCGCCGAACGCCTTGACGCCAAGGCGCTTGCCAGCCGAGTCACGTCCGTTGCGGGATGAACCGCCTGCTTTTTTGTGAGCCATGGCTCCGTCTCCAAACTTGTCTTCAGTCTATAACCCGATTCCGTGACGGAATCATCTCACTTCTTGTCGGTCTTCTCCGCGTCCTTCTTTGGCGCGGCTTTCGGCTTGGCAGCGGCCTTCACCGCAGCCTTTGGAGCCGCCTTCTTGGCCGAAGCCTTTTTGGCGACCTTTGCCGGGGCGTCGTCGCCCTCAACCGGCGCGGCTTCGACCTTTTTCTCGCGCTTTGGACGCGGACCCACGCTTGGAGCCTTGCCGTCGGTCAGGATCTCGGTGATGCGGATTACCGTGATCTCGTCGCGATAGCCACGCTTGCGCTTTGAATTCTTGCGGCGGCGCTTCTTGAAGGAAATCACCTTCGGGCCGCGCTTGTGGTCCAACACCTCAGCGGCCACGGATGCGCCCGAAACAAACGGGATTCCGAGGACCGGCGTGTCGCCGCCCACAATCAATACTTCGCCAAGTTGCACGATCGTTCCGACATCGCCGGCGATCTTGCCAATCTCGAGCACATCATCCGGAACGACGCGGAATTGCCGGCCGCCGGTTTTGATGACTGCGAACATCGTTTTTTTCCTTCGTGTTCGATCCCGGCGCTCGGACGAGGTCCGGGCCGGCTTCTTTTTCAGTCGCTATGGGTTCACCGCGATCATCATTCGATCATCGCGAAATCTTTGCGCTGCCCTCGGCTGCTCTTGTATCGGAACGGTCCGGCCGGTCAGGCAAAAACAAACGGCGCGAGAAATTCCCACGCCGGGTGAGGGTCTTATATCCGGCCAGACGGTCGAGTCAAGGTAAAGCGCCTCTGAAAACGGCCAATTATAAGGGATTTTGGCGATTTTTGACGGCTCGGAAGGCTCTTCGCGAGCCGCGACGTTCAGCCCATGAAACAATCCGGTTCCATCGTTGTTGTCATGCGGTTCTGAAGGGGCAACGTAAATGACTGACACGCTCACGACCGGCGGCATTGGCAATCACGGAGCGGCGCGGCTGCCGTCCGTCGATATCGACAGCTACAATATCGAAATCAAGGACGAAGACGGGTTTCTGGGCGATCGCGCCAGCAAGGGCGCGTTTCAGGACATTCTGGACAACTGGCGAAAGTCTCTCAAAAAGAACGGCGAAGATCCGCTCGGCGCGACGCCCTCGGAGGACATCAGCAAAAAAAAGCTCGACGAAATCCTGGTCGGCGACGACGTGGAGGCATCAGCGGTTCTGCATAGCGCCATCGAGGATTTCGCCCAGGAACTGGCCTATGTCACGCAGCGGTTTCTCAAGACCAAGGCGTGGGACAAGACCGAGGCGATTATCGTCGGCGGCGGCTTTCGGCAGAGCCGGATCGGCAAGCTTGCCATCGCGCGGGCCGACATTATTCTGAAGTCGGACGGCCAAAAAGCAAGATTGATCCCGATCCGCTTTCATCCGGATGAAGCCGCGCTGATCGGCTGCGCGCATCTGGCACCGTCGTGGATCTTCGAAGGTCACGACAGCATCCTTGCCATCGACATCGGCGGTACCAACATTCGTTGCGGTGTCGTCGAAACGCGCCAGAAAAAGGCACCGGATTTGTCGAAAGCCGGAGTCTGGAAGTCCGAACTCTGGCGTCACGCCGACGACGAGCCGACCCGCGAAGGCGCGGTGAAAAAGCTCTCCGGAATGCTGAAGGGCTTGCTCAAGGAAGCCGAAGCAGAAGGCTTCAAGCTGGCACCCTTTATCGGCGTGTCGTGTCCCGGCGCGATCGATGCAGACGGATCGATCGAGAAAGGCGCGCAAAACCTGCCGGGCAATTGGGAAAGCAGCAAGTTCAATCTTCCCGCAAGCCTGATCGAGGCGATCCCGTCCATTGGCGATCACGACACTGCGGTGCTGATGCACAATGACGGCGTGGTGCAGGGACTCAGCGAAATTCCCTTCATGCAGGACTACAAGCGCTGGGGAATTCTCACCATCGGCACTGGGCTCGGCAACGCGCGCTTCACCATGCGAAACCCGAAAGAGAAAAAGAAGGGCGAGAAGCCGAAATCCGACGCGTGAGAATCCATCTTCGCGATATTGCAACAAAAGCCCCCGCGTAGCGCCGATAGACCATGCTTACGCGCGCAGCATGCCTCATTCCGGGAAACGCAATGCCACAGCCGGAGTGGTTCAGGACTCCCCAATTGTTGATCCAAGCGGGATGAAAACGCGCCCAGCGCCTTGTCTGGCCGCGCGTCCTCGCATAGAACTCGCCCGCGACCCGGCGGGAAACTGCCGATTTGGTGCCCGGAGAGGTGGCAGAGTGGTCGAATGCACCGCACTCGAAATGCGGCATAGGTGCAAGCCTATCGGGGGTTCGAATCCCTCCCTCTCCGCCAGAGCTCCTCAGAAATCCCGGTAAATCGGCTGTTTTCGTCTCGCGAGAACCGCAGGCAAGCCCCCGGCGCGGGCTTGCATTGAACATCAATCTATCGCCAACTTCGGGAAGTTGGTCTGGGCGGGGACTAATAATGGTGTCAGGCAAAAACCAAACGCAGGATATTCCTGCACCTTTGCCTGCGAGCGCAGCAGCCCGTCATCGCATCGTGATCGTTGGCGCTGGCTTCGGCGGGCTCGAAGCAGTCCATCGGCTCGCCGGGGTGGCGGCCCGCATCACACTGATCGACCGGCGCAATCACCATCTGTTCCAGCCATTGCTCTATCAGGTGGCGACTGCCTCGCTGGCGACGTCGGAAATCGCGTGGCCGGTGCGGCACCTGCTGCGCAATCGCCCCGAAGTGACAACTCTTCTTGCCACCGTGACCGGCGTTGACGTTGCCGCGCGGCGCGTTCTGATCGATGACGGCGATGCGCTGCCTTACGACACGCTCATTCTCGCCACCGGCGCGCGCCACGCCTATTTCGGTCACGATGAATGGGAGCCGTTTGCGCCCGGCCTGAAGACGCTTGAGGACGCGACGACGATCCGCAGACGGCTTCTTATTGCGTTTGAGCGGGCGGAGCGCGAGGCCGATCCGCAGCGGCGGGCCGCGCTGCTGACGTTCGTTATTATAGGTGCAGGGCCGACCGGCGTGGAGCTTGCCGGAACCATTGCTGAACTGGCCCATGTGACGCTGCCGCCGGATTTCCGCAACATCGATACCAGAATGGCGCGCGTCGTTCTCATCGAGGCCGGCTCGCGCGTGTTGGCGGGCTTCGCCGAGGATCTCTCCGCCTACGCGCAGCGCTCGCTCGAGAACATCGGCGTCGAGGTCGCGCTCGGGCAGCCGGTTTTGGAATGTACTGCGGACGGTGTCGTTTATGGCGGCAAGACACTAAACTCCAGAACCATCATCTGGGCCGCGGGCGTGCGCGCCTCGCCTGCTGCCGAATGGCTCGGCGTGCCGGCCGACCGCGCCGGCCGGCTGGTGGTTGGTCCGGACCTCACCGTGCCTGGTCATCCGGAGATTTTCGCCTTCGGCGACACGGTTGCGATCTCGGGTCCGGATGGGCAACCGGTCCCAGGCATCGCGCCTGCTGCGAAACAGCAGGGGCGGTACGTCGCCGGATTGATCAAGGCACGGTTGCGGGGCGAAACAGTTTCCACGCCATTCCACTACAAACACGCCGGCAGCCTTGCCCAGATCGGCAAGCGGCTGGCGGTGATCGATTTCGGGCGTATCAAGCTGCGCGGCGCGCTGGCGTGGTGGATCTGGGGCATCGCCCACATCTACTTCCTGATCGGCGTGCGCAACCGGCTCAGCGTCGCGATCAGCTGGTGGTGGATTCACACGCGCGACCAGCGCAGCGCGCGGCTCATCACGCAAGGTCGCAGCGCTCCGGATCAACCCAAGCCGGATGTTGCGCGGTCTTGATGAAGCGAGTTCTTGTCACGGGCGCCGGAGGATAGCAATTTCTGACGGCTAGACAGCCAGGAGCCGCGCCGTCTCAGGCGCGGTTTTTCTTTTTCTTCGGCTTCTTCCCGAGCGCAGGCTTGTCCACATCGGGCCAGCTCTGACGATCGGGACCGTTGCCGTGTTTCGGTTTCTTGGCGCGCGCAGGCGCGTCCTCGAACCGGGGTTTGTCGTCACGCCGCGGCTTTGCTGCGTGATCCGGCTTGCCTTCGTAACGCGGCTTGCTTTCATGGGCAGGCCTGCCCTCATAGGGGGCCTTATCTTTATAAGGAGCCTTGTCTTTATAGGGAGCCTTGCCCTCGTAGGAAGGTTTGCCTTGATAGGCTGGCTTCTCCCGGTAAGCGGGCTTGCCGTTGTTCTTGCCCTTGTAGTCTGGTTTACCGTCGCGCTTCTCCGGGGCCGCGTCGCCCTGCGGCCCATTGGGCAGCGCCTCGATGCGGATATTGTCTTCCTTGTCGGGACGCTTGATCTTGGTGGCGAACTCCTCGGCAGCGCCCGCCGAAATCTCGAATTCGGTGGTGCCGTCGAAGATGCGAATGGCGCCGATGTCCTGCTTGCCGATGCCGCCGCGGCGGCAGATCATCGGCAGCAGCCAGCGGGCCTCCGCGTTCTTGTTGCGTCCGATGGCGGCGCGAAACCACACGCTGCCCTCGGACATCCCGCCGCGCGACATCGGTTTCGATCTCGGCGCACGGTCGTCACTGTGGGAGTCCCGCCCCGTTTTTCTTGGCGCGCGATCGTCGCGGGACCGGCTGCCGTGACCAGAACTTTGGCCGGGATCGAGGATATCTTCCGGCGCGGGGAGACGCGAGCGATAGAGCCTCGCCAGCGCCGCCGCGATGTCTTCAGCGGAACGCTCGGCCAGCAGCGCGCGCGCCAGCACGAGATCGTCTTCGGTGGTCTCGTCGCCGAACAGCGCGTCCTGCAACATGCGCTGCTGATCGAGCTTGCGGATTTCTTCCACGGTGGGCGATGTGCCCCATACCGCGTCGATGCCCGCCAAGTTCAACAGCAACTCGGCGCGCCGCTTGCGCGCTGGCACTACCAGCATAACGCTGACGCCTTTCTTGCCGGCGCGGCCGGTGCGGCCCGAGCGATGCTGCAGCACTTCGGGATCGTTCGGCAGGTCGGCGTGAATCACGAGACCCAAACTCGGCAGATCGAGGCCGCGTGCCGCGACGTCGGTGGCGACGCAGATCCGCGCACGGCCGTCGCGCAGGGATTGCAGCGCCTTGGTCCGTTCGTTCTGGGTCAGTTCGCCGGAGAGTGCCACCACCGAAAAGCCGCGTTCGAGCAGGGCCGCCTGTAAATGGTTCACCGCGTTGCGCGTGTTGCAGAACACGATGGCGCTCGGCGATTCAAAAAATCGCAGCACGTTGACTACGGCGTGCTCGACGTCGCCGGGCGCGATGCGGATGGCGCGATACTCGATGTCGGCGTGGCCGCCTTCGCCGCCGGTGACTTCGACGCGGAACGCATTCTGTTGATATTGCTTCGCCATGTTGACGATGCCGCGCGGCAAGGTCGCCGAGAACAATAGCGTGCGCCGCGTGTCCGGCGTGGTCTTGAGAATGAACTCCATGTCCTCGCGGAAGCCGAGATCGAGCATCTCGTCGGCTTCGTCGAGCACGACAGCTTTCAGTTCGGAGACGTCGAGGCGCTTGCGGCGGATGTGATCGCACAGCCTGCCGGGCGTGCCGACCACGATATGTGCGCCGCTTTCGAGTTCGCGTTTTTCGCGCTGCGGGTCCATGCCGCCGACGCAGGAGACGACGCGCGCGCCGGCATGTTCGTAAAGCCACGCAAGTTCGCGATGAACCTGCAACGCCAGTTCGCGCGTCGGCGCAACGATCAAGGCGAGCGGGGCACCCGCTTTCGTCAGGCGCTCGGCATCGCCCAACAGGTCTTTCGCAATCGCCAGCCCATAGGCGACGGTCTTGCCCGATCCGGTCTGGGCGGAGACCAGCAAATCGCGGCCGACGGCGTCGCGGGCTAGCACCGCCGTTTGAACTGGCGTCGGGTCATTGTAATTACGCTCGGCCAGAGCGCGGGCGAGCGGCGGACTTGCGGACAGGGATTTCACGGACGTTGAGACCTTGGTTGGCGATGCCGCCAGATGGCCGCCGATACAGATCGATCATGCGCTCCCGAAGGGGCGTGACCTGTCGTCAATCGGCGCGAGGATGAATTTGGAGTGCTTTAAGGCAAGAGGGGCCAAAGTACCAACATTTACTGGTGCGCGCGAAATTTGGCGGCCATTTGCGGCTGTTTTCGCACGGAATCCTCGTCAATCCGTCCCAAAAAGCCTCAAAGGCCGCCGTTCAAACAAAAAACGGCGCGCATCGCTGCGCGCCGCCGGGTTCAAAACTGAAGACTATTTGGCCTAATCGTTGGCCTAATCGCGATCATGAGACGGATCGCAAATGAAGAAGGTCTGAGCACTCTTGGAAGTTCCGGAATTTACTTTCCAGAGGCCGGAGCCGGGACGCTGATCACGGTTGTCTTTCCGCCGCCGCCAAGATTGCCTCCTGAGTACATCATAAATCCGATGATCGCGACGACCACGACCACACCGCCAAGTATGAATCCAAGAAAACTCTGACCCCCACTGCCGTCCGCCATATCAATTCTCCTCTGTTGAATGTTTTCTATAACTCAACCGCCTGTCGCAAGTTCCATCCCCGGCAGCGACCAGCGGCCGGGTCAATTTTTGTGATGCGAGAATTAGCAAACGAAGGAACCATTCGTCGCTTCGCCACTTGTGCTTCCCGACATCTTCAAACCGGGAGTTTTAGACATGAAGAAAACCATGATCGCTTTGGCAATGATTTCTGCAAGCGTACTTGTTCCAGCAGTGGCGTCTGCGCAGGGCGTTCCGGGTGGCATCGAACGTGGCGCGCGCGACGGTGAACGCGCGGCAGGTCCGGTCGGCGCTATCGTTGGCGGCACAGTCGGCGGTGTTGTCGGCGGCGTGGCTGGCATTCTCGGCGTCGATCAGCGCCCGCGCTTTCGTAGCTACGTCGTCGAACAGCGCCGTCCGTCTTACCGCTATCAGAATGACCTTGCAGTCGGCGTGGTTCTTCCGGAGGCCGGTGTGACCTACTACGACGTTCCAGAAGAATACGGCGTTCGCGATTATCGTTACACCGTGGTCAACGATCGAACGGTTCTGGTCGATCCGCGAACCCGTCGCGTGGTTCAGATCGTCGAGTAATTTATCTCGCTCGCAAATAAAAAAGGCCGCCCATCAAGGGCGGTCTTTTCATTTGGTCGAAACAGAAATCATTCCGTCTCGGCGACAGCGCGTTGCGCCATCACCTTGACGAGATTGGCGCGATACGCGGCTGAGCCGTGAATGTCCGCGATCATGCCATTCGGCGAGATGGTCACGGCATCGATCGCGCTTGCCGACCAGTTGGTCTTCAATGCCTTCTCGATGTCCGGCACGCGCATGACGCCGTTCTGCGATGCGCCGGTGGCCGCGACGCGCACGTCGCCTGACTTCAGCTTGGCCACGAACACGCCGGTGAGCGCGAAGCGCGATGCGGGGTGGCGCATTTTCGAATACGCCGCCTTCGCTGGAATCGGGAACGAGATTTCGGTAATGATCTCGCCGTCCTCAAGCGCCGTGGTGAACAGACCCTTGAAGAAGTCGTCCGCCCTGATGCTGCGCTTGTTGGTTTTCACCGTCGCATCCAGCGCGACCACTGCTGCGGGATAATCCGCTGCCGGATCGTTGTTGGCGATGGAGCCGCCCGCTGTGCCGCGATAGCGCACGGCGGGATCGCCGAGCACCGATGTCAGATGCACGATGGCGGGGATGGCTTTCTGCGCGGCGGCGCTGGTGAGGATGTCATAATATGTCGTCGCCGCCTTGATGATGAGCGCGTCGGCCGTGGCCGAGACGCCGACCAGCGCGGGAATGCGAGCGAGGTCGATGACATCGGACGGTTGCGCGAGGCGCTGCTTCATCACCGGCAGCAGCGTATGGCCGCCGGCGAGATACTTTGCGTCGGAGCCCTTCTTGAACAGGGCGACAGCGTCCTCGACGCTGGAGGGGAGATGATAAGTTGTCTCGTACATGTTTCTGCTCCCTACGATTTTTTCTTGAGCATGGTCTATTCCGCGGCTTGCTGTTGATGAAGCGCGTGCCACACCCTGCTGGGCGTTGCCGGCATCTCCAGCTTGTTGTTGCCGATGGCGTCGGTGATGGCGTTGATGACCGCTGGCGTCGAGCCGATCGCGCCCGCTTCGCCGCATCCTTTGATCCCGAGCGGATTGCCCGGACAAAGCGTGGTGGTATGCGACAGCTTGAATGACGGCACGTCGTCGGCGCGCGGCATCGCGTAGTCCATGAAGGATGCCGTCACGAGCTGGCCGCTCTCGTCGTAGATCGCGTGTTCGAGCAGCGCCTGTCCGATGCCCTGCGCGATCCCGCCGTGCACCTGACCCTCGACGATCATCGGATTGATGAGCCGTCCGAAATCATCCGCCGCGACGAAGTCGATGAACTCGGTCTTGCCGGTGCCGGGATCGATCTCGACTTCGCAGATATACGTTCCGGCAGGGAAGGTGAAGTTGGTCGGATCGTAGAACGCGCCTTCCTTTAATCCGGGCTCCATTCCGTCCGGTAGGTTGTGCGCGGTGTAGGCGGCGAGCGCCACCATCGGCAGCGCAATCGACTTGTCGGTGCCGGTGACTTTGAACTCGCCGTTTTCGATGACGATGTCGTTTTCCGAGGCCTCGAGCTGATGTGCGACGATCTTCTTCGCTTTCGCCTCGACCTTTTCCATCGCTTTCACAATCGCAGACAATCCGACCGCGCCGGAGCGCGAGCCGTAGGTGCCCATGCCAAACTGAACCTTGTCGGTGTCGCCGTGAACGATGGACACCTGGCTGATGGGAATGCCGAGACGATCAGCAACCACTTGCGCGAAGGTCGTCTCGTGGCCCTGGCCGTGGCTGTGCGAGCCGGTGAGGATTTCGATGGTGCCGACGGGATTGACGCGCACTTCGGCAGACTCCCACAGACCGACGCCGGCGCCGAGACTGCCGACGGCCTTGGACGGCGCGATGCCGCAGGCCTCGATGTAGCAGGAGAAGCCAATGCCGCGCAGCTTGCCTTCCTTCTTCGCCTTAGCCTTGCGCGCCGGGAAGCCTGCATAGTCGATGGCTTTCAGCGCTGACTCCAGCGAGGCATTAAAGTCACCGATGTCATAGGCCATGATAACCGGCGTCTGGTGCGGGAAGCTGGTGATGAAGTTCTTGCGGCGAAGTTCCGCCGGATCGACCTTCAACTGCCGCGCAGCGGTTTCCATCAGCCGCTCCATCACGAAGCTCGCTTCGGGACGGCCCGCGCCGCGATAGGCATCCACCGGCGTGGTGTTGGTGTAGACGCTGACGACTTCGGCGTAGATCGCCGGGATATTGTACTGGCCCGACAGCAGCGTCGCGTAGAGATACGTCGGCACCGAGGATGAAAACAGCGACATATAGGCGCCGAGATTGGCGTAGGTCTTGACGCGCAGACCGATGATCTTGTTGTCCTTGTCGAACGCCATCTCCGCCTTGGTGAGATGGTCGCGGCCATGCGCGTCGGTGAGGAACGCTTCGGTGCGATCGCAGGTCCATTTCACCGGGCGTCCGGTGCGCTTGGAGGCCCACAGCGCCACCATTTCCTCGGGGTAAATAAAGATCTTCGAGCCGAAGCCGCCGCCGACGTCCGGCGCGATCACGCGCAGCTTGTGTTCCGGCGCGATGTTGTAGAATGCCGACAGCACCAGTCGCGCCACGTGCGGATTCTGCGATGTCGTGTAGAGCGTGAAATGCTCCTCGGCAGCGTCATACTCCGCGACGGCCGCACGCGGCTCCATCGCATTCGGCACCAGCCGGTTGTTGACGATGTCCATCGCCACCACATTCGCGGCCTTTTTGAAGGCCTCGTTGGTCGGGCCTTCGTCGCCGATGTGCCAGTCATAGATGATGTTGCCGGGTGCCTCGGGATGAAGCTGCGGCGCGCCGGGGGCGATCGCTGCCTTGATACTGGCAGCGGCGGGAAGCTCCTCGTAGGTCACTTCGACGGCTTCAGCCGCGTCGCGCGCCTGGTTGCGGGTCTCGGCGATTACCACGGCCACGGCGTTTCCAACGAAACGCACGATTTCCGGCGCCATCGCCGGCCATGCGCCCATTTTCATCGGCGAGCCGTCCTTGGAATGGATCATCCAGCCGCAGATCAGATTGCCGACCTTGTCGTCGATGATCTGCTGCCCGGTGAGGACATCGACCACGCCGGGCATTTTCTTTGCCGCAGTCACATCGATCTTCTTGATCCGCGCATGCGCATGCGGGCTGCGCACGAAGGACGCATACGTCATGCCGTGAAGGCGCACGTCGTCGGTATATTTGCCCTTGCCTGTGATGAAGCGCTTGTCTTCCTTGCGCACAACTCGTGCGCCGATACCTTCAACACCCATGGTCTCGTCTCCCTGTCGGGCTGCTCATTCGCGCCGCGAAGAAAAATGCAGCGCAGCAACCGTCGTGTGAAATGTGATTAAGTCGGCGTCGTCGCGGATTATTCCGCGGCGGCTGAAACCTTCATGCGGCCTGCGGCGTCGAGCACGGACTTCACGATGTTGTGGTATCCCGTGCAGCGGCAAATGTTGCCTTCGAGTTCCTGACGAACGGTGGCCTCGTCGAGCTTGCCGCCATGGCGGTTCACGATGTCGATTGCCGACATGATCATGCCCGGCGTGCAGTAACCGCACTGCAGTCCGTGATTGTCGCGGAACGCCGCCTGCATCGGATGCAGTTCGTCACCGCGCGAAATACCTTCAATCGTCGTGATGTTGGCGCCGTTGGCCTGCCCCGCCAGCGTTGTGCAGGATTTGACCGCGCGGCCGTCGATATGAACGATACATGCGCCGCATTGGCTGGTGTCGCAACCAACGTGGGTGCCGGTCAGGCCGAGGTGATCGCGAAGCAGATGGACGAGAAGCGTTCGATCTTCGACATCGGCGGACACCGCCTTGCCGTTTACGGTCAATTTGACTGCAGACACATGGACCTCCCAGGGAATTTGATTCCAGATCGCTTTTTGTAATTGTTCTAATTAACAACCGGCGCGCAAAACTTTGCAACTTGGATTTTTGCCGCGAGCGTCATCGCGCGATCATCTGCGCGTGACCGCGCGCATCACGGGTGACATACATCGCGCAACGAACATCTCGCAGGTGCGAAAGAAAGCCATAACTGCATTCCATCGATGCAGGCGGGGCGTTTGATTGCCGGCTGGTTTTTGCCTACGCTCAACGATGCAAGGTAAAAAACAGAACGCCGCCAAGGGAGTATCAAAGAGTGATCGATAAGCGCGTGGGCACGCTGGCTGAGGCTGTCGCCGATGTCCGGGACGGTGCGGTTGTGCTGGTGCCGGGCTTTGGTGCCGTGGGTATCGCCGACAATCTGCTCGAGGCCTTGCACGATCAAGGCGCGCGCGAACTCACGATCGTTGCCAATAATTCGGGCAATGGCGATCACGGGCTGGCGCGACTGATTAACTCAGGCCGCGTGCGCAAGGTGATCTGTTCGTATCCGCGTTCGGGCGATTACAGCGCATTTCTGAAAGCCTACCGGGCGAAAAGCCTCGAGCTGGAATTGGTGCCGCAAGGCACGATCAGCGAGCGCATGCGGTGCGCGGCGGCAGGTCTGGGCGGGTTCTTCTCGCCGGTGTCCGCAGGCACCAAACTCGCCGAAGGCAAGGAGCAGCGCGAAATCGACGGCAAGCTGCATGTCTTCGAGAAGCCTTTGAAGGGCGATATTGCGCTGGTCAGGGCGGCGAAAGCCGACCGCTGGGGCAATCTCACCTATCGCAAATCCGCCCGGAATTTTAATCCGGTCTGCGCCATGGCTGCCGATCTCACCGTGGTCGAAGTCGAGACCATGGTTGAACTTGGCGATCTCGATCCCGAAACCGTAGTGACCCCCGGTATCTTCGTCGATCGTATTGTGGTCGCCGAACCCAGAAAAATCGGGAGCTGACACATGGCCGTTGACACGACTCTCGGTTACACGCCGCTGACGCGCCAGCAGATGGCGTGGCGGGCAGCACAGGATTTGCCGGAAGGCGCTTACGTCAATCTCGGCATCGGTATTCCAACCCTGACTGCGGGCTTCGTGCCCAAAACGCGCGAAGTGATCTTTCACAGCGAGAACGGCGTGCTCGGCATGGGCGGCCCGCCAAAGCCCGGCGAGGAAGATGAAGAACTGACCGACGCCGGCAAGAACCTGACGACGCTGGTTACCGGCGGCTGTTATGTCCACCACGCCGATGCGTTTTTGATGATCCGCGGCGGCCACCTCGATGTCAGCCTGCTGGGAGCGTTCGAAGTGTCGGAAAGTGGCGACCTCGCCAACTGGACCACGGAAGATACGGAGTTTCCGCCGGGTGTCGGCGGCGCAATGGATCTTGCGGTCGGTGCCAAGGAAATCCGTGTTCTCATGGAGCACACCAGCAAGAAGGGCGAGGCGCGCATCAAGAACAAGTGCTCGTACCCTCTGACGGCCGCGGGTGTGGTGAGGCGGATCTACACAAATCTGGCGGTGATCGATGTCACTCCAAAGGGGCTTTCCGTCGTCGAGATGATTCCCGGCATGACGCTTGAGACGCTGCAATCCATGACCGAGCCCAAGCTGCATCTTGCGCCGGGTTACAAGCAATTGATGCCGCCTGCGCGTGCGGCCTGAGCGGCGTGGCGCACGTAACTCGGTTACTCAAATCGGGATCGCCGCGACAAGCCCGGTGATGACATCCCGCAAGATGCGCTTGGTGGCCAGACTTCGCGCGCAGTTCCGGATGGAACTTTCCCCTCCCGATGAGGTTGTCAATGCGGAGGCGGACGTATCCTCCGTTTGCAGGACAGGTTCGGGGTCATGATCCCGTAGTCTATCCAATTGATTTAATGGCTGTTTGTGAGCCAGAAGACCCGAAACCGGGGTCAGAAAGTCGCACCTGGACGACAGGGGGCGGTAGGGATGTCGGTTTTGACAAACATCCAGATGTTCCGGCCAAAGCAGCTGTCGCTCAGGTCCGTCGATACAGTCAGCGGCGTCATTGAGAGCGATATTCCCGCCCGGCTGGATTCCCTGCCGTGGGGTGCTTTTCATACCCGCGTCATAGCGGCCCTCGGCATCACCTGGATCCTCGATGGGCTGGAGGTAACGCTCGCGGGGGCACTGTCGGGTGCGCTGAAGGAAAGTCCGGTTCTCAAATTCAGCAACACCGATATCGGCATTGCCACCAGTGCCTATCTTGCCGGCGCGGTGCTGGGGGCCATCGGGTTCGGCTGGCTGACGGATCGCATCGGGCGCAAGAAACTGTTTTTCGTGACGCTCGCGGTCTATCTCACGGCGACCGCTGCGACGGCGTTCTCGTGGAATCTCTGGAGCTTCGCGCTGTTCCGTTTTCTCACCGGCGCCGGAATCGGCGGTGAGTACACGGCGATCAACTCGACGATCCAGGAGCTTGTGCCCGCGCGTTATCGCGGACGAACCGACCTGATCGTCAACGGCAGCTTCTGGATCGGCGCGGCGCTCGGAGCAGTGAGTGCCATCGTGCTGCTCGACCCAAAAGTCATCGACCCTGAACTGGGCTGGCGGCTGGCGTTTCTGACCGGCGCGGGCCTTGGTCTGGTCGTATTCGTGATGCGTCTATGGATTCCCGAAAGCCCGCGCTGGCTGATGATTCATGGCCAGCCGGAACGTGCCAGACAGATCGTTGCGGACATCGAGCGCTCGGTCACGCCGGGCAGTCGCCGCGCGAACGAGGGTTCGTTGCCGAAGATCAAGCTGAAGATGCGAACCCACACGCCGTTGACTGAAGTTGCGCACACCTTGCTCCACACCTATCGAACCCGCTCGCTGGTCGGACTTTCGCTGATGATCGCGCAGGCGTTTTTCTACAATGCGATTTTCTTCACCTATGCTTTGGTTTTGACAGATTTCTTCGGTATCGCATCGGCCAATGTCGGCTGGTACATCCTGCCGTTCGCAGCGGGGAATTTCCTCGGACCGCTGCTGCTCGGCTCACTGTTCGATACGGTTGGACGGCGCACGATGATCGCGCTGACTTACAGCGCGTCGGGTATTCTTCTCGCGGTCTCGGGGTATTTGTTTTCGATCGGAGTTCTCAGCGCGGAAACCCAGACGGCCGCATGGATGGTGATTTTCTTCTTTGCGTCGCCGGCAGCGAGCGCGGCCTACCTCACCGTCAGCGAGACATTCCCGCTTGAAATCCGCGCGCTGGCCATTGCGCTGTTTTACGCGGTCGGAACCGGCATCGGCGGCATTGCCGGCCCGGCCTTGTTTGGAGTGTTGATCGACACCGGCTCGCGCGACAGCATGTTCGCCGGCTACCTGCTCGGATCGGGCTTGATGATTGCCGCTGCGCTTATCGCGTGGCGCTACTGCATCGATGCCGAGTGCAAGTCCCTGGAGGAGGTTGCGCGGCCGCTGGCCGCGCAGGAGTAATTGATGGACCATAGTGTTATTGAGAAGCCCGTGACGAAGATCGCTGAAGACATTTTGCCCGCCCCTTCCGGCGTCGTGCCGGACCTCGATCGGTGCGTGCTGTTGCTCGACATCGACGGAACGCTGATAGAGCTTGCGCGGACGCCGCGCGAAATCGTCGTTCCGCCGCGGCTCGGAGCGATGCTGCAGGGTCTGCATGCTCGCATGGACGGCGCGCTCGCGCTGGTGAGCGGCCGTTCGCTGACAGACATCGATGTTATTTTTGCACCGTTGCAGTTTCCAGCCGTGGGCGGTCATGGCGCGGAGATGCGGCTGTCCACCGACAATGACGCCGTCGCCGTGCATGCACCGCCGATGGACAATGATCTCAAGCGCCGGTTCACTGCCATCGCCAAACTCAGCCCCGGCATCTTGCTCGAGGACAAGGGATATTCCATCGCGCTGCATTACCGGCTCGCGCCGCAATTCGAGCGCGCGATTTA
>JAZKGC010000059.1:20320-24768 GCA_040386115.1 Pseudomonadota bacterium
GCACTGGTCGATCCCACGTCGCGGCTTGTCTGGTGGTGCTTTCCGCGCTTCGACGGCGACCCGGTGTTCTCCCGGCTGCTCGCGGGCGATGAAGAAAAGGGTTTTAGCGACGTCGTCCTCGACGGCATGGTGGATTTCAAGTCCGAGTATGTCCGCAACACCGCGCTGGTCGAAACTGTGCTCACCGATGCCGACGGCAATGCCGTCCGCATTACGGATTTTGCGCCGCGCTTCCGGCAATACGGCCGCATGTTCCGGCCGCCGCAACTGTTTCGCATCATCGAGCCGATTGCCGGGCTGCCGCGCATTACGATTCGCGTCCGTCCCACGCATTCCTACGGCAAACCGCTGAAGCGCAGCTCGCTTGGCAGCAATCACATTCGCTACGTCGATGAAAATTCGACGTTTCGCGTGACGACCGATGCGCCGATCGCGATGATCGAGCATGAAACGCAGTTCGTTCTGACCCGGCCCCTGCACATGGTGTTCGGTCATGACGAGCCTTATCCCGGAGATCTGGCCGCGACCGCGACGTTGTTCGCGGAGCAGACCAAGGCCTACTGGCTGCACTGGGTCCGCCGTCTGTATATCTCCTACGACTGGCAGGAAGCGATCATCCGCGCTGCGATCACCTTGAAGCTGTCGAATTTCGAGGAAACCGGCGGCATCATCGCTGCGCACACCACGTCGATCCCGGAAGCGCCGGGCTCGGGGCGCACCTGGGACTACCGCTTCTGCTGGCTGCGCGACGCGTATTTCGTGGTGAAGGCGCTCAACCGCGTCGGCGCGACGCAAACGATGGAGGATTTCATCGGCTTCACGCTGTCCATCGCAACCAGCACCGATGGGCCACTCAAGCCGGTTTACAGCGTGGTGCCGAACCTGCCGCTCGACGAATGGATCGCGACCGATCTCAAGGGATATCGCGGCGACGGGCCGGTGCGAATCGGAAACGCGGCCGTCGATCAGATCCAGCATGACACCTACGGCAGCGTGATTCTGGCAGCGCTTCCGCTGTTCTTCGATCGCCGGTTGCCGACGCCTGGCGGAGAAAAGCTGTTTCGCCTGCTCGAAGTTCTCGGCGAAAAGGCCGCCAGCGTCGCGTTGAAGCCGGATGCGGGAATCTGGGAGTACCGGGGACGGCAGCGCGTCCATACCCATTCGGCCGCGATGTGCTGGGCGGGGGTCAATCGTCTGGCGTCCATCGCGGCGCGTCTGGGGCTACACGATCGCGCTGCTTACTGGAACTCCGTTGCCGATCCGATCCACCATGAACTTCTCGAGCGGGCGTGGAATCCAAAGCGTGAAGCGTTCACCGCCGCCTTCGGGTCCGACGATCTCGATGCCAGCGTCTTGCTGTTGCCGGATCTCGGTGTCTGCGAGGTGGATGATCCGCGTTTCGTTAAAACGGTCGCCGCGATGGAGCGCGAACTGCTGCGCGAGAAACACATGATGCGCTACGCGGCGGAAGATGACTTTGGATTGCCGGTGACGGCGTTCATGATCTGTCGGTTCTGGCTGATCGATGCATGGTGGGCGCAGGGGCGTCGCGAAGAGGCGCGCGAGGCGTTTGTCGATGCGCTGGCGCATCGCAATCGGTACGGCCTGTTATCCGAAGATGTCGATCCGAAAACCGGCGCACTGTTCGGAAATTTTCCGCAGACCTATTCGATGGCCGGATTGATTCTGACCGGAATGAAGTTGTCGCGGAACTGGGAAGATCGGTACTGGCGTAGTTAGCGCGAGAATCCGTGGTGTTTTTGCCTTTCGAATTTGCCTTTGAGTCAAGTCTAGGCAGATCGCTTTTATTCAGCCAACTTTCGTACACAAGCGGAACCCGGTTCCATGTTCCGCCGCCATCGAACATGGACTCTATTTTGTCTCGATGATGGCTGGGAACCATATTGATGAACAGGTGTTGTTTTTACGCCAGCAAAACCGGAAGGGGTTCCTGTGGATCTCGTCGTCGTCTCGAATCGTGTTGCTCGCGCGAAGGCGAATGAGCCCATGACAGGAGGACTGGCTGCAGCGTTGCTGCCGGTGGTTGAAAAATCTGGCGCGATCTGGGTTGGCTCAAGCGGCCGGGTTCGCGACGGCGCCCACAAGGATTCGTTTGCTGAAATCGAAGCGCTCGGTTCGGGCGCGCTGGCGCTGCTCGATCTTCCGGCGGCGCATTACGGCGGCTACTACGAAGGCTTTGCGAACTCCGCCTTATGGCCTGCGCTGCATTCTCGCTCCGACCTCATTCGCGTGTCGCAAGACGACTATCAGTCGTATCGCGAAGTGAACGCATTCATGGCGCGCGCGCTGATGCGTTTCCACAAGCCGAGCGCAGCGTTCTGGATTCAGGATTATCACTTCCTTGCGCTGGGCGCGGAGATGCGCAAGCTCGGCGTCGAAAATCCCGTCGGCTTCTTTCTCCATACGCCATGGCCCGCGCGCCGCATCATTGCCGGCGTTCCGCATCATCGCGAACTGATCGAGGCGATGCTGGCTTACGACCTGATTGGCTTCCAGACTGACGATGACTGCGAGAATTTCGCGACCTATCTGCGCGCGGAACTTGGTCTTCATATCGAAGGCGACGTGGTGACCTCGCGCTTCGGTACCTCGCGCATCGCGGCATTTCCTATCGGCATCGACGTCAATGGTTTTGCCGCCCAGGCCCAGCGCGCGGCGTCACATCCAGATGTGTCGCGGTTGCGCAAAAGCCTGCACGGAGAGCGTCTCGCAATCGGTGTCGATCGCGTCGATTATTCCAAAGGTCTCGTCAACCGCATTGCTGCATTCGACCGGCTGTTCGAGATGCAGCCTTCCCTGAAGCGAACGGTGTCGCTGTTGCAGATCGCGACGCTGTCGCGGGGCGGCATCGAGGCCTACAGCAATTTGCAGGATGAGTTGTCGAAACAGGTCACCGAGGTCAATGGCCGCCACGCCGAGGTGGACTGGACTCCAATCCGTTATCTCAGCAAGGGATTCAGCCAGACGGTTCTCGCCGGGTTTTACCGCACAGCGCAGGTGGGCGTCGTCACGCCGTTGCACGACGGCATGAATCTCGTCGCGAAGGAGTATGTCGCGGCGCAAAATCCCATCGATCCCGGCGTTCTTGTGTTGTCGAAATTCGCCGGCGCGGCCAATGAGCTTGATGCAGCATTGCTGGTCAACCCGCATGACATCGACGGAATGGCGCGAAGCATTGCGATGGCCTTGTCGATGCCAGCCAATGAGCGCCGAATGCGGTGGGAGGCGATGATGATAAAGCTGCGCGCGGGGACCATTCATCAATGGTTCGCGGGCTTCCTCGCGGCGTTGGAGCATGCGCATGCATCGGCCAAGCCGGTTGTGTGGCCACCCGCCCCGTCCATCCGTCCGCTGCGTTCGGTGACCGGCGCGCTCTATCACTGATGGCGGCCACCGCAGAGGGGGCTTTCTGCCGCGAGCCAGATCGACGTTCGCCGGCGCGCCGGAAATAACGCCTAAATATCAATATTTTGCGGAATAGTGCCGGTTGTCCGCCGCGCTCTCTTGCAAAACCGCGCGTGCACCTTCATGACAGCGCAGCCGGAGGGATGGCCGAGTGGCTTAAGGCGCACGCTTGGAAAGCGTGTGTGCGGGAAACCGTACCGTGGGTTCGAATCCCACTCCCTCCGCCAGCGATCCTGGACCTTCAGATATCGTCGGCCCGGCTATGCTGTTTGTTCAGCCAGAACACAACGCGCGATCCGGTCTGTCCCGATTTGCACATTGGGCGGTAGCGCCTCGACGCATCGGGACTGCGCAAAACCACAGCGCGGCGCGAACGAGCAGTTGACGGGTGCCTTGTCGAGCGATGGCGGCGTGCCGGGTATCGTCTCCAGCCGCGCACCGCGTTTGGCGCCGTGGACGGTAGAGGCAAGAAGCCCGCGCGCGTAAGGATGAACAGGCGTCCGCACGATCTGGCTGAGTGTGCCGGTCTCAACGATCTGACCCGCATACATCACCGCGACGCGGTCGCAGATTTCGATGGCGACGCCGATGTCGTGAGTGACGAAAATCACCGACATGCCGAATTCGCGTTGCAGTTCGCGCAACAGCAGAAGAATTTGTATTTGAACGGTCGCGTCGAGCGCTGTCGTCGGCTCATCGGCAAGAAGAATTTTCGGTTTGCAGGCGAGTGCCAGCGCGATCATGGCACGCTGGCGCATGCCGCCGGACATTTCGTGCGGATAAGCATCCAGCCTGCGCTTCGCGGAGGGAATGCGCACGACCTCAAGCATCTCCAGCGCGCGCGCCGTCGCATCGGTGTGGCTCTTGCCCTCATGGCGCATCACGCTTTCCGCGATCTGTTCGCCGATAGTATAGACCGGATCGAGGGCCAATGCAGGCTCCTGGAAAATCATCGAGACCGTCTGGCCGCGAAAGGCCGAAAGCTCGTCGTCGTTCATCGCCAGCACGTCACGTCCCGCGAC
>JAZKGC010000059.1:24868-31653 GCA_040386115.1 Pseudomonadota bacterium
GTGTGAAACCGGCAGCCGGCTGGCGGATCGATCGGGTTTGGCGGATCGCCGGTGATCGGCGGCACTTCGGTTCGCTTGTCCGGATCGGACGATGGCATCGCGGCCAGCAGTGCGCGCGTATAGGGATGTGCGGGAGCGTCCCAAACTTCGTCAACCGGCCCGAGTTCGACAACCTCGCCGAGATACATCACTAGCACGCGGTCGGAGATATAACGCACCACGTTCAGGTCGTGGCTGATGAAAAGATACGTGAGGCCAAATTCACGCTTGAGATCGACCAGCAGGTTTAGCACCTGCGCCTCGACCGATTTGTCGAGCGCAGAGACGGCTTCATCAAGGATCACGAGGCGCGGCGAGAGTGCAAGGGCGCGCGCGATGTTGACGCGCTGGCGCTGGCCGCCGGATATTTCATGCGGATAGCGATTGGCAAAGATTTCAGGCCGCAGCCCGACCTTGCCGAGTAACTCGCGGGAGACGGTGCGTGCAGCAGCGTCGTCCATCCCGTGAACCTTGGGACCGAACGCAATCGATTCCTCGATCGTCAGCCGGGGATTGAGCGAGGCGTAACTGTCCTGAAATACCATCTGCATGGCACGGCGCAGTTCGCTCAGTGACAAGGCGCGCCCGACCAGCATGCCGTCATAGACGAATTCGCCGGCGTCGCGTTCCATCAGATGCATCAGCAGCCGCGCGGTGGTCGATTTGCCGCAACCGGATTCGCCGACGATCCCGACAGTTTCGCCCTTGGCGATGGAAAACGTCACGTTATCGACGGCGCGCACGGTCTTGCTCTTGCTGAAAAGGCCGCCGCGCACCGGAAAATGCTTGGTCAATCCCGTCACCTGCAACAGCGGCTGCGCCGCTCCGCCGCGATCTTCAATCGGATCGAGCATATCGACGGGTTGATCTGTGTCGTTCATCGTCAATTCCGGATATCCATTGCACTGCGCATGCCATCGCTGAGCAGATTGAAGCAGATCGAGACTGCGAAGATCATGGTGCCCGGAAGTGCCGCCACCCACGGGTTCACATAAATTGCCGTGCGCAATGTATTGAGCATCAATCCCCACTCCGGCTCCGGCGGCTTGGTGCCGAGGCCGAGAAACGACAGGCCGGCGGCAAGGATCATCGAAACCGAGATAAGGCCGGTCGCATAAACGAAAATCGGGCCCAGCACGTTGCCAAGCATATGGACGCGCATGATCGTGAAGGCGTTGGCACCGGATGCCCGCGCGGCTTCCACGAAATCCATATTGCGAACGCCGGTGGTTACGCTCTCCGCTACACGGGTAATCTGGGGAATGAAAACGATGGTCAGCGAGACGATTGAATTGACGATGCCTGCGCCCAGCGCTCCGGAAATGGCAATCGCCAGCAGGACCGAAGGGAAAGCGTAGAAAATATCGACGGTGCGCATGATCGCGGTGTTGATCTTGCCACCGACATATCCCGCGACGAGGCCGAGCGACGTGCCGATGATAAAGGCCAGAATCACGGGGAGAATGCCGATCAGCAGCGACAGGCGGCCCCCATAGATCAGGCGCGCCAGCATATCGCGGCCAAGCTCGTCGGTTCCTAGCGGGTAACCCGGCGTACCGATGACGCGAAGGCGGCGGATCATCGAGCCTTGATAAGGGTCCGCAAGGCCGAGCCACGGCGCGAAAATAGCTGACAGGAATATCGCGACAAGAATAAAGGCGCACGCCACGCTGACCTTGTCGCGAACGATGCGCCGGCCAACCGTCGCCCAGTAGCCACGCGCCTTGCTGGCCGGCGCGGACTGAAGGGCTGCATCCGTGAGTGTGCTCATCGTTAGCTCCGCTTGATGCGCGGATCGATGGAAGCTTGCGCGATATCGACCATCAGATTGAGGAACACGAAGAACAGCGCGAGCACGAGGATCGTGCCTTGCAGCAGCGGCAGATCGCGCTGGAAGATTGCAGAGTTGAGCAACAGCCCCGAACCCGGCCAGGAGAACACCGTCTCGATCAGGATGGATCCGCCAAGCATGTAGCCGAGTTGCAGGCCATCACCGCCAGCGCGGTAGGGGCCGCGTTCTTGATGACGTGACGGAACACGCGGGTTTCACGCAAGCCCTTGGCGCGGAGCGCCTCGACAAAATCCTGCGACAGAATATCGCCGGTGAGCGCACGCACGGTGCGCGTGACGATTCCCATGGGGATCACGGATGTGGTGATGGCCGGCAGGATGAGATAGCGGATGTGTTCCCAGTCCCAGCGCCACGACCCGGAGCCGCCCGGTCCCGCGCCGACGGCGGGCAGCCAGTTCAGTTGAACCGAGAAAATGATGACGAGGACCATGCCGAGCCAGTAATGCGGCACGGAGACGCCGGCGATGGCGATCGATGTCGCTACCTTGTCGATCCATGTGTTTCGGAAATAGCCGGCGACCAGTCCGAAAAACAGTCCGAGCGTAAATCCGATCGCCGCCGCGGCGATGGCAAGTGTCACGGTGTTGCTGACCGCGCGCAGGACTTCCGACAACACAGGCCGTCCGGTCGCGATCGAAGTGCCGAGATCGCCGTTGAGCGCTTTCCACAGCCACAATCCGAACTGAACAGGCAGCGGGCGGTCGAAGCCGTAGGCGATGCGCAACTGGCTCGCCAGTTCCTGCGACGCATCGGCAGGCAAGATCGCGACCAGCGGATCTCCGGGCGTAATGTGAACCAGCAGGAAGCAGACCAGCGCGACGCTGATGACAACCGGAATCACATAGACGATGCGTCGGGCAACGTAAGCAAACACAGTTCACCTTCAGTCCGCGGAATGTTGTGCATCATCGTCGGCTTCGATGAAGCAGCGATGATGCAGTTTCGTTGTCAAAGGCCGGAGCGTGCCGCCATCGACGCGATCGGAAACGAAAGACAGCGCGAGTTACTCGACCGTCACCGGCGAGAAATCCACGAACCAGCTTTTCGGTTGCACGAGACCCTTCACCTTCGGGCTCAGCGCGCGGGGGCCAACGTCGTGCGCGACATAGAGGAATGCAGCGTCATCGACCGAAGCCGCATGCAATTCGGCAAGCGCCTCATCTCGCGCCGCCGGGTCGAATGTCTGGCGTGCCTTTTTCACCAGTTCGTCGAACTTCGGATTGTTGATGTAGCCCCAGTTGTTCGAAACCGGAGGCGCCATTGACGATTGCAGGAACCGAACCATCGCAAAAAACGGATCCATCGCGGCATAAGTGACGTTGGTTGCGTTGGCGCCGTTGGCTGTCGGGTCTTTTGCGCCGCGCCGCCAATTGGTGAACAGCGTGTTCCATTCGATGACATCGAACTGGACATCGAAGTAACATTCGGCCAGCGCCTGTTGCAGATATTCGTTCATCGGCAATGGCAGCATCTGGCCGGAGCCCGACGCCGACGTCTGTGTCTTGACGGCAAGTTTCTTGGTTGGACCGTAGCCCGCCTCCTGCATCAGCTTTTGCGCAGCGGCCTTGTCGTACTTGATCTCGAATGTCGGTTTGCCGCGCCACGGGTGACCGGGCTCGAAGGTGCCGCTTGCAGGAACCATCAGGCCTGCCAGCAGACCGTCTTTCAATCCTTCGCGATCGATGCACAGATTGGCCGCCTTGCGGACCCGGATATCGTTCCAGGGCGAGCCTTCCACGCGCGAGAACTGCCACGGCCAGACATGCGGCTGCTCGTTCTTGGAGATGGTGAAGCCGCGCTGCATCAGTTCCTTAACGGCGTCCGGTGCCGGCGCTTCGATCCAGTCAACCTGTCCGGACAACAGCGCCGCGGTTCGCGCATTCGCTTCCGGCATCGGCAGCAGCACCATCTTGTCGGTCTTGGGAACGCGTGCTTTGTCCCAGTAGTTCGCGTTCTTTGCGAGTTCGAGGCGCTCGCGCGGCGAGAACTTTGTCATTTTCCAAGGGCCGGTACCTGAAGCGTCGCGCGCGAATGCGGCCCACGCGGCTTGCGATTTTGCCTTGGCGTCGGCTCCTTCAGCGGCGTCATGGAATTTTTGCCATTTCGACGGGCTCGCCATGAACAGATTGGTGAGATTGATCGGCAGGAAGCTGTCCGGCTCCTTGGCGGTGAACTCCACAGTCATGTCATCGATCTTGCGTGCCGAGGCCACTGTCGGCATGCGCGATGCGGTGACGCCGACCTGACTGGCATCATACTGCGGCGCGTCCGGTTTCAGCACCTTCTCGACATTCCAGACCACGGCATCGGCATTGAATGACGAACCGTCATGAAACGTCACGCCGGGACGAAGCTTGAACGTCCATTTGGTTTTGTCGTTTGCATCCACCGCCCATTCAGTCGCGAGGCCCGGAATGACGACGCTTGCCTTGGTCGCCGACGACAGATCCCACATGGTGAGAGCGTCATACATTGTCAGGCCGGTGAAACGGTTGCCTTCGAATCCCTGATCGGGTTGACCCAGCGTGCGAGGAATGTCGGCCGCGGTCATGCCGATGCGCAAAACAGTTTCCGCACCAGCGGCTTGCGGCAGAGCGGCCGACGTCATGGCGAGCACGAACATCGCCGCGATGGCCCGGCTTTTTGCAGGTCTGTCGTTACGCATAGGGATCGATCCTCTCAACATCGGTGGCTAAATCTTATGCAATCTCTTGCAATGCCTATGCCAAGGGGACTTTGATCTCATGTTGCCTGCACCCTGATTGCCGGGTGCCGACAAGGCTGCCGCGGCAGTCATGACTGCGGCGGGCACCGGGAAAGCCCGGTATCCTCAGGTCATCCGGGAAAATCTGTCGCGTGTGATGCGGTGTTCAGCGGAACTGCCAGCGCTCGTATCTTGTATGCAAGAGAGGCATATTGTGAGGCATGGGGTCACTTAATGCATCCTTTTAAGGCAGCCGCGCGATTGTCCCTCTTCAGCGGCGTGATCCTGCGACAGGACAAGAATGCGCGCGGCACGATATCTCGAACATCGCCGAGCGTTTCGCTCCGAACGCGAGCGGCAATGTATCTGCAGGTATAAGCACTGCAATTTCAGGGAGAAATCAAACGTCTGGCATCAGGCTTGCAAGCTCAACTCCAATTCCCTTTCCCCATATGGAGTTGTGTTCATGAGCGTTCGGAATTCGATCATCTTTGCGGCGCTGGCCGTTGCCGTCGGTGCCGTCGCGCCCGCGAAAGCAGAAACGGTGGTGCGATATGGCATCTCGATGGCGGATATTCCGTTGACGACGGGCCAGCCGGATCGTGGTGCAGGAGCTTATCAATTCAGCGGTTACACGATCTACGATCCGCTGGTCGCGTGGGAAATGGATGTTGCCGATCGGCCAGGCAAGCTCGTGCCGGGACTCGCAACCGAATGGAAGGTCGATTCCGCGGACAAGACGAAATGGCGTTTCACCTTGCGTCAGGGCGTCAAGTTCCATGACGGCAGCGACTTCAATGCGGATGTCGTTATCTGGAACCTGGACAAGGTTCTGAACGACAAGGCGCCGCAGTTCGACAAGCGCCAGAGCGCGCAGGTGAAGACCCGCCTGCCATCGGTGGCGAGCTACGCGAAGATCGATGACAAGACCATCGAGATCACCACCAAGGCGGTGGATTCGTTTTTTCCCTATCAGATGTTGTGGTTTCTGGTTTCCAGTCCCGCGCAGTACGACAAGCTCGGCAAGGATTGGGATAAATTCGCCAGTCAGCCTTCAGGCACTGGACCATTCAAGCTCACCAAGCTGGTTCCGCGCGAACTCGCAGAGCTGACGAAGAATGCCGACTATTGGGACAAGAAGCGCATTCCAAAAACCGACAAGCTTGTTCTTGTGCCGATGCCGGAAGCATTGACGCGGACCAATGCGCTGTTGGCCGGACAGGTCGATCTGATCGAGACGCCTGCGCCGGACGCGGTGCCGCAACTGAAATCGGCCGGCATGAGAATTGTCGATAACGTCACGCCGCATGTCTGGAATTATCATCTCAGCGTGATGCCGGGTTCGCCTTGGACCGACGTGCGCTTGCGCAAGGCACTCAACCTTGCGATCGACCGCGACGCAGTGGTTGGGCTGATGAATGGATTGGCAAAGCCCGCCAAGGGTCAGGTCGATCCGTCGAGCCCGTGGTTCGGCAAGCCAACGCTCGACCTCAAGTACGATCTCGCCGAGGCCAAGAGGCTGGTCAAGGAAGCCGGCTATTCGCCGGAGAAGCCGCTGAAGGCGAAGTTCATCATCGCACAGGGTGGCACGGGACAAATGCTGTCGCTGCCGATGAACGAATTTCTGCAGCAGAGCTTCAAGGAAATCGGCATTGACATCGAGTTCAAGGTTGTCGAACTCGAAACCCTCTATACTGCATGGCGCAAGGGCGCGGCCGACGAGATGAACGCCGGCATCACCTCGAACAACATCGCCTATGTGACCTCGGACCCGCTCTACGCCATCGTCCGCTTCTTCCATTCGGGCCAGATCGCGCCGGTCGGCGTGAACTGGGGCGGCTACAAGAATCCGAAGGTCGATGCGCTGATCGATGAAGCCAAGCAGAACTTCGATCCCGCCAGGCAGGATGAATTGCTGGCGCAGGCCCATGCGATGATCGTCGATGATGCGGTGCTGGTCTGGGTCGTGCATGACACCAATCCGCACGCGTTGTCGCCGAAAGTGAAGAAGTTCGTGCAGGCGCAGCACTGGTTCCAGGATCTGACGACGATCGGTCTGGACTGATCGAGAACTGAACATCCAACAACGGCCTCGGGCGCAAAGCGCGCCCGAGGGAAGGCTCATTCAACGCCGCAATTTCACACCCCTAAGCCAATGTGCAGCACTTAATGGTGCAGAACTTAATGGTG
>JAZKGC010000059.1:31753-59607 GCA_040386115.1 Pseudomonadota bacterium
ACTTAATGGTGCAGAACTTAATGGTGTTTGTGTCTGGGGTGGCCGTCATAGCCCCGCAACTTGGCATATCGCCGCATCTGGCCGTGGTCCAGGATCGCGGCCGTGGACAGGTGATACTTGAGGTGGGCCTCGCGCAGCGCGCCTTGTGTCGCCGCAACCGCTGCGGTCGCGGACTTCAAGCTTTCGGGCGTGACCGTGCGGTTGGCAAACTGCTGATCCAGCTCCGTCTCTTGCTCAATAAGTCTTGCACCGATTGGCAGCGCTTCCTGCTTCATCGATGCGAACAGTTTTTGAATACCGACGCGCTGATCTGCTGAAAGGTCCAGCTTGTCGGCCAGTTCCAGCACATGCGATGGACCTGGATAGCCGTTGAGTTCGGCGGCGAGGGCCAGCCCCATGCCGCGGCCGGCTTTCAGATCCGCTACCTGTTGTTCCGACAATGCCTTGATGGGCCGGGTTTGCATCCCGGAATAGGATGATTGAGCGAGCGCGGCGGTTGAAGCCAGCAGCACTGCGCCCACGGCGATAATGCGCATCATGAGATGTCTCCCCTTTGAATGGGCATAGTGTTGGCCGGATTTGGCTGTCCTTCAAATGAATACCCGTTAACCCAAACCGGCCGCTAGGAGGTTCGATCACGGCGTCGTTAGCCTGAGAGGCTTTCAATTTGGGCACGCATGTGGGATTTTGGGGATATGAACCGCCGGATCACCATGCGCCAGCTCGCTGCGATCGTCGTGATCGCAGGCGTGGCATTGGCTCCGTTGTCCCGACCTGTCATGGCGGAAGCGCCGCCGGCTGGCGTGATGGCTGCGATGCCAGATGAGTTGGCTGCGCCATCCACGATAGACGGATCGGCGATGGACGGATCGGCGACAGATGAGATCGCGAGCGGCATGCCTTGCTGTCCGTCGAAAGCTCCGGCGCCGAGTGATTGTGAGAAGTGCCTTCTCATGGCGGTTTGCATGAACACATTCTTCTCGGGCATGTCGGCAGTTGCCATTCATCCATTTCTCATGGTGTCCAGCCGGGTTGCACCGCTGGAAAACGATTCCTGGCTCCAGAGCCTGGGGCACGCGCCCCCCGACCATCCTCCTCGAATCCTGATCTGATCGGCGCAGTGGCGCCGGTTCGTTGCCGCGCGGCCCTCAGGCTGTGCGGATAAACGTATGCCGCCTCGCGGCAGAGCAGAACATTGAGGATTGCAAAATGAAGACGTCAAATCGCTCGCGCGCCGTTCGGGCGGCGCTCATCGGCATTGCCATGACCGGATCGGTCACCGCTGCACGCGCCGATATCAAGGATTACGAATTCCAGCTTGTTGACCAGACCGTCAAGGCCGGCCCGGACAAGATCGTTACGGTTCGGCTCATGAACAAGACCACCGGCAAGCCGGTGCCCGATGCGGTAATTTTCGCAACCCGTCTGGATATGGCTCCCGACGGCATGCAGGAGATGGCCACCAAGATCCTGCCCGCGCCGGGAGCGGAGCCGGGCAGCTACAAATTCAAGGCGACCTTCGGGATGGCCGGCCGATGGCTGCTCTCGCTCGGCGCGAAAGTGCAGGGCGAGAACGGGACCGTCGAAAGCAAACTCGTCATCACGGCGCAGAAATGAGAACCGCCAGCATGGCCCTCGCTGCCGTCGCCGCCTTGAGTGCGGCGGGCGTCGGATTCATCGGCGGTCGCGGATATCTTCAGACCACCGATGTCCCGCGCATTGCTGTGGTCTCACCAGCGATGGCGCAGGCAATGGACGCGCCGGTCTATTATCGGGATCCGGATGGCAAGCCATCCTATTCGCTGACGCCGATGAAAACGCCCGACGGGCGCGACTTTCGAGGCGTGCCTGCCAGCGCGGACACCAGCTTCGAAGAAGCATCCATGCCGGAGGCTGCGCCAGCGGCACCGATGGACCGGAAGATCAAATACTACCGCAATCCGATGGGACTGCCGGACACCTCGCCGACGCCGAAAAAAGATTCGATGGGGATGAACTACATCGCTGTCTATGAAGGTGAAGACAGCGACGATGGATCGGTCAAACTGTCGCCGGGAAAGATCCAGCGCACCGGGGTGAAATCCGAGCCGGCAGCGCCGCGCGTCATCCGCACGCTGATCCGCGCGCCGGGCACCATTCAGCTCGACGAACGCCGCGTCTCGGTCATCTCAATGCGCGCGGAAAGCTGGGTCCAGAAAATCGCGAACGTCACCACTGGCACGAGAGTCAGCAAGGGCCAGCCGTTGATGGAAATATACAGCCCGGCCATCGCGACGGCATCGGCTGAATACATTGCGACGATTAACTCCAGGACGACAGGCGGGGAAGGATTCTATGGGCGCGGCTCGCGGCAGCGGCTGATGAACCTTGACGTTCCGGATGCCGCCATCGTGGCCATGGAAAAAAGCCGGGCCGTTCCGATTACGATCGATTGGTCGGCGCCGCGCGACGGCATCGTGCTCGAGCGCAACGCCGTCGAAGGCATGCGCGCACAGCCGGGCGATGTTTTGTTCAAGGTTGCGGACACGTCCGTCGTTTGGGCAATGATCGACATTGCGGAGCGCGATCTGGGTGCCCTTGCCGTGGGTCAGCTCGTCGCAGTGAAGGCACGTAGTTTTCCGGACCGCGAGTTCGCAGGAACGATCAGCGTGATCTATCCGCAAGTAAACCGCGAGACCCGAACCGCCCGCGTGCGGATTGAATTGTCCAATCTCGATGGCGCGCTGCTTCCCGACATGTACGTGGATGCGCAGGTCAACACCGGCAGTCCCGAGCCTGTGCTCGCCATTCCGGAAAGCGCCGTTCTGGATACCGGCTCGAAGCAGGCGGTATTCGTTGATAAGGGAGAAGGACGTTTTGAGCCGCGCGAAGTGAAGCTTGGTCATCGCGGCGACGGCTACGCCGAGGTGCGAGAGGGTGTTGCTGAAGGCGAGTCCGTCGTTGTCTCCGCCAACTTCCTGATCGACGCGGAAAGCAACCTGAAGGCTGCGCTCAAGGGCTTCTCGGAAGCGGGAGCTCAATAATGATCGCCCGCCTCATTGCCTGGTCGGCCCGCAACCTGCTGCTGGTGTTCTTTGGCGCCGGTTTCGCTGCCGCTGCCGGACTCTACGCCCTCGCGCACCTGCCGCTCGACGCCATTCCGGATCTCTCCGACACCCAGGTCATCGTCTATACGGAGTACCCCGGACAGGCACCGCAGGTCATTGAAGACCAGGTCACCTATCCGCTGACCACGGCGATGCTTACTGTTCCACGCTCAAAAGTGGTGCGCGGCTTCTCCTTCTTCGGGGTGTCGTTCGTTTACGTCATCTTCGAGGATGGCACCGACATCTACTGGGCGCGCTCGCGCGTGCTCGAATTTCTCAACGGCGCAGCGTCTCGTCTGCCGGCGGGGGTGACGCCGACCATGGGGCCGGACGCGACCGGGGTGGGCTGGGTCTATCAATACGCCGTGATGTCGAAAGAATTGAACCTTGCTGACACGCGCGCAATCCAGGACTGGAACCTGAAGTTTGCGCTCGCCAAGGCCGAAGGCGTCGCTGAGGTGGCGAGCGTCGGCGGTTTCGTCAAGCAATACAACGTCATCCTCAATCCGCAGCGCATGCGCGATCTCGGCATCACGATGCAGAAGATGCGCGATGCGATTCGCGCCAGCAACGCCGACGTCGGCGGCCGCACTGTCGAGCTTTCGGAGTTCGAGTATGTCATTCGCGGCAAGGGCTATCTGAAAGGCATCAATGACCTCGGCAACATCGTCCTCAAGACCAGCGGTGGCACGCCAGTGCTGCTGCGCGATGTGGCTCGCGTCGAGCTTGGTCCGGACGAGCGGCGCGGCATTACCGAATTGAACGGAGAAGGCGAGGTCGCCAGCGGCATCGTGCTGCAGCGCTTTGGCGTCAACGCGCTCGATGTCATCGACAACGTCAAGAAGCGATTCAAGGAGATCGCCAGCAGTCTGCCAAGCTCGGTCGAGATCGTCCCGGTCTATGACCGCTCCGAACTGATCAACGCGGCCATCGCGACGCTCAAACACACGCTGCTCGAGGAGAGCGTGGTCGTGGCGCTGGTCTGCATCGTTTTCCTGCTGCATGTCCGCAGCGCCCTGGTGGCCATCATCATGCTGCCGGTTGGCGTGTTGATGGCATTCGGCGCGATGAAACTGCTTGGTATCGGCTCCAACATCATGAGTCTCGGCGGCATTGCCATCGCGATCGGCGCCATGGTCGATGCGGCCATTGTGATGATCGAGAATGCCCACAAGCATCTGGAGCGGGCCGCGCCGGGACGCTCGCGGATCGATATTCTGATCGAGGCCGCCTCCGAGGTCGGCCCCGCGCTATTTTTCAGCCTGCTGATTATCACCGTGTCCTTTATGCCTATCTTCACGCTGGAATCGCAGGAGGGCCGGCTGTTCAGTCCGCTGGCATTCACCAAGACGTTTGCGATGGCCGCGGCGGCTTTGCTATCGATCACGCTGGTGCCCGCCCTGATGATCGTCTTCGTCCGCGGCCGGATCATTCCGGAGCACAGGAATCCGATCAACCGATTCCTGATCTGGATCTACCGGCCCGTGATCGAGGTGGTCATGCGGGCCAAAGCACTGGTGATCCTTGTCGCGCTTGTGGTGCTCGCGGTGACCGTGTGGCCCGCGCGGCAACTCGGCACCGAATTCATGCCGAACCTGAACGAAGGCACGCTGCTCTACATGCCGACGACGCTGCCCGGCATCTCGGTTACCAAAGCGGGCGAACTCTTGCAGACCCAGGACAGGATCATCCGGTCATTTCCTGAAGTCACGTCGGTCTATGGAAAAGCCGGCCGCGCCCTGACCGCCACCGATCCTGCGCCCTCCGAGATGTTCGAAACCGTGGTCAACCTCAAGCCGAAGGCGGAATGGCGGTCCGGCGTCACCATCGACAGTCTGACCGCCGAAATGGATCGCGCGCTGCAATTCCCCGGCGTCTCCAACGCCTGGACCATGCCGATCAAGGCGCGCATCGACATGCTATCGACAGGCATCCGGACGCCGGTGGGCGTCAAGGTGATCGGGACTGATCTCGTCGAAATCGACAAGCTCGCCAAGCAGATCGAGCAGGTTTTGAAGGCTGTGCCGGGAACATCGTCGGCGTATGCCGAGCGCGGCATCGGCGGATATTATCTCGACGTGACTCCGGATCGCGCGGCACTCGCGCGTTACGGTATCATGGTTCAGGACGTGCAG
This sequence comes from Pseudomonadota bacterium, assembly GCA_040386115.1. Lineage (GTDB taxonomy): Bacteria > Pseudomonadota > Alphaproteobacteria > Rhizobiales > Xanthobacteraceae > Afipia. The sequence goes on from JAZKGC010000059.1 coordinate 36,975, forward strand.
GACGTCATCGCCACCGCGCTCGGCGGCCAGACCGTGACAACGACGGTGGAAGGCCGTCAGCGGTTCAGCGTCAACATGCGTTATCCCCGCGACTTGCGCGACAATCCGCAAGCCATCGCCAACGATGTTCTGGTGCCGATGCCGGGCGGCGGCGCGGTCCCGCTCGGGGAAGTCGCCAAAATTGCCCCGTCACGCGGCCCGACATCGATCCGCACCGAGAACGGCCAGCTCGCCGTCTATATCTATGTTGATATCCGCGACCGCGATCTTGGCGGATACGTCGCCGACGCCCAGCAGGCGGTGAAGGCGAGCATCCAGTTTCCGCCGGGCTCCTACGTGGTGTGGAGCGGGCAATTTGAATATCTCGAGCGCGCGACCGCGCGCCTGAAAATTGTGGTGCCGGTCACGCTGCTGATTATCTTCCTTCTGCTGTATCTTAACTTCCGCTCGGTTACGGACACGATGATCGTCATGCTGTCGCTGCCATTCGCGCTGGTCGGTGGAATCTGGCTGATGTGGTGGCTTGGCTTCAACCTGTCGGTGGCGGTCGTGGTCGGCTTCATCGCACTGGCCGGCGTGGCCGCTGAAACCGGCGTCGTGATGCTGATCTATCTCAATCAGGCGTTGGCGGAGATAAAGGCGCGGCGTGAGGCGGAGGGCCGCGAGATGACCCGGCACGATCTCTACGACGCCATCATGGAAGGCGCGGTGGAACGGGTGCGACCCAAGATGATGACAGTCGTGGCCATCATGGCCGGGCTGCTGCCGATCATGTGGAGCACCGGCACCGGCTCCGAGATCATGCAGCGGATCGCAGTCCCGATGATCGGTGGCATGATCTCATCGACGCTGCTGACGCTGATCGTGATTCCGGCGATCTATGGATTGGTCAAGGCAAGATCGCTGGCCGGCAAAGTCATGATACCAGACCTCATCGAGGGGGCGCGCGTCCGACCGGAGATATAGGGGCGGCTTCAACCATTCCCTTGAAGCGCTTTCAGGTCTATTCCGGATATGCACTGCTGCGCTACTGCATGGCTTAAACCTTGCGAATCCCGTTAGCTTCGCTCTGGCGCGTGTGGAATGGGCGAGGTTGATGATGAGAGGTGGTCTGGAGGGACGATGGATTATCGTTGCGATGTGCTTCGGGCAGCTGGGCAGCCTGCTGCCGCATGTCGTCGTTCCTTCGATTCTGGCGCAGTTTCTCATACCGGAATGGCAGCTTAACGGCGCGCACGCGGGGCTCCTCGCCGGGTCTTATGCCGCGGGCTACATGCTCGCGGTGCCTTTCCTCGCCACGCTGACCGATCGCATCGATGCGCGCACGGTATTGATTGCGGGCTCGGCGCTCAGCGCGCTTGCGACTTTGATGTTCGGCCTTTTTGCCGACGGCCTGTGGTCCGGCGCGCTATTCTGGAGCATCGCGGGAATCGGCTTTGCGGGCGCTTACATGCCCGGCCTCAAGGCGCTGACCGATCGACTGGCGCCGGGCGATTCCTCTCGCGCAGTCACATTCTACACGTCGAGCTTTTCGCTGGGCGTCGGGCTGTCATTTCTTGTTTCTCAACTCGTCGCTGAAAGTTGGGGATGGCGCAGCGCGTTCGTCGCCACGGCGGCCGGCCCGTTCGTGATGATACTTGTGTGTCTGCTTCTCCGGCCGGTCAAGCCGAAGCCCGCGCAGTCTCGCCTGATCGATTTCACGCCGGTGATCCGAAACCGGCCCGCTATGGGTTTCGTGCTGGGATACGGAGCTCATTGCTTCGAACTTTATGGAATCAGAACATGGCTCGTTGCCTTCTGGACATTTGTGGCGGCGAAAAATGCCGGTGCGGGTGTTCTCACGCCGATCGTCATCAGCGTTCTGTTTTCCGTGCTCGCCATGCCTGCAAGCATTCTCGGCAATGAACTTGCGCTCAAGATCGGCCGGCACCGGGCCATCACCATCATCATGTTCAGTTCGGCATTCGTCGCGCTGATGATTGGAATGTCTGCTGACCAGTCGCCCTGGCTGTTGCTGCCGCTGATTCTGGTTTACGCGATCACGGTTCCGGCGGACTCCGGCGCACTCACTGCGGGAATGACGATTGCGGCTGACCCGAACAGTCGCGGGGCAACGATGGCGATCCATTCGACGGTCGGCTTCGGCCTGTCGGCATTGGGATCGTGGGGCGTCGGCGTCGCGCTCGATCTCGCCGGCGGCCCATCGGTCGCATCCGCATGGATGGCCGCGTTCTGCGTGCTGGCAGGGGGCATTCTGTTCGGTCCCGTGGCGCTTTACTGGTCTCGAATTCCCAGGACCGGAAGCTCCTGACCGGGTTGTGCATGGGTTTCTTCCGAATTTATAATTCGAACATTCTAGAAATATAGATTGACGCCTGCCGTCTCGTGCGCCATGATGTCCGCCATGAAGATCGATGATGCAGCAGCACGGCTCGAAGCGCTCGGAAACCCGACGCGGCTCAAGATCTACCGGGCGCTTGTCCGCGCCGGGGAGGCGGGGATGCCCGTCGGGCGCTTGCAGGACAAGCTGAAGGTTGCTCCGTCCACGCTTTCGCACCACATCAAATCGCTGGTGAGCGTCGGCCTGATTAGTCAGGTGCGGGAAGCAACGACGCTGGTTTGTCACGCCAATTACAGCACCATGCAAGGCCTCGTGGACTTCCTCGTCGCCGAGTGTTGCCTCGATGAGGCCGATGCGGGCTGCCGGGACACAAAAACCGCGGCGTAATTTTTTGGTCTGATATTCGATAATTCTAGAATGACAGGAGAACTATATGACCAACGGTAAAACTGTGGCGATTGTCGGAGCTGGGCCCGTCGGTCTCGCCGCAGCGGCCCACGTGATGGCGCGCGGAATGACCCCCGTTGTTCTGGAGGCCGGAAGCGATGTCGGCCACGCCGTCCGGCAATGGCGTCACATCCAGTTGTTCTCGCCATGGGAATACAACATCGACCGTGCAGCCGGGCGATTGTTGTCCGCGACCGGCTGGAACTCGCCCGATCCGCAGGTCTATCCGACGGGAGCTGAACTTCTTGAGCATTACCTGACCCCCCTGGCGGAGCGAACGCCGCTGAAGGACGTGATCCGGACATCGAGCCGCGTCACTGAAATTGGACGCGTCGGTTTCGACAAGGTCAAGACGCGTGGACGTGAGGTTGCTCCGTTCGAGATACGATACGAGAACGGCCAGGGCGGGAATGAGGGCGCGAAGATATTGCTCGCGGACGCTGTGATCGACGCGTCCGGAACATGGGCATCTCCCAATCCCGCTGGTGCAAATGGCCTGCCTGCGCTCGGCGAAAAGCAGTTCGCAGCAAGAATTTCGTATGCGATGCCGGACGTGCTCGGTCAGGCTCGCAGCCGCTTCGCTGGCAAGACCGTCGCCGTGCTGGGCTCGGGACACTCGGCCATCGGCACGCTGATCGATCTGGCTGCGCTGAAGGCGCAGGAACCCGCGACCGATGTTATCTGGCTGCTGCGTGGGAAAGACCCGGCAAAGGCTTTTGGAGGCGGCACCAACGACAAGCTTGCTGCCCGCGGCGAACTTGGCAGCGCCTTTGCGGCGCTGGTCGCATCGGGAAACATTCGCGTCGAGGCTGAATTCGGCGTGACGCACCTGTCGTCCTCCGATGCCCGGCTTCGCATCGGCAGCGGTTCGGCCTGCTGCGGCCGCCATGTTGTCGTGGATGAGCTTGTGGTGGCAACGGGATTCCGTCCCGATCTGCGTTTCGTGGCCGAACTGCGGACACGTCTCGACCCTGCGATCGAAGCGCCGGTGGCGCTGGCGCCACTGATCGATCCCAACGAACACAGCTGCGGCACCGTGCGGCCACATGGCGCGCGCGAACTTGCGCAGGATGAGCCGGGCTTCTACTTCGCCGGCATGAAATCATATGGGCGTGCACCGACGTTCCTGATGATGACGGGCTACGAGCAAGTACGCTCGATTGCGGCCGAGATCGCAGGCGATCGCGCGGCCGCCGACAGGGTTGAGCTGGAACTTCCAGAAACCGGTGTCTGCACGCGGGCTGGCGTTGAGAGTGGAGCGCCCGGATGTTGCGGCGCTCCTGTTCCAGTCACTGCCGATGCCTGCTGCGCGGTCGCTATGGACACGCCCGGTTGCGTCAGCTAGCGGATGCAGGCTGCCTGACAAGGAAGATTGTCAAAAACCGTGAGGCTTTCTTGCCGCCAACTCATGTCGATGTTCTGATCGTAGGTGCGGGGCTTTCCGGGATTGGCGCCGGCTATCATTTGCAGGCCAATTGTCCCGATCTCACCTATGCAATTCTTGAGAGCCGCGACTGCATCGGCGGCACATGGGATCTCTTTCGCTATCCGGGCGTGCGTTCGGACAGTGACATGTACACCCTCGGTTATTCGTTCCGGCCCTGGACCGAAGCAAAGGCCATCGCCGACGGTCCTTCGATTCTGAATTACGTCCGCGAGACCTCGCGTCTTTACGGCGTGGATCGACACATCCGGTTCAATCACAAGGTCAGGCGCGCGGACTGGACATCGGCCGATGCACGATGGACGGTCGAGGCTGAATGCAACGGTGAGAAGCAGATATTCACCTGCAATTTTCTTTTCATGTGCAGCGGCTACTACAAATACGACAAGGGCTACACGCCTGACTTTGCGGGCGTTGAGAATTTTGCCGGGCGTATCGTCCATCCGCAGAAATGGACGGACGACATCGATTATGCCGGCAAGAAGGTCGTGGTGATCGGCAGCGGCGCGACTGCGGTGACGCTGGTTCCGGAAATGGCGAAGACGGCAGCCCACGTCACCATGCTGCAGCGCTCGCCGACCTATGTGGTCGCGCGGCCCGACACCGATGCGATTGCCGACTGGCTGCGCGCGCGGCTGCCGGCGAAAGCCGCCTACGGCCTGACGCGCTGGAAGAACGTGCTGCTTGGGATGTATTTCTATCGGCTCTGCAAGCGCAAGCCGGACCGCGCCAGGCAACTCATTCTCGGTGGCGTGCGCCACGCGCTCGGGCCGGACTACGACGTGCAGCAGCATTTTACGCCGCGCTATAATCCGTGGGAGCAGCGCCTGTGCCTGGTGCCGAACGGCGACCTGTTTAAATCGATCGCAAGCGGAAAGTCCTCGGTGGTGACCGACCACATCGAGACGTTTACGCGCGATGGAGTCAGGCTGCGATCCGGACAGGAACTCAAGGCCGATATCGTCGTAACCGCGACCGGCCTCGATCTGGAGGTGATGGGCGGAATGGCCGTCAGCGTCGATGGCAGTCGCGTCGATTTCGCCCAGACCATGAATTACAAGGGCTTGATGTACAGCGGTGTCCCGAATTTCGCGTCAGCTTTCGGTTATACCAACGCCTCCTGGACGCTGAAATGCGATCTCACCTGTGAATACGTGTGCCGGCTTCTCAACCACATGAAAGCCCGCAGTTATGCGCAATGCACGCCGCGTCGAAACGATCCGAAGATTACCGACGTGCCCTGGATCGATTTTTCATCAGGATACGTCCAGCGGTCGCTCGACAAATTTCCCCGGCAAGGTTCGCGCAAGCCGTGGCGGCTGCATCAGAACTATGCCCTCGATATCCTCAGCCTCAAGCTCGGATCGATGGAGGATGGAGAAATGGAATTCATCCGCCAGCCTGTGCCAAACCAAACGGAAGCTGCGCTTTAACGCGGATGATATCGTGACCGGCGGGCATGAACAAAATGAAGCCCGTTCTCTCAGGCCTCGGATTGTTTCAGCAGAGCCAGCGTTGCGGGAGACGGTGCGCAGGTGACGGTAGCTTCGAGCGTGTCGAGGATATTCTCAATTGTGAACGGCTTGTTCCAGAAACGGTTCTGGCCCCGCTTCTTGCTCGTGAGTTCGAAATCACGGACGGACGTGATCGCGTTGCCGTAGATAATGAAAATGGACAACCGCTGTTCGAGCAACGAGGCCGGAAACTGATCCAGCAGTTTCTTCAGATGATCGAAGCACCTGACGTATCCTGAATTCCAGCGATTGTTGAGCGCAGAACGGAACATGTCCCGGTTGGATATCTGAAGGTTGGACGTGAACTGCACGTAGCCTCGCCACTGTTCTTCGTTTTCCAGATCCAGAACAGGTACGACCAGGATTCGCAGAACGTCTCGGGGGGTCAGCGCCCGTCCGGATTTCTCCAGGACGTCAAGCATTTCGCGGCGCCGGCTATCCAGTTCCTTTGCGCCTTCGACGATGATCTGCCGGACCAGTTCTTCCTTGCTGCCGAAATGATAGTGCAGCGATGCGTTGTTACGCTGGCCGGCCGCGGTGACGATCTGCTGAACCGTCACGCCGTCCACCCCGTACCGCGCGAAAAGCAGCTGGGCCGCGCTCTTTAGCCGCGCCTTGGTCTGGTCGCTGGCCGATTTTGGCGATTTCTTGATGGTCTGGCCGCTTGACATCGCATTGCACTCTCTGATTATTTAAGCGAAATCACTTAACTATTTCGCTTAGGGGTTCGCGTGCATATTCTGATCGCTGGTGGCGGTATTGCTGGCCTTACGTTGGCATCCGCGCTTCGTCAACATGGGATCGAATCCACCGTTCTGGAACAGGCTCCGGAGCTTAAGGAGATCGGGGCCGGCGTCCAGATCGCTGCCAACGGGTCGCTGGTTTTGCGGCGTCTCGGACTCGAGGCAGCGGTTCGTACAGCAGGGGTCATTCCGCAGTCCTACGACTACCGCGATCTTTACACCGGGCAAATGCTCTATGCCGCGCCGCTGGGCGAAGAGGCGGCCGATCGCTATGGCGCTCCCCTTTACAACGTGCACCGCGCGGACCTGATCGACATTCTCAGCGGTTCGCTGGCACCCAACACGCTTCGCCTCAATGCGCGCTTCAAGGGCTTCACGCAGAACCCGTCGGGCGTGGAGGTCGAACTGGAATCAGGCGACCGCATTCGCGGCGATGCACTGGTTGGCTCGGATGGCATTCACTCGGGCGTTCGGCGGCAGCTCCGGGGAGAAGAGAAAGCACATTTCGCCAATATCCTGATGTGGCGCGCGCTGATTTCCGCAGACCGGCTGGAGGGCGTGGGGCTCGAAGAGCGCGGCAACTACTGGTTCGGCCCCGGTCGCACGCTCATCACATACTGGGTCCGTTCGAAGCAGCTCTACAGCATTCTTGCATCCGTGCCGGCGGAGGAGGTCCATCGCGAATCGTGGACCGAAAGCGGAGACATCGAGGATCTGCGGCGATCGTTCGGCGATATCGAGCCGCGCGCCCGCCGGATGATGGACCAGATCGACACGGGTTTCATCACCGGCATGTACTATCGCGACCCGGTCGATAGCTGGACCTCGGGTCGGGTGACGCTGATCGGAGACGCGGCGCACCCCATGGTGCCGTTTCTTGCGCAGGGGGCGTGCCAGGCCATCGAAGATGCGTGGACCTTGGCGCGGACGATTGCGCGACAGCCGCATGACATTCCCGCCGCGCTGCTTGAATACGAACAGCGCCGCCTCCCGCGCGCCACGCGCATCCAGTCCGGCGCGCGCGCGGCGGTCAAGCTGATGCATGAAGCCGAACCTGCACGGGTTCGCGCCCGCAACGGCCGCTGGCGTGGCATGTCGCGGATCGATCCCTTGGCGGAAACCAGCTGGGGGTTTGCGTGGGACTACGATGTCGTCAAGGCGGTCGAGGCTCCCGCCGGAGAAGTTATCGGCCTGATGGCGGTGCGCGAGGGCAAGAAAATGCAGCGCCCGGAGAGCCAGCGCGCATTCGACATGTGGAAGGCGGCCTTCACGCCTGAAGACGTGGCGCGTGGACACGATGGTATGCGGCTGGCCTATGACCGCTTCCTGACCACCGAGTTCCCGCTGCCAGACAGTGCAACGGTGGTCGAAGCTGAATTGAACGGCGTCAAGACATTGCGCGTCACCTCGGGACCAGTCGGGGAGACCACTGTTCTCCACTTCCACGGCGGCGGCTACATGATCGGCTCTGCGCGCGGCTCGGCTGAATATGCCAGCCGCCTCGCATCGAGCCTTGAAGGCGCGTGCTACAGCGTCGATTACCGGCTTGCGCCGGAACATCCGTATCCGGCGGCGATCGACGATGCCATCGATGCCTATCGCGGGCTTATCGGCCTCGGCGTTCCCGCCTCGTCGATCGTGCTGAGCGGTGAATCCTCCGGTGGTGGTCTTGCAATCGCGCTTGCGATGGCGCTGCGCACCGCCGGAATGCCGCAACCGGGCGGCGTTATCGCGGTCTGCCCGTTCGCTGACCTCACGCTGTCGGGGCCAAGCGTTCGCGAGTTCTCGGGCGACGATCCTGCCGCGAACCGCGATCTGCTGACCTTCATGGCGGCGTCCTACTTTCAGGGACACGAGCCGACCGACCCGATGATCTCGCCGCTGTTCGGCGATTTCAGGGGACTTCCTCCGATCTTCATCACGGCGACGGAAGGCGAAGTCCTGTTAAGCGATACCACGCGCCTCGCTGATCGCGCGCGGCAGGCGGGAGCCGATATCACCGTCCGGCTGATCAAGGATTCTGTTCACGTCTTCCCGCTGTTCTCGTTTTTGCCGGAAGCACAAACAACGATGAAGTCAATCGCGGAATGGGCGTCCGCGCGGTTGCGTTCGGATGCGCACCAAAAACTGGCGACGGGTTGAAGCCGTCAGAACCGGACAAACAGGCGGCATAGCCTGGTTCAAAAAACAAATGTTGCAGGGAAATCCAAGGGGATGAAAATGATAAAGCGATTTCGATTCATGACTTGTGCGCTGTCGATGGCGGCCATTCTGGTTGCGGTTCCGCCGGCTCATGCGCAAAAGAAGTACGATACGGGCGCGACCGACACCTCAATCAAAATCGGCAATCTGATGCCGTACAGCGGCCCGGCGTCGGCTTACAGCGTGATCGGAAAGGTGGAAGAAGCCTACTTCAAGATGGTCAACGAAAAGGGCGGGATCAACGGTCGCAAGATCGAATTCGTCACCTATGACGATGCCTACAGTCCGCCCAAGACGGCGGAGCAGGCTCGCAGGCTGGTGGAGAGCGACGAGGTTCTGTTGCTGTTCTCAACCCTGGGCGCGCCGACCAATAGTGCGATCCATCGCTACATGAACACCAAGAAGGTGCCGCAACTCTTTGTGGCGTCAGGCTCGACCAAGTGGGGCGACCCGAAGAACTTCCCCTGGACCATGGGCGCGTGGCCGAGCTATCAGAGCGAAGGCCGCATCTACGCGAAATACATTCTCGATACCAAGCCGAACGCCAAGATCGCAATTCTCTACCAGAACGACGATTTCGGCAAAGACGTGCTCAAGGGGCTCAAGGACGGCCTCGGTGAAAAAACCTCGCTGATCGTGGCTGAAGCCAGCTACGAGACGTCCGACCCCGTGATCGATTCCCAGATCATCAAGTTGAAAACGTCCGGTGCGGATGTGTTCGTCAATCTCTCGACGCCCAAGTTCGCGGCGCAGTCGATCCGTAAGGTCGCGGAAATCCAGTGGCAGCCCATGCACATCGTTTCTGCAATCTCGAATTCCGTCGGCAGCGTCATCAAACCGGCCGGTTTCGACAACGCGAAAGGCGTGATCTCCGCGCAGTTCCTCAAGGATCCGAGCGACCCGGTCTGGAAGGCCGATGCCGGCCTCAAGGAATTGAACACCTTCCTTGACAAGTATTATCCGGAAGCAGACCGCGCCAACAGCCTCGTCGGCTACGGCTATGTGAATGCCCAAATGATGTTTCAGACCCTGAAGCAGGCGGGCGATAACCTGACCCGCGACAACATCATGAAGCAGGCGGCCAGTCTCAAGAATATGGAGTTGCCGATGCTGCTTCCCGGCATCAAGGTCAATACTGCCGCGGATGATTTCAATCCGATCGAGCAAATGCAACTGATGCGCTTCAATGGAGAACATTGGGAATTGTTCGGCCCGGTTATCGAAGGCGCCGTCCGCAACTAGGCGGTGTCTTTCAACAGACGGTGTCTTTCGCCGCTGCTTGTCGCCGGCGAAAGACCCGCTGCGTGAGCTCGGTCAAGTCAGGGCTTGACTGCGCCGCGCAGGATGTCCCGATCCGCGCGTGAGCACTCCGTCACGAAGTTGATGACGGCGCGAATGGCCGGCAGATCGATCAGGTCGGGATGCGCCAGCAGCCAGATATCGGAGAGTCCCGCGAGCTTCTGCGGCGCGACGCGAACAAGATCGTCGTGCGCGTCGCCGACGAGGCAGGACATCGCGCAGATTCCGATTCCGGCCCGCACTGCGGCCAGCATGTCGGACTGCGACGAGCAGCGCATGACCACGGATGCATTGCGCGCGACATGGTCGCTCCAGCGCCCAAGCTCGGCGTTGGACGCCCGGTCGGCGAAGCCGACGATGCTATGCTGTTTCCAGTCCTCGCGATGCTCCGGCAGCGGATGGCGCGCCGCATAATCGCGCGAGGCATAGAACCCGACGCCGAGCCGGGCTATCTTGCGTCCGACCAGATTTTCGTCGCCGCTTTGGTAAATGCGCAGCACGATATCGGCCTCGCGTTTGCGCACGCTGACCGGAAAGGGATGCGTGACGAATTCGATCTGGACATCGGGATGGGTTTCGATGAATGACGCCATGTGCGGCATCAGCCAGTAAGCCGCCAGCGTTGGACCGATTGAAAATTTCACCAGTCCGCGCGCCTTTGTCCCTGTCGCCGATACTGCGGCTTCAGCCTGCAACGCGGCAGCCCCCATCGCCTCGGCGTGCTCGCGGAATCGGCGGCCTTGCGCGGTCAGCACCAGGCCGTCATTTGAGCGGACGAACAGTTTCGTTCCGAGTTGGGTTTCGAGCGCGGCGATTTCCCGGCCGACGGTTGGATGACTGCTGCGCAGGCGGCGCGCGGCACCGAGGTAGCTTCCGGCTTCCGCGACCGCGATGAATGTCCGGCACAGATCCCAGTCCATTCCTGTTCAATCCTGACGATAGAAGTGTTCAAGATTGGTCATATTCAACTTTCGGTCAAGGGTTAAGGTGCGGCCTCGTTCACAGGAAACATCCCCATGCCGCTTCCCGCTTCGCTCACCGGCACGCTTGAACTGCCCGTGCTCGGCTCACCGCTCTTTATCGTGTCGGGGCCGGAACTTGTCATTGCCCAGTGCAAGGCCGGCATTGTCGGTTCGTTCCCGGCACTGAACGCGCGCCCCGTCGCCATGCTCGGCGAGTGGCTGACGCGGATCGAGGGCGAACTCGGCGAGTACCAGGCCAAGCATCCGGAGAAGAAGGTTGCGCCCTACGCGGTCAACCAGATTTGCCATGCGTCCAACGACCGCCTGATGCACGACATGGAGACCTGCACAAAGCATAAAGTGCCGATCGTCATTACCTCGCTGCGTCCGCCGTCCGAAATCGTCGATGCCGCGCATTCCTATGGCGGCGTGGTGTTTCACGACGTCATCAATGTGAAGCACGCCCGCAAGGCGGCGGAGCAGGGCGTCGATGGTCTTATTCTGGTTTGCGCCGGCGCGGGTGGTCACGCCGGTACACTGTCGCCGTTCGCGTTGGTGCGTGAGGTCAAGCAGTGGTTCAAGGGCACCATCTTGCTGTCGGGGGCGATCTCCGACGGCTGGGGCATTGCCTCCGCGCTCGCGCTGGGCGCCGACATGGCCTACATGGGCACGCGTTTCATCGCGACGGTCGAGGCCAACGCCGAGCCCGCGTACAAGAAAGCGCTGACCGACTACGCTGCCCACGACACCGTCTATACCAACCTGTTCACAGGTGTTCACGGCAACTATCTCGGCCCTTCGATCGTGGCCGCAGGCCTCGATCCGGATAATCTGCCCGTCGCCGACAAGACCAAAATGAACTTTGGCTCCGGCGGCAACATGAAGGTGAAGGCGTGGCGCGACATCTGGGGCTCGGGACAGGGCATCGGCCAGATCAGTGACGCGCCGCCGGTGGCCGAACTGGTGGAGCGTCTCAAGGCTGAATTTACCGAAGCGAGGGGGGAGTTTCTATCACGGGCAAGCGCATAAGCGCTGTCCGACTTAATAATAAAACCAAGGGAGAGAACCATGAGAGCCGTATCGCTGCATACGATCGCTTTGCTGACGCTCACCGCTTGCGGGTTCACGCAGGCGCAGGCGGATACCAAAGGTGAAATCCGTGTTGGACAAACGCTGCCCTACAGCGGCCCGCTGTCGGGCTTCGGTGCCATCGGCCGGGTCCAGGAAGTCTATTTCGAGAAGGTCAATGCTGAAGGCGGTATCAACGGTCGCAAGGTGAAGTTCATCAGCATGGATGATGCCTATTCGCCGCCGAAGACGGTCGAACACACCCGCAAGCTGGTGGAGCAGGACGAAGTTCAGGTGATGTTCGGTTCGCTCGGCACCGCCACCAACAACGCCGTGCATCGCTATCTCAACGGCAAGAAAATTCCGCAGATCTTTGTGCTCAGCGGCGCGACCAAATGGGCCGATCCGAAGAATTTCCCCTACACGATGCCGGGCATGGCGGCCTATGAGTCGGAGGGCGTCGTTTACGCCAAATACATTCTGCAGGCCAAGCCCGACGCAAAGATCGCCATTCTGGCGCAGAACGATGATTTCGGACGCGATTACGTCGCGGGCTTCAAGCGCGCGCTCGGGCCGAAGGCGGCAACGATGATTATCTCGGAGGCGAGCTATGAGACCAGCGCGCCGACCATCAGTTCGCAGCTTGCAACCATGAAAGCGTCCGGTGCCAACGTGCTGTTCGGCGTGGTGCTCGGGAAATTTACGTCGCAGCTGATCAAGGGCGTGGCCGAGCTGGGCTGGAAGCCCGATCTGACATTCCTGCCGACGTCGGCGGCGTCGATCTCGTTTCTGGCGCCGGCCGGTCTGGAGAATGCTGTCGGCATGATTTCATCCAGCAACCAGAAGGACGTCAACGACGTCCAGTGGGCGAACGATCCGGGCGTCAAGGATTACTTCGCATTCATGAAGCAGTACCTGCCCAATGCGGACATCAACAATTCCAATTATGCCGCCGGGTATCACTATGCCACGTTGCTGGTGACAGTCCTCAAGGCGTGCAAGGACGATTTCAGCAGCGAGAACATCAAGCGTCAGGCCGCGTCACTCAAAAACGTCCAGCTGCCGCTGCTGCTGCCGGGCATTACCGTCACCACTGGGCCTGACGACTATTTGCCGTTCCAGCAGCTCCTGCTGCGCCGCTTCGACGGCAAGAGCTGGGTCGGATTCGGCAGCGTTCTCGACGATCAGTAAGCGCGATTTGGGCGCGTTGTTGAATCCCGCAACGCGCCCAGCCTCGCTCTTTTTAACCGGAAGACATCATGATTCTCAGCGGTGAACGTCAGATCGGCACTGCCGAAATTCAGCAGCGCATCGCGCGTGCGGCGAGCGGCTTCAAGGCGCTCGGCGTTCGCGACGGCGCTCCGGTGGGATTGATGCTGCGCAACGACTTCGCTTTCTTCGAGGCCTCGGCGGCTGCCGCCACGCTCGGCTCGCCGGTGGTGCCGATCAACTGGCACCTGAAGGCGGAAGAAGTCGCCTACATTCTGGCCGACAGCGGCGCGCAGGTTCTGGTCTGCCACGCCGACTTGCTGCCGCAGATCAGCCAGGGACTGCCGAAGCGGTTGCAGTTGCTGGTGGTGACCACGCCGCCGGAAATCGCCGCGGTGTTCGGCGTCTCGGCAGAGCTCGCGCGCGTTCCCGATCACCTCACTGACTGGGACATCTGGCGCGATGGTCATGTGCCATTCACCGAACCGCCGGGGCGCGCGTCGCCGATGTTCTACACCTCCGGCACCACCGGGCGTCCGAAGGGTGTGATGCGCCAGCCCATGCTGCCCGACCAGATGGTTGCCGCAGAACGCGTCGGCGGGATCACCTATGGCGTGAAGCCGAACGAAGATCAGGTGATCCTGATGAACGGGCCGATGTATCATTCGGCACCGAACTCCTACGGCATGATGGCGTTTCGCCACAGCTGCAAGATCGTGCTCGAACCGCGCTTCGATCCGGAAGATCTTCTGCAACTGATCGAGAGGCACAAGGTCACCCATATGCATATGGTGCCGACCATGTTCGTGCGCCTGCTGCGGCTGCCGGACGAGGTGAAGGCGCGTTACGACCTGTCGTCGCTGCGGTTCGTGGTGCATGGCGCAGCGCCGTGTCCGGTGGCGGTCAAGCAGGCGATGATCGAATGGTGGGGTCCGGTCGTCCACGAGTATTTCGGCTCGACCGAAACCGGCATCCCGATCTGGCATTCGGCGGAGGAGGCGCTGGCGAAACCCGGCACCGTTGGCCGCGCCATCGAAGGTGGCATCGTCAGGATTTTCGGTCCGAACGGCGAGCCGCGCGGCGTCAACGAAATCGGCGAGATTTTCATGCGGCAGACCGCGATTGCGGATTTCGATTATCACCGCAAGGCCGAAGCCCGCGCCGAAGCCGGCCGCGACGGTCTCATCAGCGTCGGCGATGTCGGCTACCTCGATGAAGACGGCTATCTGTTCCTGTGCGACCGCAAGCGTGACATGGTGATCTCGGGCGGCGTCAACATCTATCCGGCCGAGATCGAGAACGCGCTGATCGGCATGGACGGCGTGCGCGACTGCGCGGTGTTCGGGATTCCGGACGAGGAGTTCGGCGAGCGGCTGTGCGCGTGCATCGAGCAGGAAGCGGGTGCCGCGCTGACGCCGGCGGCGGTGCAGGATTATCTCAAGCGGCGGCTGGCGAATTTCAAGGTGCCGCAGGACATCGAGTTTCTCGCGGCCCTGCCGCGCGAGGCCAGCGGCAAGATCTTCAAGCGCAAGCTGCGCGATCCGTATTGGGAAAACCGCCCGGCAACGTGAGCAGTCTCACCCCGCTACCTTGATCCACACCCGGTTGTCGTGAAACGCAGCGCCGCCATAGGGTGCGATCGGGTCCGCGCCGGTCAGCGTGTTGATGCCGCGACCGTCCTCGTAAGCATGGTTGGGCCAGATCGATTCCGCGATCAGCACGCCGCGGCGCACGCCCTCGAACAGCCTGGCGTGAAGCCGCACCTCGCCGCGCGGGTTGCCGAGGATGACCTTGCCGCCATCCGCGATCGCCAGCGCCGCCGCGTCGTCGGGATGAATCATCACGGTCGGACGGTGTTCCTTGTCGAGCGAGGTCGGCGTTTCGTTGAACGACGAGTTGAGAAAATTGCGCGCGGGCGAGGTCGCCAGCCGGAATCGATGTTCGCTGTCGGGTTCTTCGGTCACCTGCCAGTGATCCGGCAGCGCAGGCAATCCATCGATGGGTCCGGCATGCCATGCGCTGCGGAACGGCACCGTCGGCCACTCCGGCTTGAAGCGGAATTTTCCGTCCGGCCACGCAAAACCCCTGGTGTAATGCGCGGTCTCGAAATCGGGCTGACAGTCGATCCAGCGCTCGCGTTCGAGATTCTCAAGGCTGCCCCAGCCTGAACGCTGCAAGGTCCATTCGATGATCTCGCGCGGGGTCATCGAGAAACCCTGGTGTTCGGCACCGAGGCGTTTCGCGAGGCCCAGGATAACATCGTGGTTGGAGCGGCATTCGCCCGGCGGTTCGATCAGCTTTGGCCCGGCGAGAATGTATTGATGGCCGCCGCCCTGATAGACGTCGTCATGTTCCATGAACATTGTGGCCGGCAGCACAAGATCGGCAACCTTCGCCGTCTCGGTCATGAACTGCTCATGCACGCAGACGAACAGATCCTCGCGCGCAAAGCCCTGCTTGACGCGGCTCTGGTCCGGCGCGACCGACACCGGATTGGTGTTCTGGATCAGCATTGCCGTCACCGGCGGTCCGTTGAAGAGCGCATCGGCATCGCCGCAAAGCACCGCCCCGATGCGGGACTGGTCGAGAGTGCGTATCGAGGGATCGACAACGTCAAGTCCCTCGATCAGCGTCCGGTCCCAGTGATAGATAGCGCCGTTGTTGTGAAATGCGCCGCCGCCTTCATGACGCCATGCGCCCGATACCGCCGCGATGCAGCTTGCGGCGTGCATGTTGGCGGCACCGTTGCGCGAGCGCGAAAACCCGTAGCCGAGACGAAAATAAGTGCGCGGGGTTGCGCCTATGAGCGCTGCGAATTCCTCGATGGTCTCCACCGGGCAGCCGGTGATGGCGGAGGCCCATTCAGGACCACGGCTGCGCAGATGCTGCTCCAGTTCGTGCGGAGCGTCGGTGTGGCGTTCGAGAAAGTCCCGGTCCGCCTTGCCGTCGCGGAACAGGCAATGCATCACCGCGCAGGCGAGTGCGCCATCTGTTCCCGGCCGCACCAGCACCGGCAGGTCGGCCTGCTGCATGGTGCCGTTCATATAGACATCGACCGCGACGATCTTTGCGCCGCGTTCCTTGCGCGCGCGGATCGCGTGGGTCATGACGTTGACCTGGGTACTGACCGCGTTGGTGCCCCAGATCACGACGCAATCGGACTTCGCCATCTCGCGCGGATCGGGACCGGCGAGCTTGCCGGTGCCGGCGATGAATCCGGTCCACGCCGGATTGACGCAGATGGTCGAATGAAAGCCGGAATACTTCTTGGCATGGCGCAGGCGGTTGATGCCGTCGCGCATTATCAGTCCCATGGTTCCGGCATATTGATACGGCCAGACGGATTCGGAGCCGTAACGAGTCTCGGCCTTGATGAATTGTTCGGCCACGAGATCGAGTGCGTCGTCCCACGAGATCGGCGCGAATGTGCCGGAGCCTTTGGTGCCGGTGCGGATCAAGGGTTGCGTCAGGCGGTCGGGATGGTGGATGCGTTCAGCGTAACGCGCGACCTTCGCGCAGATCACGCCAGCGGTATAATCATTATCCCGCGCGCCGCGCACGCGCCCGATGGTGCGCTCGTCGAGGACATCGACTTCCAGCGCGCAGGTGGAGGGACAATCGTGCGGGCAGACCGTCGCGGCGACGCGCCGGGGCAGGGTTTTCGGACGGAGCATTTCGTTCATCCGCCGTCCCTTTTTTGCTTCTGCCTTGCCCGATGCGGGAGCTTGATTCTAGCAGGCGACGGCTTTCGGTGAAAGCGCGAAGGCCGTTCGAGCGGGCATGCCGCCAGCGCTGGACGCCGCGATTGTGCGCTTTGCGGGTCGTTACTCCCGGCGCAGACGTGGTATGCGAGGTACCGCTATCGCGTTTCGGATATGGATACTAATGGATATCGCGTGTCTGTCCGGCACGAACGCCCCCGCCCGCCATTTCGATTCTGAAGGACCATTCCATGAACATTCTGCCCGGCAATTTGCGCTTCGGCGCGGGCCAGTCCGTGAAGCGTCTTGAAGATCAGCGGCTGCTGCGCGGGCAGGGCCATTTCATCGACGACCATCCGGAGGATCGTGCGCTGTGGCTCACTGTGCTGCGCTCGCCGCATGCCCATGCGAAGATCGTGGCCATCGACACCGCTGCCGCCGCCGCAATGCCCGGCGTCGAGGCAATCTATACCGGCGCGGACCTGATCGCGGACGGGGTCGGCGCGATCCCCACGCTTGCCATATTCAAGCGGCCCGATGGCTCGCCCATGGCAATTCCGCCGCGACGTTTGCTTGCGCATGAGGTTGTGCGCTTTGCCGGCGAGCCGGTGGTCGCCGTCGTCGCGACCTCGCGCGTTGAGGCGCAGACCGCGGCCGAAGCCATTGCCGTCGAATATGGTGTCCTGCCCGCGGCGACGACGCCTGCCGAAGCCCTCGCGCCGGGTGCTGCGGTGGTGTGGAAAGATGCGCCGGACAATATCGCAGCAGCCATGAGCTACGGCGACGCCGCGGCCGTGGAGGCAGTGTTCGCCAAAGCGAAGCACGTCGTTTCGCTCGATATCACCAGCCAGCGGCTGGCACCGTCCGCCATGGAGCCGCGCAGCACCATCGCCCGGATCGACAAGGCCACGGGCCGCCTCGTCCTTCACGTCCAGTCGCAGACCCCGACCGCGACGCGCGATATTCTCGCCGATGCCGTGCTCAAGCGTCCCAAGGACAGCATTCAGGTTCTGGTCGGCGATATAGGCGGCGGCTTCGGCCAGAAGACCAATCTTTATCCGGAAGACGGCGTGGTGGCTTATGCGGCGACCAAGCTGAAACGAACGGTGCGCTGGCGCGGCGACCGGCTCGACGAATTTGTCGGCGGCAGTCACGGCCGCGACCTGACATCGACCGGCGAATTTGCGCTCGATGAAAAAGGCCGCGTGCAGGCCTTCCGCGTGCGCTCGCTGGGCGGCACCGGCGCATATCTCACCGGAGCCGGCGTCATCATTCCGCTGGTGCTCGGCCCGTTCGTGGCCACCGGCGTTTACGATCTGCCGCTGATTCATTTCGACATCAAGGCCGTGCTGACGCACACCGCGCCGACCGGCCCTTATCGCGGCGCGGGACGGCCCGAAGCCGTGTTCATTGTCGAGCGATTGATGGATGCCGCCGCGCGGCAGCTCAAGATGGACCCGCGCAAGATCCGCAAGGTCAATTTCATCAAGCCGTCGCAGCTTCCCTACAAGAACGCCGTGGGCGAGGTGTACGACAGCGGTGCTTTCGCGCACATGCTTGAGCGCGCCTCGGAGCTTGCGGATTGGGACGGTTTTGCCGCGCGCAAGAAGGCCGCGAAGAAGAAAGGTCTGCTTTATGGTCGCGGCCTTACCAGCTACATCGAATGGACCGGCGGCCGCGTCCACACCGAGAAGGTGACGCTGCAGGCCACGGCGGAAGGCCGCGTCGTGCTGCACTCCGGCACGCAGGCCATGGGGCAGGGGCTCCACACCAGCTACGCGCAGATGATCGCGGGTGCGCTCGGCATTCCGATGGACCGGATCGACGTCGTACAGGGCAACACCGATCTTGCCACCGGCGGCGGCAGCGTCGGTTCGCGTTCATTGTTCGTCGGCGGCACGGCTGTGGCGGTCTCCACCGTCGATCTGATTGCGAAGGCGCGCGAGAAGGCCTCGCACGTGCTCGAGACGTCCGTGGAGGATATCGAATACAGCGACGGCATGCTGACGGTGGCCGGCACCGATCGCCGCATCAGCCTGTTCGACCTCGCCGGCAAGGAAGACGGCGCACGGCTCAGTGTTGACAGCAAGGGCGAAGTGGATGGGCCGACCTGGCCGAACGGCACGCACATCTGCGAAGTCGAGATCGATCCGAAGACCGGCACCACGCAGGTGGTTCGCTACACCACGGTGGACGATGTCGGCGTTGCGATGAATCCGATGCTGGTCGAAGGTCAGGTGCATGGCGGCGTCGCGCAGGGCATCGGTCAGGCGCTGTACGAAGCAATCGCCTACGACGCTGACGGCCAGTTGCTGACCGCCACCTATCAGGATTACTGCATCCCGCGCGCCGCGGATCTGCCGCCGATTGCTGTCACGCTCGATGGATCGGCGCCGTGCCTCACCAATCCGCTCGGTGCCAAGGGTTGCGGGGAATCCGGCGCGATCGGCGGTCCGCCCTGCGTGGTCAACGGCGTGATGGACGCGTTGAGCGAACTCGGCATCACGTCGCTGCAAACGCCGCTGACCCCGGTTAAAATCTGGGATGCGATCCGCAGCGCGCAAGCGGAGCGCGCGGCTTGAGTCACGGCAATCAGCGCGGGCCGTCGCCGCCTGCGCGAAGGGCTGTCAGCCCCTCGCGATAAGTCGGATACGCGAGCGTGACGCCGAGCGCGTCGCGGATGAGATCGTTCCGCACGCGTTTGCTCTCGGCATAGAACGAGCGGCCCATCTCGGTGAGGCCGGCGTTCTCGAGACTGACTTCGGGCGGCGGCTCGATACCGCAGAGAGCAGCCGCGAAGGCCACCACGTCCTGTGGCGGCGCGGGCTCGTTGTCGGTGACGTTGTAGATCGCACCGTGTTTGTCGCTGCGCGGTTTTGCGAGCGATGCATCGATCACGCGCGCGATGTCCTCCACATGGGTGCGGTTGAACACCTGTCCGGGCTTGATGATCCGGCGCGCGGTTCCCTTCGCCAGTTGCACGAGCTGGTTCTGGCCGGGGCCGTAAATCCCCGCGAGCCTGAGCACGTCAACGGCGATGTTGTTTGCCGTGCCGAACGCGAGCCACGCCTGCTCCGCGTTTGCCCGCTCGCGGGAACGCACATGAACGGGCATGGCCGGCGTCTGTTCATCGACCCATGCGCCCTGATGATCGCCGTAAACGCCGATGGTCGAGAGATAGCCGATCCATCGCAGGTTCGGCGCAGCCGCAATCTGCTTTGCATAGAGGGCGAGAACCGGGTCGCCGCCAATGCCCGGCGGCACCGACACCAGCAGCGCGTCGCTGGCCGTGAGATCGCTTTCGATCTCACTGTCGCGCCCGTCGGGTCCGAACATCCGGGCGGTCAATCCCGGTGCGGAAAGCGCCTCGGCCTTGGCGCGCGAGCGCACGGTTCCGAAGACGCTATTGCCGCGCGCCACGTGGCGCTGGGCGACGTATTTGCCGGTATAGCCGATGCCGAAAATAAACAGATTCACGAAAAACCCTGTTCAAGATTGCCGATGGGACGTACCTATCGGCTCAATATCAGGTTTACAACGACACTGGAGCAACGATTGAGCGACTTCGACCCGCTTCGCGAATATCTATCGCAACAGGCCTTGCCTGAACTGGTCCTCAGCTTCGATGCCATCGAGGACATTCTGGGCTTCGCGCTGCCGCGCGCCTCGCAGCGTGCATCATGGTGGGAAAAGGAACGCAATCCCGAAAACGCGCGGCCTCAACGCGACGCCATTCGCGACGGCGGCTATGAGGCCACGCGCCTTGCCGATGGAAAAGGCGTGCGGTTCCGCAAGCTGTCTGCCGGCAGGTACAGGCCGGGACGCTGAAACCACGGCACCCAGGATATTCCTTGTGCGTTGCAAAATTTTTTGCATGAGGCGCACAGCGCCGATGCGAAAGTACAATGCCTTCGATGAAGGTGATGCGGTTATAAAGACCGCACAACAAGAATAACTGGGAGCTCAATATGAAATCGAAGTTTATGGCGGCTGCGGTTGCGGCATTCAGCCTCTCTGTGGCGTTGCCGGCATCAGCACAGCAGGGCGTAAAGATCGGCATTCTCAACGATCAGTCGGGCGTCTATGCGGACTACGGCGGCAAGTGGTCGTCCGAGGCGGCCAAGATGGCAGTCGAGGATTTCGGCGGCACGGTACTCGGCCAGAAGATCGAAGTGATCTCCGCCGATCACCAGAACAAGCCGGATCTCGGCGTCAGCATCGCGCGCCGTTGGTACGAGGTCGAGAACGTCGATATGATTACCGAGCTGACCACGTCGTCGGTCGCGCTCGCCATCCACGACCTCTCCAAGCAGATGAAGAAGATCGACATCGTGGTGGGCGCGGCAACCTCGCGCCTGAGCGGCGATGCGTGCCAGCCTTATGGCTTCCATTGGGCCTATGACACCCGCGCGCTTGCCTATGGCACCGGCGGAGCGCTGGTGAAGGCGGGCGGGGATTCTTGGTTCTTCATGACCGCCGATTATGCGTTCGGCCATGCGCTCGAAAAAGACACCGGCGACTTTGTCACGCAACAGGGCGGCAAGGTGCTGGGCGCGGTTCGCATCCCGCTGAACACGTCGGACTTCTCGTCGTTCCTGTTGCAGGCCCAAAGCTCGAAGGCGAAAATCATCGGGCTCGCCAATGCCGGTCTCGACACCACGAACTCGATCAAGCAGGCGTCGGAATTCGGCATCGCCAAGGGCGGCCAGAAGCTCGCCGGATTGCTGCTGACGCTGGCTGAAGTCCACGGCCTGGGGCTCGAGGCGGCACAGGGTCTCGTGCTGACCGAAGGCTATTACTGGGATCGCGATGACAGGTCGCGCAACCTCGGAGAACGCTTCTTCAAGCGCACCGGCCGGATGCCCAACATGATCCAGGCCGGCACCTATTCGGCGACCTTGTCGTATCTCAAGGCCGTCAAGGCCGCGGGCACCAAGGATACCGAAGCGGTTGCCAAGAAGCTGAAGGAACTGCCCGTCGATGACGATTTCGCCCAGGGCGGCAAGGTTCTCGAAAACGGCCGCATGGTTCACGATCTCTACCTGCTCGAGGTGAAGAAGCCGTCCGAGTCCAAGAAGCCTTGGGATTATTACAAGGTGCTGGCCACCGTGCCGGGCGACAAGGCATTCCCGTCGGCCAAGGAAAGCGGCTGCCCGCTGACGAAGTAACAAACCGGCTCGATGTCTGGCCCGGCGAATTGCCGCCGGGCCGGATCTCGCGGCGATCTTTTAATTGGCGATACCTGAAGCTGTTTTCCTTAAACATTTTTGCGCAGGTCGCCTTTTTTACAGGGTCGCGATGCGCTAACGATAGCGTATGACCCGAACTCTCTCGCTCGTCCTGCTTGTTTTTCTGAGCCTGCCCGCCGCCGCGCAGGCGCCGCCGGAGCAGAAGCCGGTCGCCGGGCAAAAGCCAGCGGCGCTGCTTTGCGTTTACAACAGCAGGACTTACAGCGAAGGTGCCACCGTCTGCGTGCAGAAGGCGGTGATGCAGACCTGCACGTTGGACGGCACCAAGGCCGCGTGGACAATGGTGACGGACAAGGAACTGAGCAGCCGTTGCCAGACACCCGCTGCGCGCCTCTCCAAATATCAGCAGCGCGCGATCTGGCATCGCCAGAATATCCGCAGGGAAATCACGCCTGCGATGGATAGCTCGCCCTTCTGTTTTGACACGAACGGCAAGCGGTTCTGCGAATAGGCG
>JAZKGC010000059.1:59707-66934 GCA_040386115.1 Pseudomonadota bacterium
CTGCGAATAGACATGCTGCGAATAGACATGCTGCGAATAGACATGGCTGCGCTGCCCTATTCCGGCTTCACGGCTACAGTTTTCTGCTAAGTGAGCGGCTCGTCCCTCATTGAGAAAAGAAGCGCGCGCCATGTCCGTCCGTATCGTCGATGTCCGCGAAATCACCAAACCGATCTCGTCGCCCATTCGTAACGCCTATATCGATTTCACCAAGATGACGACGAGTCTCGTGGCCGTGGTCACAGACGTGGTGCGCGACGGCAAGCGCGTGGTCGGCTACGGCTTTAACTCAAATGGCCGCTACGGGCAGGGCGGATTGATCCGCGAACGCTTCGCGCCGCGCATTCTCGAAGCCGATCCCAAATCGCTGCTCGATACGAGCGGCGATAACATCGATCCCGACAAGGTCTGGGCCGACATGATGTCGAACGAGAAACCCGGCGGTCACGGTGAGCGCTCGGTCGCGGTCGGCACGCTCGACATGGCAATCTGGGATGCGGTGGCGAAGATCGCCGGCAAGCCGCTGTTTCGCCTGCTGGCGGAGCGCCACAACCGCACGGCCGATCCGCGCGTGTTCGTTTACGCGGCGGGCGGCTACTATTATCCAGGCAAGGATCTCTCGGCGCTGCGCGGCGAAATGCGCGGCTATCTCGATCGCGGCTACAACGTCGTAAAGATGAAGATCGGCGGCGCATCGATTGAAGAGGATCGCGAGCGCATCGAGGCGGTGCTGAAGGAAATCGGCAATCAGGCGCAGCTTGCGGTGGATGCCAACGGACGTTTCGACCTTGAGACCGCCATCGCCTACGCCAAAATGTTGCGGGAGTTTCCGCTGTTCTGGTATGAGGAAATCGGCGATCCGCTGGACTTCGCATTGCAGGCTGCGATGGCGGATTTTTATCCCGGCCCGATGGCCACCGGCGAAAACCTTTTCAGCCATCAGGATGCGCGCAATCTCATCCGCTACGGCGGCATGCGGCCGGACCGCGACTGGCTGCAATTCGACTGCGCGCTATCCTACGGGCTTTGCGAATACCTGCGCACGCTCGATGTGCTGAAGACCCACGGCTGGTCGCCGTCGCGCTGCGTGCCGCATGGCGGGCATCAGATGTCGCTGAACATTGCCGCGGGTCTTGGTCTCGGCGGCAACGAAAGCTATCCGGACCTGTTCCAGCCTTACGGCGGATTTCCCGATGGCGTGCGCGTCGAGAACGGCCACATCACCATGCCGGACCTGCCGGGCATCGGCTTCGAGGGCAAGGCCGATCTCTACAAGGAGATGAAGGCGCTGGCGGAGTGATGGCCACGTTCTAAAGCCGCGAACACCACCTTAATTTCCCTCTCCCGCAAGGGGAGAGGGAAATAAGATCACGAATTGACGTGAATGAAATCCCGCAGCAGCGGATAGATTTCGTTGTGCCAGCGCTTGCCGCTGAACACGCCATAGTGGCCGACGCCGGCCTGCATGTGGTGCACCTTGCGATAGGCGCGCACGCCGGTGCAGAGATCCTGTGCTGCGAGCGTCTGGCCGATGGAGCAGATGTCGTCCTTCTCGCCTTCCACCGTCATCAGACCCATCTTCTTGATCGAGCCGGGATTGATCGGGCGGCCGTGATAGGTGAGCTTGCCCTGCGGCAGCAGATGCTCCTGAAACACGTCGCGGATGGTGTCGATGTAGAAATCCGCCGGCAGGTCCATCACGGCGAAATACTCGTCGTAGAACGTCTTGATGGTTTCGGCCTTCTCCACGTCGCCGTTCGCGAGATGTTCGAGCAGATCCTTGTGCGACTTGATGTGACGCTCGAGATTCATCGACACGAACGCCGTGACCTGGATGAAGCCGGGATAGACCTTGCGGAACGCGCCCTTGCACTGCATCGGCACGTAGTTGATCAGATTGTCCTCGAACCACTTCAGCGGCTTCGACGTCGCGAACTCGTTGACCTTGGTGGGCGCGATGCGGGTGTCGATCGGCCCCGCCATCAATGTGAGGCTCGCAGGGCGCGCGCGATGATTGTCCTCCGACATGATGGCGCAGGCGGCGAGCGCGGACACCGTCGGCTGACACACCGCGACCATGTGCGATTTCGGGCCGAGCTGATCCATGAACGTGATGAGGTGCTCGGTGTATTCGTCGAGACCGAACTTGCCCTGATCGAGCGGAATGTCGCGCGGATTTTTCCAGTCGGTGATGAAGACGTCATGATCCTGCAATAGCGTCTGCACTGTGCCGCGCAGCAGGGTCGCGAAATGTCCCGACATCGGTGCCACCAGCAGCACCTTCGGCTGGTCCGGTCCGCCTTCTTTCTTGAAATGCAGCAGCGATCCGAACGGCGTCGCGAATGCGACTTCTTCCGTCACGGGAAACTTGCCGTTGCCCACCAGCACCGGCTGGATGTCGTATTCGGGGCGCTTGTAGGTGAGCGATGTGCGCGAGATCAGCTCGAACGCCGCGCCAAGCCGGCCAAACACCTTGTCGGACATCCCCTCGGGAAGCAGCTTGAGTGCGGCCCGCGCGGATGCGGCGCCACTTCGCCACGGGGCGGTAAAGTCCATGGTGTTCTGATAGGTCTGGTACATCATCGGCGACATCCGGGTTATTCCTCGCTTTGTGCCATGCAACATCGAAGCCAAAGCCCAGTCAATTGCCTATTCCGGACTGGCATGTCGTTTGCTGTGATGAAATGGAGCAAGCGCTCAAATAACAGGCATCCCGGCATCAGCCGGTGGGTTTTGACCCATCCGATCGATCGTTCGGCGTACGGAGGCTAGTCCATGGCGAAGGCCACATTGACCATCAGCAGCAAGAATTACTCGTCGTGGTCGCTGCGCGGCTGGCTGCTGACCAAATTCTCCGGCCTCGAATTCGACGAACTGGTGACGGCCGCCGATGACGCCTCGGCGCGAGCGGAGATCCTGCTGCTGTCGTCGTCGATCCTGGTGCCGTGCTTGCGGCATGAGGGGGCCACGGTGTGGGATACGCTGGCCATCGGCGAATACCTCAACGATCTCATGCCTGAAGCGGGTTTGTTGCCCTCCGAGCGGATACCGCGGGCGCATTGCCGCTCGATCTGCGGCGAGATTCATTCAGGATTCACGACGCTGCGCTCGTCGCTGCCGGTCAACATCAAGGGGCATTTTCCCGGCTTCAAGGTGTGGTCGCGCGCGCAAGGCGACATCGATCGGATCTGCGCGATCTGGAGCGACTGTCTCGAAAAATCCGGCGGACCGTTCCTGTTCGGTCATCGCTCGATGGCCGACGCCATGTACGCGCCGGTGGTGACCCGCTTCATGACCTACGATGTTCAACTCGGCCCGACGCTCGCGGCCTACGCAAAACGCATAATCAACCTTCCCGAAATGCAGGAGTGGATGGAGGCGGCGCGGCTCGAGCCGTCCGACATCGAAGAGCTTGAGGTGGAATATTAGGCAGCGGCGGGATGCATATGCCTGATCGCTAGGCCTCGCGACTGGTTAACGATGGTGCAATAAAAGGCGTGCGGCTGGCATGCCAGACGCAACTCTATGCAGGCCGCCGCGCCAGCGGCGGCGTGTGTGTCGTCGGCAATTTCGAATCCGTCACGGACACAGCGATATCTTTAGCTTGCGCAAAACTTCCTCACAGCAAGTCCATTCGCGATGCGGTGGCTGGCGCGAAATTCGCATGATGCATTGCAGAAACCACCAGGCAGGGCATCCCTCCTGGATCGGAGGATGCCATGAATGTACATGCCACGATCGATTCAAAATCGTCTGGTCTCACGCGCCCGAACGGCGATCCCCTGCGCTTGAACCATCAGAGTTTTGTGGCCATCGACCGCCACAAGGATACGACATACGAGCCGACTTATCGCCCGCAGGCGCTCTACAGCCGCGCGAACGAAGGCTTTCATGCGAATAACGAAACCTTTCTTCTGCACGAGGTCGCGACAAATCTGCCAATTTACCTCGAAGATACCGGCCCCACCGATTTTCACCTTCATCTTCCACCGGGCGGTTTCCAGCTCGTGCTGGTCACGTCGGGCATGTTCACTTTCGATTACGACGGGCGCTTCTACAATGTCGGCCCCGGCGCGGTGATGCTGCAGAGCGCGATCGTGCATCGCCAGCTCTTTTACACATGGTCAGGCCTGGCGACCGAAGAGAACCTGAAGACCCCGCAGACGGTGGTGCCGGACGCGATGTCTATGGGCTACTCCGGAAAATTTCTTGAAGCCTTCATCACAGATCCTTTGACCTTTCCGAACCCGACGATTGTTGGTCCGGATCAGATCGTTGAGGCCGAAACGCCGCGCATAGCATGGACCCACGCGATGCATGATCGCCCTGCCGATGCAGGCTTTTGGCTTCAGGATCCGCTGGCGCTGGATGCGCTCTTCAAGCCGCTTGCCGATAGTGCCGTCAAATCGGCCTCGCCGGTTTACGTGCGCGATATCGGGATAGAGGTTCCGAGCGGTCATCTTGTCACCGGCCACATCATCGCAACCGATCCGCAGGGCAAGTCGCTCCTGCCGAAAAGCAGTTCGGCAGCGGTGGACGCCGGCTCGTTCGCGAAAGGCGAGGTTGTTATTTATCGCGTCATTCGAGGCGCGGCCGAATTCAAGGATAGCGCTGGAAAGATCATTGAGCTTGCGACGGGCGATGTCGTGACCGCGAGCAAGAACACGATAACGCTCGTGGGAATGAGTGAAAATACACAAGTCCTCCGGCTCGGTCTCCTGAAGGGCATGGAGAAGCTTCGCAGCTGGACGCCGACGCAGCGTGACGAGATTGACGGCCTCGCCGGTAAAATTATCACGCAGAAGGATGTCCGTCCCTTGCGCACCGAAGGCAAGTCGGTCGGGTACTTGTACGAGTAAGCGCCGGCAAACCCTTCCGGTGACGACCGACAGGGCTGCTGGTCACGCGGTGGCGTTAAGACCCACCCATTATGCCATGACCGGGTGTAACTTTCCTTGATCGCGTTTTTGTGATTCCCTTCCGGTCGATATTTGCCGGGAGGATTTGCCATGCCGACACGCGCGCGCGTCGATGAATTCATTGCAGTGGTGGAAGGCGGCGACCACGCCGGTGCCATCGAGCGCTATTACACCGAAGACGCCAGCATGCAGGAGAATACCTCGCCGCCGCGCGTCGGCCGCACCGGGCTGGTAGCGTTCGAGCGCAATATCCTCGCGCAGATGAAAGAGATTCGCTCGAAGGCGTTGGTGTCCGTGGTGGAGGGCGATCACGTCATGATCCACTGGAATTTCGACATGACCGACCACACCGGCAAGACCCGCCATGTGGACGAGATCGCGATGCAGGAATGGCGCGGCGACAAGGTGTTCCGCGAACGATTCTTCTACAATACTGCGAAAGCGTGATTCCTCTCCCCGCATGACGATGCGTCATCCGAGCCCCTGAGATGTGTCGCTTGACGCCGCGATGAGCCTGCTGACAGATGACGCGGCAGACCACCAGAACGAGAAGAGCATCCAGCTCTCACGAGGAAGCGCCGGTCCATGAACTTGCCTCACAAGGCCTGTGCCGTCGATGAAACATCGATCCGGTATGAAGGCTGGCCCATTGTCGCGGTCTGCTTTCTGGTTGCGACCTTCGCGTGGGGCGTCGGCTTTTACGGTCATGGCGTTTATCTCGCCGAGTTGCAGCGGCTTCACGGCTGGCCGGCGTCGCTGATCTCCACGGCGACCACCTTCTACTACCTGTTCAGCGCGGTACTGGTCGTCTTCGTCAGCGAAGCGATGCGCAAGCTTGGCCCGCGGCTGTTTCTGGTGGCGGGCATCGTCTGCATGGCTATCGGCACGGCGCTGGTCGGACAGGTCACCTCGCCGTGGCAACTCTACGCGGTCTATGCGCTGATCGCGTTCGGCTGGGCGGGGACGAGTCTCGCGGCGATCAACAACACATTGGGACTGTGGTTCGACAAGAGGCGCGGCATGGCGATCAGCCTCGCCCTGAACGGCGCGAGCTGCGGCGGCGTCATCGGCGTGCCGCTGCTGGTCGGCACCATCGGCCGGTTCGGCTTCGCGGCGACGTTGCTGACTGCGGCGCTGGTCATGGCTGCGGTGGCGATCCCGGCGATTTTGCTTTGGGTCGGGCGGCCGCCGAACCGCACGCTGCCCCCTGCCGATGCGTTCGACACCGCGCCCGCGCCGGTTGCGGCACTTTCGGCGGCGCGAATCCGCCGCGATGCCTTCGGCAGTCTCTCGTTCTGGACCATTACCGTGCCGTTCGCGCTGGTGCTGGTGGCGCAGGTCGGCTTCATCGTCCATCAGATCTCGTTTCTCGATCCGATCATGGGCCGCGAGCGCGCCAGCATCGCGGTATCGCTGATGACGGTGATGGCGGTGATCGGGCGGGTCGCGTTCGGCGCGGTGATCGATCGGCTAAACCAGCGCAAGGCCTCCGCAGTATCCTTCACCAGTCAGGCGGCAGCGCTTCTGGTGATGATTAACACCCAGAATGAAGTCGCGCTGTTCGCTGCAAGCGCGGTGTTCGGCTTTTCCGTCGGTAACGTCATCACGCTGCCCTCATTGATCGTGCAGCGGGAATTCGGCGCGGTCTATTTCGGCGTGCTTGTCAGTCTGGTGACGGCGATCTGCCAGTTCACCTATGCTTTCGGGCCGGGCATCGTCGGCCTGCTGCGCGATATGTTCGGCAGCTACACGATTCCGTTTTATGTCTGTATCGCGCTGCAATTGATCGCGGCCGCTACGGTGCTGATCCGCGCGAAGACGCCGCAATCAGCCTGATCTGGCGACACGCTCCCGCAGCAGCGCTTCGACATCGAGCTTGCGGGTGTACATGGCAAGCGTCCCGTCGGCGGCGCGGGGCCATTCCGCTTCGGGCCGGTCGCGGTACAATTCGACGCCGTTCTGGTCGGGATCGCGCAAGTAAAGCGCCTCGCTGACGCCATGGTCGCTGGCGCCGTCGAGTTGTATTCCGGCTTCCAGCACGCGATGCAGCGCGTCCGCCAGCGCCGCCCGCGTCGGGTAAAGGATCGCGGTGTGAAACAGCCCGGTGGTGCCGGGAGGCGGCGGCTTGCCGCCCTTGCTCTCCCAGGTGTTGAGGCCGATGTGATGGTGATAGCCGCCCGCCGAAATGAAAGCCGCCTGATCGCCGTAACGCTGCATCAACTGGAAGCCCAGCACGTCGCTGTAGAATCCAAGCGCGCGATCGAGGTCCGCAACCTTCAGGTGGACGTGACCGATCCGCGTGCCCGCT
>JAZKGC010000059.1:67034-77595 GCA_040386115.1 Pseudomonadota bacterium
AGTTTCGGCACGTTGTGATTCTCGTGCAGCGATTCGCTGAACTCATAGACCAGTTGCGCTTTCGGATCGTCGAGATCCGGAACGTGCCGATGATTGATGGCGTCGATGATGTCCGCATCGAGACCGGCCGCAAGCGCCAGCTTCTTGTGCGCGTACCATTCGTACTGTGAGCTCCAGAAACGCGCGGTGACAAGGATCGCCAGTTCGGACAGGCGCAGTCCCAGCGTGGTGTCGTAGCGCAGATGCGCGCCGAGGCGGCTGGCATGCCGCGCCACGTCCGGCGCATGAATCCATGCGCGTAGCAGCGGCGTGACCTTGCCGCGTTTGCCGGCGGTGGATTCGCCGTAGATGCTGGTCTGGTCGTCGCTCATTTCGCCAGGCGAAAGTGTTGGCAGGCGCATGGATATTTCCTCTGTTCCTTCAGCTGTTGCGTGCATGCGCTCACGCGCGCGCGGCAATGCATGGCTACCATAACCCGCCAGACGCGCGCTTCGACAGAGAGATATTGAATTCCCCCGGACGAGAGGTAGAGTCCGGCCCGGAAAAATCAACCAAGGACCGTGCGCGTTGCGCCGGCGCCGATCCGTTTGAGAAAACAAGGGTACCAAGAGTACCAAGGATAAAAGGACATCATCATGGCTGATTCCGAAAAATTCCGTGCCGAGACGCGGGCATGGCTGGCGGCCAATTGTCCTCCGGAGATGCGCAAGCCGCTGGCGACCGAAACCGATGTGTTCTGGGGCGGGCGCAACACAAAATTTTCATCGGACCCGCAGCGTGTCTGGTTCGAGCGGATGCGCGACAAGGGCTGGACCGTGCCGGACTGGCCGAAGGAATTCGGCGGCGGCGGTCTCAGTCTCGAGGAGACGAAAATCCTGCGTCAGGAGATGGCGGCGATTTCCGCGCGGCTGCCGCTGTCGAGCTTCGGCATCTGGATGCTCGGGCCGGCACTTTTGAAATACGGCACCGATGCGCAGAAGAAAGAGCATCTGCCGAAGATCGCGGCCGGGCTTATCCGCTGGTGTCAGGGATATTCGGAACCGAATGCCGGTTCGGATCTGGCGTCCTTGCAGACGCGCGCCGATGTCGATGGCGATGACTACATCATCAACGGCCAGAAAATCTGGACCTCGATGGCGAATTTCGCCGACTGGATATTCTGTCTTGTGCGGACGGATTTTGCCGCGAAGAAGCATGACGGCATCAGCTTCATCCTGTTCGACATGGCGTCGAAGGGCGTCTCGACCAAACCGATCCTTCTCATCTCCGGGAAATCGCCTTTCTGCGAAACGTTTTTCGACAATGTCCGCGCCCCGCGCGCCAATGTCGTCGGCACCGTCAATCGTGGCTGGGATGTTGCGAAATATCTTCTGCAACACGAGCGCTCCATGATCAGCGAAGTGGGTGAGCGCCGGGGCGCACGCCCTCTCGGCCAGATAGCTGCGAACTCGATCGGATCTGACGATAACGGTCATCTGGATGACGCGGTGCTGCGCGGGCAGATTGCGACGTTCGACGTCGATGAGGCGGCGCTGGCCTGTGCGGCCGAGCGCGCGATCGATCTCGCCAAGTCGGGGCAGGGTCATCCGGCCTATTCGGCGGCGCTGAAATACTACGGTACTGAGTTGAACAAGCGCCGGCACGAGATCCTGATGTCGGCTGGCGGCGTAGATGCGCTGGAATGGGAAAGCGCGCGCTCCAGCGAGGGCGCGGCGGCGCGCTTGTGGCTGCGCACCAAGGCAAACTCGATCGAAGGCGGCACCTCGGAGGTGATGCTCGGCATCGTTGCAAAGCGCATCCTCGATCTGCCGGGGGCGTAATGGGTCACGTCATTCCGGGGCGCGAGTGCAGGCGAGTGAACCCCGGAATTCCGAACTTCCAGATTCCGGGTCCGCGCCAAGCGGTGCATCCCGGAATGACGCAATAAAACGTTCGCTCCGAAACACTCATACCGGATTTTTCTTATGGCCCTCGTCCTCAACGAAGAACAGTCAATGCTGCGCGACAGTGCGCGCGGTCTCATCAACGACCGGGCGCCGGTGGCGCACCTGCGCAAGCTGCGCGACGCCAAGGATGCCACCGGCTTCTCGCGCGAATTATGGACAACCTTCGCCGAGATGGGATTTGCCGGCTTGCTGGTGCCGGAAGAATTCGGCGGCAGCGGGCTCGGCTGCGTCGAAGCCGGCGTGGTAATGGAGGAAATCGGCCGCACGCTGATGCCGTCGCCGTTCCTGTCCACCGCGGTGCTGGCGGCAGCAGCGTTGACACGCGGCGGCAACCAGAACCAGAAATCCGAATATCTCGCAAGACTCGCCAAGGGCGACCTGATCGTCTCGCTCGCCATTGACGAAGGCGCGAAGCATCGCCCGGCCAAGACCGCGATGCAGGCGGTGCGCGCGGGCAACGGCTTCAGGCTCAATGGCGCGAAGGCATTCGTCGTCGATGGCCATGTCGCGGATCTGCTGATCGTGGCGGCCCGCTCCGCGGGCAAGCCGGGCGAACGCGAGGGGCTCACGCTGTTCCTGGTCGATCCGAAAAGCAAAGGCATCGCGATGGAGCGCACCGCGATGGTCGATTATCATAATGCCGCGCGTATCGTGTTCGACGACGTCGAGGTGACGGCGGACAGCGTGCTGGGCGAGATCGATCAGGGGGGAGCGCTGCTCGACGGCATTCTCAATATCGGCCGCGCGTCGGTGGCGTCCGAAATGGTCGGTCTTAGCGAGGAAGCTTTCACCCGCACCGTGGCCTATCTGAAGGAGCGCAAGCAATTCGGCAAGCTGATCGGCGAGTTTCAGGGGTTGCAGCACCGCGCCGCGCATCTCTATACCGAAATCGAGATCACCAAGGCAGCGGTGATGAGGGCGTTGCAGATGCTCGATACTGACTTTGACAAGGCCGGTGCTGCGGTCGCCGTGGCGAAAGCGAAGGCGGGTTCGACTGCGACGCTCGCGGTGCAGGAAGCGGTGCAGATGCATGGCGGCGTCGGTATGACCGATGAGTTCGACATCGGATTTTTCATGAAGCGCGCGCGGGTGTGTCAGGAATTGTTCGGCGACACCGCGTTCCATGCCGATCAACTGGCGCGGCTGAGGAATTATTGAACTGAGTCATCTTTTTCCCTCTCCCCTTATGAAAGAGGGAAAGAAACCTCACCTGATCGGCGGCGCGTACTGGATGCCGCCGGCATTCCACAACTGATTGAGTCCGCGCGGGATGGCGAGCTTCGATCCGGTGCCGACATTGCGTTCATAGACTTCGCCGTAATTGCCGACGTGGCGGATGATGCGCGCGGCCCAGTCCCGCGTCAGGTCGATTTCTTCGCCATAGGCACCTTCGGTGCCGACCAGCCGCATGACGTCCGGCTTTTTCGATTTCAGCGCTTCGTCGATGTTCTTCGACGTCACGCCGAGTTCTTCGGCATTTATCATGGCGTAGATGGTCCATTTCACGATCAACAGCCATTCATCGTCGCGCTGGCGCACCACGGGCGCGAGCGGTTCTTTCGAGATCACGTCCGGCAGGATGACATGCTCGCCGGGCTTGGTGAGGCGAAGCCGCAGTGCGTAGAGCTGCGAAACGTCGGTCGTCAGCACGTCGCATTCACCGGTATCGTAGGCCTTGATGACGTCCTCGAGTTTGGAGAAATTCTTTTCCTGATACTTGATGTTGTTGGCGCGGAAGTAGTCCGCGAGGTTGAACTGTGTCGTTGTGTTGGCTTGCACGCAGACCTTGCTGCCGTCCAGTTCCAGGCCTGAATCGACCTTGCGCGACTCGCGCACCATGAAGCCTTCACCGTCGTAATAGGCGACAGCCGCAAAGTTCAGGCCGTACTCGGTTTCGCGCGACATGCTCCAGGTCGAATTGCGCGACAGGATATCGACCTTGCGGTTGCGCAATTCCCTGAAGCGCTCGCTGGCGTCGAGCGGAATGAATTTCACCTTGTTGGGGTCGTTGAAGATCGCGGCGGCGACGGCGCGGCACAGATCGACGTCGAAGCCGGACCAGTTGCCCTTGTCGTCAGGGATCGAGAAGCCCGGCAATCCGGAGTTGACGCCGCACAGCACCGCGTCGCGGCGCATGGTCCGCTTCAGGGTCCGCGTGTCGTAGCGTTCATAGGTAATCGCGATGGCGGCGACGGCGACCGCGAGCGCGGCTCCGATCAGAAGACCGTTGCGGAAGGTGCGCGCAAAAAGAGCCATGAAAAATCTCGCTCGTCAGTTTTGAGGTAAAATCTGCGCAACGCAGAAGAAAATTGGCTTCGGACAATTTGTCCCGAAACTAGATTTCGGGCCGCTGGCGAATGATGACCTTGGTTCCGACCGGCACGCGTTCATAGAGATCGGCGACGTCGGCATTGACCAGACGGAAGCAGCCCGAGGACACGGCGCTGCCGATGGTCTGCGGCTGGTTGGTGCCGTGGATGCGATAGACGGTAGCACCGAGATAGAGCGCGCGCGCGCCCATCGGATTGCCGGGGCCGCCTGCCATGAAGCGCGGCAGGTAAGGCTGGCGCGCGATCATTTCAGGCGGTGGCGTCCAGTCCGGCCATTCCTGCTTGCGGCTGATCTTCTGCAAACCCTGCCACTGGAAACCCTCGCGGCCGACGCCGATGCCATAGCGAATGGCGCGGCCGCCTCCCTGCACGAGATAAAGAAAACGCTCCGAGGTATGAACGATGATCGTGCCGGGCGGTTCGCTGGTCCGGTAGAGCACCGCCGAGCGTTTGAATTCCGGCGACAGTTCTTCATCGGCCTCGTTGGGAACGAATCCCGGCTGGTCGCCGATGTTCATTTCGCGCCCTTGCGCGAAAGCGTGAGACGCAGCGCCCAGCAGGCTGACGGAAACCAGGGTCGCGAGAGACAGAAGCCGGAAGATGGTCATGTCGAGTTTCCCAATTTTGCCCCTTGAAGCCATCAAACCTGAGCCGTGCGAGGCTGGCAAGTGATACGCGCGCCAAGGCTTGTTACAAAGTCCGGTTACCGAGGCAGGCGACCAGCGCTGGACACCATGCGTCGCAAATCCTTAAAATATCTCTGAATTTATCGATGGCTGGTGGTTAGTGCGGCGCGATCCAGAGTCGCAGCACATAGGCCACAACCGAGACGGTGCCGAGCCCCAGCAGCCAGAGCGCCACGAACCACGCCAGCCGTTGTCCGAGCGGGCGGGGCGGCTCGTCGTTCATGGGCATGAGAAAGCGCTCCCGACCCGAAGCGCAATGTCAGGACAAAGTGTTGCGGCGATAGCAGATCGGCCCCCTCTCCCATGGGGAGAGGGTTGGGGTGAGGGGCTTCGATCTATCGATAGATGATACGCCCTCACCCGATGCACCATAGCACGTCGAAGACGCGCGTAAACGCGCTGATAGTGCATCGACCTCTCCCCACGGGAGAGGTGAGGCAGAGTTGCGTCGCGCATTGATTCCGCCTTCATGAATCGGGTTCTAATGATAGCCGCTTTCGGCATCGACCTTGCCGCGAAACACCCAATAGGCCCACGCGGTATAGGCGAGGATGATCGGCACCAGGATGGCGACGCCGACGATCATGAAGTTGAGGCTGTTGTCCGGCGAGGCGGCCTGCCAGATGGTGATGCTCTGCGGCACGATGTAGGGATACATGCTGACGCCCAAACCGGCATAAGACAGTGCGAACAGCGCCAGCGACAGGAAGAACGGCCGGTAGTCCTGCCGGTTCGCGAGACTCCTGAGCAGCAGCAAGGTCACGCCGGCCACCGCAATCGGGATCGGCGCGGTAAACACGATATTCGGCCATGCGAACCAGCGCCGCCAATACTCGGTCTGCAGGAACGGCGTCGCGAGGCTGACCGCGACAATCGCGATCAGTGTCGCGACCAGAAGCCACCAGCTCAGGCGATAGGCATGATCGCGAAGCTCGCCCTTGGTTTTCATCACCAGCCACGTCGCGCCGAGCAGTCCGTAACCCGCGACCACGGCGACGCCGGTGAGAATGCTGAACGGCGTCAGCCAGTCCCACCAGCCGCCGGCATAGCTGCGGCCCTCGACATGGACGCCTTGCAGGATCGCGCCGAGCGCCACGCCCTGCGACAGCGCCGCCAGCAGCGAGCCGCCGGCGAAGGCGATGTCCCACAGGTTGCGCTCCTTCTGGGTGCGCCAGCGGAACTCGAATGCGACGCCGCGAAAGATCAACCCGATCAGCATGGCGATGATCGGCGTGTAGATCGCGGGCATCAGCACCGCGAACGCCAGCGGAAACGCTGCCATCAGACCGCCGCCGCCCAGCACCAGCCAGGTCTCGTTGCCGTCCCACACGGGTGCCACCGTGTTCATCATCACGTCGCGGTCTTGTTTTTTGGGGAACAGCGGAAACAGCATGCCGATGCCGAGATCGAAGCCGTCCATCACGATGTACATGAACACCGCGAAGGCGATGATGAAGGCCCAGAGCGTTGCGATGTCCAGCGGGAATCCGGCCATTGCGCTCACCTCTGTCCGCTTGCGGGAGCGGCGTGCGCCGGCGTGATGCCCGCGGCGCGTTGCGGGACGTCTTCGCGCGGCCCCTGCTCGCCGTGATGCGGCGGCTCATGCATCAGCCGCAGGATGTAGAACACGCCCATGCCGAACACGATGAAATAGACGATGATGAAGGCAATCAGCGACGAGGCGACGGCGGGCGCGGCCAGCGGCGACGCGGAATCCACCGTGCGCAGCAAGCCGTAAACCGTGAACGGCTGCCGTCCGACTTCGGTGGTCACCCAGCCCGCCAAAACCGCGACGAATCCGGCCGGCCCCATCGCCAGCGCGTAGCGATGCAGGAATTTCGAGTCGTGAAGCGTGCCGCGCCACCGCGTCCACAGGCTGAGCATGCCGATGCCGAGCATCAGGAATCCGATGCCGACCATGATGCGAAACGACCAGAACACGATCGGCACGTTGGGCCAGTCCTTGCGCGGCACGGTGTCGAGGCCTTTCAGCGGCGCGTCCAGTGAATGTTTAAGAATTAGCGACGACCCCTTCGGAATCTCGATCGCATATTTCACCACGCCCGCGGCCTGATCGGGCCAGCCGAACAGAATCAGCGGCGCGCCGTTCGGGTAGCTGGTGAAATGGCCTTCCATCGCCATCACCTTCACCGGCTGATGTTCGAGCGTGTTCAGCCCGTGCTGGTCGCCGGCGAAAATCTGCAACGGGGCGACCAGCGCCGCCATCCACATCGCCATCGAGAACATCACCCGCGCGCCTTCGGACATTTCGTGCTTCGAATCGAAGCGCCTGGAATTCTTCAGCAGGTGATAAGCGCCCACCGCGCCGACCACAAAGGCCGTGGTGAGGTAGGCCGCCAGCACCATGTGGACGAGGCGATAGGGGAATGACGGATTGAAAATCACCTTCCACCAGTCCACCGCGACGAACTGCCCGGCGGCATTGATGGCGTGGCCGGTCGGCGTCTGCATCCACGAATTTGCCGACAGTATCCAGAACGCTGACATCAGCGTGCCGATGGCGACCATCAGCGTGGCAAAAAAATGAAGCTTCGGGCCGACGCGCTTCAGCCCGAACAGCATGACACCCAGAAATC
Source organism: Pseudomonadota bacterium (assembly GCA_040386115.1). Taxonomy (GTDB): domain Bacteria; phylum Pseudomonadota; class Alphaproteobacteria; order Rhizobiales; family Xanthobacteraceae; genus Afipia. The sequence goes on from JAZKGC010000059.1 coordinate 74,594, forward strand.
CCGCCTCGAGGAAGAATGCGGTGAGCACTTCATAGGCCATCAGCGGCCCGATCACCGGGCCCGTCTTGTCGGAGAACACCGCCCAGTTGGTGCCGAACTGGTAGGACATCACGATGCCGGACACGACGCCCATGCCGAACGCGACGGCGAAAATCTTCAGCCAGTAATTGAAGAGGTTGATGAAGACCTCGCGGCCGGTCCACAGCCACAGCGCTTCGAGAACGGCGAGATAGCTTGCAAGGCCGATGGAGAAGGCCGGAAACACGATGTGGAAACTCATCGTGAATGAAAATTGCAAGCGGGCCAGAGTGATAGCGTCGAAACCGTCGAACATCGCGCACCCGATTTGGCTGGTTCGGGTTGCTGTATAGCATGCACGCGGCGGCATTGATAATCGCGGCGTCGCGCAATGTTGCATGGCTCGAAAGCGTTGGAGCCTGCGGCAATTAGCTGCTGGCGTTCAGCAACCTGTCAACGGTGCGGTCAATGTCGCCGCAGCGTTTCAGCGCATCGTGGTGTCATCCCGCAACGGGTTACTGTCATCGCAGGTTGAAGCGCACCGGCACGGTGAAGCTCGCGGAGCTTTGTGTCATGTCCGGCGGGAACGACGGCAGCGGCTGTGCGCGGCGGATCATCGACATGGTCTCGCCGTCCAGCGCCGCCGAGCCGGAGGATCTCGCCAGCCGGGCGCCCAGCACCTGGCCGCCGCGGCTCACCGTGAAACTCAGCATCGCGACGCCCTGTTCGCCGGCCGCTTTCGCGCCCGAAGGATACTGCTTGTAGCGCTGAAGGTGCGCCGACAGGATGCCGTTATAGCTCGCGCGCGCGGCCTGAGCCGCCTGCGGCGTTGCCGTGGTGCGAGGCGCGGGCGAGTCCGTCGGCTTTTTCGGCCGCTCGATGATGGGCTTCGGCTTCTGTTTCTCGACGATGGGTTTCGGCTTCGGCTTTTCCGGCGGCGCGATCACCTCGGCCTTTTCCTGAACGGGCGTCGGCGCAATCTGCTCTTCGACAACTTCCGGCTGCTTCTCGGGTTCGGGCGGCGGCGGCTCGGCTTCCTGCATCTGCGGGCCGGGCGCGAGATCGAGCTTCTGCGCGTCCGGCGTCGGCGGCGCGGATTCCAGATCGAGCATGATCGGCTGCGATGCCGTGCCGATCGCATCGGGCGGGCTGTAGCTAATCAATCCCGCCGCAACCAGCGCCACATGAGCAGCCACGACGAACGCCGCCGACAAACCCCAGCGGCGGACTTCGGATTGGTCGAACGGACCATGCAGTGCGAGCGTGTTCATTGAAGTCAGTTTCTCGGCAGCCGGCTTCGCTTCGCTGTCAGTTTCTTGCGTCCAGACCGACAAGCGCGATCTTCAGGTAGCCCGCGTTGCGCATCAGGTTCATCACCTCCATGAGGTCGCCATAGCTGACGGCCTTGTCGGCGCGAAGATAGATCGGATCGGTTTTCTTGCCGCTGGTGGCGGCGTCCACCGCGCCCGCGAAATTATCGCGTGAGATAATATCCTCGCCGATGGCGAGCGTCAGGTCCGGCTTCACCGTAATGAAGACCGGCTTGTCGGGCCGCGGCGGCGGCGTCGCCGTACTGGCCGGCAATTCAACGCCGAGATCGACGGTCGCCAGCGGTGCCGCAACCATGAAGATGATGAGAAGCACCAGCATCACGTCGATGAACGGCGTGACGTTGATCTCATGGGTCTCGGTCAACTCGTCGTCGGCGCTCGCGCCTTTTCCGCCCAGTCGTGCACCCATGATCTTACTCCGCAGCGCGCGACATGCGCATCGAGCGGCGGCCCTGATCGCGGCTGATCAGCAGCATCACCTGCGCGGACGCGTCGCCGAGCATCGCCCGGTAGGCGGTAATCATGCGCACGAGGTGATTGTAGATCACCACCGCCGGAATGGCCGCGATCAGTCCCATCGCGGTCGCGAGCAGCGCCTCGGCGATGCCGGGCGCGACCACCGCGAGATTGGTTGTATGGGCTTCGGAAATGCCGATGAAGGAATTCATGATGCCCCACACCGTGCCGAACAGGCCGACGAACGGCGCGGTCGCGCCGATGGTCGCCAGCACGCCGGTGCCACGCGCGATCTTTCGCGACATGGCGGCTTCGACACGACTGAGACGAAGCTCAACGCGATCCTTGAAGCCTTCGTCGTTCACCGTGTCCGACAGCTTGGCTTCGTTCGCAGCGGAATGAATCAGCTGCGCGACAGCGTCGCTGCCGCCGCGCGCGTCATGTTCGGCGTCGGCCAGCGAGACATCGCGGCCGAGAACGGCGACGCGCCGCCTTGCACGACGGGTTTCGCTGCGCAGCTCCAGTAATTTTGCGACGCAGATCGTCCAGGTGATGAGCGATGCGAACGCAAGCCCGATCATCACCGCCTTGACGACGATGTCCGCGCCCATAAACATTCCCCACGGGGACAGGTTATGCGGCAGCGCGGGGTTCTTGATTTGCGCAACCGGAGCCGGCGCACTCGGCGCCTGAACACTCGGCGCTTGGACATTCGGTGTCTGCGCGGCCGGCACCTGCGCGCTTGGAGCCTGAGCGGCTGGTGCCTGCGCATTCGGCGCTTGCGCGACAGTCTGCGCGATCAGCAAAGTCGTTGCAGCAGCGAGCAGGACCAGGAATCCGGCGGCCTTCTTGATGGGGGTCATGGTCTCTCCGCTTCTTCAAATCGCGATTGCAGCCGACATCGGTGTGAACGTCGGATCGCCGGTCTCTTGCAGGTCGTTCCTAAGCCTTCGGCGAAGAAATCCGCAGCGTGCGCCACGAGCGTTGCCGTTCCACCGAAAGGCAATTCCATTTTAGTGCACACGGTTGTCCTTGTCGCCGTCGGTAAGCTGGATTTGGCCAAAAATGGAATGATTCCAGATTGTTTTGCCTTCAGAATCTCACATTTGTGAACAGCCGCACGCTGCGTCCCGGTTGCAGCACTTCGGCCTTCTTGAACGAAATGTGATTGCGAATGTTCTCGTCGAGCAAATTGTC
>JAZKGC010000059.1:77695-98520 GCA_040386115.1 Pseudomonadota bacterium
GCCGAGCTGCGTGACATCGACCTGTGCCGCGAGTTCGGCGCCTCTGAAGTTTGCATCGTTCTGGCCATAGACCACCTGCGTCAGCGGCCCGGCCACCGGGTTGCAGGTCGCGAATGTATCGACGCACCTGTTGCCGGTGACCTGCTTGAAGATGAAGTCCAGATAGCGCGTGTAATAGACGTTCGCCTCGAACCGGAATGTGCCTTTGGTGCGCTTCAGGCCGAGTTCGATAGATTGCGCGGTTTCGATATTCAGGTCTGGATTCCCGATCACAAATGTTCCCGATGCGCCGTCCGAGCCGCGGGAGTAGAGCTCCGGCGCGGCCGGCGCGCGCTGGGTGTATTGCGCGTTCAGCGTCGCCACCATGTCCCACGGCAAATCTTTCAGCAGCCCGAGGCCGGCGCTTTTCGGCGCAAAGTTGCGGATCGCGGCGGTTTCCGTGAACGTATTGGGAGGCGGCAGGAAATTTGCGGGAAACACCGGCGCCAGCCCGCTCACCGAAAGACTCTCGATGCGGCCGGCGGCCTGCAATTTCCAGGTCTCTGCGAATTGCAGTTGCTCGAATGCAAAGCCGGCCACCGCGTCGGTGTTGGTCGGCGCCAGGAGACCGCCGAGATTGCCGAAGGTTCCAAGCTTGCGGTTGCTGGCTTGCAGCCCCCATGTGCCGGTCAGTGCGCCGAACGGGGTCGCGACCAATGCGTGATCGAGTTCGACGCGGCCTTCGATTTCCTTGTTCTTGATGGTGTTCTGAATACCGTCGATACCGCCGCTGCCGATGGCGATTTCATCGTGCTTGTAGTCGCTCGCGCCGAACGCGAAGCGCACCGCCGCGATGCCGTCGGTGGGCGCGCGCCACTCGCCCTTGCTGGTGATTTTCGTCTGCTCGAGATCGATGCGCGTATTGTTCGCGGCGTCGTTGATTCCGGGAATGTGATAGAGGCTCGTGATGTGCTGGATCGCGGTGCCGATATAGCCGCCGTCGAAAATGTAGGAGCCGCCGATGGATTGTCCCTCGGTTTGCAGCCGCGTATTCGCCTGCACGCCGCCGGGAATGCGGTAGTCTCCTGCCTTGCGGCCATAGGCGTCGGCATGAATGGCGATGTTCTGTCCGCTGGCGTCGATGCTGGCGGCACCGTCAATGCCGCTATCGACCGACGATAGCGCGCCCTTGAAACGCGCGCTGAAACCGTTGGGCGTCAGCGATTCGGGAATCCGGTTGTTGGTCGCGCTGACCACGCCGCCGATGGCCTGATTGCCGTAGCGCAACGTGGCCGGTCCGCGGATCACTTCGATCTTGTCGGCGGCCATCGGATCGATCGGTACGGCATGATCCTGGCTGAAGTCCGATGCGTCGTGAGTCCCGATGCCGTTTTCCTGAATGCGGACCCGGTAGTCGTCGAGGCCGCGAATGTTCGGCCGGCTCGCGCCCGGCGCGAAGGTCGATGCGGCGAGTCCGGGTTTGGTGGAGAGGATATCGGCGAGCGAGGCGGCGCTGCTGCTCTCGATGGCCTGCCCGCTGATTTGCGTTGTCGCGCGAAACGGATCGGTGCTGGCGGGCTGGTCCGCCGGGGCGGAGACGACGACCTCCGGCAAAATCTCTTGCGTACGGCCGGCTTCAGGCGACAGTGCGGCCGCGGTTGTGAATCCGGCCGCGACGGACCTGTAGAGCCATGTTTTTGATCGTCTTTTCATTACAGCCCCACCGACACACGCTACGCCAACGCCAGTTGCAAATGCTCTTGCGAACGATTTGCAACTAAGCTGAACGCAGAGAGCGGGTCAAGGCAAAAAAGTGGCCGCCGTTTCAATCGGCGGCCAATCAAAACGTGATGAAAAGCATGATGGAAAATGTTGCGGGCCGCAGGATCTAGGCAGCGCGCCCCTATTCCGCAGGCGCTGAATCGCCGACGGCACCGGCCGGCGGGCTGGCTTGCCGGGATGATCCATGATCGCGTGCGTTCATCAGCCGCCGCTGCCGCCGCTGCCGTAGCCACACGAGAATACCCGTGACGCCCAGCACCGCGGGCATGATGCCGCTAAGGAAAACCACCAGCCGCCAGATCTCGCCGGCGTAGTTGCCTTCATGAAGCCGGCGAATCCAGAGTTGAACGCGGTCGCCCGCAAGTGGCTCCACGACGCTGACCGCGCCGCTGCGGTCGTTGATCGTGATTGTCGTCGGTTCGATCTTGCCGTCCTCGCGCAACTGAACGCGCCACGCGCCGGATTGCGGAAAGACAATCGCGGCCACGTGCGAATTCGGCCGCTCCGCCGCACTGGCGTAAACCTCCTGCAGCGAACGCTGCGGATTTGCGGCTGCCTGCGCGCCGCCGCCGCCGCCGCCTCCACCGCGCTGCTGCTGCGCGGTCATCGGCACCATCGACGACAGCACGGCGCGGCCTTGCTGCGGCCATGCGAGATAAATTCCGGTCAGCGACAGAAATGCCAGCGGGAAACAGATCCAGAAGCCGGTCATGACGTGCAGGTTGGACGAGGTCGCGGGGCTGCGCCGCCATCCGAATGCGCGTCGCCACTGACCGTGCCGCGGCCACCACAGATACAATCCCGTCAGCGCCAGCGTCAGCATCGCAACGCCGGTCCAGCCGACGATGTCGCGGCCGTAGTAGAACGGGATCGTCAGGTTTTCGTGGAACACGTGCATGAAGCCGAAAAACGTATCGCGGAAATTGACGATGCTCAGCACATGGGCGTCATTGCGATCGATATAGGCGGTCAGACGCACCGGACGTTCGTCCTGCCGCGCTTGTCCGCGCAGCGCAATCGTCAGCGGTGAAACATTGTCGTCCGGAAAATTCACCGCCATCGGCGAAAAACCTTCGCCCGCAGCTGTCTTCGCGTTGGCGATAGCCAGCGGCAGGTCGATTTGCCCGCGCGCGGGTTGCGCGTTGCGCGGCGTGCGCATCATCGAATCGATGTCGTCGTGATAGACGAGGATCGCGCCGGACAGCGCCACCGGCACGAGCAGAACGAAAAGCCCGATGCCGAGCCACAGATGAATGTTGCGCCAAAGCCGCTGTTGCCATCCGCGACGGCGGATCGAGGATCGTGCTGACATTTTGAGTCGTTCTAATGTGGCTGATCTGGAGAGATTCTAAAAACTGCGCGGCACGTGCGTGATGCCGCGCTTCTTCTAGTCGCAGTGCGCATAACGTCGCAATTCCTAATGCCGCTCACGCGCCCACTTTGCAGATGTTCTAATTCCGAGGCCTTGCCCTGCAGCCTTCGATTTTCCAGAACGCTGCCATGAAAATGCCGTTGCGATGAATGTGCGAACGGTTGGAATGTGTGGGGACGACAGCATGCAGCGCGTTGAAATCAATAAAATCGAGACAAACAACAACGGCGCTCACGAGAGCGGTGCGGCCGGCTTGCTGGCGTCATCGTTTGTGCAGGCGACGGTGAGAAGCCCTGGACCCGCGATGCTCAGTCTCGCCTCGGTAATGCTTGCTGCGACATCGGCACCGGCCATGGCGCAGGACGCGCGGCAGGGCGCGGCACTTCCGACCATCGACGTGCAGGAAACGGCGGGCTCCGGCGAAGGCTATCAGGCGACGCAATCGACGATCGCGCGCTCCCCAGTGCCGCTGCTCAACACCGCGCAGTCCGTTACCGTCATTCCCCAGCAGATTCTCCGGGAGCAGAACACGACGTCGCTGCAGGAGGCGCTGAGAAACGTGGCCGGCATTACGTTCCGCGCAGGCGAGGGCGGCAACGGCGGCGACAATCCCTATATCCGCGGTTTCGACGCGCGCAACGACATCTTCCGCGACGGCGTGCGCGATCCCGGCTGGTACACCCGCGACACTTTTTCGACGGAGCGGATCGAAGTGCTGAAGGGGCCGTCTTCGTTCCTGTTCGGGCGCGGCTCCACCGGCGGCGTCATCAACACCGTGACCAAAACGCCGAAGAAGCAGAATTACGTCGAAGGCGAAGTCAGCGGCGCTGCTCCCGCCGGCTTCCGCGCGACGCTGGATGCCAATGGCCAGCTCAACGAGAACGTCGCGGCGCGCATCGCGGTGATGGGGCAGGATCTGTCAAAGGCCGGACGCGAAGTTGTCGATTCGCGGCGCTGGGGCGTCGCGCCGTCGATCGCGGTGGACGTGACCGACAAGACCAAGCTCACGGCGAGCTACATCTATCAGCATACCAACCAGATTCCGGATTTTGGCGTGCCGTTCATCGCGGCCGCTCCCGGTACAACGACGCGCTTCCCCGCGCCTGTCCCGCGCAGCAATTTCTATGGTGTGCTGACGCCCTCGCTGCCGGACGTGGAAACCAACGACGCGCATATTGCGACGCTGAAGATCGAGCATGAGATCAATGACCAGTTCAGGATCACCAACACCAGCCGTTACGCCGACATCACGCGCTTCCTGCGCGTCAATCAGCCGCCCGGCGGCATCACGGCGTATCCGGGGCAGAATCTGAATATCCCCGTCAACCGCAACCGCTGGCAGTTGAACGTGCACAACAAGCTGGCTGCGAACCAGACCGACGTTGTCGGCAAGTTCGAGACCTGGGGATTGCAGCACACGCTCGCCACCGGCATGGAGTTTACGCAGGAAGATCGCACGCAGGTGCGGCAGACCATTACCGGACTGGCCCCGTTCAACCTGCTGTATCCCGATCCCTATCCGACCAATCCCGGCACAGTGAATGCGCCGATCTTGCCGGGCGCGAGCGCCAGTGGACGTTCCGCAGCCGTCTATGTGGCCGACCAGATCAAGATCAACCGCTGGTTCGAAGTCATGGGCGGCGCGCGATTTGAAAACTACAGGTCATCTGCGAACGCGCAGGCGACGGGCGCAATTCCCGCGCCGCCGACCTACAGCCGCACGGACGACATGTTCAGCTGGCGCGTGGGCGGCATTTTCCACCCGACCGACAACACCAGCCTCTATGTCATGCATGGCAATTCGTTCAACCCGTCGGCGGAGTTCATCACGCTGACGGCGGCCAACGCCAATCTCGCGCCCGAAGAAAACAAGACCACCGAACTCGGCGCCAAGGCCGACGTGCTGGGCGGCCGCCTCAGTCTGGCGGCGGCGGTGTTCCGCACCGAGAAGACCAACATGCGGGTGCAGGATCCGGTGACCAGCACGGTCAACATCCTGGCGGGCGTGGCGCGTGTCGAAGGTTTCGAAGTGAGCGCACAAGGAAGACTGTCCGATAAATGGGAGATCATCGCGAGTTATACGCATCTGGACTCCAGGATGGTTTCGACGACGGTTGCCTCGCAGCTCGGCAAGGAGCTGATCCAGACGCCGAACAACGCATTCTCGCTATGGACCACTTACGCCATCACCCCAGACGTCACGCTCGGCGGCGGCGCTTACTACGTCGATGCGATGTGGGGCAATGTCGATAACACCACGCGGGTGCCTGACTATTGGCGCTTCGATGCGATGGCGAGCTACAAGCTGGCAAAAAACGCCACCTTGCAGCTCAACGTCTACAACATCGCGGACAAGTATTATTACGAGTCCGCCTACAGCAACTGGGCAGTGCCGGCTGCGGGCCGAACGGCCATGCTCGCACTCCGGGCCAAATTCTGATCGAGGCGTCTGCGCTCCGGCGGGCCGATCTGCCGGCGTTACGCCTTGTTTCTTGAAATGTTGCGGCAGTGCGACCGGATCGAACCGTTCGCGCTGCCGCTTGTCTTGTCGCGGTGCCGAGCCGCCCGGAGTGTCCTGTCATGATGGTTCATGTTGCCAATGTTCTGACGCCGGAGCAGGTCGCGCGCTGCCGCGAGGTGATGGAGCGCGCCGCGTGGGTGGATGGCAACGTCACGTCGGGCCATCAGGCAGCGAAAGCCAAGCACAATTTGCAGCTCCCCGAGGATGCGCCGGAAGCGCGCGAACTCGGCGACATGGTGATCGATGCGCTCGCGCGCTCGAACCTGTTCATGTCGGCGGTGTTGCCGAAGCAGGTGTTTCCGCCGCTGTTCAACCGCTACGAGCCCGGCATGAAGTTCGACAATCACGTCGATAATGCCGTGCGCGGCATTCCCGGCACCGGCATGCGCCTGCGCACCGACGTGTCGGCGACGTTGTTCATTTCCGCGCCGGAGGATTACGACGGCGGCGAACTGATCGTGGACGACACTTACGGCGCGCATTCGGTGAAGCTGCCGGCAGGCGACATGATCGTCTATCCCGCGACGTCGCTGCACCGGGTCACGCCGATCACGCGCGGCTCGCGCATTGCGTCGTTCTTCTGGACCCAGAGCATGATCCGCGACGAAGGCCAGCGCGCGCTGCTGTTCGATCTCGACATGTCGATCGTGCGGCTGGCGGGCGACCATCCCGGCCACAAGTCGATCGTCTCGCTGACGGCGGTTTATCACAACCTCCTGCGCCAATGGGCCGAGATGTAACGGTCGCAAGAGCCTGACGCCGGGTTTGGCCGCGTCCCTTTTCTTTGATTGACCTCAATTGCCCTCGGCAAGGCGTCAAAGCCCGCCCACGCGCGGATTGACAGCCGCCAGCCATCATGCATTATATTGCAGTAATCGCCAAAGAGCGATGCAGACGGCTGCATTATTATTCTGATAATCGGCAGCCGCCGAGGGGAGAAACTCAATGCCTGCGTTCGCACCGCTTGCGGCGGGAGGGGCCGAGTTGCGTCCGGGGCCGGGCGCGGCCGGGGTGCGGCCATGACGCCCGCCGCCGCACACCGGCGCGCCGATGCGCGGGCGTTGTTTGCCGCCCCGAAAATTGTATCCGAGCGCAAGGCCGATGGCAGCATCTGGCTGAAATCCGCCACGCCTTTGCAGCCGCCGGCGCGCTGCGTGGGCGACTGGCTGGAGCGGTGGGCAGTCGAGACGCCCGACACGATCTTTCTCGCCGAGCGCGCCAGCGCCGATGCGCCGTGGACCAGGCTCACCTATCGCGAAACATTGCAGCGGGTGCGCGCGGCTGGCAGTTGGATCTGCGCGCAGGGCATGAGCGCGGAACGTCCGCTCGCGATCCTGTCCGACAACTCCATCGACCACGCCATCCTGATACTGGCGGCGATGCATGTGGGCGTGCCGGCGGCGTCGCTCTCGCCGGCCTATTCGCTGGTGTCGAAGGACTTCGACAAGCTGAAAAGCATGATCGCGCTGCTCGATCCCGGCGCCATCTATGTTTCCAGCGCGCAGGCTTTTGCGCCCGCACTCGATGCCATCGCGCCATTGCACAAGGCGATCGTCGTCGCAGGCAATCCAGACGGCTTTGAGCGCGCGATTGCGGTCTCGTCCGTGATGGCGGCGGCGGAATCCGCGGACGTTGGACGCGCCTTCGCTGGCATCATGCCGGACACCATCGCGAAATTCCTGTTCACCTCGGGTTCGACCGGCACGCCGAAGGCGGTTATCAACACCCAGCGCATGCTGACCTCGAATCAGGCCGCCAAGGTGCAGACTTGGCCGTTTCTCGACGATGGCGGACTGGTCATTCTGGACTGGCTGCCGTGGAGCCACACCTTCGGCGCCAACCACAATTTCAACTGCGTGCTGCGCAACGGCGGCACGCTCTATATCGACGGCGGCAAGCCCGCGCCGGGACTGTTCGCGCTCTCGCTCGCCAACCTGCGCGACGTTATTCCGACAGTGTATTTCAACGTGCCGCGCGGCTTCGACATGCTGATCGCGGCGCTGCGCGACGACGAGGAGTTGCGAAAGCGCTTCTTCACGCATGTGAAATTCATGTTCTATGCGGGGGCAGCGCTGCCGCAGAATCTGTGGGACGCGCTGGAGGCCATGTCCATCGCGACCGTCGGCCATGCCATTCCGATGGTGTCGGCATGGGGCTCGACCGAAACTGCGCCAACCTCCACCGATTGCCATTTCCAGGCACAGCGTTCCGGCAATATCGGCGTGCCTATACCGGGGACGGAGATCAAGCTGGTGCCGTCCGGTGACAAGCTCGAGGCCCGCGTCCGTGGCCCCAACGTGACGCCGGGATACTGGAAAGCGCCGGAGCAGACCGCGAAAGCCTTCGACGCGGACGGCTTCTATCTGATGGGCGACGCCATGACGTTCGCCGATCCGCAGCGCCCCGAACTCGGATTGTTTTTCGATGGCCGCGTGTCGGAGGATTTCAAGCTCACCTCCGGCACCTGGGTCAGCGTCGGCACGCTGCGCATGGCAGGTATCGCGGCACTCGCGCCATTGGCGCAGGACGTCGTGGTCGCCGGTCACGACAAGGATCAGGTTCGTTTCCTGGTGTTTCCCAACATTGCCGCCTGCCGCGCGCATGGGCAACTGCCCGATAGCGCGAGCGTGGCGGATGTGCTCAACGCAGCAAGGATACGCGACGCCGTTGCGAATGGACTGGCGCGCCTGAAAGCGAACGGCGGCGGTTCGTCAACTCATGCGACGCGCGCGCTGCTGCTGGCGGAATTGCCGTCGGTGGACGGCGGCGAGATCACGGACAAGGGCTACATCAACCAGCGCGCGGTGCTGTCGCGGCGCGCGGCCGACCTCGCAAGGCTCGACGACGATGGATGCCGCGACTGGATCGGCTGTGCGGGATGATGGATGAGAGACGACAAGCGGCGGATAGCCGCGTGCCCGCTGCGCCTTTGGCCGCGCGGGTGTGACGCCTTTATACCTGTTGCAATTGGGCACTCGCAAATTATGGTGCGGCAAAATCAAGGAACGCGCGCCGCACCTGAAATCTGAATGGTCCTGCCGACGTTCAAGCATAAAAATCGAACAATCGAAAAATAGAGAGGGAGACGCGCCGATGACCGACCGTATGATCAAAGTCAGCCGCAGAACATTGTTGTCCGGAGCCGCAGGTGCTGCAACGCTGGCGGCGACGCCGCGCCTGTTCACTCCCGCGATCGCGCAGAACGCGCCGCTCAAGGTGGGCCTGATGCTGCCCTACACCGGCACGTTCGCCAAGCTCGGCCAGTTCATCGACAACGGCTTCCGGCTCTATGTGGAGCAGAAGGGCGGCAAGCTCGGCGGCCGCGAAATCACCTTCGTGCAGGTGGACGATGAATCCAAGCCCGAAGCTGCTACCGACAACATGAATCGTCTGGTCGGCCGCGAGAAAGTCGATGTCGTGGTCGGCACCGTGCATTCCGGCGTCGCGATGGCGATGCTCAAGGTCGCGCGCGACACCAAGACCCTGATGATTATTCCGAACGCGGGCGCGAACGACGCCACGGGAGCTGCCTGCGCGCCGAACGTGTTCCGCACGTCGTTCTCGAACTGGCAGACCACCTATCCCGCGGGCAAGGTGTTGTTCGATGCCGGCATCAAGAATGTCGCCACCATTACCTGGCGCTATACGGCGGGCGCGGAAATGATCGGCGCTTTCTCGGAGAATTTCACCAGGCTCGGCGGCAAGGTGGTCGAGGATCTGACCGTGCCGTTTCCCGAAGTGGAATTCCAGGCGCTCATCACCCGCATCGCCACCCTCAAGCCCGACGCGGTGTTTTCTTTCTTCGCCGGCGGTGGTGCTGTGAAATTCGTCAAGGACTACGCGGCGGCGGGCCTCAACAAGACCATCCCGCTGTATGGCGCGGGCTTCCTTACCGACGGCACACTGGCCGCGCAGGGCGAAGCCGCCAACGGCATCAAGACCACGCTGCATTACGCCGACAATCTCGATCATCCCGCCAATCTCGCGTTCCTGAAGGCGTTCAAGGCCAAGACCAATACCGACGGCGACATCTATGCCGTGCAGGGCTATGACGCCGGCGCGCTGCTCGACATCGGGCTGAGTGCCGTTAAGGGCGATGCTGCCGCGCGTGACCCGATGATCGCCGCCATGGCTGCGGCGAAGATCGATTCCCCGCGCGGGCCGCTGTCGTTCAACAAGGCGCACAATCCGATCCAGAACATCTATCTCCGCGAAGTGCGCAACGGCCGCAACGAACTGGTGTCGGTTGCGCAGGCCGCCGTGGACGATCCGGCGCGGGGATGCAAGATGACGTAAAGCTATGTGGGGCAGGTCATGCGATCTGCCTCATGCTAACGAGCGTCATGCGCGGGCATAGATGTCTGAACGACGTCATCGCTTCGCTCGCCTGTGACCCGCGCATCCATCCATAAAAAGAAGCCTTTCAAAATGGTGGATTGACGAGAAAGATGGATTGCCGGGTCAAGCCCGGCAATGACGCCCCCTATTGCCGGAGGCCTTTCGGCCTTCAAAATCGTTTCGACAGGATCTCTCGATGGACCTCGCCACGTTCGGCGTTCAGCTTCTGAATGCCATTCAATACGGGATGGTCCTGTTTCTCGTCGCCAGCGGCCTCACGCTGGTGTTCGGCATTCTCGGCGTCATAAATCTCGCGCACGGCGCGTTCTACATGCTGGGCGCGTATCTCGCGTACTGGATCGCGGCCTATACCGGCAGCTTCCTGATCGCGCTCATCGGCGGCGTCGCCATTGCCTTCGTCGTCGGGCTGCTGCTGGAAGCAGTCTTCATTCGCAGGCTTTATGGTCGCGATCATCTGGCGCAGGTGCTGCTGTCGTTCGGGCTCATTCTGGTGATCGACGAAGTGCGGCAATTGCTGTTCGGCAAGGACGTGCATTCGGTGCTGCCGCCGGAGTGGCTGCGCGGCGCGATCCAGCTCACCGACAACCTGTCCTATCCGGTGTATCGTCTCGCGATCTGCGTGTTTTGCCTCGCGGTGGCGGGCGTGATCTTCCTCGTCATCACGCGCACCAAAATCGGCATGATCGTGCGCGCGGGCGCGGAGAATCGCGAAATGACCCGCACCCTCGGCATCAATTTCGACACCGTGAACCGCTATGTGTTCGCGGTCGGCATTGCGCTGGCGGCGCTCGGCGGCATCGTGGTCGCGCCGGTGTCCACCGTCTATCCCGGCATGGGCGACAGCATGCTCATTCTGTCGTTCGTCGTCGTCGTGCTCGGCGGCATCGGCTCCATCGGCGGCGCAGCCATCGGCGCGCTGCTGATCGGTCTCACCGATACGTTCGGAAAAGTATTTTTCCCCAGCGTGTCGAGCGTGCTCATTTACGTGCTGATGGCGGCGGTGCTGGTGTGGCGTCCGAACGGCATTCTCGGCCGGCGGGAGGTTTAGCCGCATGATCCCGACCGCGCAAAAAGATGTCCGCGCGTGGCTGGTGCCCGCAATTCTTCTGGCCATCGCAATCGCGCTGCCGTTTGTCGTGCCGACATACTACGTACAGTTCGCCAGCAAGGCGCTCATCATGGGCATCCTGGCGATGTCGCTTAATCTCGTGGTCGGCTATGGCGGGCTGGTGAGCCTGTGCCACGCCGCGTTTTTCGGGCTGGCGGGCTATGTGCTGGCGCTGGCGTCGCCGAAATACGATCCCGCCGCGATCTGGTGGACATTGCCGCTAGCGGTTTCGGCATCGGCGGCAGCCGCAGCGGCCATCGGGTCGCTGGCGCTGCGCACGCGCGGCATCTACTTCATCATGGTGACGCTGGCGTTCGGCGAGATGCTGTTCTTCCTGTTTCACGACAGCAAATTCGCCGGCGGCTCCGACGGCGCGTTCATCTACAACAAGCCCGAGGTCGCCGTCGCCGGGGTGCAACTGCTCGATCTTGAGAAGCCGATGGCGTTTTATTTCGTGGTGCTTGCCATTGTGATCGGCGTGATCGCGCTGCTCACCACGCTGGTGCGCTCGCCGTTCGGTCATGCGCTTGCGGCGGCGCGGGACAATGAGCGCCGCGCGCGTTCGCTCGGGTTTCCGATTTTCCGCGTGCGCCTCACCGCCTTCGTGATCTCGGGTGCCATCGCAGGTCTTGCCGGATACTTCTCCGCCGCGCAGTTCGGCTTTGTCGCGCCGCAGATGCTGGGCTGGCACGTCTCGGCCACGGTGCTGGTGATGGTGCTGATCGGTGGCCTGCGCTCGGTGGCGGGACCGCTGGCCGGCGCGCTGGTGCTGATCGGGCTGGAAGAGGTGCTGAAAGCCGCCACCGAGCACTGGAAACTCGCCGAAGGACTGATCGTCATTGCCATCGTGCTGATGCTGCCGAACGGCGTGCGCGATTTGCTGTCGATGGTGCTCGGATCGTCGGACGAGCGTGTGCAGGATTTGAGCGCATCGCGCGCGGATCTGAAAACGGCCGAGGCGCACCATGAATAGTGTGCCATCCATGATCGCGCTGCGCGCCGTCGGGCTGCACAAGTATTTCGGCGGCGTCAGCGCCGTCTCCAACGTGTCGCTGGATGTCCATGCCGGTGAAATTCATGCCGTGATCGGCCCGAACGGTGCCGGTAAATCGACGCTCATCAATCTGCTGTCCGGCGATCTCGCGCCCAATGCGGGCGAAATCTCGCTGGGCGGCCAAAACTCTTCAACACATCAAGACATCACGCGGCTGGCGCCGGATCGCCGCGCCCGCGCGGGGCTGGGGCGCTCCTATCAGAAGACCACAATTTTCCCGCAGTTCACGGTTCAGGAAAACGTGCGGCTGGCCGCGCAGGCGCATGCGGCGTCGCCGTTGAAGATGTTCGGCGATGTTTATTCCGACGGCGACGTCAATCGTCACACGCGCGACGCGCTCGACATGGCTGGTCTCGCCGCGCGCGCGCAGGTCATCGCGACGCATCTGTCCCACGGCGAACAGCGCCAGCTTGAAATCGCGATGGTGCTGGCGACGCAGCCGCGCATCATCCTGCTCGACGAGCCGCTCGCGGGCATGGGCCAGTCCGAAGCGCGCAAGGTGGTCGATCTGATCGCAGCGCTGAAAGTCGGCCGCGCGGTGCTGGTGGTCGAGCACGACATGGATGCGGTGTTTGAACTGGCGGATCGCCTCACGGTGATGGCCGATGGAAAAGTGATCGCCAGCGGATTGCCGCAGGCGGTGCGTATCGATCCGGCGGTGCGGCTCGCATACCTCGGCAACGAGGGAGACCCCGCATGAGCGTGCTGCTCGATGTGCAGAAGCTTCAGGCATTCTACGGCGCGGGTCAGGTGCTGCACGGCATCGATATGAAAGTCGCGCGCGGCGAGCAGGTGGCGCTGCTCGGCCGCAACGGCATGGGCAAAACCACGTTGCTGCGTTCGCTGATGGGTCTGGTGACCGACCGGCGCGGGCACATCCATTTTTGCGAGCGCGACATCATGCGCGCCGCGCCGGAAGCAATTGCGCGCGCGGGCGTGGCGCTGGTCCCGGAAGGCCGCGGCATTTTCGGCTCGCTGTCGGTGGTCGAGAATCTCGTCATGGCCGCCCGTCCCGGCACCGATGGCCGCCAGATTTGGACGCTGGAAAAAATCTACGAACTGTTTCCACGCCTGCACGCCCGCCGCACCAACGGCGGACATCAACTGTCCGGCGGCGAACAGCAGATGCTGACCATTGGCCGCGCGCTGATGACCAATCCGGATCTCATCCTGATCGATGAAGCCACCGAAGGGCTTGCGCCGTTGGTGGCGAAGGACATCTGGCGCACGCTCGGCATCATTCGCGGCGAGGGTGTCGCCACCATCGTGGTCGATAAGGATTTCCGTTCGCTGTCGCGGATTGCCGACCGCATGGTGATGCTGTCGAAGGGCGTTGTGGTGTTCGACGGCACACCCGCCGCGCTGGTGCAGCAGCAGCAATTGCTCGAGCAGCATCTCGGGGTTTAGTCCCGCACGATCTGGCGGGACGAACGACGCACAATCCGGCTGGCCTATCCGCGTTGTCCTGCGCTACGCTCCGTCGCAGCGGGGGAGGCTGGCGCATGCTGATTACCGACGTTCGGGCGCACCACGTTCGTATTCCCTATGACGCCGGCGTGGCGAGCTTCAAGCAGGGCACCTCGGCGATCGCGGCGGTCGATATCGTTCTTGTCGAGGTCTCGACCGACGCGGGGTTCACCGGCTGGGGCGACGCCTGGGGCTATGTCTGTCCGCGATCGACGGCGACGGCCATCGACGAAATGATCGCGCCGCAAGCCAAAGGCCTCGACGTTCCGGATGCCGCGGGCATTCCCGTTTTCATGGAGCGCATCCAGCGCAACCTGCATCTGTTCGGCCGTTACGGCATCACGATGTTCGCGATCTCCGGCCTCGACATCGCCTTGTGGGATCTCGCAGCCCGCGTGAAGGGCGAGCCGCTGCATCGCCTGCTCGGCACCCGCAAGAGGGCGCGCATTCCCGCCTATGCGAGTCTGCTCAAGATCGGGAAGCCCGATCTGGTTGCAAGCGAATGCGAGACGGCGCTGCGGCGCGGCTACCCGGCAATCAAGTTGCATGAGACAACCGTGCCGGCCGTGCTTGCGGCGCGGCAGTCTATCGGCGACGGCATCCCGCTCATGGTCGATATGAATTGCCCGATGGATGGCGCGACCGCGATTGCGTTCGCTCATGATTGCCGCGCGGCAGCGCCGTTGTTTCTCGAGGAGCCGGTCTGGCCGCCGGAGGATTTTGCGACGCTGGCGGAGGTCCGAAAGAAGGGCGGGCTCGATCTCGCGGCTGGCGAGAACGCGTGCACTGTCTATCAGTTTCGCCAGATGATGAATGCGGGCGGGGTGAGCTATGCCCAGCCGTCTGTCATCAAGGTCGGCGGCATCACGGAATATGTGAAGGTCGTCGCGCTGGCCGACGAACTGGGCGTGAAGCTTGCGCCGCATTCGCCCTATTTCGGGCCGGGCTTTCTGGCGACGTTGCAACTCATGTCGCTTCGCGACGATGGCACATTTGTCGAAGTTTTCTACATGAACCGTGCCGCATGCCTTTGGCGTGGCCGCATCGATGTGGATGCGAAGGGTGGCATCGCCGTGCCCGAAGGTCCGGGGCTGGGCTACGAGCCGGACCGGGAGGTCATGGAGCGGTACCGCGTGGCGTGATGCGGATCGACGCTCGCTCCACGATTGGATGTCATCACCGGGCTTGACCCGGTGATCCATCTTGCAAGAAAAACTTGTCGAAGGAGATGGATTGCCGGGTCAAGCCCGGCAATCACGACAGGGATTAAGTAACCACCACCAGCCCCGGATCGCCCGCTTCAACAATGTGCCGCGTCATCGGCTCCGGCCATTGCACCACCAGCGCTCCGATCAAATCGTCAAGCCCGGCCTCATCGAACGCATCGTAAAAAACCGGCGTGGTGGCGCGGGCGATGAACGAATGCAGCAGGTGTGCCGCGTCGTAATCGTAAACGATGTCGGCCGGCACGATGCCCTCGCGGCGCATCAGGAATTTGCGAAAGCTCGTCAGCTTCGCCTGTCCGTCATCCATCGCCACGAACGACAGCACCAGCGCGTCGTGCGCGATGCGCGGCCCGTCCTGCATCCGGTCGAGCATCTGTAAAACATTGGCCTGCGCGACATCTTCAATGGTGCGAAAGTCGCTCGACGCATCTTCGGCATGCAGCGTGTTGCGGACAGCGATCATGCCGCCGGTATCAAAGCCGCGCGCGCGGAGCAGTTCGCCGAGCGTGCCAATCCCGCTCGGAGCGGAAGCCGTTTGGTTGCATTTATCGGCGGCGCCGATGGACAATGCGCTCATCGCGACGCGACGGCGCGCGGTACGAAAGCCAGCGGCTCTTTCGCCAGCACCGGCGCGACCGTCTCGGCCAGACGCCTGCTCGCCTCATCGATGGTCAGCCCCGCCGTATCGACATGGGCGGAGGCGCGCGCATAGAGCGGCTCGCGGCTGGCGAGAATGGTGCGCAACTCCTGCATGGCGGAGCGGTCGTCGGCCATCGGCCGCAGGTCGCCCTGCTTGCGGACGCGGCCCATGTGTTCCTCGGGCCTGGCTTTCAGCCACACCGTATAGAACGACGACAGCACGAGATCGAACGTCGCGGGTTCGGAGACGATGCCGCCGCCGGTTGCCAGCACGATCAGTTCCTTGCGCGCCAGCAGTTGCGCCAGCGCCGCCTGCTCCATGCGGCGAAAACCTTCCTGGCCGTAGAGCGCGATGATCTCGGCCACCGACAGGCCGTTTTGTTTTTCGATTTCCTTGTTCAATTCCACGAAGGTCCAGCCGATGCTCTTCGCCAGCAATTTGCCGAGGGTGGATTTGCCTGCGCCGCGCAGCCCGATCAGCGCGATGCCGGCGAACGCCGCCGCGCCCGTCGAGGCGTGGCCGGACAGAACGTCCTTGGCCTGCGAAATCTGCTGGGGCGTCGCGCTGCGCATCAGGTCGCGGATCACCAGCCAGTCGGGCGTGGTGTCCGCCGTCGGGACCAGATCCTCGACATGCGCGCCCATCGCTGCCGAGACGCGGCGCAGGAGAACGATGGAGACGTTGCCCTTGCCGCTTTCGAGCTGCGCAATATAGCGCTCGGAAATTCCCGAGACCTTGGCGAGCACCTTGCGCGACATGCCGCGCAGCGCGCGCATGGTGCGGACGCGCTGGCCAAGCTGTTCGAGAAAGATGTTTTCCGGCTCAGGCTGTTCCGTCATGTCGCTTTGGCGCGCGGGCGCATTGGAGTTCGGCAACCTGAAACATAATGCCGGAAAGGATTGACAGCAAGTTCAGGCGGTGACTTTATATGAATTATAATTCTAAATATGAAACTGGAGCGAACCGTCGTGTGCTGTGAGGGACCGGGCGTCTGCCCCGGATGGAAGTCATGAGCGATTCATCCGGCACTTACAATGCGGTGACTTATCTGCTTGACCGCAATGTCGATGCGGGGCGAGGCGTCAAGGTCGTGTTCAAAGACCCTGCCGCCGAAATTACCTATGGCGCGTTGCAGGCCGAGACCCGGCGGCTGGCGAATGTCTTGCGGCGGCTCGGCGTGCGCCGGGAAGAGCGCATCGCGATGATGATGCTCGACACGATTGATTTCCCGGTGGTGTTTCTGGGCGCGATCCGCGCCGGCATCGTGCCGGTGCCGCTCAACACGCTGCTGACGCCCGAGCAATATGCCTATGTGCTGGCGGATTGCCGCGCGCGCGTGTTGTTCATTTCCGAAGCCTTGCTGCCGGTGGTGAAGGACGTGCTGGGCCGGATGCCGGATTTGCAGCATGTGATTGTGTCAGGTGCCGCCGCGAACGGCCACACGCTGCTGAAGGATGAACTGGCAAAAGAGTCCGACAAGTTCGAGACCGCCGCGACCCATGCCGACGAGCCGGCGTTCTGGCTCTATTCCTCCGGCTCCACCGGCATGCCGAAGGCCGTGCGCCACCTGCATTCCAATCTCGAAGCCACGGCGGAAACCTATGCGAAAAAAGTTCTCGGCATTCGCGAGGACGACGTTGGCCTGTCGGCGGCAAAACTGTTTTTTGCCTACGGCCTCGGCAACGCGCTGACATTCCCAATGAGCGTGGGCGCGACCAGCATCCTCAATCCCGAACGACCGACGCCGCAGGTGATGTTCGACCTCATCAGAAAGCACGATCCGAGTATTTTCTTCGGCGTGCCGACCCTGTTCGCGGCGATGCTCAACGATGATGCCTTCAAGAGCGAGCCGCGCACGAAACGATTGAGAGTGTGCACTTCGGCGGGAGAAGCCCTGCCTGAAATGGTCGGACAAACCTGGCTTCAGCGGTTCGGCGTCGATATTCTCGACGGCGTCGGCTCGACGGAGTTGCTGCATATCTTTTTGTCGAACGCACCCGGCGACATCAAATACGGCACGTCTGGAAAGCCCGTGCCGGGCTATGAGGTCCGCCTCGTCAATGACGCGGGCGCAGAAGTGTCCGACGGCGAGGTCGGCGAGTTGCTTGTGAACGCGCCGTCCGCCGGTGAGGGCTACTGGAATCAGCGCAGCAAAAGCCGCCAGACCTTCGAGGGCGGCTGGACCCGCACCGGCGACAAATACACCCGCGATGCTGACGGCCGTTACACCTACTGCGGCCGCAGCGATGACATGTTCAAAGTGTCCGGCATCTGGGTGTCGCCGTTTGAAGTCGAGAGCGCGCTGATTACGC
The DNA here is from genome assembly GCA_040386115.1 of Pseudomonadota bacterium. Classification (GTDB taxonomy): domain Bacteria; phylum Pseudomonadota; class Alphaproteobacteria; order Rhizobiales; family Xanthobacteraceae; genus Afipia. Next base: position 95,516 of record JAZKGC010000059.1, read on the forward strand.
ATCCGGCGGTGCTGGAGGCAGCCGTGGTGCCCGCCGAAGATCCGGAAGGCCTGCTCAAGCCGAAAGCGTTCGTGGTGCTGCGGCCCGATACACATTTGACCGATCTCAACGGCGCGCTGAAAGAGCACGTCAAGCAGAAGATCGGCCCGTGGAAATATCCGCGCTGGATCGAGGTGGTGGAGAGCCTGCCGAAAACCGCGACGGGCAAAATCCAGCGTTTCAAGTTGCGGGATGGCGCGACGTAGGCATCGACGGCTCAACGCCATGACTTGTCATGTGCGGGCTTGACCCGCGCATCCATCTGAAAGGATGGATCGTAGCAAAGGAAGATGGATTGCCGGGTCATAGGCAAGCGGAAGCGCCGCCGTTCTTCTAGCGGCTATGCCCGGCAATGATGGCAGAGAGATTTGTGAGGCCCGTAGCCTGCAACTAGCGACACCAGGAAAGTAACATCAATGCTCCTCCAGTCCTCCGGCACGCTGACCGTCGGCTCCAGCGATCTCGAATACCGCATGATCGGCCCGATGCCGCACGACGCGCCGACCATCGTGATGCTGCATGAAGGTCTCGGCTCTGCCGGGTTGTGGGGCGATTTTCCGGACAAGCTGCAGGCCGCGACGGGTGCGGGCGTGTTCATCTATTCACGCGCCGGCTACGGCAACTCTTCGTCGGCGACGTTGCCGCGACCGCTGAACTTCATGGAGGTTGAGGCGCTCGGCGTGCTGCCGCAGGTGCTCGATGCCATCGGTTTTCGTCGCGGACTTTTGCTCGGCCATTCCGACGGCGCGTCGATCGCCACCATCTATGCCGGCGGCGTGCAGGATCATCGCGTGCGCGGCCTCGTGCTGATCGCGCCGCATTTCATCGTCGAGGAGTTCGGGCTCGCCTCCATTGCGAAGACCAAACAGAACTACGACTCTGGAGACCTGAAACAGAAACTCGCGCGCTGGCACAAGGATGCCGACAACGCGTTTCACGGCTGGGCCGATGTCTGGCTCGATCCAAAATTCCGCGACTGGGACATTTCCGAATCTCTCGCCTATGTGCGAGTGCCTGTCGCCATCGTGCAGGGCGCCGACGACCAGTACGGCACCTTGCGCCAGATCGAGATTGCGCAGGCCGAATGCTACTGCCCGGTGGACGTGTCGATCATTCCCGGTGCCGCGCATTCCCCGCATCGGCAAGCGCCTGAACCGACCCTGAAAGCGGTGGCGGATTTCGCCAACCGGCTGCTGTCCATGCATGGCGAGGGCGAACTGGGCCGTGCGGCTTGATATGCAAGAAAATGCATAATTCGGACTGGACTAGTCCATAAACCTGCATTATTGTGCATTATATTTCCAAATCCAGCCCGACCGAGAGCCACCCATGGCCCAAGACGATAAAGCCGACCGAAAACTCGCCAACAGCGCGACCTACATCGATTTCCAGACCGAGCCGTCGAAATATCGGCACTGGAAGCTCGATGTGGCGGGCGACATTGCCACGCTGACCATGGACGTGGACGAGAACGGCGGCCTGTTCGAGGGCTATCTGCTCAAGCTGAATTCCTACGATCTCGGCGTGGACATTGAACTGGCCGACGCCGTGCAGCGGCTGCGCTTCGAGCATCCGGGCGTGAAGGCGGTCATTCTGCGTTCCGGCAAGAACCGGGTGTTCTGCGCCGGGGCCAACATCCGCATGCTGGCGGGTTCGACCCACGCGCATAAAGTGAACTTCTGCAAGTTCACCAACGAGACCCGCAACGGGCTTGAAGACTCCAGCGAAAACTCCGGCCAGAAATTCATCACCGTGGTGAACGGCACGGCGGCGGGCGGCGGCTACGAGCTGGCGCTGGCCACCGATCACATCATCATGGCGGACGATGGCGCGGCGGCCGTGGCGCTGCCGGAAGTGCCGCTGCTGGCGGTGCTGCCGGGCACCGGCGGTCTCACGCGCGTGGTGGACAAGCGCAAGGTGCGCCGCGACCACGCGGATTATTTCTGCACCATCGAGGAAGGCATCAAGGGCAAGCGCGCGGTGCAGTGGCGGCTGGTGGACGAGATCGTCTCCAATTCCAAACTCGAAGTCAGGGTCGCCGGCTGCGCGAAAGAATTCGCTGCCAGTTCGAAGCGCGCAGGCGAGGGAGCGGGCATTGTTCTCAAGCCGCTGAAGCGGGAATTCACCGACAACGGGATTGGCTATGGCTTCGTCAGCGTGGATATCGACCGCGACAAGCGCATCGCCACTCTTTCGATCAAGGCACCCGAGATCGATCCGCCTGCCGATGTGGCGGGCGCGGCGGCGCAAGGCGCGGATTTCTGGCCGCTGCAAGTGGCGCGCGAACTTGACGACGCCATTTTGCACCTGCGCATCAACGAGCTGCAAACCGCGATGTTCGTGTTCAAGTCCCACGGCGAGCGCGCGCGGGTGCTGGCTTACGACGCCTTCCTCGACGCCCACAAATCCCACTGGCTCATCAACGAAGTCACGCATTACTGGAAGCGCGTGCTCAAGCGCGTCGATGTCACCTCGCGCACGCTGGTGACGCTGGTGGAGCCGGGTTCGTGCTTTGTCGGCACACTGGCCGAACTGGTGTTCGCGGCGGACCGCTCCTACATGCTGATCGGCGAAAAGACCGGCGACAATCGCGCGCCTGCGGAAATCATCCTCAGTGCCGCGAATTTCGGCCCCTATCCGATGAGCCACGGTCTCACGCGGTTGCAGTCGCGGTTTCAGGCCGATCCGTCCGACGTCGAGACCGCAAAAGCGAAGATCGGCGAGGCGCTCGATGCCGAGGCTGCCGAGGAACTGGGTCTCGTTACTTTCGCGCTCGACGACATCGACTGGGACGACGAGGTGCGGGTGTTCTTCGAGGAGCGCACCAGCTTCTCGCCCGACAGCCTCACCGGCATGGAAGCCAATTTGCGCTTCGTCGGACCCGAGACCATGGAATCGAAAATCTTCTCGCGCCTCACGGCCTGGCAGAACTGGATTTTCCAGCGCCCCAATGCGGTCGGCGAAAA
>JAZKGC010000060.1:0-6845 GCA_040386115.1 Pseudomonadota bacterium
GCGCGGATTTCTTCGACATCACCATCACCGGCTATGGCAGCCACGGCGCGATGCCCGAACGATCCAAAGACCCCGTGGTGATCGCGATGACGCTCGGTCAGGCGTTGCAGACCATCGTCAGCCGCAATGTCGATCCGCTCAAGTCGGCGGTGCTATCCATCACGCAGATCCATGCCGGCTCCGCCTACAATGTGATTCCGAACGAGGCGAAGCTGTCGGGCACCGTGCGCGCATTTTCCGACACCGTGCGCAACCAGATCCGCGAGCGGATGCGGACCATCGCAGCAGGCATGGCTGCCGCATTTCAGGTCGAGATCGACGTGGACATCCGCGACATCTTCTCCGTGCTGATCAATCATGAAGAGCATGCAAACGTGGTGGCGGAGGTCGCGCGAGGTGTTGTCGGCAACGAGAATGTGCTGACGGCGTCGCGGCCGAAAATGGGCAGCGAGGATTTTGCCGACATGCTGCTCGCGGTGCCGGGGGCTTATTTCTGGCTCGGCCACGAAGGTTCGGTGCCGGTTCACAACCCCGGCTTTATCCTCGACGACGCAATCCTGCCCGTGGGAGCAAGCCTGTTTTCGCGGATCATCGAAACGCGCATGCCGGTGGCGCATGCATGACCGGGCGCAGTTTCGAAACAGCGTGGCTCCCTGGTGAACTAGCTGCCGGTCGTTCGCTCGAAAAGCTGGCGAACAAACGTCGTCAGCCGGCCTTTCGGCGATGCCAGTTCTTCAAGAATGGTGAAGTGATTGGCGTCCGGAATTTCCTCGTAAACGACGGGCAAGCCGTGCGTCGCGCGGTGGGCGGCGAAGTCCGCGGACTGTTTGCGCAGCAGCGGCAGCTCTCCGCTGCCCGCCACCATTGCGACCGGCTTGTTCGCACCGCCCGGCTGCAATACCGGCGAGTTGCGGCCGCTCATGGCTTCGTCAAGGCCGAGCTTGGCGTTGAGGTAGCTGTGGCGGATCGGCTCAAGGTCGTAAATGCCGCTGATGAGAAGCCCGGCCTTGATGCGCGGGTGAGCGAGCATCATGGATGAGAGATGTCCGCCCGCAGACCAGCCAGAGACGGCGATCTGTTCGGGGTTGCCACCGAGTGCAGGCAGTTCGCGCGCAAGATGGTCGATGCCCGCGCGAACCTCATCGACGATCTGATCGAGCGTGGCGTCGGGGGCAAGCGTATAGCCGATGAGCGCGACGTTGATGCCGTGGGCCATCGGACCAGCGGCGCAAAACGTGAAAGTTTCCTTGGCGCGGGTCTGCCAGTAGCCGCCGTGAATGAACACGAGCGTTGGGCCGCCGGTGTTCGCTTTCAGAAAATCGATCAGGTTGCGCTCGCGCGGCCCGTAACGAAGGCCAAGATACTGCGGATGGCGCGCGCGCATATCGGCTGAAAGCCGGTCCCATTCGGCAATGATCGAGGCGGTGTTTGTCACCGCGACGGTGTTGTTGAAGCCCAGATCGCGGTCTTCCTGTGAAAGCCTTCGCCAATCAGGAGCATCGACAGGCGTGTTCATTCAACGGTCTCCAGTCGTGTCATTGTCGCAGCGCGGGTACAACGAGGAAGGGGATCATACCCAGGATCACGCTGATCAGAGAGAACAATAGCAACGCATCGTAGTTTCCGGTCGCGTCATGAATCAGCCCGCCGCTCCATGACCCCAGCGCTGCCCCGAGCCCGCTGCCGATCGAAATTGTTCCGTAGATCGTGCCGACGCGCTCGCCGCGAAAGATTTTCATGGCCGTGGCCGTAATCAGCGGGCCGCGCGAGCCTATCATGCTGCCGAAGCATATGACGAATCCTGTCAGCAGCAATACGTTGGGATATGGCTTCAGCAGCCAGAGCAGTCCGATGCCGATGATCGACAGGGCGTAGCTGAACAAGACCGAGCGGCGTCTGCCGATGACTCCATCGAGCCAGGTGACGGATAGCATGCCGAACAGCAGCACGACGCCGCTGAACCCCCACGCGGTCGCGGCCTGAAGCGGGGGAAATCCGGCATCGATCAGATAGGCGACGACCTGCGCCGAAATGGCGAACATCCCCACAGCGGTGAAGAAGAACGTGCAGAACAGCGCCCAGAACGCATGGTGGCGCATGGCGCTCAGCAAGGTCCAGCCTTCATCGGCGAGGTCGGCTGCGGCACTGCGGGCAAGCGCGACCGACCCTGACGAGAACAGCTTCCAGGGCAGCAGCAACAGTGGCAGCAGCAGACACAAAGCTGTGCCGCCGAAAATCAGATACGCGCCACGCCAGCCGACGCGATCGATCAGAACCTGCGACACCGGCAACAGGATCAGCACCCCGGCGCCAGTCGCGGAATAGACGACAGCCATGGCGGTGGGCAATCGCCGGCTGAACCAGCGCCCAAGCAAAATCGAGTTCGGGACGTTGCCGATACAGGCGATTCCCAATCCCACGCAGAGTCCGAGGCTGACCTGGAATTGCCAGAGCTTTTGCGCGTAGGCGGCAGTAACGAACGCGCCGCCCAACAGCACCAGCCCGAGGGCATAGACGGCGCGCGGACCCGAACGGTCGAACAGCCGGCCGATCAGGGGGGCCGCCAGGCCGCCGGCCAGTGCTGCGAACGAATAGATCGAGATGACCTGTGCGCGATCCCAGCCAAAGTTCTGCGAAATGGGCAACAGGAAGACTGTAAAGCTCTCCCCGAGGCCGCGCCCCAGTACCGACAGCGCGAAACACAACGCAAGCACATTCAGCGCGGTGCGCGCGGGCTTTACGGCTTTCATCGAATGCCCCCGGCGGGGAGATCGTGGTTCATAGGGCTCATGAACCCCAATTCGGCGGCGAGGAGCAGGGGGTGTTTGCGAATGCGCCTATGCAATCCGGCACAGCGAGGGCGAGGCATTGCATGTTGCAGTGCCCCTCTGCCTGCGCCAAACAAGAGCGGCGGAAGAGAACTGACAGGGTTGCTTGTCTTGAATCAAAATGTCTGGAGGACGTCATGAGCGGCGAAAGCGAACAATTCAAAAAAGGTCTGGCCGTGCGTCGGGACGTTCTGGGCGCGGACTATGTCGATGGCAGCATCGCCAAGGCCGACGATTTCATGATGGCATTCCAGAACATCACCACGGAATGGTGCTGGGGCTACGCATGGACGCGGCCCGGCCTCGATCGCAAGACGCGCAGCATGCTCAACCTTGCGATGCTCACAGCACTCAGCAAGCCGGCCGAACTCCGGCTGCACGTCAAGGGCGCGCTGACGAACGGTGTGAGCGTCGAGGAGATCAAGGAAATCCTGCTGCACGCGACGGTGTATTGCGGCATTCCCTCAGGCCTCGAAGCGTTCAAGGCTGCGCATGAGGTGCTGAAAGCCGAAGGCGCGCTGGAGAAGAAATAGGCGTCTTCATTCGTCATTGCGAGGAGCGCAGCGACGAAGCAATCCAGTCTGTCTCTGGCATTTCTGGATTGCTTCGCTCCGCTCGCAATGACGAAGCGCTATCAGGAAGTAATCTTTATATTCCGAGATAGATTCACACCCCGAGATAAACCTGACGGATGTATTCGTCGCCCGCGAGATCCTTTGCGGTGCCTTCGCGGATGGTGCGGCCATGTTCGAGAACATAGACGCGATCCGTGATCCGCAAGGTTGAGGTCGCATCCTGCTCGACGATGAGGATGGCGGTGCCGTCCTTCCTGATCTGCTGGATGGAATCGAAAATCAATCCCTTCAGCAGCGGCGCGATTCCGACCGATGGTTCGTCGAGCAGCAGCAGTTCCGGACGGCCCATCAGGGCACGGCCGATGGCCACCATCTGCTGTTCGCCGCCGGACAGCGTGCTGGATTGCTGCCACTGCCGCTCGCGCAGCACGGGAAACAGTGTGAAGACGCGCTCGAGATCGGCGTTGATCTCGGCCTTGTTGTTGCGCAGGTAAGCGCCGAGCTGGAGGTTTTTCAGCACGGACAATTCAGAGAACAGCTTGCGGCCTTCGGGACAGTGGCAGATGCCGCGCGCCACCACGTCATACGGCTCCACGCGGGCCAGCGACTGGCCCTTGAACATCAGCGTGCCCTGCGACGGGATGGAACGCGATATCGCTTTCAGGAGGGTTGTCTTGCCCGCACCGTTGGGACCAAGCACGCCGACGAGTTCACCCTTTTCAACCTTGATCGAAACGGATTCGATAGCCAGCGCCTTGCCGTAGCTGACGCGCAGGTCGGACACTTCAAGCAGAGGCATGGGCTTCCTCCGTTCGTCCGATATAGGCTTCGATCACTTTCGGGTTCTTCACGATTTGATCGGGCGGGCCGACGGCGATGATTTCGCCGAAGTTCATTGCGATAACGCGCGAGACCAGAGCCATGAATTCGCGCAGCTTGTGCTCGATCAGGAGAATGGTCAGATTTTCCTCGCGATGCAGTCGCCGGATCAACTGCGCCAGGGGCTCGATCTCGCTGCTGCCGAGACCGGCAAACGGCTCGTCGAGCAGCAGCACGTCGGGCCGCGTCGCCAGCGCGCGGGCGATTTCAAGCCTCCGCAGATCGCCGTAAGGCAATATTTCCACCGGCTCCAGCCCGCGCCCGCCGAGACCGACCTGTTCGAGCAGGTGGCGCGCGCGTTCCTCCTTGTCCTTGTCTTGATGCGCGCGAGGCGACATGCAAGCGACGAGGACGTTTTCAAGCAGGTTCATGCCGACGAAAGGCCGCGTCAGCTGGAAGGTGCGGGCCATGCCGCGGTTGACGATCTTGTACGGCGCGAGGTTGCGCAACGGCTCGCCGTTGAACGTGATCGTGCCGGATGTGGCGGGCATGAAGCCGGTGAGGATATTGAACAGCGTGGTCTTGCCCGCGCCGTTGGGTCCGAGGATTCCCGTCAGTTCGCCTTTCTCCAGCGTGAACGTCGCGTTCTTCACCGCGGTGAGACCGCCGAAACGCTTGGTCACGTCGTTGACTTCCAGAAGCGCGGTCATCGGAAGCGCTCCGTCATTCTGCGCCAGAGCGGCGCAATCAGTCCGTTCGGCAAGAAGAACAGAATAAGCATCAGGGTGAGGGTGTAGATCCAGAGCCTGTATTCGCCGAAGCCGCGCAGCATCTCCGTGAGCAAGGTGAGCAGGATAGCGGCGATGGCCGCGCCATAGATCGAGCCGATGCCGCCGACATAAACCATGATGATGACGGTGATGGAAACGACCACCGAGAACAGCGGCGGGCTGACCTGAAGCTGGTAGTGCGCGTAGAGCGCGCCGCCGAGGCCCGCGAACCCAGCGCTGATGGCCAGCGAGGCGATCTTGTAGAAGGTCACGTTGATGCCCGCGGCCTGGCAGGTCGCTTCATCGCCGCGAATGGCGCGCAGCAGCAGCCCCCAATGCGATTGGGCAAGCAGCGTGAGAACGATCACGCTGACCACGAGCACCGCAAGCACGAACCAGTAGTATTGAAGAGGATTGCGGATCAACGGATCGAGGCCATAAAGGCCTTCCTCGCCGCCGGTGTATTCCCAGAAGATCAGGCAAAGCCGCTGCAAGATCGCGGACGCCGAGAGCATCGCCAGTGCGAAATACGGACCGCGCAAGCGCAGCGTCGGAAACCCGACGATCAGGCTGAAGATCACGGCAATCACGACCGCAGCCGGCAGGCTGTACCACGGGTTCGTAAACCAGATGGTGGCCATGAACCCTGAAGTGTAGGCGCCGGCGCCAATAAACAGGGAGTGGCCGAAGTTCTCGCGGCCGGTCAGCCCGGACATGAAGTCCCAGCTCGACGCCCAGATACCGTAAATTGCGCAAACGGTCAGCACGCCGGTCAGATAGTTGCTCGCGACGAACACGGGCGCGAGCGCAAGTATCGCGACCACGACGATCCCACCGGCGACATCGATCAATGAAATGCGCCGCATGTCAGAACGCCGCCCGGCGGCCGAGAATCCCGGACGGCCTGATCATGAGCGTGACGACGACCGCAACCAGCGACACCAGTTCGGTCCACGATGTCGAGACCAGATAGGCCACGATGGTTTCGGAATAGCCGAGAATGAGCGAAGCGATGATGCTTCCCGGAATCGACCCCAGCCCCCCGACGATGACGATGGCGAACGCCTTCACCATCGGAAGCAATCCCATGGTCGGCTGAACCGTGAGGAACGGCGACACCAGCACACCGGCGAGAGCGGCAGTGCCCGCGGAGATCGCCATCACAATCGAGAAGATGCGATTGGTCGGAATGCCCATGTACTGCGCGGCTTCAGGGTCTTGGGACACCGCCAGAATGGCGGCTCCCAGCCGGGTGCGCTGGATAAAGAGCCACAAGACCAGAAGAACGAGGATGCCGGCGACGAGAGCGAGTAATCTCTGCCCGCCGATATCGACGCCGCCGATCGAGACCTTGTCAGCGACGAACGATGGCACGTTCCTGTATTCGGAACCGAAGGTGATGAACAGCGCCTGCTCGACGGCGAGCGAGACAGCCAGCGTAATCATCAGGACGGCGAGCTGCGACGCTCGCAAGGGCCGCACCAGAAACCGCTCCATCAACACGCCGAATCCCGCGACCAGAAGCACGGCCAGCGGCGCTGCGATGAACAGCGGCATGTTCAGCAGGGACGTGAAGACATAAGCCGCATAAGCGCCAAGGGCATAGAACGCGCCGTGCGCAAGATTGAGGATGCGGGCAACACCGAAGATGAGCGTAAAGCCCACCGCAAGCATCGCATAGATCGCACTGGAAACCGCGCCATAGATCAGGATTTCGAGCATGTCCGCCTGCTGTTCTCGCACGTTACGGAGAGGCAAAGCCTCCGGGATGCGGCCGGTAAGATCGTTACCGGCCGCGCCTCACGACGGGGAAATGCAGATCAGTTGCTCATCCAGGGCGGGGCAATCATCTT
>JAZKGC010000061.1:0-14058 GCA_040386115.1 Pseudomonadota bacterium
GCGACTTCCGAACTCACCATGGTGCCGAACTCCTTGCCCGACACCGCGGGGACATCGGTGCCGTTGCGCTCCCAGGCGTCCTTGATCGTGGGCGTGTTCAGCGCCGTCTGCAATTCCCTGGTCATGCGCTCGACGATGGCCGGCGGCGTGTTCTTCGGCGCGAACACGCCGTACCAGGTTGAGACCTCGAAACCCGGCACGCCGGCTTCCGCGGCGGTCGGAACATCGGGGAATGCGGGCACCCGCTTCGGCGCAGCCACTGCGAGCGCGCGCAACTGCCCGCCTCTGATCTGAGCTGCCGACGAGCCGAGACCGTCGAACACCAGCGGGACATGTCCGGCGACCAGATCCTGCATCGCAGGTCCGGCTCCGCGATAGGGCACATGAAGAATGCGCGTCTTGGTCAAGATCTTGAACAACTCACCAGCGAGATGATGCGTTGTACCCGCCCCGGCGGAGCCATAGGCCAGCTTGTCAGGATTGGCGCGGATGTAGGCGACGAACTCGGCCAGCGTCTTCGCCGCGACCTTGTCGGGATTGACGACGATGACCTGCGGCGGCCGCGCGATCAGCGCAACCGGAACGAAGTCTTTCTCGATGTCATAGTCGAGGTTGGGATAGAGCGACGGCGCAATGGCATGATGCGCCGCTCCGACGAAGAACGTGTAGCCGTCCGGAGCTGCCTTGGAGGCCTGCGATGCACCGACCGTGCCGCCTGCGCCGGCGCGGTTTTCGATCAGCACGCGGGTGCCGAGTTGTGTATCGAGCTGGGCGGCGAGCGGACGCGCGAAAGCATCGGTGCCGCCTCCGGCCGCGAACGGCACGACGAAGACGATCGGCTTCTGCGGCCATGACTGGGCGGAGGCCTGGCTGGCCATGGCGGAAATTCCCACCAGGGCTGCAAAGAAGGTGGACAAGGCGGTTTTCGACTTCACGGTATTTTTCCTTCCGGGAAACTGCATTGATGCGTTCATGGTTGTCGGGTCCGGCATGGTTTGCCGGTCATTGTTTTTCAGTATGGATGGAAAGGCGCGGCGGGTTTATTCACCGGCATCACGCAGGCCAATGCCATCGCGCTGTGGCGGGCGTTTCACGCTCGTCGTCATGGCTTCCCCCAGTCACTCGCCGTTTCGGCGTTATTCTTTCCGTCGATTTGCTCGAACGGCACATTGATTGGCAGCGATGCTAGGTGGTTTTTTCGAAAGCTGGAAGCCCATAACTGGATGAGTGCGCTGCGAAAAAGTCTGCGAGTGAATTTCGCATGCTCTGTACGCAGCCCGGAACCATCGCCGGGGTTTCGATCCGTACTGAATGAGTTCAGCCGGTATCTGAATGCATGACGGGGATCGAACCGCAGACTGTTTGGTATGATGATTTCTGGTATGATGATTTATTGACATTTTCATACCTGCCGTGACAGTTCGTCCACGGCTGCGGATCGATCCTGACGAAGTCCCGTGGGGCCGCGTCGCTTCGTCTGTGATCGGTTCCCCTGAAAGATCGTGGTGCGCATGTTCGGAATTCTGGGATTTGGGTTTCTGCTCGGCATGCAGCATGCCATTGAAGCCGATCATATCGCTGCCGTGTCGAGCATCGCCGCCCGGCGGACCAGCGCCCGCGATATCGTCAGGCACGGCCTGACCTGGGGGCTCGGTCACACCATCACGCTGTTCGCATTTGCCGGCGCGGCACTCCTGCTCGGGCACGCGATCCCCGATCAGGTGTCGCGCCCGCTCGAGGCGGCGGTCGGTGTCATGCTGGTGGGCCTTGGAGCGCATGTGCTGTGGCGGCTGTGGCGCGACCGCGTGCACGTCCACCATCACCGGCATGGCGACGGCACTGCGCATCTTCATCTGCACAGCCACGTTGCGGACAATCTTCCGCACCCACGCAGCGAGCATTCTCATGAGCATGGTTTCCGCTGGCGTTCGCTGCTGGTCGGGCTGATGCACGGCATGGCGGGTTCCGCGGCGCTGCTGGTGCTTGTTGTCACGCAGGCCGAGACGGCGACAAGCGGGTTGCTTTACGTTCTGCTGTTCGGGGTCGGGTCGATGCTGGGCATGGGCGCGCTGTCGGCCGCGATTGCCGTGCCGCTTGTTGTGTCGGCGCGCTGGCTGACATGGGCCAATCGCGCGTTGCAGATCGCCGTCGGCATTATCACGATAGCGATTGGCGCGACGACGATCTATGCAATGACCGTTGCATAGCGTTCCGCAATTCCCTCGACGGCTTGTCGCGGCGACCGTCAATGTGCAGAGTACCGATCCGGAAACCGGAAAGAGTTTTCGGGGAGGGACAGCACGTGAGTCATCGGCATGAGATCTACGCGATTCGTTATGCAACGATGACGGGACGCCAGCCGCACCAGAACTATCTGGTGCCCGACGTGCACAACGAGGGCACCGACCTCGATTACTTCGTCTGGCTGATCCGCGGTGCGGGCGGTGACATTCTGGTCGATACCGGCTTCAACGATGTAGCCGCGCAGGAACGCTCGCGCACCCTGACGATCAATCCGGCCGATGCGCTCGCGCGGTTCGGCGTGCCGCCCGACAGCATCCGCGATGTCGTCATCACGCATCTGCATTACGATCATGCCGGCAACCTCGATCGGTTTCCCAAGGCGCGGTTTCATTTGCAGGACCGCGAGATGAGTTACGCCACCGGGCGCTGCATGTGCCACGGGGTGCTGCGCCATCCGTTCTCCGCAGAAGACGTAACGCTGATGGTGCGCCACGTGTTCAGCGAGCGCGTTGTGTTTCACGACGGCGACGATGAGATCGCACCGGGCGTGACGCTGCATCGTGTCGGCGGCCATTCCGATGGTTTGCAGGTGGTCCGCGTCGAGACCGCGCGCGGGCCGGTGGTGCTGGCGTCCGATGCCGCGCATTACTACGGCAACATCCAGCGCCGCAATCCGTTTCCGATTGTCTATAATGTCGGCGACATGATGGAAGGCTGGGCCGCCGTCGAGCGGCTTGCAGGCCATCCCGACCGGGTCATTCCCGGTCACGATCCGATGGTGCGTGAACTCTATCCGCGAGCGGGCAAGGACGTCGAGGCATACGAACTGCACAAGCCGCCGTCGCGGTCGTTCGCAAAGTAAAACGAAGCCGCGATCTTAAAACCTCCAGCGCTTTGCAAAATTCTCTTGAGCCGGTGCCGCGTCGGCGTGTAGAAATTCTGTGCGTTTGCAAAACAGAATGTCGTTCTGTTTAATAGAACGTATTGAATGAGGACGTTCATGGCTGATTACGACGTGGTGGTGGTCGGTGCGGGGAACGCCGCGATGTGCGCGGCGCTGGCCGCGCGCGAGCACGGCGTCAGCGTTGCGGTTCTGGAATGCGCGCCGGAAGGCGAACACGGCGGCAACTCGAGCTTCACCGCGGGCGCGATGCGCGTCGCCTACAACACGGTCGAAGATCTCTATGAGCTGATGCCGGACCTCTCCGGCAGCGAAAAGGCGACCACAGATTTCGGCACCTACAGCGAAGACCAGTTCTTCGACGACATGGCGCGCGTCACGCAGAACCGCACCCATCCCGACATGGTCGAACTGCTGGTGCGCCGCAGCCACGCCACCATGAACTGGATGCGAACCAAGGGCGTCCGCTTCGTGCCGATCTATGGCCGTCAGGCATTCAAGGTTGACGGACGATTCAAGTTCTGGGGCGGGCTGACGGTTGAAGCGTGGGGCGGCGGGCCGGGCCTTGTCGAGGCGTTGCACAATTCGGCGGCGCGCGAAGGCATCGCCGTGATGTTCGAGACGCGCGCATTGTCGCTGCTCACCGACGACAGCGGCGTGCGCGGCGTCCGGGTCAGGCAAAGCGGCAAGACGCGCGACATCCGCGCCAAGGCGGTGATCCTTGCCAGCGGCGGCTTTCAGGCCAATGCCGAATGGCGCACGCGCTATCTCGGCCCGTCATGGGATCTCGCGAAAGTGCGCGGCACGCGCTTCAACACCGGCGGCGGCATCCAGATGGCGCTCGATATCGGCGCGCGGCCGACCGGCAACTGGTCGGGCTGTCACGCAGTCGGCTGGGACCGCAACGCACCGGAGCATGGCGATCTTGCCGTCGGCGACGGATTCCAGAAGCACTCCTATCCGTTCGGCATCATGGTCAACGCCAGGGGCGAGCGCTTCGTCGATGAGGGCGCGGATTTCCGCAACTACACCTACGCCAAATATGGCCGCGTCATTCTCGACCAGCCGGGGCAGTTCGCGTGGCAGATTTTCGATCAGAAGGTCGTGCACCTTTTGCGCGACGAGTATCGCATCCGGCAGGTCACCAGGGTGCAGGCCGATACGCTGGAGGAATTGTCGAAGAAACTCGACGACGTCGATCCGGCAGGGTTCATGCGAACGGTCAACGGCTGGAACGGCGCGGTGATGACCGGCGTGCCGTTCAATCCCAACGTCAAGGATGGGCGCGGCACCGCGTCGCTTCCGGTTCCGAAAAGCAACTGGGCCAACACGCTCGACAAGCCGCCGTATCTCGCTTTCGCCGTAACCTGCGGAATCACGTTCACCTTCGGCGGGTTGAAGATCACGCAAGCCGGCGAGGTCGTCAGCGTCGATGAAGCGCCGATCCCGAATCTCTACGCGGCGGGCGAACTGGTCGGTGGGTTGTTCTATTTCAACTATCCGGGCGGCACGGGCCTGATGGCGGGAGCCGTGTTCGGCCGCATCGCAGGCGATTCAGCAGGCGCGCGGGCCAAGACGTCATGAGCAGTCACACTCCGAAATCTGGATCGCTTGGCTTCATCGGTCTCGGCGTGATGGGAGAGCCGATCTGCCGCAATCTTCTCAACAAGAGCGGAGAGGCCGTCGTTGTTTACGATCTTGCGCCGGAGCCGCTTGCGAGGCTCGGCGGGGAAGGTACGGCAGTGGCGGCGTCGGTCGCGGAGGTCGTGCGCCGGAGCCGAATCGTATTTTTGTGCCTGCCAAGCGCGAAGCACGTCCGCGCCGCATTCGAGGGCGAGGCAGGACTTCTGCGAAACATCGCGCCGGACCAGATCGTCGTCGATCTCGGCACATCTTCCGTTGAGTTGACGCGCGATTTCGCGCGCCAGTTCGAGACAAAAGGCGCTGCGTGGGTGGATGCGCCGATTGCCCGAACGCGTCAGGCGGCGCAAGACGGGACGCTGAGCGTGATGGTCGGCGCATCGGAATATCTGTTTGCGGCGGTGGAGCCGTTGATCCGTTGTTTTGCAACCGAAGTGACGCATTGCGGCGGCATCGGCGCGGGGCAGGTGACGAAGATTCTCAACAACATGGTATTGTTCCAGACGGTGAACGCGCTCTCCGAAGCGGTAGCGATTGCACAGCGCAGCGGCGTCGCGCCGAAATTGCTGCTGGAGACGCTTGCGAAAGGATCCGCCGACAGCTTCGCGCTGCGCAATCACGGTCTCAAGGCCATCGTGCCGGGTGAATTCCCGAAGCGGGCATTCTCCACGGAATACGCGTTGAAAGATCTGTCCTATGCGCTGGAGCTTGCTGCGCAGGCGGGAATCGAGTCGCGCGGCGCGGAAGTGGTCGGCGCGATCCTGCAGGAAGCGATCGACGGCGGATTGGGCGATTCGTACTTTCCCGTGATTGCCACTCTCCCGCGCGTTGCCCGCGTGAAGACAAATTCACCCACAGCCAGCAAGGAGTGAGCGAATGCCGTCCCCCGGTGTTGCGGCCGTTGAGCGCGCCTTGAGCATTCTCGCCGCCTTCGACAGTGAGCCGGAGGCGCTGACGCTTGCAGCGCTCGCGCGCCGGACGGGGCTTTATAAAAGTACGCTGTTGCGGCTGATGACCTCGCTTCAGGAGTTCGGCTATCTCTTGCAGCTTCCCGACGGGCGCTATCATCTCGGGCCTACGCCATTCCGGCTCGGTGCGATTTATCAGCGCGCAAACCGTTTGCACGATCATGTCATGCCGGTGCTTCGTCACCTTGTCGTGGCGGGCACCGAGAGCCCGTCGTTTCATATCCGGCACGACACGAGGCAGCGGCTCTGCGTGTTTCGCGTCGATTCGCAGCACTCGACGCTGGATCGGGTCGAGTCCGGAGGACTGCTGCCGCTGGATCGCGGCGCCGCCGGCAAGATCATTCTGGCCTTCAACGGCGAACAGGGCGCTGCGTTCGATCGCATCCGACAGGATTTCGTCGTGGCGTCATTCGGTGAGCGCGATCCGGATTGCGCCGGCATTGCATCCCCGGTGTTCGGGCCTGACGGAAAACTCGCCGGAGCCTTGTCGGTGTCAGGGCCGAAGCCGCGCTTCACAAAAGACAATGCCAAACGCATGTCGGACCTTGTGCTGGAAAGCGCGCTGCGGCTGACAAGAACGCTCGGCGGGCGCAACGACGCCATGAGTAAAGTCGTTGAGGCAGAAAAAACACGATTGGCGAGGCGGACGGCGTAAAACAACGGCACGCATCGACGCCGGGTCGGGCAGTTGTCCGGACAAGCGTTCTTGATTGTCTCGCTTTCCGCTGCATTGATATAGGTTCCCGCGAGGCAGCAAAGCGCATACTGCGCAAAGCCGTTTTGAAGCCGGTTTACAGTTTCCAGTTTATTGTCAGGTTCGATGGATTCCACAGACAGCCACGCTGGACCCGAGACCGCCTTACCCCGGACCGCTTTCGTGTTCGCGGGCGGCGGCAGTTTCGGTGCCATACAGGTCGGGATGATGCAGGCGCTCGTCGCCCACGGCGTCAAGGCCGATATGGTGGTGGGTTCGAGCGTGGGTGCGATGAACGGTGCCTATTACGCGGGTGCGCCGACGCTCGATGGCGTCAGGCAACTGGCAAACATTTGGCGCGGCCTGACGCGTCACGATGTCTTTCCGGTCACGGCTCGCGCCTTCCTTGGATTTCTGTGGCGACGCGATTTTCTGATTTCGCACGATGGTATCCGCAAGCTGGTCAACGATCATCTGCCCTACAAGAATCTGGAAGACGCGATCATCCCGATTCACATTGTCACCACCGACATCGTCACCGGCGAATCGGTCGTGCTGTCGGCAGGCTCGGCTACCGAAGCCATCGTTGCAAGCACCGCGATTCCGGGGGCGTTCGCGCCGGTTAAACACAACGGCCTGTTTCTGGCCGATGGTGCGATCTCCAGCAACACGCCGATCCGCGTCGCTATCGATAAAGGCGCGGAGCGGCTCATCATCATGCCGACCGGCTTTGCGTGCGCCGGGCATGAACCGCCGGTGGGCGCGGTCGCGACCGCGCTGCACGCGCTGACGCTGCTGATCTCGCGGCAAATGATCGCCGAGCTGGAATATCTTGAGCCGAGCATCGCGTATTATGTGGTGCCGCCGCTCTGCCCATTGGTCGGCTCGCCCTATGACTTCACCCGGACCGACGATCATATTGCGCGTGCCCTGAAGAACACCGAGACGTGGATTGCAAATGGCGGACTGCGGAACGGCGGCATTCCCGGCGAGATGCGTCCCCACAAGCACTGAATCCGCCGCTGAGGTGTGAGCCTGACAGGCTTCCTCCCGGCATTGTTGCTCTGCAATAGAATCCGAACCGGACATCGCGGTTCAGATGTTCACGGATGTGACGGCATTACGTCAGCCGCGTGCAACGCATTGCTGTCGACGCTCTCGATTTCGTGTATGATTCCGGCTGTTATTGCCGTGCCAACAGGTCTATCGACCGAAGCGACGAATCCGCGACTGACTTTCGCTCTCCCCTGGATCGTTCAGCCAGACTGATCACCGAGGTTTTTATGCAAACTCTCATGCTTCCATTCTCGCCGCGGTTCATCATTTTAACCCTGTGCATTTTCATCACGGCCTTGCTGGTTTGCGGCGCCATCTACGATCCTGAAGACATCATCCTGTTCGCGATTCCGATCGTGATTTTTGGTTCTCTCTCGGTTCTCGGTCTTCACGACGTGCTCCAGAAGAATCACGCGGTTCTGCGCAACTATCCGATCTCCGCGCATATTCGTTTTCTGCTCGAAGAAATTCGGCCCGAGATGCGGCAGTATTTCTTCGAGAGCGAGAAGGACGGCAAGCCGTTCAGCCGCGATACGCGCGCGGTGGTTTATCAGCGCGCGAAGATGGTGCTCGACAAGCGCCCGTTCGGCACCCAGGAAGATGTCTATGCCGCGGGCTACGAATGGATGAATCATTCGGTCACGCCGAAGCCGCGGTCCGAAGAGCCATTTCGTGTAATGATCGGCGGGCCGGATTGCACGAAGCCGTATTCGGCTTCGGTCTTCAATATCTCCGCCATGAGCTTCGGCGCGCTCAGCCCCAACGCGGTGCGGTCGCTCAATGCCGGCGCGAAAAAGGGTCATTTCGCTCACGATACCGGCGAAGGCGGCGTCAGCCCCTATCATCGCGAGAATGGCGGCGATCTGATCTGGGAGATCGGGTCGGGATATTTTGGCTGCCGCAATCCCGACGGAACTTTCAATCCGGAACTGTTCGCCAAGATCGCTAGCGACGATCAGATCAAGATGGTCGAACTGAAAATAAGTCAGGGCGCGAAGCCCGGCCACGGCGGCGTGCTTCCCGCAGCCAAGGTGTCGGAGGAGATTTCACGCATTCGCGGCGTCGCGATGGGCGAAGACTGCATTTCGCCGGCCTTTCATCGCGCGTTTTCAACGCCGATCGAGATGATGCAGTTCATCGGCGAGATGCGGCGGCTGTCGGGTGGAAAGCCGACGGGCTTCAAGCTCTGTATCGGTCATCGCTGGGAGTTTCTTGCGATCTGCAAGGCGATGGTGAAAACCGGGATCTATCCCGACTTTATCGTGGTCGATGGCAATGAGGGCGGCACCGGCGCAGCACCTGTAGAATTCATGGATCACCTTGGAATGCCGATGCGCGAGGGCGTCAGCTTCGTGCACAACGCGCTGATCGGAATCAACGCGCGGGATCGCGTGCGTATTGGAGCGGCCGGCAAGATCGCCACGGGTTTCGATATGGCGCGGGCCATGGCGCTCGGCGCGGACTGGTGCAATTCCGCACGTGGCTTCATGTTCGCCCTCGGCTGCATCCAGTCGTTAAGCTGTCACACCGATCGCTGTCCGACCGGCGTGACGACGCAGGATCCGACGCGTAACCGAGCCCTGGTGGTGCCGGACAAGACGATGCGGGTTTACAATTATCACCGGGCGACGCTGCATGCGCTCTCGGAATTGATCGCCGCATCCGGTCTCAGTCATCCGCAGGACATTCGGCCGATCCACTTCTCGCATCGGATATCGGGAACGGACGTGTTGTCGTTCGCCCGGCTTTATCCGCAGCTTCGTCCCGGCGAACTGCTGGAAGGCAATGTCGAGAGTCCGCGCTTCCATGCCTGGGCGTTTGCGCAGGCAGAGTCATTTGCACCCGTTGCGGCTGCGGCGACGCCGGTTGCTTTGCCGGTTGCCGCGACTGGGTAATCCTAGAACTCGCCGTGGAGGCGTCCTGAGAAGATCGAGACCGGGCCGCGGTCGGCGTTATAGGCCGGGTTTGCGATGAGCTGGTAATCGGCGGTCAGTGTGAAAGCCTTGTTGAGCGCCAGCGCGTAATACGTTTCCAGAATGCGCTCGTTGCCGTAGTTCAACCGGCCATCGCCGATCAGCAGACCCTTGCCGCCAGCGGCAAGAAAATCGCGATGCGCGCCCGACAGGCCGTTGATGGCACCGCCTAGTCCGATGGTGTCGGCGGGCCGGCCCCAAGTGCTGCCCTTGATGGAAACGCCGCCCGATACGCTGCGGTCGATGTCGGTGAACGACAGGATTTCATTCTTGCCGTCGTTCCAGCTGGCGCGCGCGAAGATGCCGACATCCTTCGCGATCTGCTGCTCGGCGTTGAGGTAGAATCCGTATTTCGATCGTTCGCGGCGGTCGTTCAGCGCAATGTCATTGATATCAAGTCCGGGGTTTGCCGCGCTGATCCCGAGGACGTCGCGATAGCTGGCGGTGTTGCCCCGGTTGGCGAACACGCCAAGCCGCAACTTGCCGGGCTGGTTGAGGATCGTGTGGCGTTCTTCGAATTCCACCACCGCGCCGCCGGTCTTGAAGATCAGCACGTCGCTGTTGGGCTGCGACGGCACCTGAAACAATCCCGCCCGGATCGCCCAGTCCTTGCGGTTGAGCTCGACCACCGCGCCGCGCGTGAAGCCCGGCAGGTCGGCCGGGAAATCATAGGCCGCGGACGACCACATCGCCCAGTTCAGGAAATCGGCGCGCGGATCTTTCGCGTAGGAATTGCCGTCGAAGAAATCGCCGACCGCAAACCGCCCCACCGTGACCGTGACGCGGTCGATATCGCGTTTGCCCGGAAGCTGGTTGGCGGCGTCCGCGACATCTTCCTGCTCGCCGCCGAGACCGAAGGTCTGGCGGACGAAATAGCGCTGCGCGCGGAATTTCGGATACTCCGCGCCGCCCTTCTGCGCTTCTCCGTTGGAGAAACCGGCGAGGCCCAGCGTGCTGCCGATTCCAAACCCCTGCGCAATCTCGGGATTGAAGTAAAATTCGCCGCCGTCCCACAATCGCCAGCCGAGAAACGCGCCGACGGTCCATGTCTCGCGGACACGTCCCGCGCCGGGAAGGCTGTTGGCGCCCTGATACGGCGAGCGGAAACTCGGATAGCCCTGCGTGATGAGCGTGGTCTGGCCGTGGACATTCCAGTCCGTCGATGCGGCGAACTCCGGCCGCCTGATCGCGGCATCGCCGGGAGCCCAGGGCGGTACATCCCACAGCCGATAGTTCATGCCGAATTTGATCGCATGAACCTTGGAGGTCACGCTGACATCCGGCAGCGCCGCCTCGCCGAGACCATAGGTGCGCGCGCCGAGATCGATGTAGTTGTATTCGACCTTGCCGGACCAGCCGCCGCCCATGGCGAGCTCGACGCCGGCGCCGGCGACCCAGCCCGGATGCATGCGGGCTTTTTTACCGACGACCACGCCGTCCGCGTCGTTCAGGTCGATACGGGTGCGGCCCCAGGCCGCGCCGCCGGTGACATAAGGCAGCCACGTCCCGAATGCGTATCCAATGCGGGCGCGCGCCGTGCCAAAATAATCGAACGTCGTATTGAAAGGCGCGGGCACGAGCTTCGGCAGATCGAGCGTGCTGGTGAACGATATGTCCGCTTCGACGCCGAGTACCCACTTGTTCGCAAGCTGAAGATTGTAGCCTGCCTGATAGCCGCCGATCAGGCCGGTGATGCTGTGCGGAAAAAACACGCCCTGTTGCGGCAGCGGATTGGTGTCGGGGCCGAAACTGCCGCCGCCGTAACCGGCATGGCCGCCGACATAAAAACCCGTCCAGTTGTAGATGGTCGATGCAAATGGAGCCTTGAGCGGCGCGACGATGGGTCGGTCAGCCGCCAACACGTGCCCAACCGAAAACGCACCGAGCGCTACGCCGGTGAACAGGGATTTCAGAAGGTCTGCGTCGCGTTTGGGTCCAGCCATGCATCTTCCATTCGCAAGGTCATCTCGTTGTTGTTGGCATGGCGAGGAAGACGGGCCAGCCGCTGACGCAGGGCTCCCCGGATTTCACCGGCTCTACCTATTGCAGGGGAATGATGTGCCAGCAACCGGCCTCTGTTCCGTGGCAAGCCATGACATCGCTGTGTGACAATTTCATAACACCGAGGTCGCATCCGGATATATGTCGCGCACGCGCGATCTGAAAAAGAATGACCCGCCCGGGGGGACAACCGGGCGGGTCTTGGGCCTACGCGGCGTGGATGAGGCGCCGCGCCAGACTCAATCGGATGCTGGATCAGTAGTCGCAGCTGCGGACGCGGCCGATGTAATTGCCGTAAGCGTCGAACTGGCGAACCCAGCCGCAGCGGCGATAGCCGTATCCGTAACCGTCGGCATAAGCGTTGCTCGCAATGGCCGCGCCGAACAGTGCGCCGGCGGCGATGCCGATGCCGATACCGGCACCCTTGTAGCCAGCCTGGGCTTCCTGAGTGGTGGCGGCGATGCCGCCGGTCAACGTGAGTACAGTAAGTGCAACAGCAGCAATTCTGGTCTTGATCGACATGGGACTCTCCATCCTTGTTTGGGGCGATCCGTCTGGATCGCATGCCAATTGGTGGTGAGCGGCCGGGACTTGGTTCGAGGTTTTTTGAAAAGAAGTTTGAGTATAAGAAATTATAGCAATATCAATGATTTAACAGACTATCGCGAGGGTTTTGGCTCTCTGGCCAGCCGCGCGAGGTCGAAGTTATGGACATCCGCGAGCAATTCGACGAACGCCTGCGCGCCATGAGCGATCAGGGCTTCGCCCTTCGCGGCGGTGGCATCCGTTGCATCGCCGATCGCGCCTTCCGGGTTGAGATCCTGGGCCGCCCAGGCGAAAGGCGCGGGCCGTCCCGCTGACAGCCAGCGAAATTCCTGCGTCATGGATTTTTCCGCTGACTCGAAATTCGCGATCCGGCCGGTCTTCACCTGCTGCGGAAAAGCCGCCAGCATGATCGAGGTCTCAACCGCGCCGCCGTGAATGCCGTGGCGCAGTTCGTCCGCGGAGAACAAGCCCTCCGGTGTTCCGAAGCGGCTCCATGCCGTGGTCACCGCCAGCATCCGGTATTTTGCGCGCAGATCCTGCGCGATCAGCGCCATCGCGGCGCTGTTGCCGCCGTGGCTGGTGACGATGATGAGCTTCCTCACGCCTATATCCGCGACGCTATCGCACAGCGTCATCCATTTTGTCAGCGCGGCATGCGTCGGCAATGTCAGCGTGCCCGGATAATCCGTATGCTCGGTGGAAATTCCGACCGGCTCGACGGGAAGAAACGTCGCCGGAATGTGTTTCGGCAGCAGGGCGCGCACCCGCGCCAGATACGCCTCAGCGATCAGCGTGTCGGTCTCGAACGGCAAATGCGGACCGTGCTGTTCGGTCGCGGCGAGCGGCAGCACCGCGATCCAGCTTCTTGCCGCGGCCTTGTCCGCATTCGGCTGGCGAATGTCAGCCCAGTTGTGAGGAGGGTTGGTCGTCATCGTGTGTGTTCGTTCGATCAATCGTTTATCTGAACGGATTTGCGGAGTAGCTTTGGCGCGGGATAGCTTTGGCGTATGAGGGCTCGGTCGTTCAAGCCCTGAGCGGCCCTCATCGTCCATCATGGGGCAAAATGATCCACGGAGTCCAATGATGCCCTCGGGCCAATTGCTGCGAGCGTTAATTGCCGGCGGGGCTGCATGGATCGCGGGCGGATGGCCGGTCATGGCCCAGAGCGCCGCCGATCTCGACAAGGTTTCGTTCGGCACCAACTGGGTGGCCCAGGCCGAACACGGCGGGTTCTATCAGGCCGTCGCCGACGGCACCTACAAGAGTTACGGCCTCGATGTCACGATCGTTCCGGGCGGCCCCAACGTCAATAACCGCATCCAGCTGGTCGCCGGCAAGCTCGATTTCTTCATGAGCGCGAATACGCTCCAGTCGTTCGACGCGGTCGCAAATAACGTGCCGGTCGTGGCGGTCGCGGCGATATTCCAGAAAGACCCGCAGGTGTTTCTGGCGCACCCGCAATCCAAGGTGATGAAGCTCGACGACCTCAAGCCGCTGACGCTGTTCGTCTCCAAGGAAGGAATGCCGACCTACTTCCAGTGGCTGAAATCCGAGTATGGATTCAGCGAAGATAAAGTGAAGCCCTATACCTCCAACGCGCAGCCTTTTCTCGCCGACAAGACCAGCGCGATGCAGGGCTATGTGACGTCCGAACCCTTTGCCGTGGAGCAGCAGGCGAAATTCAAGCCCACCGTCGTCCTGCTCGCCGATTATGGCTTCAGCAGCTACTCGACGCTGATCGAGACGCGAACCGCATTCGCCGACAAGAAGCCGGATCTGGTTCAGCGTTTTGTCGATGCATCCATCATCGGCTGGTACAACTATCTCTACGGCGACAACAGGCCTGGCAACGCGCTCATTAAAAAAATCAATCCCGACATAAGCGACGGCCTGCTCGCCTACTCGGTCAATAAAATGAAGGAATACGGCATCGCCGATTCAGGCGATACGCTGCGGGACGGCATCGGCGCGATGAGCGACGCGCGCATGGCGGATTTTTTCGGCAAGATGGTGCGGGCAGGCGTGACGCGGCGC
>JAZKGC010000061.1:14158-17532 GCA_040386115.1 Pseudomonadota bacterium
ATGTCGCCGCACGCGGCGCGCAGGATCGATCGACGCACAATGTCGGCTTCGTGTTTCAGGAGCCGACGCTGATGCCGTGGGCCACCGTTCGCGACAACGTCCTGCTGCCGCTCGATCTGGCGCATGTCGCGCGTCGCGATGCTAACGCGCGCGTCGATCACGCGCTGGCGCAGGTCGGGCTCGAGGAGTTCGCTGCGGTCTATCCGCGCGAACTTTCCGGCGGCATGAAGATGCGGGTGTCGCTGGCCCGCGCGCTGGTGACCGATCCGGATATTCTTTTGATGGATGAGCCGTTCGCTGCGCTGGACGAGATCACGCGCTTCAGGCTGAACAACGATCTGCTCGCGCTCTGGCGCAAGCTCCACAAGACGATCATCTTCATCACCCATTCGGTGTTCGAGTCGGTGTATCTGTCGCAGCGCGTTCTCGTCATGACGCCGAGGCCGGGCCGCATCGCCCGCGAGTTTCGCATCGCTGCGACCGAGCCGCGTGGCGAGGAATTTCGCACCTCGCCGGAATACGCTGCCTGTTGTCGCGAGGTTTCTGCGGCTCTTGCGAAAGCAAGTGATGCGAAAGGTGTCCGATGACCGCGCGCGAGTTGAAGCCCGCCCGATGGGTGCAATTCCTGCTGCCGCTGCTCGCGCTCGCAGCCGGTGTCGCGATCTGGGAAGCGGTGGTGCGGATCAACGCGATCCCGGTCTATGTTCTGCCTGCGCCAAGCGTGGTGCTGTCCACTCTCATTCAGGACTGGCCGATCCTGTTCGGATCGCTGCTGACCACGCTGACCACCACGCTTCAGGGATTCGTCGCGGCGGCGGTCGGCGGCATCGCGCTGGCGCTGCTGTTCAGCCGTTCGAAATGGCTTGAGTATTCCCTGTTTCCCTACGCCGTGATTCTGCAGGTTACGCCGGTGATCGCCATTGCGCCGCTGCTGCTGATTTATCTGCCGCAGCATGTCGCGGTGGTGGTCTGCGCCTGGATCGTGGCGTTCTTTCCGGTGCTGTCCAACACCGCGCTTGGTCTGAATTCGGTGGACCGTAACCTCGTCGGCCTGTTTGAACTGTATGGCGCATCGCGCGCGCAGACGCTGCGCTATCTGAAACTGCCGTCCGCGATGCCGCATATTCTGGGCGGCCTGCGGATCGCGGGCGGACTGTCGCTGATCGGCGCGGTGGTGGCGGAGATCGCCGCAGGTTCCGCGGGTGCGGGTTCCGGACTGGCGTACCGCATTGCTGAATCCGGCTACCGGCTCAACATTCCGCGCATGTTCGCGGCGCTGCTGCTGCTGTCCGTTGCCGGGATTGTCATCTATATGACCCTCTCGCTGGCGTCGTATCTTGTGCTACGACGCTGGCACGAAAGTGCGCTCGGAAAGGAAAGCTAATGGCTGCCGCGAATAGTTCTCAGGATAAGGTCGATGTGCTGGTTTATGGCCCGTCGAAGCCGGTCATCGACGACGGATTTCCAGCGCAGTTCGTTCTGCACAAATTCGAGAACCAGCGGGATCTCGGGCGGTTGGCGCCCGACGTCGCAGCGCGGATTCGCGGTGTCGCGGTCACCGGCCTGGTGCAGGCGGACGCTGCGATGCTGACGAAGTTTCCCAAAGTCGAGATCGTCTCCAGCTTCGGCGTTGGCTACGATCATATCGATTCCAAATACGCGGCTGGGCACAACATCATCGTCTGCAACACGCCTGATGTGCTGACGGAAGAAGTCGCGGACACGGCGCTCGGCCTTCTGATCGCGACGGTGCGTGAGTTCATCAAGGCGGATCGTTATCTGCGCGCCGGACACTGGACCACGCAGGCCTTTCCGCTCAGCCCCGGCTCGCTGCGCGATCGCAAGGTCGGCATGGTCGGCATGGGCCGCATCGGACAGGCCATCGCGCGGCGTCTCGATGCCTCGCTGGTGCCGGTGGTTTATCACTCGCGCAATCCGGCGAAAGGCGTCAGCTACAAGCATTATCCTAACCTTGTCGAGATGGCCAAGGACGTCGATACGATGATCGCGATCACGCCCGGCGGCGCATCGACGGCGAAGCTGATTAACGCCGAGGTTCTCAAGGCGCTCGGCCCGCGCGGCATTCTCATCAACATCGCGCGCGGATCGGTGGTGGACGAGGAGGCGTTGATCGCAGCGCTCAAGGACGGCACCATCATGGCGGCGGGTCTCGATGTGTTTGCCGCCGAACCTAATGTGCCGGATGCGTTGCGCGCCATGCAGAATGTGGTGCTGCTTCCGCATATCGCGTCGGCCTCGGTGACCACGCGCAACGCCATGGATCAGCTCGTCGTCGATAATCTCAAGGAATGGTTCGCCGGCAAGCCGCCGCTGACACCGATTGCCGAGACGCCGGTGAAAGGCCGCTGATCGTGACCTGCGCTGCGCCATCGGGAAACGCGACTCACCGCGCGCGCTGGTGGGCGTGGTTGCTGGTGCTGGCTGTTGTCGCGGCCGGGCCGAAGGCGCAGGCTCAGGATGCGCGCTCGCTCACCAGCGACATGATCGGGCAATGGGAGCTCTCGACGGCGGGCCGCGACAAGACCTGCGAGATCACGCTCAAGGCAGACAACACCCCGCAGGGTCTGAAGCTCGAACTCGACAAGGGATGCGCCGACGCGCTGCCCTTTACCAGGAACATCGTCGCCTGGAGCGTGAAGGGTCTGGACATCGTGCGCCTTCAGGACGCCAGGGGACAACCCGTCATCGATGTGACCGAGGTTGAGAGCGGCATTTTCGAAGGCCTGCGGCAAGGCGAGGGCGTTTATCTGCTGCAAAATCTCGCGGCGGCGCGCGCGCTGTCGAAATCCGCCGATCAGCTGATCGGCGACTGGACCATGATACGCGGCAGCGGCAAGAGCATCTGCGGACTGACGCTCACCAATACCGAAGCCACGCCCGAGAATTTCGCGGTGTTCCTCAAGCCGCGCTGCGATCCGCTGGTGACGGGATTCGGTCCCACGATGTGGCGCATCGAGCGTGGCGAATTGCTGCTGCGGTCGGCGAAGGGCGAGGTCTGGCGTTTCGAGGCCGACGATAACGCGCAGTGGCGCCGCGTGCCCGACAGCGCCGATCCGCTGCTGCTCACCCGGCAGTAGATACACGCCGTCATTCCGGACAGGCCGCGCAGCGGACTGATCCGGAATCTCGTACAGCTCATCGGGATTCCGGGTTCGCTCGTTTCTCTCGCGCCCCGGAATGACGCGCCAGGCACGCTAGATCAGCCGCAAGCCTTTCAGGCTGGCGTGGCCGTTCTTGCCGACAATGATGTGATCGTGCACCGAGATTCCGAGCGGACTCGAGATCGACATGATCGATTTCGTCATCTGAATGTCGGCGGTCGATGGCGTCGGATCGCCGGACGGATGGTTGTG
>JAZKGC010000062.1:0-8454 GCA_040386115.1 Pseudomonadota bacterium
GACGAGACGTAACTCACAACCTGTTCGCGTTTGCGCGAACGGGATAAATCCCGCGTGCGCCTCGCGCATCTGCGCCGCGAGAATGCGGTGGCATGCCTGCATTCGTGCATATTGCCTTCCCAAAACGAAAACGCCATTCTCCCGGCCCATTCCTTGCCAGTTCATCAATCAAACAAGCGACTCAATCAAAAATGACAACGCCCTCCCGCGACAGCCTCGAACAAGCCCTCCTGCGCATCGCCGATCCGGCCGGCGAGGGCAGCCGCTCATGCCTCACGGTTTATGCCGATGCCGCGCGCAAGGCCGCCGATGCCGCCGACGCCCGCGCCAAATCCGGCACATCGTTGGGGCCGCTCGACGGCACGGTCGTGACCATCAAGGATCTGTTCGACGTGAAGGGCGAAGTCACCCGCGCTGGATCGCGCGTGCTGGCCGCGCGCGGCAAGCCTGCGACTGCGGACGCCGCCATCGTCAAGCGGCTGCGCGATGCCGGCGCGGTGATCGTGGCGAAAACCAACATGACCGAGTTCGCCTATTCGGGCCTTGGAGCTAATCCGCATTTCGGCACGCCGGGCAATCCGGCGGATCGCAAGCGCGTGCCCGGCGGCTCGTCCTCCGGCGCGGCGGTCTCGGTGGCCGACGGCATCGGCGATATCGCCATCGGCACCGACACCGGCGGCTCGACGCGGATTCCGGCATCGTTCTGCGGCGTCACCGGCTTCAAGCCGACGGTGAAGCGCGTGCCGCGCGAGGGCGCGTTTCCGCTGTCGTTCTCGCTGGATTCCATCGGTCCTGTTGCGCGCAGCGTTGCCGATTGCGCCCGCGCCGATGCCATTCTGGCGGGCGAGACGCCGTCGCCGCTGGTGCCGCGCGCGCTTGGCGAGGTGCGTGCCGGGTTCGTGCAGGGTTATCCGATTGAAGGTCTCGACGCCATTGTCGGCAAGGCCTATCCGCAAGCCCTGTCGAAGCTCGCTCCGCGCTGGAAGTCCGGCAACGATGTCACCCTCAGCGCGCTGGATCTCATGCACGCGATCAACGAGCGCGGCGGCATCGCGCCGCCCGAGGCTTATGCGATCCATCGCCAGTTGCTTGCCGAAGCCGGCGAGGGTGTCGATCCGAACGTGCGCGCCCGCCTGATGCGTTCGGCGAACATCACGGCGGCCGATTACATTCTCAACATGCGCGACCGCGAGAAAGCCATCGCGCAGATGAACGCCGTCTTCGACGATGTCGATGTGCTGGTGATGCCGACGACGCAGATCGTCGCCCCAACCATGGATGAAATCTCGGTGGAGGCGAATTATCTCAAGCGCAATGTCCAGGCGCTGATGAACACGTCGATCTGGAATTTCTTCGACGTCTGCGCGATTTCGCTGCCGGTCAATGTCGGCAACGAACTCCCTGTCGGGCTGATGCTGGTCGGCCGCCACGGGCAGGACCGCGCGCTGCTGGCGGTGGCGTCGTCGGTGGAGAAAGCGCTGGCGGCTTGACCGCCAGCGACGATTTCAGCCGATTGATACTTTCAAGGTACCGATGCCGTCGATGCCGGCCTCGATCTTGTCGCCCCGCTGGAGTGCGGCGACGCCGGCGGGCGTGCCGGTCATGATGATGTCGCCCGAGCCGAGCGAGACTTGCAGCGAGAGCTTTGCGATGATTTCCGGAACATTCCAGATCATCTCGGACAGGTCGCCCTTCTGCTTCTCTGTGCCGTTGACCGAGAGCCAGATCTTGCCCTTCGCCGGATGACCGATCTCGGCCGCGGGCCGCAGCGCGCCGCACGGCGCGGACTGGTCGAACGATTTTCCAATCTCCCAGGGCTGCTCCTTCTTGCGCGACGCCATTTGCAAATCGCGGCGGGTAAGGTCGATGCCGACGCCGTAGCCATAGACGTGATCGAGCGCCTTGGCGGCGTCGATATTCGCGCCGCCGCTCTTCAGCGCAACGACAAGCTCGACCTCGTGCTGGAAGTCCTTGGTCAGCGGCGGATAGGGGATCGCAGTGCCGTCCTGCGCCACCATGTCGGCGTGCTTGGCGAAGAAGAACGGCGGCTGACGCTCATCGTTGCCGAGTTCGCGGATGTGTTCCAGATAGTTCCTGCCCACGCACCAGATCCGCCGCACCGGAAATGTCTTCGCCTCGCCCGCGACAGGAATGGACGGCTGCGGGAGTGCGGGAATAACGGTGCTGGCGCTCATGGGAGTTCCGTTTCTCGGGGACGCTGGACGTTGATGTAGGACTATGCGCTGGCGGCGATGGGTGCCAGCGGGTTCGCGTCGCGATGCTGCAAGCGGAAGAACGAGGCGTAGCGTCCGCCCCGCCGTAGCAGGTCGTCATGCCGGCCGGTCTCGACGATGCTGCCGCTTTCGATCACCAGGATTTGGTCGGAGTGCATGATGGTGTGCAGCCGATGCGCGATGACGATGGTGGTCCGGTTCTGGCAAAGATGCTCAATGGCTTCCTGCACCAGCTTCTCGGATTCGGAATCCAGTGCCGCAGTGGCCTCGTCGAGCAGGATGATCGGAGCATTCTTCACCAGCGCACGGGCGATGGCGATGCGTTGGCGCTGGCCGCCGGACAATTGCGTGCCGTGCTCGCCGACGGGCGTGTCGTACCCGAGCGGGAAACCCATGATGAAATCGTGAGCGAAGGCGGCTTTCGCAGCCGCGACAATCTCGTCCTGCGTCGCGCCGAGCTTCCCGAACGCGATGTTCTCGCGGATCGTGTCGCGGAAAAGATAGACGTCCTGCCCGACATAGGCGGTCTGCTGGCGCAGCGATCGCCGCGAGATATCCGAGACGATCTGGTTGTCGATCACGATGGCACCGTACTTCACTTCGTAAAGGCGAAGCAGCAGCGCCAGCACCGTGGACTTGCCGCCGCCGGAAGGCCCGACCAGCGCGGTCACCTTGCCCGGCTCGGCCACGAAGCTCATGCGGTTGAGCACCGTTTCGTTGCTGCGATAGGCAAACGTGACGTCGCGGAATTCGACCTGCGCATTGGTCAGTTGCAAGGCCGGCTTGTCGCTGTCGTCTGGCTCGCTTGCGGGACTATCGACGATCTCCAGAAGCTTGCGCGCGCCGATCAGGCAGCTGTTCAATTCGATGTTGAGGCGGGCGAGGCGCTTGGCCGGCTCATAGGCGAGAAGGAATGCGGTGATGAACGAGAAAAACTGCCCCGGGGTGGCGCCGGTCACGATGATACGATAGCCGCCATACATCAGACAGCCCGCGATGGCCAAGCCGCCCAGTGTCTCCATCAGTGGACTCGAGCGGCTCTGCACCCGCGCCATCTTGTTGGCGTTGGCCTCGACAGCGGAGATGTTCTTGTCGATTCGCGCCTGCATGGTGTCTTCAAGCGTGAACGCCTTGACAGTACGGATGCCTTGCAAGGACTCCTGCATGGTTTCGAGAATATCGGTGTTGTTGGTGAACTGGTTGTGCGCGAGACCCTTGATCCGACTTACCAGCTTGCGGATGAACAACACCGCAGGCGGCGCGATCAGCAGGCCGAACAGCGACATCCATGGATCCTGGATCACCATCACCGCGGCGAGGCCGACCAGCGAGAGGAAGTCGCGGCCCACGGCGTTAATCATGAGACTCAGAACCTGAGTGACGGACTGCGCGCCTGCGGTCAATCGGGCCAAAAACTCCGAGGAATGCCGCTCGGAATAAAAGCCGACATTCTCGCGCATCAGCTTGGCAAACAGCTTGCGCTGGTTGTTGGCAAGGATCGCGTTGCTGATCTTCGACAGGATGACGGAGTGGCCATAGGTCGCCGCGCCCTTGAGCGTGAACAGCACGATAATCACCAGCGACAGGAAGATGATTCCATGCACGTTGCGATCGACATAGGTTTGATTGATAACTTCGCCGAGCAGCCAGGCCGAACCGGCCGTGGTTCCGGCTGAAACCGCCATCAGGGTAAATGCGACCGCATAGCGCCGCCAGTACTGGAGACCCTGTTCGGTAATCAGGCGGCGAATGAGCGCCGCCGCGCCATAGGGGTCATCGGTAATTTTTGTTGGAAGCTCGGTCATCCGCGTTCCATTGACGTCCGGACGCCATCCGGCGCCCCGTCAGGGTTTATGCGAAACGTCCGTCTCCTTGCCCGCTATGGGGTCGATTTTCAAGTGAAATCAGGGCTTTTCATCAAATCGTGCACTATGCCGAGACGGCGTGCCGAACGCCGCTTTGGCGCTCCGTGAGCAGCTTTTCCTCCCATGCCAGTGCGTGCCGGGCGATGATGTCGAGGTTGTCGTACTGGGGTGTCCAATTCAGGGTTCCATGGATGCGCGCGGTATCGGCAATCATCGTCATGATGTCGCCAGGCCTGCGTTCGGCATGCTGAACCGCGAAATTCCGGCCCGACGCGCGCCGTACCGCCTCAATGGTCTCGAGCACCGAATAGCCGCGACCATAACCGCAATTCAGCGTGGCGGACGCGCCGCCGTGGTCGAGATATGCAAGAGCCGCACAATGCGCCTGCGCAAGATCGCTGACGTGGATGAAATCGCGGATGCAGCTTCCGTCGGCGGTCGGATAGTCGGTTCCGTACACGTCGATCTTGGCGCGCTGGCCGGTCGCGGCTTCGACGGCAATTTTCAGAAGGTGCGTTGCGCCTGCGGTCGCAAGACCGATCCGCGCCTGCGGGTCCGCGCCAGCGACATTGAAATAGCGCAGCACGACGTAGTTCATGCCGTGCGCGGTGGCGACATCGTGCAGCATGATCTCGGTCATCAGCTTCGACGAGCCATAGGGCGACAGCGGGCGCGTCGGTGCCTCTTCAGCAACCGGCATCCGGTCAGGGTTGCCGTAAACCGCTGCGGTTGATGAGAAGATGAAACGGCTGACGTTGCATTTCACGGCAGCATTCAGCAGGTTGCGCGTCGTCATCGTATTGTTGCGGTAATAACCGAGCGGGTCGCGCATCGAATCCGGCACCACCACCGACCCCGCAAAATGGATGATCGCGCCGATATTGTGCGCGGCGATCACGCCTTCCACCAGATTTTCGTCGGCGGCATCGCCGATGAACAGCGGCACGCCCTCGGGTAGAAAATGCGAGAACCCCGTCGAGAGATTGTCGATGACCACGACATCCGCCCCGGCTTCCACCAGTGCGTGAACCGTATGGCTGCCGATGTATCCTGCGCCCCCGGTAACGAGTACTGTCATGACTTCAAACCTTGCATCGTTTCGGCGCGGAGTTCGCGGCGCGTGTTTCGCCAATGTGACGCGAACTTGTTGCCGGAAGCTTGCAGATCAACGATGGAAATGGGGTATAAAGCCGGACTTTCCGGGCGAATCCCTTCGCTTTTCCTGCCTGAAACCGCTTTATGGTTTCCAAACCGTAACGCGCATTCATGAGCTTTCCGCCGAGTAATCCGATGACCGGTATCATGTTCATCAAGACATCCTCGCTTGGCGATGTGGTGCATCAGATGCCGGCCATGACCGACGCGCGGCGGCACCGGCCCGATGAGCGGCTGACGTGGGTTGTCGAGGAGGCGTTCGCGCCATTGGCGAAGCTCCATCCGGCAGTGGACGATGTCATCGCTGTTTCAACGCGGCGCTGGCGCTCGCAGTTGTTGCGGCTCGCGACATGGACGGAACTGTCGGAGTTCAAGGCGCGCCTGCGTGCGGTGAACGCAGAAACCGTGATCGATACGCAGGGTCTTATACGTTCTGCGTTGATCGCGCGAACGGCGCAAGGCACACGCCACGGTTACGATGCATCGAGCATTCGCGAGCCCGTTGCGTCTTTTTTTTACGATCGCAAGCACAAGGTCACACGCGGCCAGCACGCGGTCGCGCGAAACAGGCTGCTCACCGGATTAAGTCTGAATTATCAGCCTGCGGCGCAGATCGAATACGGATTGAGCAAGCCGCCTGTGAGCGCTGACGCGCCATATGCAGTGCTGCTTCACGGCACGTCGCGTGCTTCGAAAGAATGGCGCGAAGTGGATTGGATTGGCGTTGGCAAATGGCTGCGCGGTCAGGGCTTTGATGTTGTGCTGCCGTGGGGCAATGAAGCCGAACGGCTGCGCTGCCATCGGCTTGCCGCGGCAATTCCCGGAAGCCGCATTCTCGAGCGGCAGCCGCTCGACGCGACAGCAAAAGTCATCGCGAATGCATCGCTGGTGATCGGCGTCGATACCGGACTGCTTCACCTTGCAGCGGCGTATGGCGTTCCGTTGATTGCGGTGTTTCTCGCCACCGATCCGGGTTTGACCGGCCCCGTCGGTCAAGGATCGATCACGGTGATTGGCGGGAAGGGTACCTATCCCTCGTTCGAGCATGCGATCGAAGCGTCGAAGAATCTGCCGCTGGTGCCGAACCCGGCCTAGCGCGATCGCTTGGCCAGGATCGTGCCAACGAAGTCTGACAGATCGCCGCCGGAAAACAGAAAGCCGTCAATGCCGGCTGCTTGTCCCGCGTCGAGATCGCGCTGCTTGTCGCCAATGACGAAACTGCGTTCCTTCTCAATTGGCCAATGCTGCATGAGATCGAGGATCATCCCCGGTGCCGGCTTGCGCCAATCGCACTCATTGGCATAGGCCGCCACCGTTCCGTCCGGGTGATGCGGGCAATAACGCACGTCGTCGATGCGCGCGCCGTCGCGGGCCAGTTCATCGCGCATCCAGTCGTGCAGGGTGCGAACGTCGTCCTCGGAAAACAGTCCGCGCGCGACGCCCGACTGGTTTGTGAAGACGAAGACGAAATAGCCGGCATCGTTCAATTTCCGGATCGCGGGGGCGACGCCCGGCATCCACCGGATTCTGTCGGGTGTGCCGACATAGGCATCGTCAAGGTTGATGACGCCGTCGCGGTCGAGGAATGCCGCAGGCTTTGGCTGCAATGGTTTGGCATTGCCGCCTGTCATGCCCTCTGTGCTCCGCCGATCAGCGCGTGCTCGACCTCGTCGCAGATCGCATGCAGGGCCATCATGTGGATTTGCTGAACCACGGGCGTGTCGTCGCTCGGTGCCACCAAAAGATGGTCGCATGCGGTGCGCATGCACTCGCCCTTCACGCCAGTGAAGCCGGCCGTCGTCACGCCGATCTCACGCGCAACGCGAAGTGCCGCAAGAATGTTCGGCGAGCGGCCGGATGTGGTCAGTGCGAGCAGCACGTCGCCCCTTTGACCAAGACCTTGCACTTGCCGGGCGAAGATCTGTTCGAAGCCGTAATCGTTGCCGATTGCTGTGAGCGCGGAGGTGTCGGTGGTCAATGCAATCGCGGCCCAGCCGGGACGCTCCTGCTTGTAGCGCCCGACGATTTCCGCAGCGATGTGTTGGGCGTCGGCGGCGCTGCCGCCATTGCCGATCAGAAGAATTTTGTTTCCGGCTTTCAATGCGCCCGCAATAGTTTGCGCGATCGTGTGCGTGACTGCGAGCAATCCAGCACTCTGCACAGCCCTGGTCAGCCCGGCGAGCGAGCTTTGGAAATGCGCTGCGATCCGATCCTTATTCACATGTCACCGCGTCGGTTCGAGTGATGTTTCAGTGGTAGTCACGGTGCCATGCGGGTGCAAGCGCGACCGTGCCTCGATGTTAATGCGCTGCGCCGGCGGTAGCGGCTGCCATCACGTTCTGCGCGACCTCAACGACCCGCGCGGCCGGGATATCGCGCATGCAATGGTGGTCGTTCGCGGTGCAGACCGGACGGTGGCACGGCTGGCAAGGCAGGTCGGTTTCCCGTTTGATCGTGGCGGCGAGGCCATTCAGCGGAGCCCAGTGATAGGGGCTTGTCGGGCCAAAGATGCCCATGGTCGGCGTGCCGATGGCTGCAGCGATGTGCATGAGGCCCGAATCGTTGGAAATGGCTACCTTGGCGGCGGCCATCGCCATGATGCCGTTGCGCAGGTCGGTTCCGGTCAGGTCGCGGACGCGCGGTCCGCCGGCCTTGACGATGTTCGTGGCGAGGGCTTTTTCTCCCGGACCGCCGATCACCC
Source organism: Pseudomonadota bacterium (assembly GCA_040386115.1). Lineage (GTDB taxonomy): Bacteria > Pseudomonadota > Alphaproteobacteria > Rhizobiales > Xanthobacteraceae > Afipia. The sequence goes on from JAZKGC010000062.1 coordinate 7,956, forward strand.
AGACGTCCAGTCCACGCTCCGCGAACAACCTTGCTGCGTCCTCATAGTAGGTCCAGCGTTTCGAGGCACCCACCGAGCCGGGTGCCAGCGCAATCGCAGCGCTGTCGCCGAGCCCGTTCGCCAGACGCCACGCGGCGACTTCGGGCACCGGAACAACAAGCTGAGGTACCGGCCACTGTCTTGGCAGGGGCGCACCGGCAGGCAAGGCAAGCGCAGCATTTTTGTCGATGAAGCGCGGCATCGCCTTCTCGCCCCATCGCCAGTCGTTAATCAATCCGAACCGGACTTCGCCGACAAAGCCGGTTCGCTGGGGAATGCCCGCCAATGTTGGAGCGATGGCTGACTTCCACGTGCGCGGCATCACGAGGGCTGTGCCGTAGCCAGCCTGCCGAAGCTGCTTTGACAGTCCCCACTGCCTAGCCAGCGCCAGCTGGCTGCGCGGCAAGTCCCACACGATCCCTCGGCGGACGCCCGGCATGTAGTCAACCAGCGGTGCGCA
>JAZKGC010000062.1:8554-44884 GCA_040386115.1 Pseudomonadota bacterium
ATCAGCCGGTTACCGCGTCGCTCAAGCTGCGTCCAGATGCGTTTTAGCGGGTAAGTCATTGGACTTCACCACATTGGTGGTCGTGAGTTGCCTGCCGGGCGGGAGTGGGGCAAAGGTGACCCTCCTAAATTGGGCAGGATTCATCAATGCTGCTGGTGACCGGCGGAGCCGGTTTTATCGGATCGAACGTGATCGCCGCCCTCAACGAGGCGGGCCGCGCTGACGTGGCCGTGTGCGATTTCCTTGGGTCTGACGGCAAGTGGCGAAACCTCGCCAAGCGCCAGCTCGCCGATGTGGTTCCGCCGGGCGAACTGATGCGCTGGCTGGATGGCCGCAAGCTGGACGCCATCGTTCATCTGGGTGCGATTTCCGAGACCACCGCCACCGACGGCGATCTGGTGATCGAGACCAATTTCCGGCTTTCGCTGCGACTGCTCGACTGGTGCACGGCGAACGACACGCGTTTGATTTATGCATCGTCCGCTTCGACCTATGGCGACGGCGAGCAGGGATTTCGCGACGACGCCTCGTTAGATGCACTCAAGAAACTCCGGCCCATGAATCTCTACGGCTGGAGCAAGCACCTCTTCGACATGGCAGTGGCCGAGCGTGTTGCGCAGGGGTTGAGGATGCCGCCGCAGTGGGCTGGCCTTAAATTTTTCAACGTCTTCGGTCCTAATGAGTATCACAAGGGCACGATGATGAGCGTGCTTGCGCGCCGCTTCGACGAGGTCAAGTCCGGTCGCGTTGTGCAACTGTTCAAGTCGCATCGCGACGGCATCGCCGACGGCGATCAGCGCCGCGATTTCATCCACGTTGATGATGTCGTGGGCGTCATCATGTGGTTGCTGGCGACGCGCTCAGTGAACGGCATCTTCAATGTCGGCACCGGTCATGCGCGCAGCTTCCGCGACCTGATCCTCGCGGCCTACAGCGCGCTCGGCGCGAAACCCAATATCGAATACGTCGACATGCCGGAACAAATCCGCGGCAGCTACCAGTACTTCACGGAAGCAGAGGTCGATCATCTGCGCGGCGCAGGTTACAATGGTGGTTTCACGGCGCTCGAGGACGCCGTGGGCAGCTATGTCAGGGATTTTCTCGATCGGCCCGATCGCTACCGTTGATCGTGCACCTGGTGGTCCGGTTCTGACATTCGCATCCCGTTTCGGCGGTCTTCTTGTGAATGTCAGAATCAAAGGACCACTAGCAATTATTAAGTTTCTGGTGTCCTTTCGAATCCGACGTTCGCTACGGAAGGCACTGAAAAACAAAGCGAGCGTCGGATTCGCGATACCGGGAATACAGGCGTTATCATGTTCGATTTCGACGCGCTGTCGCATGCGATTGTCCGCCAGACGGTGTTGTGCGTCGGCGATCTGATGCTGGACGAGTTTGTGTATGGCGAGGTCTCGCGGATTTCGCCGGAAGCGCCCGCGCCCGTGATCGCGGTTCAGCGCAGCGAAACCAACGTGGGCGGCGCGGGGAATGTCGCGCGCAACATCGCTTCGCTCGGTGCCCGGTGCATTTTCGTTGGTCTCGTCGGCGATGATGCTGCTGGCAATACGCTGAAGGCGGAGCTGGCAAAAGAGAGATTCATCGAGCCGATTCTGGTGGTCGATCCCACGCGGCCGACTACGCGCAAGGTGCGTTTCGTATCGGAGCATTTCTCGACACACATGCTGCGGGCCGACTGGGAACTCTCCACCCCTGCATCCGAGGACATCGAGCGAAAGCTGATCGATGCAGTGGTGACTGCGTTGCCGCGCGCGGATATCGTCCTGTTGTCCGACTACGCCAAGGGCGTTCTGACCACACGCGTCGTTCGCAATATCATTGACGCGGCGCGCAAGCTCGGCAAGCGCGTGATCGTCGATCCCAAAAGCGCAAATCTCGCGATTTATCGCGGCGCGACGCTTCTGACGCCGAACCTCAAGGAATTTGCCGAAGCGACGCGGCGGCGCATCCAGTCGGACGCCGATATCGCCGACGCCTCGATCGAAGCGCTGCGGAGCGCCGATGCTGAAGCAATGCTCGTCACGCAAAGCGAGCACGGCATGACGCTGGCGCATCGCGACGGCCGCCTGATCCATGTTCCGGCACAGCCGGCGAAGGTCCGCGACGTTTCCGGCGCTGGCGATACCGTAGCGGCCGTGCTGGCCGTTACCTTGGCGTCGGGCACGGATTGGGAGACGTCGCTACGTTGTGCGGCCGCTGCCGCCGCGGTTGCGGTCAGCAAGCCCGGCACGGCAACGGTTTCGCTGAGCGAGTTGCGGCGGAAGATTTTGCCCGATGCTTCGCTCGCCGCGGAGGAAAAGATTGCATCGACCGGCGCTGACCTTGACGCGCATCTTGCTGAATGGCGCAATCTGGGTCTGCGGGTTGGTTTCACCAATGGCTGTTTCGACATTCTGCATCCCGGTCACGTCCGGGTGTTGACGCAGGCGCGTGCGGCCTGCGACCGCCTGATCGTGGGACTCAACAGCGACGCATCTGTGCGGCGCCTCAAGGGGCCGGAGCGGCCCGTGCAGGACGAGCGCGCACGCGCGGAAGTGCTGGCCGCGCTCGAGGCTGTCGATCTTGTGGTTATCTTTGTACAGGATACTCCGCTTGAGCTCATCTCGCAGATCAAGCCGAGCGTGCTCGTGAAGGGCGGTGACTACACGCGCGAACAGGTTGTCGGGCACGAGATCGTCGCGGCGAGCGGCGGCGAGATTGTGCTGGTCGATATCCTTCCGGGACACAGCACCACGTCGCTGGTCAATCGTGCACGCGAAAGCAAGGCATGATCGCGAGCGCATCCGGCGCGGAACTCGGTGCCGCGTCCTCGTTTTGGCGTGGCCCGGCGGCATGGGCCAGAGCAGCGGACATCAATGCCGCCTTGCTGGCGCTGGCACTGCCGTGGTCAACAACGCTGGCCGGGATCTTTGCCGTGACGTGGCTGCTGGCATTGATACCCACGATCGATATTCGTGATTTTTTGCAATCGCTGAAGCGACCTGTCTGTGCTTTGCCGATTATGCTTTTTGCAATGGCCGTTGTTGGCACGCTGTGGGCGACGGATATTCCGTGGCTTGACCGGCTCAGGGGGGTAAGCCCCGCCGCGAAGCTGCTCGCAATTCCGATTCTGATTTATCAATTCGAGAAATCAGGACGAGGACTTTGGATAGCCGTTGCATTTCTTGCCTCGTGCACGCTGGTCATGCTGGCGTCGTGGCTGATGTTTGTCGATCCTCGTTTTGTTTTCTATACGGGGAAGGCATTGGGCGTGCCCGTCAAAAACTACATCGTGCAAAGTAAGGAGTTTGCTCTGTGCGCCTTCGGTGCGTTCGGCGCAGCGATGTACTTGCTTGGCCGGCAACAAAAAAAACTCGCATCTGCCTTGATGTTGCTGGGTGCCGCTTTCCTGGCCAATATGGTGTTCGTCGTCAGTTCACGAACGGTGCTGGTCTGCATTCCCGTCCTGCTTGTCGTTTTCGCTATCGTGTATTTCAACCGGCGTGGCGTGCTTGTCCTGCTCGCGGGGGCCATTGTTCTAGGGGCTTTGGCTTGGACGGCTTCGCCTTACTTGCGGATGCGCACGACGCTCGTCGGTGAGGAGTATCAGCAGTATCGGGAGAAGAATGCTGCGAACTCGACCGGAATGCGGCTTGAATTCTGGCGCAAGTCGATCAGGTTCATCGAGGGTGCTCCTCTTGTCGGCCACGAAACCGGATCAACGAAAACGCTGTTCGTGCGCGATGCCATCGGGAAGACCGGCGTTTCGGCGGAAATTATCGAGAATACGCACAATCAGACGTTGCACGTAGCCGTTCAATGGGGGCTGATCGGTTTTGTCGTTTTGTATGCGATGTGGTTTTCACACCTCAGTATGTTTGCCGGAGTTGCTGGGCTCGCCGCCTGGATCGGTTTGGTCGCAGTCGTTGAGAACTTCGTGAGCTCGGTATTCAATTCTCACCTTTTCGATTTCGCCGAGGGCTGGATGTATGTGCTGGCTGTCGGCGTCGCGGGAGGGATGATTTCGCGAAGCCGGGTTAGTGATCGAACAGCCGGTGAAGCAGCGATGGATAGTTCGCTTCCCGCTACCCCTGTTGACGCCGGGCGGCCGGCTTCATGATCCGATCCTTGCGTTCCAATTTCGCACGCCTCACATGGCGGAATCTCCTGATCGCTGTTCACGACGCGTTGGCGACTGCTTTCGCGGTTGTTGCAAGTTTCTACCTCCGGTTCGAGACCGGCGGCTTTATGGAACGGCTGCCGCTGCTGCTGCGCGTATTGCCATTTTTCATTATTCTCAGCGTGGTCGTCTGTTACATCTTCAAGCTCACCGTCACCAAGTGGCGCTTCATCTCGCTGCCTGACCTTTTCAATATCGTGAAGACCTCCACGGTGCTAGCGCTGATGCTGCTGGTGCTCGACTACATCTTCATTGCGCCGAATGTTTACGGCACGTTTTTCTTCGGCAAGACAACGATCATCATCTACTGGTTCCTGCAAAATTTCGCACTTGGCGGAGCGCGTCTAGCCTATCGGTATTTTCGGTACACCAGGACGATCAATCAGGCGCGCAATCTGGATGCGATCCCCACCATGCTGGTCGGACGCGCTGCCGACGCGGAGGTGCTGCTGCGCGCGATCGAGAGCGGCGCAGTAAAACGGATGTGGCCGGTGGGCATGCTGTCGCCGTCGATGTCGGATCGAGGTCAATCGATCCGCGGCATTCCGGTGCTGGGTCTGATCGACGATCTCGGCGATGTGGTCGATGATTTTTCGCGCCGGGAAAGGCCCATTGAGCGTCTGGTGATGATGCCGTCGGCGTTCGAGCCGGACGCATCCCCTGAATCGGTTCTCACGCGTGCCCGCAAACTCGGTCTTACTGTGAGCCGGTTGCCGTCACTGGAAGGAAGTGACGATGCGCTGCGGCTTGCGCCTGTGGCGGTCGAGGATCTGCTTTTGCGTCCGAGCGTCAAGATCGACTATCAGCGCCTCGAAGCGTTGGTGAAAGGAAAATCGGTCGTCGTGACCGGAGGCGGCGGTTCGATCGGAGCGGAGATTTGTGATCGCGTGGTTCGGTTCGGCGCGTCGCGTCTGCTGATTGTCGAGAACGCCGAACCCGCGCTGCATGCGGTGATGGAAGGCCTGGCGGCGAAGTATCCAGCCGCAGTCATCGAAGGCCGTATCGCCGATGTTCGCGATCGTGAACGCATCATTCATCTCATGTCTGCGTTCAAGCCCGACATCGTCTTTCATGCTGCGGCCCTCAAGCACGTTCCGATTCTGGAGCGCGATTGGGGGGAGGGCGTCAAGACCAATATCTTCGGTACGGTTATCGTGGCGGACGCCGCCGCTGCTGCCGGTGCCGAGGCGATGGTGATGATTTCAACCGACAAGGCCATCGAGCCGGTCTCGATGCTCGGTCTGACGAAACGATTTGCTGAAATGTACTGTCAGGCGCTCGACCGTGACCTGATGAATCGCGCCAACGGAAAAACGCCAATGCGGCTGATTTCCGTTCGGTTCGGCAACGTGCTTGCGTCGAATGGATCGGTGGTGCCGAAATTCAAGGCGCAGATCGAGGCGGGCGGGCCCGTGACGGTGACCCACCCGGACATGGTGCGCTATTTCATGACCATTCGGGAAGCGTGCGACCTCGTTATTACTGCAGCAACCCATGCGCTCAATCCCGTGCGTCCGGATGTATCAGTCTATGTCCTGAACATGGGACAGCCGGTGAAGATCGTTGATCTCGCAGAGCGCATTATCAGGCTATCCGGTCTGCAGCCCGGCTATGACATCGAGATCGTGTTCACAGGGTTGCGGCCGGGCGAGCGCCTCAACGAGATACTCTTCGCGCTCGAGGAGCCGACGGTGGATATCGGCATTGCGGGGATCGTTGCCGCGCGTCCCAACGAGCCGCCGCTCGAGTTGTTGCGCGGATGGCTATCGACGCTCGAAAAATCTGTTGGCAGCGAGCAGCGCAGTATCATCGTTGCCGTTCTCAAGGATGCTATTCCGGAGTTTAATTCCGGCGCAGCGTGATGGTCACGAAAAAGATTTTCGCGGGCGCGAGAATCGCACGAGTACGAGTGCGACGCCGCCAGCGCCAGCCGTTAGTGCCATGATTTCGACGTAGGGCGACTTGAGAAATATCGAGCAGGCTGCGAGCAACGCAAGACACACGTTGAGCACGAACACTTCGGCAACGATCTGCATCACGCTGAGTCCGTTCTCCGTGGCTCTTTGGTAGAAATGACAGCGGTGCGCGGTCCAGATCGCTTCGCCTCTCGCCATGCGACGAGCGAGCGTGATCGTTGCATCTGCAAGATAATAGAGCGGAAGCAGCACTGCCGCGATGAGATGGCCGCCTGCCGCGAGTTGCAGAAGGCACCATGCGATGAGCAATCCGATAGGCAGACTCCCGACATCGCCGAGAAATAGCCTGGCAACCGGCCGGTTGAATGGTGCGAAACCTATCATCGCGCCGCCGAGCGCGAGTGCAACGATCGTGGGGCCGGCGGGCAACTGTCCATAGAGGCCGAACAGCGCCAGTGCTGTGGTGACAGGGAGGGTCTCGGCCAAAGTCATCCAGTCGAGGCCGTCCATGAAGTTGACGAGATTTATGAACCACAATCCTCCGATCAAAAGCAGGGCGCGCTCGCTCCAGATTGGTACAGCCGGGACGATACGGATATCGGTTGGCAAGGTCGCGAGAACGATGCCGGCTGCGAGCGCCTGAAGAATGAGGCGAGGGAGCACCGGAATAGACCGCAGATCATCGAATGCGCCGACCATGGCAAGAGCGACTGTAGCAACGAAAACCAGAAGGATTCCTGTTCCGATTGCGGTGCTGCAAAAGACGCTGGACAAGGCCACGGCAATCGTCGTTGCCGCTATCACGGCGGCGCCGCCGCCTTGAGGTGTTGGTGTCTTGTGCGACGATCGTGCATTGGGTCGCGCCAGCGCGTAACGCAGCAGCAGGGGTCTCAATACGACGATCAGCAGCGCGCAAACGATGCAGGACGCAATCGGGATGGCCAGCAGGTAAAAGTTCAGATCGGCGGGGTTCATGAAATCAGGCACATCCGTTTTGCGGAGCGATGCTGGCTGCCGCACTGCGTTTAACGGCGAAGACTTGGCCGATTATTCCTTCGCTGGCAAAGGCAGTGGATATTTAGTCAAACCTGCGTCCGGTGACAACGCAGATAGCTGGTTGAGTCCGGGTTTTGCCGTATTTCTGTTCTGTCTATTTTGGCTGGCATGATGCTTTTAAAGCTCGCGGTTGGATGATAATTAGGGTTCAGGGACTGGGGAGTTGGAGTCATTGTCGGCGATTCGTTTTATGCAGGTATCGATTGCTGGACTGCTGCTGAGCGGCTGTACGTTTTTTTTTGATGTTCAGGATTCTGTTTTGGCTGACCCTCTTCCTGATTCCAGGCAACAGAAAGTTATCATCGACCAGATTTACCGGATTGTTCAGTCGATGAAGCAGGCGGGCTCTTCCGAGATTTCCGAGGTTGGGCCAAATGAAGCGCAGTCTGGCCCCGAAAGATGGACTGTATGTTCGCGATCCAGTTTTGCCAACGACGTGCGCTACTTCGCTTTCTTCCTGAAGGGGGAAGCGGTGGTTAACTGGCGGCCGGCCGTTATCAATGACAGGTGCGAAACGCGCAGTTTTTCTCCGCTGCTTGAATCGCGATAGGCGAGCGGGATTCACGGGTTTGAGAAGCGCCCGCAAACCCGACGGTGATGGGCAAGTCGGATTCAGGCAACGGCCTGAATTTGCTGGTATCGACGCCGGATCCTGGTATCAGCACGATCCGCTGTGGCTCAATGCCGAATTCTTCCAAAGCATCGCGATCGTCGGGATTTTCAAACGCGATGTAGTGCCTCGCCGATTCGAAACAAACTTCAGCAATGCGATCAGAATAGACTGGGGAAATTTGGCGTGCTTAGGAGCGCCTGTGAAGGCGTAACCGAGGTCTGTTCGCGCATTAACGTGCGAGGAGACCATGCCGGGGTATGAAATACCGCCGAGCACGCAAGTGAGATTGAACGCTTGATCCGGCGAATGGAAGACTGCCACCGATCATTGAAAAATAGCCTTTGAGCTATCTGTTCTGTATCGAGCGCGAACCATAGAGAAACGGCAGTATTGTTGATTTCCTTACGATCCGTTACCTTTGCAAAGGTTTCAAGATGGATATGATCGCTTGGCCAGCCCGACTAAAGCCTGAGTTATGTCGGAAAGCGAAAGCGGGCCGATGCCCTGCTTGGTTCGCCCCGAATCTGCTCAGTGAATTCAGAGGAAATTTATGCCCGCCTCTAGTTTGAAAGGCCGCGTCGCTCTTATTACGGGCGTCACCGGGCAGGACGGTGCTTATCTCGCCGAATACTTGCTTGGCCTTGGATACATCGTGCACGGAATCAAGCGCCGTTCGTCTTCGTTCAACACGGCCCGCGTTGACCATCTTTACATAGACCCTCATGAATCTGAGGTACCATTCCATCTTCATTTTGGAGACATGACAGATTCAACCAGCCTTATTCGTCTCGTCCAGCAGATCAGACCCGCGGAAATCTACAATCTGGCTGCTCAGAGCCATGTGGCGGTTTCCTTCGATAGCGCCGAGTACACGGCCAATGCAGACGGGATTGGCGTGCTGCGGTTGCTGGAAGCCATTCGTATTCTCGGCATGGAGAAAACTACTCGATTCTACCAGGCATCGACGTCGGAGCTTTATGGTTTGGCCCAGGAGATTCCGCAGAAAGAAACAACGCCATTCTATCCGCGATCTCCATATGCGGTTGCCAAACTTTACGGTTACTGGATCACGGTCAATTATCGTGAGGCGTATGGCATGCACGCGTCGAATGGAATTTTGTTCAATCACGAAAGCCCAATTCGCGGCGAAACCTTTGTGACGCGCAAGATCACGCGTGCTATCGCGCGAATTGAAGCCGGTCTCGAAAAGACGCTGTATCTCGGCAATCTCGACGCGAAGCGCGATTGGGGCCATGCGAGGGACTATGTTGAGGGCATGTGGAAAATACTTCAGCTTGACGCGCCAGATGACTACGTTCTGGCAACCGGCGAGAGCCGGTCGGTTCGTGAGTTCGTTGAAACTGCACTTTCCGAAGTCGGCCGGCAGATCGAATGGCGCGGCGAGGGCATCGATGAAATCGGTGTTGATTCCGCGAGCGGGGCAATCCTGGTGCGCATTGATCCGGCGTACTTCCGGCCAACTGAAGTTGACATGCTTGTGGGAGATGCAACAAAGGCTCATCGAAAGCTCGACTGGAGGCCAAAAACGTCTTTCGCGCAACTCGTGAAAGAGATGGTCGCAAGCGATCTTGCCTTGGTAAAGCAGGCGTCCCCTCGATGACCTCCGCCTCGTTTCATCTGAAGGGCAAGCGGGTTTTTGTTGCCGGGCACCGCGGCATGGTCGGGAGTGCTCTGGTGCGCCGGCTCGGCCGGGAAGACGTTGAGTTACTCACCGCGCAGCGAAGTGAGGTGGACTTGCTCGACCAGGCGGCGACCAATCGCTGGTTTGCCGAGAATCGTCCGCAGGTTGTTGTTCATGCGGCTGCGAAGGTCGGCGGCATCGTTGCCAACCATACCTTTCGAGCCGAGTTCATCTACGAAAATCTGATGGTCGCGGCCAACGTGATCCACGCCGCGCATGTGAACGGCGTGGAGAAACTTCTGTTTCTCGGCTCATCCTGCATCTACCCGAAATTCGCAGCGCAGCCGATGCGGGAGGATTCGGTGCTGACGGACACGCTTGAGCCGACCAGCGAGCCTTACGCGGTTGCCAAGATCGCAGGCATTAAAATGGTGGAAGCCTACCGGAGCCAGTACGGCAGCGATTTCATCAGCATCATGCCGACCAACCTTTACGGACCTGGCGACAACTACGATCCTGAGTACAGTCATGTGGTCGCGGCGCTTATTCGCCGGTTTCACGAGGCGAAGGAAACGCGCGCGCCGGAAGTGGTCGTCTGGGGCACCGGAACGCCAAGGCGCGAATTTCTTTATATCGACGACATGGCGGATGCTTCGATCCACCTTCTCTGCAACTACTCGGGCGGCGGTCTGGTCAATGTCGGGATCGGAGACGATATCACCATCGCCGAGTTCGCTCGCGTGGTTGCAAAGATCGTTGGCTACGCCGGTAAAATTAGTTTCGATCCCTCAAGGCCCGATGGAGCGCCGCGCAAACTGCTCGATGTCAGTCGTCTTGAACAGCTCGGATGGAAGGCAAGCACCACCCTCGACGCCGGCCTTGAACTTTCATATCGAGCGTTCCTAGAGCAGCGCGTTCGAGCATGAAGCGCACGGGTGAGTAAAGTCAGCAAAACACGGCTTTATTCGACGCCTTTTTCGTTCTAAACGGATAATTGCGCAGAACGTCGAATCTTGCACGATCGATGCAGGAGGCGCTGTGATTTGAGTGGGCTGGAATGACGATTCTTGTGACCGGCGGCGCGGGTTATATCGGCAGTCACGTCGTTCATGCGCTGGCCGATCAGGCCCGTCGCGTTATCGTTCTGGACAATCTGTCAACGGGATTTCGTGACATGGTCCATCGGAACGCCTCGTTGGTTGTGGGAGACGTCGGAGACGAGCAGCTTGTTTCTCGTCTTGTTCGCGAGAACGATATCGATGCGATCATACATTTCGCGGCGTCCGCGGTGGTGCCGGAATCTGTTGCCGATCCGATTGGCTATTACAGGAATAATACCCTCAATTCGCTTTTACTGATCGATGTAGCCATAAGACATGGCGTCAAGCATTTCGTATTTTCATCGACATCTGCTGTTTATGGAAATCCCGTGGCTGTTCCGGTGAAAGAAGACGTGCAGCCGCAGCCGATGTCACCCTACGGCGCTTCGAAGTTGATGACGGAGACGATACTTGGCGATGTGGCGCGTGCCAGTGATTTGAAGTACACTGTGCTGCGCTATTTTAATGTCGCTGGAGCAGATCCCAATTTGCTCATCGGGCAATCGTCCGCTGCTGCGACGCATCTGATCAAGGTTGCGGTCCAGTGTGCGCTAGGTATCCGCCAGGGAATGGATGTGTTCGGAACGGATTATCCGACCGAAGACGGCACCTGCATTCGCGACTACATCCACGTGTCCGATCTGGCAAGAGCGCATATCGCGGCGTTGGCGTATCTTGGCGAGGGTGGACAAAGCGTGACATTGAATTGCGGATACGGTCACGGCTATTCGGTGCTTGAGGTGATCGATGCCGTGAAGCGCGTATCAGGGGTCGATTTCCCCGTGGCTTTGCGCGGGCGGCGCGCCGGCGATCCAGCCTGTATTGTGGCTGACACGTCGCTGATCCGAAAGGTGTTCTCGTGGATACCGGCCTATGACAATCTCGATACGATCGTTGGACATGCTCTCGCATGGGAGAAGAAGCTGGTTAAACGTGGTTGAATTTCTGCCAGGCTTCAGATTTTATCGAAGTTCTCGGTTTGCCTCGCCTTTTTCTCTGTACTGAGAATCCAGAATAAGCCGCCGATGGCTCCAGCGATAAAATATACAGCGCCGAAGAGCAGGGACACGACCGTGCCGTCAGCCTGAGCCAAACCAGCATAGCCGAACGCAACCATCATCGTAGCCTCTCGCACTCCCCAGCCTGCGATGGAAATCGGCAGCATCGTGATCAGCATGATGGGCGGGACAAGCATGAACAACTGCTCGAAAGCCGCGGGGGCTGCGATGGAGCGCACGGCACACCACGCGATCACCACCGCCATCACATGTATGAGCAGCGAAAGGACGGCGATCTTCGGTCCGCTGCTGCGATTGAAAATGACTTGATTGGCGATCACGGAGCAGGCGTGAATGTGGCGCAGTCCCCACAAGGTCTTCAGCCACGGCCACGGCAGTCGCCCCAATAGAAGAAAGCCGAGGCCGGCTGATATCGCGCCGACGTCAACCAGCAAAAGAGCGAGCCGCCCACGCTGATTGCTGACCAGTTCATAGCTCCACGGCAGACTCGCGACGACAATGATTGCGAGCGCGATCAGGCCGATGGCGCGGTCAACGAGCACCGAGTAGGTCGCGGCGCGCCAGCCTGCACCTGTATGACGCACCAGCCAGAGCCGCATGGCGTCCCCGCCGATGGTCGAGGGCAGTGTTTGATTGAAAAATGCACCGATCATGTTGAAACGAAAAGCTTGGGAGCCGGTGAGGGGAGCCTCGCATCTTTCGGTGATCTCCCGCCAGCGGAGTGCACCCAGAAAAATCTGAAATACTGTTGCGAGTATCGCAAGCAAAATCCAGCCGACGCTGATCTGGCTCACGCGCGACTGGATGGCTGCGAAATTGATGCCGCGAAAGGCGATATAGAGAAGACCCGCCGACACCAATATTCGAGCGGCAAGAAGGAGAATTCCGCGCATTCAGGGCCGCGATGGTTAACATGTGAGGGGATGGTCAAGGAGCCTGAAAGGCACCGCTTGCCAGTCATTTTCGCGATCTTGGTATGGCTTTAGATCAAGTCTGGCAATAGCAAAGCTCTCGCCTCTTGCGGCGGCGTCAGCGTGGCGGCTAAAGAGAACCTAACTGATCTGAAAGTCCAGCGCAAATGGCGCCCCTGGACACATGCGCGCGGAACACGAACGCCAAGTCGTAGTCGTCGATCCAGACTAACATGGATGACCGGTAGCGGCTCAAACGTCTGATGGTGGAATGAATGTCGGACCAGACGATACTGGTGACTGGAGCTGCGGGCTTTATCGGATTCCACGTTGCGCAAAAGCTGTTGCAGGCCGGGCGGCGTGTCGTGGGGCTCGACAATCTCAACAGCTACTACGATCCGAAATTGAAGGAAGACCGGCTCAGTCTGTTGAAAAACAACCCGACCTTCAGTTTTGTCAAACTCGATCTCGCTGATCGCGCCGAAATGGCAGCATTGTTTGCCGCGAGCCGCTTCCCGGTGGTCATCCACCTCGCAGCGCAGGCCGGCGTGCGGTATTCGATCGACAACCCGCATGCCTATGTGGATGCTAATCTCCAGGGCTTCGCGAATGTGCTGGAAGGCTGCCGGCACAACGATTGCCGTCACTTGTTGTACGCGTCGTCGTCGTCAGTTTACGGCGCCAACACCAAGCTACCTTTTTCGGTGCACGATAGCGTCGATCACCCCATCAGTCTCTACGCGGCCTCGAAGAAAGCCAACGAACTGATGGCGCACGCCTACAGTCATCTTTATCGTATTCCTTCGACCGGCCTGCGGTTCTTTACGGTGTACGGGCCGTGGGGGCGGCCTGATATGGCGATGTATTTGTTCGCCAAGGCGATTCTGGACGGCCATCCCATCAAGCTGTTCAATCACGGCAACATGCAGCGCGATTTCACCTACATTGACGACGTGACCGAAGCCCTCGTGCGGCTGATCGATCGCGCGCCCATTGGCCAGATCAAGAGGCCGGAAGCAGCGCCAGATCCAGGCACGAGCGCCGCCCCGTGGCGGGTTTTCAATGTGGGCAACAATCGTCCCGAGGAACTGTTGAAGGTTGTCGCACTCCTCGAGAAGGAGCTTGGGCGCACGGCGCACAAGGACATGCTTCCGATGCAGCCCGGCGATGTGCCTGCCACATACGCGGACATCGACGATCTCGTGCGCGAGGTGGGGTTTCGACCATCGACTTCGATAGAAGAAGGTATCGCCCGTTTTGCGGCGTGGTACCGTGACTATCATCGGTTGTAAGCATTGCTTGATTCTTGAGGACGCATGAGCGAACGCATCATTCCACTGATTATGTGCGGCGGAGCCGGGACGCGTCTGTGGCCGGCTTCGCGAGAGGGGCGTCCGAAACAATTTCTCCGGCTGTTCGGCGCGCGCTCGACATTTCAGGATACGATGCTGCGTGTCAGCGACGGCGGTTTATTTGAGCGTCCGATCGTCATTACCAATGCCGCCTATCGCTTCATGGTGCTGGAGCAGTTGAGCGAGATTGGTCTCCATGCAGATATTCTGCTTGAGCCCGCCCGTCGCGATTCCGGCCCCGCGATCGCGGCCGGAGCCGCTTTTGCGCTAACGCGCGATGCGAATGCAGTCGTGCTGGCACTGGCTGCGGATCATGTGGTGCAGGACGCTGCGGCCTTCGTCGAGGCGTGCCGGAAGTCGCTGAGCGTGGCCAGCGCCGGCCGGATCGTGACATTCGGTATTCTCCCGGAACGTCCGGCCACGGAGTATGGCTACATCCGTCCGGGTGCGGTTGTTTCCGGAGACGTGCGCGCCGTTGCGAAGTTTGTCGAGAAACCTGACGCTCCGACTGCGGCGATCTACGTCGCAGACGGTTATCTCTGGAACAGCGGCAACTTCATGTTCCGCGCCCAGATCCTGCTCGACGAATACCGGGGCGTTGATCCGGATAGCGTGCAGTCGCTGATTGAATCGGTCGAGAGTGCCGGGCGAGATCTTGAATTTGTGACGCTCCCGCTAGAGTCCTTCGGCAAGGCGGCGCCCATCTCGATCGATTACGCGGTGATGGAGAAGACCATGCAGGCCGCCGTGATTTCCGTTGCGTGCGGCTGGTCCGATGTCGGTTCCTGGCATGCCGTGTGGGAGTTGTCCGACAAGGACGAACATGGCAACGCCGCGCAAGGTCTTACGGTGTTCGAAGATTCTCGCAATTGTAACGTCTCCACCGACAAGGCGTTGGTTGCGCTGGAGGGTGTCGATGACCTCGTCGTGGTGGCGACGCAGGATGCGATTCTGGTATCCCGGCAGAGCGATCCGAATGGTTTGAAGCGGCTGGTGAGCAAGCTGAAAACGGTGGCGCCGCAGGTCACCGAGGACCATCTCAAGGTTCACCGGCCCTGGGGTTCGTATCAGTCGCTCGACATCGGCGAGCGTCATCAGGTCAAGCGAATCGTAGTCAAGGCGGGCGGACGCCTCTCGCTGCAAAAACATCACCATCGATCCGAGCACTGGATCGTGGTGCGTGGAACGGCGCTCGTGACCGTGAACGATCTGCACAAGACCGTGCACGAGAACGAGTCGATCTATATTCCGATCGGCGCGACGCATCGTATGGAGAATCCCGGGAAGATCCCGCTGGAGCTCATTGAAGTCCAGACCGGCAGCTATCTCGGTGAAGACGACATCATACGCATCGAGGACGATTACCGGCGCGCGTAAGACCTGCTACCGTTCTCGCTGGAATAGAAAGATTCCAGTTTTTCCAGTATGTTATGCGCGTCCTGCGATGTAACTCTTTGCATCAAAACGTGTAGGGTGATTGAGGTGCCTCTGTTCGCCACACATGTGTCGGCATGCTAGGAACATTCCCAGCGCGGACGGGGCCATTGGCACGTGCTTCGAGATTCCAGGGGTCGGAAAGATGAATAAGGTGTCGGCAATTGGCAGGGCGAGCGACGGGCGATCACTGCGCGTCGGTGTTGTGGGCGCAGGTGTCATGGGCACCAACCACGCTCGCGTACTTGCAGGTCTGCCCGGAGTGGAATTGGTTGGCATCGTCGATCCGCTGGCCGCGCACCGGACGCGTGCCGCGCAAATGCTCGGCTGTCCGACTTTCACGTTGCTTCAGGAAATGCTGGACGCCGGTGTCGATGCAGTCACCATCGCCGCCCCGACGCACCTGCATCGCGACGTGTCGCTGGCCTGCATCCAACGCAAAATTCACATTCTTGTCGAAAAGCCTATCGCGCCGTCCGTGGAAGAGGGACGCGAGATTGTCAATGCGGCTCAAGACGCCGGCGTGACGCTGATGGTCGGTCATGTCGAGCGGTTCAATCCGGCTGTGGCTGCCATTAAACAAGCCATCAAAGGCGAGGAAATTCTCTCGATCGCGATAACTCGCGTCGGCCCTTTTCCGCCTCGCATGTCGAACGTCGGTGTGGTCATCGATCTTGCGGTCCACGACATCGATCTCATTCGCTGGTTCACCGAGTCCGACATTGTCGATGTTCAGCCGCAGCTGGCTAGCGCGGTCGCCGAGCGTGAAGACATCGCATTGTTGCAATTCCGCACCGCCTCCGGCGTCCTCGCCCACATCAACACCAACTGGTTGACGCCCTTCAAGGCTCGCAGCGTCACAGTCGCGACGCGGGGCAAGTATATCCAGGGCGATCTGCTGACGCGCCAGGTGACCGAGTGTTTCGGCTTCCAGCGCGATGGAAGTTATTCGATGCGCCACCTGTCGGTGGGTCACGACGAACCTCTCCGCGCTGAACTGGTGGCTTTCCTCGACGCGGTGCGGACTGGAAATGCACCCGCCGTCACCGGCGATGAGGGCGTTGCCAGTCTTGAGATTGCAATCAGGTGCCTGGAGGTGCCCGCCGGCGCGATCGCCGCGCCGCTGCATAAAGGCCCGCGCGCGGTTGCAAGCTGACCGCTTCACCTTTTCTTCGAAAATCTTTCAGCAAGGCGTCATGAACCAGCATCTGCGACCAGAACCCGTAGCTTTCGTCGATATCGGCGCGCAGCGCCGCCATTTAGGCTCGAAAATCGATGACGCCGTAACGCGCGTATTGACGCATTGCCAGTTCATCAATGGTCCCGAGGTTGCACAGCTCGAATCCGATCTGGCGGCGTTTTGCGGCGCGAAGCATGTTGTGGCTTGCGCCAGCGGCACGGACGCATTGCTGATGGTGCTGATGGCACAGGGCGTCGGTCCCGGCGACGCCGTCATTTGCCCCTCATTTACCTTCTGCGCGACCGGCGAAGTCGTCGCGCTGACCGGCGCAACGCCGGTCTTCGTCGATGTCGATGAAGCGACGTTCAACATGAACATTGCCTCCCTGAGGAAGGGCATCGCTACCGCGAGGAAACTCGGCCTTAAGGTGAAGGCGGTGATTCCGGTCGATCTGTTCGGTCAGAGCGCGGATCATGACGCGATTGCCGACGTGGCGCAAAGTGAAGGTCTCTTCGTGCTGGACGATGCTGCGCAGTCGTTCGGCGCGACTTACAAGGGGCGCCGACTAGGCACATTCGGCCTTGCGACTGCGACGAGTTTCTTTCCTGCAAAGCCGCTCGGCTGTTACGGCGACGGCGGCGCGATTTTCACCGACGATGCGGATCTGGCCGACAGATTGCGCAGTGTTCGCGTGCACGGGCAGGGTACCGAGAAGTACGACAATGTGCGCCTTGGTCTCACCGCGCGCCTCGACACCATGCAAGCCGCGATTCTGATCGAGAAATTGAAGATTTTCGAGGACGAGATCGCCGCGCGTAACCGCGTTGCCAGCCGCTATTTCGATGCGCTCCACAATATCGTGACCGCGCCGCGTGTTGCCGACGGCAACACATCTGTATGGGCACAATATACGATTCGGCTGCCGCATGGCGGGCGTGAAAGTTTCGCCGAGGCTCTGAAGTCACAAGGCGTTCCCACCGCCATCTATTATCCGAAGTCGATGCATCAGCAGACCGCTTACAAGCAGCACCCGGTCGCTGAGGGCGGACTGCCGGTCAGCGAGAAGCTGTCCAGCGACGTCATCAGCCTGCCGATGCACGCCTACCTTGACCACGCGGCCCAGGATCGGGTCATCAAGGCTGTGCGCGACGCGCTTGGGGCATGATCCCGAAAAGCGGCCTCCGATTTTCGGACAAGATTATGCCCAAACCGTTGATAGTGACGATTTGAGCGTTTTGCGGCTTCATCGCATGCTGTAGAAGCAGCGTATGCTTGGGCGCATTTTCACTGTCGGCGGCTATACTCTTCTCTCGCGGGTCTCTGGATTTGCGCGCGACATCATGCTCGCGGCGATCCTGGGCGCGGGCCCGTTGGCCGACGCGTTTTTTGTGGCGTTGCGCCTGCCCAATCACTTCCGGGCGATTTTCGCCGAAGGCGCATTCAATGCCGCTTTCGTACCGGCCTATTCGCATCTCTATAACCAGAACCCGCCGTCCGCGAAGTTGTTCGCCGATCGAATCTTCACGCTGCTCTTCAGCGTGCAGGCAGTTTTGCTGGTGATCGCCTGGCTGTTCATGCCGCAGGTCATTGCCGTTCTCGCGCCGGGATTTTCCAGCGACCCGGTGCGTGCAGATCTTGCGGTCTCATTGTCCCGGATCACCTTCCCTTACCTGCTGCTGATCACGCTGGTCACGCTTTACGGCGGCATGCTCAACGTCATGCATCGTTTCGCGACAGCAGCGGCCGCGCCCATCTTCCTCAATCTGTCGATGATGCTGACGCTGGCGCTCGCCGCGTTCTTTCCGAATGCCGGCTATGCTGCGGCGTGGGGCGTTTTGATTGCGGGCTTTCTGGAATTTTTTCTGCTGGCCGGCGACGCGGGGCGCAATCGAATTTTACCAAAATTTTCTGCATTCAAACTCGATCAGGACGTGCGTGCTTTCTTTCGCGCGCTCGGACCGGCGACGGTCGGGTCGATGGGGACACAGATTGCGCTTTTTGCAGACACCATCATTGCGACGTTTCTGGCCGCAGGCGCGCTCTCCGCGCTTTATTATGCCGACCGCCTGAATCAGTTGCCGATTGGCGTCATCGGCATCGCTATAGGTACGGTGTTGCTGCCCGAAATGTCGCGGCGAATCACGGCGGGCGATCACGCAGGCGCCATGGCGTCGCAGCGGCGCGCATTTGAGTTCACGTTGCTGTTCTCCGTTCCGTTCGTTGCAGCCTTTCTGACGGTACCGGACGTCATCATGCGCGCCATGTTCGCACGGGGCGCCTTCACGAAAGCGGATGCTGCTGCGGCCGGTGCGACGCTGGCAGCCTATGCCATTGGACTCATTCCGTTCGTGCTGATCAGAAGTGCTGTCGCGACCTTTTATGCCCGCAAGGACACCGCAACGCCGGTCAAGGCGGCGCTCACGGGCGTGGTCGTCAATGTTGCATTGAAGATCGCGCTGGTCGGGTCGCTGGCGCAAATCGGTCTTGCATTGGCAACCGCGGTCGGCGCGTGGATCAATTTGCTGCTTGTTGTGCTGTTCGCCGTGCGCCGCGAGTATCTCGTCTTTGACCGCGCGTTTCTTGCCTCTCTGGGAAAGTTCGTCTTGGCAGGTGTCGTGCTCGCAGCGGCCCTTTGGTTCACGTCCCGCTGGGCTGCGTCGGCGCTGGCCGGGATGAGCGCCATGCGGGATGAATCGGCTCTCGGAATTTTGATCGTGGCGGGTGCAGTGGTCTATGGCGGGTCTGTGTCGCTGCTTTTCGGCAAGCGGTGGCTCTGGAATTTGGTGCGCCCATAGGCAGTTTGCGCTCTGGCGGTTTTCGCTGCATGATGGACATTAGACGCGTTCCATATTGCAGCCGGAGATAGCATGGCTCCTGTAAAATTCGGGGTTGGTCAAAGCGTTCTTCGCAAGGAGGACGACGCTCTCATCCGTGGCAAAGGGCGCTATACTGACGACTACGCGCCTTCGTCCACGATGCATGCGCTTGTGGTGCGCTCTCCGCACGCCCATGCGAAATTCAAGATCGATGTTTCGCGCGCGCGCGGCCTTCCCGGCGTCGGCGCGATCCTCACCGCCGATGACGTCAATGACCTCGGCGGACTTCCTTGCCTGTTCAATTTGCCGGATGAGCCGTTCGAGGGGCCGCCATATGCGATCCTTGCACGTGACATCGTGCGCCATGTCGGCGATGCCGTCGCTTTTGTCGTGGCCGACACGGTCGAGCAGGCGCGCGACGCGGTCGAGGCCGTTCACGTTGATTGGACGCCGCTGCCGGCGGCTGTCGGCCTGGTCAATGCGGTGAAAAAGGGCGCGCCGCAGGTTTGGCCGGATCACGCGGGCAATGTCCTGTTCGATACCTCGATCGGCGACAAGAAGGTGACGGAAGCAGCATTCGCGAAAGCGCATGCGGTCGCGAAAATCACCATCGTCAATCCGCGCATTGTGACCAACTATATGGAAACGCGTGCGGTCGTCTGCGAGTACGATGCCAAGCGCGACCACCTGACGTTGACAATCGGCAGCCAGGGCAGCCATCGCCTTCGCGATATTCTGTGCCAGAACGTCCTGAAAGTTCCTGTCGAGAATATGCGCGTCATCTGCCCGGATGTAGGCGGTGGTTTTGGGACCAAGCTGTTCCCCTATCGCGAATATGCGCTTGCGGCCGTTGCAGCGCGCAAACTGCGCAAGACCGTGAAATGGACCGCCGACCGCGCCGATCACTTCGTCGGCGACGCGCAAGGGCGGGACAACGTCACCACCGCGCGGATGGCGCTCGCCGAAGACGGTACGTTTCTGGGCATGGACGTCGATCTGATGGGCGACATGGGTGCCTATCTCTCCACGTTCGGTCCATACATCCCCCATGGCGGCGCCGGAATGCTGCCGGGACTCTACGATATCAAGGCATTTCATTGCCGGGTTCGCACGGTGTTCACCAACACCGTGCCGGTTGACGCCTATCGCGGTGCCGGTCGCCCCGAAGCCGCTTATGTCGTCGAACGGCTCGTCGATGCTGCAGCGCGTAAACTGGGGATGACGCCGGATGCGATCCGGCGCAAGAATTTCATTCCACCGCGCGCGATGCCCTACACGACCGCGACCGGGAAGATTTACGATTCGGGCGACTTCGCTGCGCATTTGAAGCGGGCGATGGAGGTCGCGGAGTGGAAGGAATTTCCCAAGCGCGCCAAGGCAGCGAAGAAGCAGGGTTTGTTGCGCGGCATCGGGCTTGGAACTTACGTGGAAGTCTGCGGCACGATGGGTGAGGAAACGGCGCAAGTGCGGCTCGATCCCGCTGGCGACGTCACGATCCTCATTGGCACGCAGTCGAGCGGACAGGGGCATCAGACGGCCTATGCCCAACTCGTCGCAGAGCAGTTCGGGCTGGCGCCCGAGCGGGTTCATATAATCCAGGGCGACACTGACCAGATCGCAACCGGACTCGGCACCGGCGGCTCAAGCTCGATTCCATCGGGCGGCGTCAGTGTCGAGCGTGCGACCCGCAAGCTCGGCGAAAATTTGAAGGACATCGCCGCCAATGTGCTGGAAACGAGTGTCGCCGATCTGGAGATCAGCAATGGCTCGATACGGGTCGCGGGAACTGATCGCGCGATAACATTCGCGGATGTTGCAAAGCGGGCTGGCGCCGATCTGCCGAAGCTGAGTGCGAGCGACAAGTTCAGCAGCGCGGACGGAACCTATCCGAACGGGACGCATGTTGCTGAGGTGGAAATCGATCCTTCGACCGGCGTGATCCATGTGGTCAATTATGTCATCGTCGATGATTTCGGAGTGACCCTGAATCCGTTGCTGCTGGCGGGTCAGGTTCATGGCGGCACCATGCAGGGTATCGGCCAGGCTCTGATGGAGCAGGCGGTTTACGATTCCACGGATGGCCAGCTCGTCACCGGAACCTTCATGGATTATGCGCTGCCGCGCGCAGCCGACGGCCCATCCATCAAATTTGAAACCCGTAACGTCCCCTGCAAAACTAATCCTCTCGGTGTGAAGGGTGCGGGCGAGGCGGGCGCGATCGGCTCCTGCCCGGCGGTGATGAACGCGGTCATCGATGGGCTATGGCGCGAGTACAAGATCGACCACATCGACATGCCCGCCACCGCGGAGCGCGTCTGGATGGCGATCGCCGAACATCGGCGCAAGCATCGTTTGTGAATATTCCCGTCACGGGAGAAAATTGTTGGGCTTGTTATGCTGTGGCTAGAATGATGGATTGACGTCGAAAAAGCGTTGAAACCAATTGGGGGCTTTTCGAATGAAGCTTATTGTTTTGGCGACCGCTGCAATGTTGCTTGGTATTAGTGCCGTTGTTGCTCAGCAGGATATCGCCGTGCAGCAAGCCAACTTGATGAAAGCACAGGCGAAGATTCTATATGGGGTCTTGGGACGCACCGTGAGAGGTCAATCCGCCTACGATCAGGCGTCGATCAATGCTGCTCTCGTTCAGCTCGAAGAAGATGCTGGAAAGATTGCGCGCGTTTTTGCTGTGAATCCAAAGGAAGATGTTGTGGGTGCGGATTATGGATCTTCGCAGAAAATCTGGCAGAACAAGGCGGATTTTGAATCGAAGATTCCATCCGTCGCGAAAGCCATCGCCGAAGCAAAGGTCAAAGTCAAAGATGCGGACAGTCTGAAGTTCGCTTACGACGCGATCAACGCCCGCTGCAACGATTGCCACGAGATTTACCGGGTAAAGCTCAAGTGACGGCTTGAAAGTTATCTCAAGAGAGTTGGCTAAGCCGCAAGCCGAGAGTGGTGCAAACAGCAAAGGGTGGACGCAGTCATGTGCTCCACCCCTTGTCGTGACGGGCCTGCTAAACTTGTGGCCTTCAAAACGCTGCCGGAACGACCAAATCCGCGCAGAATTCTGAAAATTACTTCGTGACCTGTCCGCGGATCTCGCCACCCTTGTTAGCGTCCGTGTGGACGTTGATGTACATCTTTCCGGCCATCAGGTCGGCGGCCTGGGCGTCGGTCAGCGTGGCACTTCCTTCCGCACCGCTGGCGGCATCCTTGAAAGGAATGGCCACCGGAGCGTTTTTCCCGGCTTCGGCCGGGCCATGAAAATGCGCCATAGTGGCCGGTCCCGTGAGGC
Source organism: Pseudomonadota bacterium (assembly GCA_040386115.1). Classification (GTDB taxonomy): domain Bacteria; phylum Pseudomonadota; class Alphaproteobacteria; order Rhizobiales; family Xanthobacteraceae; genus Afipia. Next base: position 31,069 of record JAZKGC010000062.1, read on the forward strand.
CGGAGTAGTTGACCTTCCAAGTCAGCACTTTGGTGGCGGTATCGAAGCTGACGTCAGCGGTGCCCTTGCCGGGGCTGGTGACGGCGGGCACCTCGGATGCCCCTGTGAGGTTCACTTTCATGGTTATTTTCTCAGCCAATGCAGGGCCGCTGAGCGCAACGCATGCGCCGATAGTCCAGGCGACAAGCGCAAATCTTTTGCTGTCCATCGTTTTCTCCCCTAGTTTTGGATTTGCCGATACTGACTGAACACTGGCTGTGGCCTTTTAGTTCCTGCTGATTGCCTGGGGGGCGATGATGTTTCGGAAGCTTTTCCTGCTCATGGTTCTCTCCATCGCGGCAGGGTTGGTCGTTTTTTGGCTTATTACAATTCCAGCGGTGGTTTCCGCTGCTGCGTTGCCAACGTATTCGCCGAACATTGTCAACGGGGAGGCCGTGTTCAACGCTGGAGGCTGTGCGTCGTGTCATGCGGTCGTTGGTGAGCCACGTACCATGCTCGGTGGAGGCCTGAAAATTCCCTCTCCATTTGGCACGTTCCGTGCTCCGAATATCTCGCCGCATAAAACCAACGGGATCGGAAGCTGGACTGAGGCGGATTTCGTTACGGCAATGAAGAAGGGAACGTCGCCTGCCGGCGCCCATTATTTTCCGGCTTTTCCGTATGGCTCCTATCAAAAAGCGACGACCCAAGATGTCCGGGATCTGTTCGCATACATCAAGACGTTGCCGCCGTTATCCGGGCGCATCCGCGATCACGATCTGGAATTTCCATTCAATATTCGCCGGCTGGTGGGTGGCTGGAAGTTTCTCTTTGTTGACGACAAGCCGTTTGTGGCCGATCCGAAGCAGACGGCGGAATGGAATCGCGGCGCTTATCTGGTCAACGGACTTGGTCACTGCGCCGAGTGTCACAGCCCGCGCAATTTTCTCGGCGGCATCGTGTCGTCGCAGCGGATGGCCGGAGGGCCAAACCCCGAAGGCGAGGGGTGGGTGCCGAACATCACGCAGAAAGGTCTTAAGAACTGGTCGGAAAAAGATGTCGCCTATTTTCTCAAGAGCGGCGAGTTGCCCGACGGCGATAAGGCCGGCGGGTCGATGGCCCGCGTGATCAAAAACACGTCGCAGTTGAGCGACACAGATCGTGCGGCCATGGCTGCGTACTTGAAGTCCCTGCCGGCGATCGACGGCCCGGCGCGGCCGAAGAAAATCTGAGGAAATGCATCGCCCGAGACCGGGCTGACCCCGCGGCTGCATAGCGATCCGGGAAGCCATGTTGCGAATAGGGTTTTCCCGGTCCGCAGCACGTGCTTTGTCGGGAGAAAATTCCCCCAGGATTCCGTTCTTTCTCAATGAATATTGTCAAAGCCGTCTCGTTCAAGCTCGCCAGCACGTTGATGTTTACGATCATGGGCGCGCAGGTGCGCTATCTCGCCGGAGCTTATCCGGAGGGGCAGGTCGCATTCTTCCGCGCGCTGTTCGCGTTGATCCCCATCCTGATCGTGTTTGCGTGGCGAGGACAGTTGCGTGGCGCTTTGCGGACGCAGCGTCCCGCCGATCATCTGTTGCGCGGGCTGTTCAGTATTGTCGGCACGTTCTGCACGTTTGCGGCGCTTGCCCGTATTCCGATAGCTGATTTCACGGCAATCGCCTTTGTGGCTCCGCTCATAACCGTCATTTTTGCTGCGTTGTTCCTGAGGGAACAGGTTCACGCCTATCGCTGGTCGGCGGTCGCCTTTGGCTTCGGCGGGGTGATCCTGATGCTGACGCCCTATGCGCGCGATCACGTTGCGTTGACATCAACGATGGCTCTCGGCCTGCTGTTTGCGCTGACCAACGCCTTCACTGCGGGCGGCGCATCGATCCAGATCAGGCGATTGACGGCCACCGAGACTACATCATCCATCGTTATTTTCATGACGCTTCTGGTGCTGTTCGTCTCGCTGCTGACCGCGCCATTCGGCTGGCGTATGCCGGGCACGTGGCTGGACGTGGCGCTACTGGCCGGGATTGGCATGAGCGGCGGTCTCGGCCAGATTTTTTTCACCGACAGCTATCGATATGCGCCGGCGTCGTTTCTGGCCCCGTTCGACTACACCGCGATGCTTTGGGCTTTCCTGCTCGGATACTGGTTTTTCGGCGAGGTTCCGACGTTGTATGTCGTGATCGGTGCCCTGGTCGTCGCCAGCGCAGGCATATTCGTCATCCTGCGCGAGCGGCATCTCGGACTGAAGCGGCTGCGCGACACCCCGGTGGCGGCGATCGCCACGATTGCGGACGATGAGGAAGATCCGGATGCGCCGATTTCCACGAAGGTGAAAGCAGGCTGATCTCGGATCAGGCTCCAAACGCCTTGAACGTGATGATGGTGTAGGTGTCCTGAATTCCAGGAATGATCTGGACCTTCTCGTTGACGAAATGGCCGATGTCGGTGCTGCTCTCGACATAAAACTTGACCAGCAGATCGTAATCGCCTGCGGTCGAGTATATCTCCGAAGCGATCTCGGCTTCCGCAAGCGCGTTGGCGACGGCGTAGGACTGCCCCAGCTTGCATTTGATCTGGACGAAAAAAGGGACCATCGCTGTATCTCCCGGCAGGCAGTATTCCTGGCGCCATCATATGTTGAGGCAACATAGAGCCAAAATCCATGCGCGGTGGCAAGCCGGCTTGCTGGCGCTTATGCGGCGCGTTAGAGCAGGATGCCAAAAGGGCTGGCAGGCTGAACATCCGATGAGAAAGCCATGAGCATACCGGTTGCGCTGACCATTGCAGGTTCCGACTCAAGCGGAGGGGCTGGCATTCAGGCCGATCTCAAGTCGTTCGCCGCATGTGGCGTGTATGGCGCATCCGCGATCACCGCGTTAACTGCGCAGAACACGATGGGCGTCACCGGCATTCATGATGTGCCGGCGGATTTCGTAACCGCGCAGATCGACGCGGTGTTCGGCGATCTCGACGTGAAGGCGGTCAAGATTGGAATGGTGTCGCGGGGCGAGGTGATCGAAGCCATTGTCGCTGGCCTCGAGCGCTGGTCGCCTCTGCATGTCGTCGTCGATCCGGTGATGGTTGCAACTTCGGGCGACCGTCTGCTGTCGCCGGATGCCGTCGAGGCGCTGCGCACGAAGCTGTTTCCTCACGCTACGATCATCACGCCGAACCTGCCGGAAGCGGCAGCACTTCTCGATGAAACTGTTGCCGTCAGTGAGGCCGATATCGTGGGCCAGGGCAGGCGGCTGCTGGCGATGGGAAGCCCGGTGGTCCTCATCAAGGGCGGTCACGGACAAGGCCCGGAGAGCATCGATTACCTGATCGACAAGAATTCCATCGTGCGTCTCGCCGCGCCGCGCATCGCCACCAGGAACACGCACGGCACCGGCTGCTCGCTGTCGTCGGCCATCGCGGCGGGGCTTGCGAAAGGCGAGACTCTTGAGGCCGCGGTTCGCCATGCCAAAGTTTACGTCAATGCTGCGATTGCAGCAGCCGATCGGCTTGGCGTCGGCCGCGGCCACGGGCCGATCCACCATTTTCACGTTCTCGACTGACGAAGATCGAAGGCCGAAGGCGTTGCTTGTCGCCTGTTTGTCGCACTGCGCTGTTAATCGCCAGTAAGCAGATATCAATCCTGATTCTGGTCAGGCAGTTTATTGGAACGACAATGACTTCTTCCGATCTCGACAAGTCCGTTGTTGAAACTGCTTACGCACGGTGGGCGCCGATTTACGACGCCGTCTGCGGGCCGGTCATGGTCAAGGGGCGGCGCGCGGCCGCCGCGGCAGCACGCGCCATCGGCGGCAAGATTCTCGAAGTCGGCGTCGGCACCGGCCTGTCGTTCGACGATTACGATGCCAGGACTGAAATCACCGGCATCGACATGAGCGCGCCGATGCTCGAGAAGGCGCGGTCGAAAATGGCGAGCGGGAAGTATCCGTTCGTCAAGGCTGTCCACCAGATGGACGCTCACAACATGAGGTTCGACGACGCGACGTTCGATTGTGTCGTGGCGCAGTTCGTCATCACGCTGGTTGCAAATCCTGAGCAGGTGCTGTCGGAATGCCACCGAGTGGTAAAGCCGGGCGGGCGCATTATCCTTGTTAATCATCTGTATTCGGAAGTCGGCGTTGCCGCCGCCGTGGAGCGCTGGGTTGCGCAGAAAACCCGCGCGCTCGGCCTGCGCCCGGAATTTCCATTCGCGCGGTTGCAGGCATGGGCGCAATCAAACGAAAGCACGACGCTGATTGAGCGGCGAAAAGTTGCGCCGTTCGGCATCTATACGCTGGTTTGTTTCGAGAGAACGGCCGCTTCGCAGGCTGCGTGAACTGTCATCGTGCCGTCATGAGAATTTGGTAAGCGCTCGCGCATGGAAAGACAGACTATGAGCGACAGTAGTCCGGAACGGCGCTTTCGCACTTTGTTTATCTCCGATGTCCATCTCGGAGCCCGCGGCTCGCAAGCTGAGCGCCTTCTCGATTTTCTCCGCGTCCACGATGCCGATACCATCTATCTCGTCGGCGACATCATCGATGGCTGGGCGCTGAAGTCCAACTGGTACTGGCCGCAATCCCACAACGACTTCGTGCAGAAGATGCTTCGCCGGACCCGCAAGGGCGCCAGGGTGATCTACATTCCCGGCAACCACGATGAATTCCTGCGCTCATACTATGGGACGCATTTCGGCGGCGTCGAGGTTGTCGAGCAAGCCATTCACGAAGGCGCCGATGGCAAACGCTATCTCGTCATTCACGGCGATATTTTCGATCTGGTGGTGCAGAACGCGCGCTGGCTCGCGCATCTCGGCGACAGAGCTTATGATTTCGCGATCCAGATGAACCGCCTCGTCAATGCATTCCGGCGACTGTTCGGCGTGCCGTACTGGTCGCTGTCGCAATGGGCGAAGCTCAAGGTGAAGAACGCCGTCAACTATATCGGCGCGTTCGAGCAAACGCTAGCCGGCGAAGCCAAGCGTCACGGCGCTGACGGCGTCATCTGCGGCCATATTCATTACGCGACGATCCGCGATGAAAATGGCATCCGCTACATGAATTGCGGCGACTGGGTCGAGAGCTGCACCGCGTTGGTGGAGCATGACGATGGCCGCTTTGAAATCCTGACCTGGACCGATCCGCTGCGCCGCTCGCAGCCCGTTTCCCAAGTCACGGCGCGGGCCGCCTGATGCGTATTCTCATTGCAACGGATGCCTGGCACCCGCAAGTGAATGGCGTGGTGCGAACGCTCACCATGATGGCGGACGCTGCGAAATTGGCTGGTGTCGATGTCACCTTCCTGACACCGCAGTCGTTCCGCACCGTGGCCCTGCCGAGCTACGCCGACTTGCATATCGCGCTGCCGCGACCTTCAAAGATCGCAAGCATGATCGAAGAGGCGCAACCAGACTACATTCATATTGCGACCGAAGGCCCGATTGGCATTCTGGTGCGGCGCTATTGCAAGAAGAACAAGGTGCCGTTCACCACAAGCTTTCACACCCGCTTTCCTGAATATATCTCCGCGCGTTTCCCAATCCCGGAATCCTGGATCTGGGCGGCCTTGCGCTATTTTCACGGCACCAGCGATGCCGTGATGGCAGCGACCCCGGCGCTCGCAGACGAATTGCGCGGACGCGGTTTCCGCAATGTCGTGCTGTGGTCGCGCGGCGTCGATGCAAAATTGTTTCAGCCGCGCGATTTTGATCTCGGATTGCCGCAGCCGGTGTTTCTCTCGGTCGGCCGCGTCGCGGTTGAGAAGAATCTTGAAGCATTTCTCGAACTGGACTTGCCCGGCACCAAGGTCGTAGTCGGTGACGGTCCGGCGAGGATCGAGCTTGAGCGCAAATATCCGGACGCTGTATTTCTCGGCACGATGCAGGGCGAGCGGCTCGCCGAGACCTATGCGGCCGCTGACGTCTTCGTATTCCCGAGCAAGACGGATACATTCGGTCTGGTATTGCTGGAAGCCCTTGCCAGCGGTGTGCCGGTGGCGGCGCTGCCGGTGTCTGGCCCGATCGATGTTATCGGTGACGCGCCTGTTGGCGTATTGAACCACGATCTGCGCGCCGCCTGTGTGGCAGCGCTGACTATTTCGCGCGAAGCTTGCCGCGATTTTGCGTTGTCCCAGAGCTGGGATGCTTGTGCGCAGGCTTTCGTTGACAATGTGACGCGGGAGCGCCCGCCGCAGGTCAAGCGCCGCTGGCGCCGCCGTCTGGCCCGCCGGCTCAGGCTGACGTCGGAATCCGCACCCACCGTCTGATCGTGCATAGCGGCTGTCTCGCAGTGAGCTTGCCCGAGTACGGCAAGGCGCGATAAAACTTTGCGATGACCGAATCTTCCCTCCCGACAGTTGCCGATGTCGATGCTGCCGCGCGTGTTCTCGCGCCCGTTGCGGTTCGAACGCGCCTGATCTCCTCGCCCGCGCTTGACGAACTCGTGGGCGGGCAGGTGTTCCTCAAACCCGAAGTGTTGCAGCGGACCGGGTCGTTCAAATTTCGCGGCGCTTTCAACAAGCTGTCCTCGATTCCGCAGGACGCGCGAAAGGCAGGCGTCGTCGCGTTCTCATCCGGCAATCATGCGCAGGGCGTGGCCGCCGCGGCGCAACTTCTGGACCTGCCGGCAGTCATCGTGATGCCGTCCGATGCGCCGGTGTCCAAGCGTGAGCGCACCAAGGGTTATGGCGCAGACGTCGTGCTTTACGACCGCGACAAGGAAGACCGCGACCAGATCGCGCGTGGCCTTGCGGCCAAGCGCGGCGCGACTCTCGTGCCCCCGTTTGACGACCCGTGGGTTATCGCGGGGCAGGGCACGGTCGGCCGCGAGATTGCCGAAGACCTCGCCGGGCTTGGGATCGTTCCCGATATCGTTTCCGCACCGGCATCCGGCGGTGGCCTGATGGCCGGAATTGCGCTGGCGATGAAAGCGCAGTTCGCGGACGTGGCTTTGATAACGGCCGAACCGCACGGCTTCGACGATCATGCCCGATCGTTCAGTTCGGGGCAGCGTCAGCCTCACCGCGCCGAAGGCCGAACCATCTGCGACGCGCTGATGGCCTCGATCCCCGGCGAACTGACGTTCGCGATCAACCAGAATTTTGGTGCGCGCGGCGTGACGGCGACGGATTATGAGGTTGCGAGAGCGGTTGCCTTTGCGTTTCGCGAGTTGAAGCTTGTCGTGGAGCCGGGTGGAGCGGTGGCGCTCGCGGCACTTCTTGCGGGCCGCATCGATGCCAAGGGCAAGACAATTGCCGTCGTGTTGTCCGGGGGGAATGTCGATGCGGATTTGTTCGCGAAATTGATCGTGCAGTAAGTGCACTTGCCGAAGTGCCGATTTAGCTGAAGAACGCGATCTTCTCGGCCTGGCTCATGCGCCTGATGGGCGCGAGCGGGTCGCTCTGCGGCGAGGCCGGTTTTGCAATGATGCCGTTTGCAATCAGGCTTGCGCCCAGTGAGATTTGCAATGGTGCCGCTGCTATCGGCTCGGGTATCGCTTCCGCAACAGGCTCCGGCGGTGTCTTCTCGACAACCTGTGCCTGCGCGATGATGGCGGGCTCCATGATCGCCTCGGCAGAAGCAACGGGAGCCTCGATCACCGGGACTTCCTCAGCAATCGATACTACATCGGCCATTGCCCCGGTCGAAGGGGCGTCCGGAGTCGTCGCGACGTCAAACAACCCGTGATCGTCGGAAACGCACGGCGTTTCCGCGGGATGTTGCGCGGGGGCCGAAACCGGACTCGCCAGCGGCGGTTCGCCTTTCGTCAGATCGCCGATCTGCCGGGTTGCCTGATCGAATGCGTACAGGACTTCTTCGCGAAGCGTGCTTGCCGAGGCATGGTCGCAAGCCGCATTGATCGCATCGACCTGTAAGTCCAGCAAGCTGCAGATGCGGCCGTCCGCGCCTGATTCGCGCAAACCCCAGGCGATTTCACGGATCACGCGGGCACATTTGCGCGATGGCGCCAGTGCATCGTCGATGGCCGTGCCTGACAGGGCGGCCTCGGCGCTGGTCCGGGCCGCAGCGATAATGGTCCTGACCGCGGCCATCGCTTCCGGTAACTCGCTGGAGGGTACCGGTGTCTGATCTTGCTGCTGTCTTTGAGCGGCGATCGACCGTTCGATGCGAGCGACGGCGTCGAGCACCATCGCAGTGTCTGCATTGCGGTTACGCTTGGTGAATTCCTCGAGGAACCAGCGGCCGCGCGCGGTCTCCATGAACGCTTCGCCGATCGCCTGAAAATCCGCCTCGATTGGTGAAGCGGCACGGGCAGACATCGGGGAAAGGGCGAAGGCGTGGTCGGCCATGAGAACCTGTCAGAACGGAAACGTGCAAGAAAATTGGCAAGAAAACCTGCAAGAATGGAAACCCGCAGGTGAACGCGTGGAGACGATCCGCACGCAAAAGCGATGTCCAACGACGCCGAACACGCGCTACACAATGGTCAACAAGAACCGCAGCGAATCGCAATTACATTGCCGACCAGCGAATCACAAAAACCCCCGGCCGGGCAATCCATTGCTCGCCGATTTGCCGTCGGCACCAGCCTGTTTTACGCGTCCACGCTGGGCGTTGTCGGAACCTACCTGCCTTTCTTCCCGGTCTGGCTGAAAGCCATCGGCATCGACGCGTCCTGGATCGGGGTCATCACGGCGGTGCCGTCGTTTTCCCGCTTCACGATCCTGCCATTCGTGACCGCTTTCGCGGAGCGACGCCGAATCCTTCGGGGGGCAATGGTTGTCCTGGCTTTTCTCACCGCCGCCGGATTTTCAGTTCTCGGGCTGTATCACCATCCTGTCGCGATCCTGATCGTCTTCGCGCTCACTGCTTGTGCATGGACCCCGCTTGGGCCGCTGACCGACGGTTACGCCCTCAAAGGTGTCGCGCGCTATGGCCTCGACTACGGGCCGATGCGGCTATGGGGGTCCGCGGCCTTCATTGTGGGTGCACTGGCCGCCGGGCTGCTGCTGGATGTTATCGACCCGACGCATCTCATCTGGATCATCGTGGCCGTGGCTGCCTTGAGCGCTGTCGTGAGCCTCGGTCTTGCGCCGCTGGATGCGCCGGCAAAGGTGACTCCCTCCCTGTCGCGCGCGAGTGCGTTGCTGCGAAAGCCGTTATTTTTGGCAATCATTGGCGCGTCGGCGCTGATACAGGCAAGCCATGCGGCGTATTACATCTTCGCCTCGATCACCTGGCAGAATGCGGGGCTTGGCGGGTTCACCATCGCGGCGCTGTGGTCGCTCGGTGTGCTGGCTGAGATCGTGATCTTTGCAATCTCTCCCCGTTTCACGGTGTCGCCTGCGGTCCTCATCATCATCGGTGCCATCAGCGGCGTTGTGCGCTGGGTCGTGACCGCGCAGGAGCCGCGGATCGAAATTCTCGCGGCGGTGCAGTTGATGCACGGCCTGACATTCGGGATCACGCAGGTCGGTACCGTCGCGTTGCTGGTTCGGAGCGTGCCGCATCATGTGCTGGCCAGCGCCCAAGGCTATCTCGTGGCCACCATCGGCGCTTTCAACAGTCTGGCGATGGTGCTGTCGGGATTGATCTACGCCCGGGTGGGCGAGGGGGTCTATTACGTCATGGCGATCATGGCGCTTGGCGGCGGCATCGTGATGCTTGTCGCCCGACCGCGGCTCGACGCACACCACTCCGTGATGGATTAACCCCAGAGCTTTCGCCCCGGCGGGTAAACTGTGCTGCCGTCGTAGCGCAGGCCGTGTTCGCGATCTTTCGCCAACAATAACGGCCCGTCGAGATCGACCACGCGCGCGCCTTGCGCGATCATCATGGCCGGAGCCATCGCCAGCGACGTCGCGACCATGCACCCCACCATCACATCGAAACCCAGCACCTGCGCGGCATCCGCCATCGCCACCGCCTCCGTGAGGCCGCCTGTTTTGTCGAGCTTGATGTTGATGGCGTCGTAGCGGTCGCGCAGCCCGTTGAGCGAGGCGCGGTCATGGACGCTTTCATCGGCGCAGACGGCGACCGGCCTGACGACCCGTTCGAGCGCCTGATCGCGGCCGGCCGGGAGGGGCTGCTCCACCAAGGTCACGCCCGACGCCGCGCAGGCTGCGAGGTGCCGCTCAAGATTGCCTTCGGTCCAGGCCTCGTTGGCGTCCACAATGAGTTCAGCGTTCGGGGCCGCCCGCCGCACGGCCGCGATCCGGGCCTCGTCGCCGTCGCCGCCGAGCTTGATCTTGAGCAGCGGGCGGTGCGCGGCCCTCGCGGCCGCCTCCGCCATGACCTGCGGCGTACCGAGCGAGATCGTATAGGCCGTATCCAGCGCTCGTGGGGCATCAAGCCCGAGCAAGTCCCAGATGCGCTGCCCCGACGCCTTGGCTTCCAGATCCCACAGCGCGCAATCGAGCGCGTTGCGGGCGGCACCGGGCGGCATTTCGGTCTGGAGCGCGTTGCGGTCGATCCCTTCGTCGAAGGCGGTCTGCATCGCGAGGATGGCGGCCAGCGTGGCTTCAGGCGTTTCACCGTAGCGGGCATAGGGAACACACTCGCCGCGTCCGGCGTGTCCCAAGCGACTTACCCCCGCCACAATCACCACCGCTTCTGTTTTCACGCCCCGGCTGATGGCGAAGCCGCCCGCGATGGGCCAGCGCTCGATATGGGCGGACAGTTTCATCGGCGCTGAGGTCATTCGGAAATCGGACAATTCGTCAGTGTGGGGTTGCTCAGTCGAGCCAACTATGGCTCTTAAGGGCATCCCCGTACAGATTGTTGGCGTCATGGTAGGTTGATTGAACCCGCCGGGCGCAAAATCGATGCAGGAGCTGGACTTGAACGGCAATCCCACTCTGGAACAGGTCACCGTCGGCGCGAACCTCGCACTGCGCGCGGCTGGCCAGTGGACAGTCCATCATGCTCCCGATCTGGAAAAGATCGTCGAGGACACCGAGAAATCCAACGCCGGCAGTTCCGGCATCATCATCGACGTCTCGCAGGTGTCCCGGCTCGATACGTTCGGCGCCTGGCTGATCGAGCGCCTGCGCCGAAGCCTGACCCACGGCGGCGTCGAGCCTAGGATCGCCGGCCTGTCCGCGAATTACGCGAGCCTTGTGGACGAGGTCCGTCAGGTTAAGGCGGGTGTCGTCAACCCGCGGAAGCGCCGGACGCTCCTCGGCATGCTGGATACCATCGGCCGCAGCGTCGCCGAGGTCGGTGGAACGCTGGTCGGCCTGATCGGCATGATGGGAGCGATCCTCGCCGCGCTCGCGCGCGTCATCCGGCATCCCTCGACGTTCCGCTTCACCTCGATGATCCATCACCTCGAACAGGTCTGCTGGCGCGCGGTGCCGATCGTGGTGCTGATTACGTTCCTGATCGGCTGCATCATCGCCCAGCAGGGCATCTTCCATTTCCGCAAGTTCGGCGCGGACGTGTTCGTGGTCGATATGCTCGGCGTGCTGGTTTTGCGTGAACTTGGTGTTCTGCTGGTGGCCATCATGGTCGCAGGCCGTTCCGGCAGTGCCTATACAGCGGAACTCGGTTCCATGCGGATGCGCGAGGAAGTCGATGCGCTGCGGACCATGGGTTTCGATCCGACCGAAGTGCTGATCCTGCCGCGGATCGTTGCCCTCATCATCGCCATGCCCATTCTCGCGTTTCTGGGTGCCATGGCCGCGCTTTACGGCGGCGGCCTTGTGGCATGGGGTTATGGCGGCGTTCAGCCCGATGCGTTTCTGGCGCGGCTGAAGGAAGCAATTTCCATCAACCATTTCACGGTGGGCATGGTGAAAGCGCCATTCATGGCGCTGGTCATCGGCGTCGTGGCCTGCGTGGAAGGCGCGGCCGTGAAGGGCAGCGCGGAGTCGCTCGGCCAGCACACCACCGCGTCGGTGGTGAAATCCATTTTCTTCGTCATCGTCATGGATGGCCTGTTCGCGATCTTCTTCGCGACGATCAATATTTAGGACAGGTGATGGCGACCACTTCCGACGACGCAATCATCCGGGTGCGCGACCTCACCGTTGGCTTCGGCGATAACCTGATCCTCAACCATCTCGATCTGGACGTGAAGCGTGGCGAGATCCTCGGTTTCGTCGGTGCGTCCGGTGCCGGCAAGTCGGTGCTGACGCGCACCATTATCGGGCTGATGCCGAAGCTCGCCGGCAATATCGAGGTTTTCGGCGTGGATATGGGGTCGGCCAATGAGGATGAGCGCCGCGCTGTTGAAAGGCGCTGGGGCGTCCTGTTCCAGCACGGCGCGCTGTTCTCGTCGCTCAGCGTGCGGCAGAACATCCAGTTCCCGGTCCGGGAATTCATGAACGTGTCCGAGCGGCTGCTCGACGAAATCGCCATCGCCAAGCTCGCCATGGTGGGCCTCAAGCCGGAAGTCGCCGACCGTTTTCCCTCGGAACTTTCAGGCGGCATGATCAAGCGCGTGGCTTTGGCCCGCGCGCTCGCGCTCGATCCGGAAATCGTGTTCCTCGACGAGCCGACATCCGGCCTCGACCCGATCAGCGCCGGAGATTTCGACCAGTTGGTGATGACGTTGCAGCGTACTTTGGGACTGACCGTTTTTATGGTAACCCATGATCTCGACAGCCTTAAAACGGCCTGTAATCGCATTGCAGTGTTAGGGGATCGCAAGGTTCTCTTGGTAGGCACGATGGACGACATGCTGGCCTCGCAGCACCCTTGGCTGCGGGCCTATTTTCATGGCAAGCGCGCCCGTGCAGTTGTTGCGTAAGACGTTGCGTAGATATTTGGAGTTAAGTTGATGGAAACGAAGGCAAACTACGTCCTGATCGGGACGTTTACACTGGCGGTCGTGGCCGCGGCCTTTGGATTCGTGTTCTGGTTTCAGAACCTCGGCGCGGCAGCCCAGCGCATCCCGTTGCGCATCGTGTTTGAAGGCGCGGCCTCGGGCCTGCGCACCGGCGGCAACGTCAACTTCAACGGCATCAAGATCGGCGAAGTGACATCCATCAAGCTCGACGATCCCAAGCGCGTCGTCGTCATCACCGCCGTGGACCGGACGGCCCCGATCCGTAAGGATTCCCTGGTCGGTCTTGAATTCGCAGGACTGACGGGCGTGTCGTCGATCTCGCTCAAGGGCGGCTCGCTCGAAGCAGGCGACGTCCCGACGGCGGAGGACGGAGTTCCGACGCTGACCGCCGATCCCAACGCGATTCAAGATATCGGCGAAGCCGTCCGTGGCGTGCTGCAGAACGTCAACAAGCTCGTTCTCGACAATCAGGAAGCCCTGCGCAGCAGCATGGCCAACATCGAGGTCTTCTCGAAGAGTCTCGCCGCCAGTTCATCGCGCATCGACAGCATCATGGCCGGTGTCGATGGATTGATGGGCGAAAAAGGCGAGTTGCAGGGTGCGGCCAAGTCGTTCCGCGACCTTGCCGAGAACCTCGACAAGCGCTCCGCCAGTCTGATCATCGATGGCCGCCGCACACTGGCCGACATCAGCCGCGCTGTGAACAATTTCGACCGCAACCCGACGCGGGTGCTGTTCGGCGCGGGGCAGAAGGATGCTGCACCAGCCGCAGCACCTAATCCGAGCGACGCCCGCGCGCGGCAGCGGTAACTCGCAGCGGCGGAAAGAGGCTCGCTGCTCGCGCTTTCGCGCGGATTCCATCCGCTCACCCCCGCTTTCTCTCCGCTCATCTCTGTTTTCTCCCGCTCATCCCCGCGAAGGCGGGGATCCAGATTTGTTCTTGAGCAAGCGGGTTCATTCCGATCACGACCCTCAGCAATGCTGGATCCCCGCCTTCGCGGGGATGAGCGGGATCGTTTTGCGTGGCATTGCGTCAGTTTCCGATTCAATTTTCAAACAGCCACTTTCATACAGATGCGCGCGCGTGGGGC
>JAZKGC010000063.1:0-6742 GCA_040386115.1 Pseudomonadota bacterium
ATGCGCATCAGGTCGTCTTCCAGCGACAGGAAGAACTTGGTGCGGCCCGGATCGCCCTGACGACCGGCACGGCCGCGCAACTGGTTATCGATGCGGCGGGATTCGTGACGTTCCGAACCGATGATGTAGAGACCACCCGGCTTGCTGATGGTCTTGGCGGGCTTGCTGCCCTTGGCGGGTTCGATCTCGACGACGTCTTCGGCTTTCAGGACCACGTCGCGGAAGCGTTCGATGTCGGCCTTGATCTGATCGACGATCTTTTGCTTCTCGGCCTCGTCTTCGATGCCTGCGGTGGCCGCCGCGGCGCGCATCTCGAGAGAGCCGCCGAGCTTGATGTCGGTACCGCGGCCGGCCATGTTGGTCGCGATCGTGATTGCGCCCGGCACGCCGGCCTCGGCGACGATATAGGCTTCCTGTTCGTGGAAGCGCGCATTCAGCACTGCGAACAGTTTTGCCGGCTTGCCCGCGCGCGCGGCGGCGTAGAGCTTTTCCATCGCCTTCGGATTGCCGAAGTCGATCTGTTTGTAGCCGTTCTTCGCCAGATACTCGCCGAGCACCTCGGACTTTTCGATCGACGCCGTGCCGACCAGCACCGGCTGCATGCGCGCATTCGCCTGCTCGATTTCAGCCAGGATCGCGCGATGTTTCTCCTCGGCCGTGCGATAGACCTCGTCGTCCTCGTCGAGGCGCGCGATCGGCACATTGGTGGGAACTTCGATGACCTCCAGCTTGTAGATGTCAAACAATTCGTCCGCTTCGGTCGCCGCCGTGCCGGTCATGCCGGCAAGCTTGTCGTACATGCGGAAATAGTTCTGGAACGTGATCGAGGCGAGGGTCTGGTTTTCCGGCTGGACCGGCTGATGCTCCTTGGCTTCCAGCGCCTGATGCAGGCCTTCCGAGTAGCGGCGGCCGGGCATCATGCGGCCGGTGAACTCGTCGATGATAATGACTTCGCCGTCGCGGACGATGTAATCCTTGTCGCGCTGGAACAGCGAATGCGCGCGCAGCGCCTGATTGATGTGATGGACGACGGAGACGTTCTCCACGTCGTAGAGCGAGTCGCCCTTGAGCTGGCCGGCGTCGCGCAGCAGCGTCTCGATCTTTTCCATGCCGCCTTCGGTGAGCGTCACCGTGCGCTGCTTCTCATCGACCTCGAAGTCGGTCGCCTTTTCGAGCTTCGGCAGGTAGGTATCGATGGTGTTGTAGAATTCCGAACGGTCGTCGAGCGGGCCGGAAATAATCAGCGGCGTGCGCGCCTCGTCGATCAGGATCGAGTCGACTTCATCGACGATGGCAAACGAGTGCCCGCGCTGGACCATGTCCTCGAGCCGGTACTTCATGTTGTCGCGCAGATAGTCGAAGCCGTATTCGTTGTTGGTGCCGTAAGTAATGTCCTTGGCGTAAGCTTGCTTGCGCTCGGCATCGTCGAGGCCGTGGACGATGACGCCGGTGGTCATTCCGAGGAAGCCGTAAACCCGGCCCATCCATTCGGAGTCGCGCTTGGCGAGGTAGTCGTTGACAGTGACCACGTGAACGCCCTTGCCGGCGAGCGCGTTGAGATAGACCGGAAGCGTGGCAACCAGCGTCTTGCCTTCGCCGGTTTTCATTTCGGCGATGTCGCCCTCGTGCAGCACCATGCCGCCGACCAGCTGCACGTCGAAATGACGCTGGCCGAGGGCTCGCTTGGCCGCTTCACGAACGGTTGCAAAAGCCGGGACCAGCAGGTCGTCGAGCGGCTTGCCGTCCGCAATCTGCTGGCGGAACTCGGCGGTCCGGGCCTTCAACGCATCGTCGGACAGCGCGGCTATTTCCGGCTCAAGCTTGTTGATGGCATCGACGCGGGTTTGATACCCCTTGATGCGCCGGTCATTGGCGGAACCGAAAAACTTGCGGGCGAGCGCGCCGATCATCAAAAATTCCTGTCTTGCGGTTCGGCGTTGCAGCCGCGAGTGCCACTTGCCTGTGCGAGTGCCGCTTACCTGTCAAAGGCGAACCCTGCGAATTGCGTGCGGGGACAGACCCTTGCAGTTGAGTGTGAGAAGCAAATTCCGAGGTTCACCCGCGCGGCTGCGGCAAAATTCCCGCTGGCCACCGAGCGCGCCTTCGCAGACAGATATGGGCGGCCCAAAGCCTTGTCAACGCGCGAACCTGTCAAGGAATTCATGATTTTGGCGGGTTTTTCGCGTTGCTTTGGGGCAATGGTTGGGCGAGTGTCCCGCCATCCCAAGCCGCCCAGTGATCCGGACACCAGCTTTGACCCATAAGGATTTTCCATGACTGCTTCTTCGACCCGCGCGCCCCTTCTGAGCGGAACGGCCCTCCGATCGGGCACCAGATTTGGCCTGCTTTCATCCGCCGCGGCAACTTGCCTCGCTGTGGTGCTGATGACCGGCCAGCCGGTGCGCGCGCAGGACGCCAATGCAGTGATCGCAAAGGTTAACGGCGTCGAGATCCGTCAGAGCGACGTGACGATCGCTGAGGAAGAGCTCGGACCGAGCCTTCAGCAGATGGACCCGGCGAGCCGCCGCGAGAACGTCATCGCGTTCCTGATCGACATGAAAATCGTGGCGAAGGCTGCCGAAGACAAGAAAGTCGCCGACGGCGCAGAGTTCAAACAGAAGCTCGCTTTCGCACGGAACCGGCTGCTGATGGACAGCATTCTCGCCACCGAAGGCAAGGCCGCCATCACCGACGACGCCATGAAGAAAGTCTATGAGGACGCCACCAAGCAGGTCTCCGGCGAGAAGGAAGTCCGCGCCCGTCACATTCTCGTGCCGACCGAGGACGAGGCCAAAACGATCGCCGAAGAACTCAAGAAGGGCGCCGATTTCGCGGAACTCGCCAAGAAAAAATCCAAAGACCCTGGTGCCGCGGACGGCGGCGACCTCGGCTTCTTCACCAAGGAGCAGATGGTGCCGGAATTCTCGGCCGTCGCCTTTGCACTCGAGCCCGGCAAGATTTCGGACCCGGTCAAGTCGCAGTTCGGCTGGCACATCATCAAGGTCGAGGAAGCGCGCGACCGCAAGCCGCCGGCCTTCGACCAGGTGAAGGGCCAGATCGAAAACTTCGTCATCCGCAAGGCGCAAGCCGACTACGTCACCAAGCTGCGCACGGCGGCGAAGGTCGAGCGCCTGGACAAGCCGGCCGACACGCCAGCAGCGGCCCCCGACGCGAAGGCTGCTCCGGCGGCAAAGGCTGCGCCCGCGAAGAAGTAACGTCACCGGGTCGTCATATATCAAGGACATGTCATGCCCGGCTTCGCGCCGGGCATTTTCATTTCTGGTCTTGCGATTCACGGCCGCGTTGCGTTTGATGCGCCAACTCTCAGATATGGATTGATGCGATGTCCACGACGATTTCCCCGCTCGCCCCCACCAACGTGCCCGACATGCCGCGCATTGCCGGCGTGTGGCTGGCGACGGCGGCGGCCGGCATCCGCTACAAGAATCGTACTGACGTCTTGCTCGCGCTGTTCGACAAGGGCACCACGGTCGCCGGCGTTTTTACCAAATCCAAATGCCCGAGCGCTGCGGTGGACTGGTGCCGCGCCAAGCTCAAGGGCGGCGAAGCGCGTGCCCTCGTGGTCAATTCCGGCAACGCCAATGCGTTCACCGGCAAAACCGGAAAGCAGGCGACATCGCTGACGGCTTCGATCGCCGCGAAAGCGACCGCCTCCACTCCAGCCAAAATCTTTCTGGCCTCCACCGGCGTCATCGGCGAGCCGCTCGATGCGACGAAATTCGACGGCGTACTCGATCAGCTCGCCCAGAATGCGACTCCCGACGGCTGGCATAATGCAGCCACCGCGATCATGACGACGGACACGTTCCCCAAGGTCGCCACCGCCACTGTCAGACTCGGCAAGACGAAAGTGACCATCAACGGCATGGCCAAGGGTGCCGGCATGATCGCGCCCGATATGGCGACGATGCTGGCCTTCGTCTTCACCGATGCGCCGCTGTCCGCCGCAGTTTTGCAATCGCTGCTCAAGACCGGCGTTGAGGACACATTCAACGCGGTGACCATCGACGGCGACACATCGACCTCGGACACCTTGCTGGCGTTCGCGACCGGAGCCGCCGCAGCGCATGGCGCGCCGAAAATCACGCGCGCGAGCGATCCGCGACTGAAAGCCTTTGCCAAGGCTTTTCACGCCGTGCTGGCCGATCTTGCCGAGCAGGTGGCGCGCGACGGCGAAGGCGCACGCAAGCTGGTTGAGATCGTGGTCGAAGGCGCGACGTCGAAGACATCCGCGCGAAAAATCGCCATGTCCATCGCCAATTCGCCGCTGGTGAAGACCGCCATTGCCGGCGAGGATGCCAACTGGGGCCGCGTGGTGATGGCGGTGGGCAAGGCCGGTGAGCCGGCCAACCGCGACAAGCTGTCGATTTCGTTCAACGGCATCCGCGTCGCCAGCAAAGGCGCGCGCGATCCGTCTTACGACGAAGCCGAAGTCTCCGCGCTGATGAAGCAGCCGAAAATCCAGATCAAGGTCGGCCTCGGTCTCGGCAAGGGCCGCGACCGCGTGCTGACCTGCGATCTCACCAAGGAATATGTCGCCATTAACGGCGACTATCGTTCGTGATTAAACTCACCCTCGTCGTCGCCTGCGCGCTGATCGATGCGGACAATCGCGTCCTGATCGCACAGCGCCCGGAGGGCAAGACGCTTGCGGGCCTGTGGGAATTTCCCGGCGGTAAGCTCGAGCCCGGCGAGCGGCCTGAGCCCGCGCTGATCCGCGAACTCGCCGAGGAACTAGGCATCGCCGTGCAGGAAGCATGTTTGGCGCCGCTGACATTCGCCAGCCACGCCTACGATGATTTCCATTTGCTGATGCCACTTTACATCTGCCGGAAATGGGACGGCGTTATCACGGCGCGCGAAGGGCAACAGATCGCATGGGTGCGCGCGAACAAGCTGCGCGACTATCCGATGCCGCCCGCGGACATTCCGCTGATCGCGCACCTGACCGATTTGCTGCTGTAGATTTGGGCATCATCTTCATCTTCTCCGAAAACCGGTTTCCACTTTTCGGGATCATGCCCTGGCTATTTCGGCCCGGCTCGCCCCTTCACCGCATCCGCCAGCGACATCTTTGCCGAGCCAGGCTGCAGCGGCTTCTGCTGGCTGTCATGCGGTGCCCAGCCGGACAGCCAGATGATGTCGAAGGTGGCGCGGATGCGGCCATCGGGATCGGAGAAGCGCGCGGCATAGACCTGCGCCATCTTGAGAAACGTCGCGCGGCGCGACGGTACGCGACGGCGCTCGTTGAGAATGTTGGTCGCGCCCATGCGCCGCAGATCCTGCATCAGCGCGAAAGCATTGTCGTAACGCACCGTGATGCGATCCACGTCCGTCACCGGCAACGCGAAGCCTGCGCGTTGCAGCAGCGCGCCGATGTCGCGCAGGTCCGCGAACGGGGCAACACGCGGCGACACCCCGCCTTCGATCTCGGCCTCCGCCGCAGCAAACGATTGCCGCAACTCGGTCAGCGTCTCACCTCCGATCATGGCCGCGAGAAACAGCCCGTCAGGCTTCAGCGCGCGGCGAACCTGCGCCAGCATGCCGGGCAGATCGTTGACGAATTGCAGCGCAAGCGCCGAGACGGCCAGATCGACAGAATTCGACTCCAGTGGAAGCGGATGGTTGTCAAAATCCGGCAGCGCGACCGGCGCCAGTTGCCTGACACTATCCCCGAGCGCATCGCGCAGCTGATATCCCGGCGTGCCGAGATCGATACCGCTGGAAAACTCCCGCAAAACGGCGCGCAACCGCTCGGCCATGTCGTCGGCCACGCGATCGAGGAGAAACGCCGCAAGCCCCAGCCGCGCGGCACGGCCTTGACGGGCACGCAGCAACGCGCGGTCGAACAGGCGAGGCGGTGCATGGTTCGGGGGCAAAGCCATGCGCGTTGGTACGCCGTCAGGCGGCATTCTGGCAATCGGTGGCAAGCTCCGCTTGAGCCTCAATACCGCCGGGGATAGCCTCGGCCGGCGGGGCAGATATGTCGGAGCAGGACCACGTCTCATCGCGTCCGTTGAACGGCCGGGTTTTCACCCGGCTGCTCGGCGCGTTCAGGGATCGATGTGCCGCCATCCCGCGATGGGCGCTCGACATCGCATTGCCGACGCTGTGCGTGTCCTGCCGCGAGCCGGTCGCGGGCGAAGGCGTCTGCGCCGCATGCTGGTCGAAACTGTCCTTCATCGCTCCGCCGTTCTGCGCTCGGCTCGGGATTCCGTTTGTTTACGATCCGGGACCGGGCATCCTGTCGATGCAGGCAATCGCCGATCCGCCGGCTTACCAGCGCGCCCGCGCCACCGTGCGCTATGACGACGTCGCGCGCACGTTGGTCCACGCATTGAAATACCAGGACCGCACCGATCTCGCCCCGACCATGGGCCGCTGGATGGCGCGTGCAGGTCATGAACTTCTGAGCGAGGCGGATGCGCTCATTCCGGTTCCCTTGCACTGGCGGCGGAGCTGGAGCCGGCGCTACAACCAGTCCGGCGCGCTGGCGAGCATCATCGCGCGGGAGACCGGATTATCGGTGGCAGGCGACGCCCTGCGCCGGGTGCGCCCGACGCAGCAGCAGATCGGATTATCCAGATCGGAACGTGCCCTCAATGTTCAGGGCGCATTCAAGGTGCCTCCGGAGAAGAAATCCGCCGTGCAGGGCCGCCGGATCGTGCTGATCGACGACGTTTTGACGTCTGGCGCCACCGTCGATGCCTGCGCCCGCGCG
>JAZKGC010000064.1:0-17446 GCA_040386115.1 Pseudomonadota bacterium
CAATTTTCAAACAGCCACGCGCCTTCGTTCTCGCGCCACGCGCGAGGTGAGCTTTGAGTTCGCGCCCCTAAAAAAATGAGGGGCATGGAGCGCCGAAAGGCGCAATTGGTATCGTTTCGCTTCCGGCACCGCTTGCGACACGATGAAATTCCGGAAGCGCATCGCCTTGCGGCGCTCCAATACGGCGACTTTGGGCGAAGGGACCGTACTTCCGGGTGAGGATGGGAGAGAAACTCGATCCCTGATCCGGCCGGCTTTCGCCGCCTTCGTCCACACCTCGTCCAGCCGCGAACGGCAGAGCCACGTAGTTGGCCCGGACGGTGACCCCAGCCTCCCGGACGCAACGGGTGCGAACCGTGCGTGCAGGCGCCGCATCCTGCTCCGCATTCAAGACGCCTCTAGAAGCGCCCCTCATGAACAGGACGTGCCGAACATAAGCGAGGTCCGGCGTGCGGGGATGCGTGTCCCCATCACGAAATGTTGCAGGCGTAGTAGCCCTGATGAATCATCCGCCGTCGTTCCGGGGCGCGCGTTTTCGCGCGAGCCCGGAATTCACCGCCACTCGGGAGATTTCCGCAGTCATGGATTCCGGGCCTGCGCCAAGAGGCGCATCCCGGAATGACGAGTGGCACGACCGTCCTGAATGGCGCGCCACACCTTCTCCGATGTCAGCGGCATGTCGATTTCGGTTACGCCTTCGTCCGACAGCGCGTCGATGACCGCATTGACGATGGTGGACAGGCTGCCCGCGCAGCCGGCTTCGCCGCAGCCCTTGGTGCCGAGCGGATTTGACGTTGCAGGCGAGGGATGGTCGCCGAGCGTCATCTGCGGGATGTCGCCGGCGCGCGGCATGGCGTAGTCCATGAACGATCCTGTCACCGGCTGGCCGTTATCGTCATATGTCACGCATTCCATCAGTGCCTGACCGATGCCTTGCGCGACGCCGCCGTGAATCTGTCCGGCGACGATCATCGGATTCACCACGGTGCCGAAATCGTTGACGCCGCTGTAATTGACGATGCTGACGATGCCGGTGTCCGGATCGATCTCGACTTCCGCGACGTGGCAGCCGTTCGGAAATGTCGAAGGAATTCCGTTCGCCGTGTGATCGACGTCGAGCGTCGAGGGCACGCCTTCTGGCATCTTTGAGTCACGCAGCCTCAAAGCAAGCTCCATGATGCCGATGCCGCGATCGGTGCCCATAATGGTGAAGCGCCCGTTTGCGAATTCTATATCGCCTTCTGCCGCTTCGAGAACGTGCGCTGCCGCCTGCTTGCCCTTCGCAACGACCAGCCGCGACGCTTCGACGATCGCGGTGCCGCTTGCGGTGATCGAGCGCGAGCCGCCAGTGCCGTTGCCGGTGTGGACGATATCGCTGTCGCTTTGCTCAAGCTTGACGGCGTCGAACGGCACGCCGAGATGGGTCGCGAGCACTTGCGCGTAAGGCGTCGCGTGGCCCTGGCCGTAATCGAGCGTGCCGGTGATGATCCTCACCGTGCCATCGGCTTCGAACACGATCTTGCCGAGTTCGGCGCTGGGCGGTGCGGTGATTTCAAGATAGGAGCCGACCGCGATGCCGCGCAGTTTGCCGCGCTTGCGGCTTTCGCGCTTGCGCTTGGCGAAACCCACAAGATCGGCTTGTTCAACCGCCTTGCTGAACACGCCGGGGAAATCGCCGCTGTCATAGGTCAGGCCGTTCGCTGCGGCGTAGGGAATCTGCGAAGGCTTGACGAAATTGCGCTTGCGCATCGTCAGGCGATCAATGCCCATCTCGTCCGCCGCGCGGTCGATCAGCCGCTCCATGAAGTAATTAGCTTCAGGGCGTCCGGCACCGCGATAGGCACCCATCAGCGTGGTGTTGGTCAACACGCATTTGATATCGACCTCGATCAGCGGCGTGCGATAGACGCTGGCGATGTTCTTGGCGATGTTGAGCGACAGCGGCAGCGGCGCGACGCCGGTGATGTAAGCGCCGAGGTTGCCGTAGCCGCGCACGCGCACGCCGAGAAATGAACCGTCGGCTGCAAGCGCAAGCTGGCAATGAACGTCCTGCGCACGGCCGTGACTATCGGACAGAAAGCTTGTCGAGCGCTCGTCGGTCCATTTCACTGGCCGGCCGAGCTGCTTTGCAGCGTGAAGGATACAAATGTATTCGGGGTAGTTCGAATTCTTCATGCCGAACGAACCGCCGACATGGTGCGTCAGCAGGTGAACTTTTTCGCTCGGTACATTCAGCGTCCTGGCGAGCGATGTGCGGTTGCCGGCCACGCCCTGCGTCGGCACTTCGATGGTGTAGCGCTGCGTCGCCTTGTCGTAGCTTGCAAGAGCCGCGCGCGGCTCCATTGCCACGACGGCAAGGCGGGTGTTTGCGATATCGAGGCGGGTGATGTGGGCGGCTTTAGCAAATGCCTTGTCCAGCGCTGCTGTGTCGCCGGAGTGATAGTCGAGCACGACGTTGTTTGGGATATGGTCGTAAAGCAGCGGCGCGCCGGGCTTTGACGCGTCTTCCGCGCTGGTCACCGAGGGCAAGGGTTCAATATCGACCGCTACAGCTTCGGCAGCATCGCGCGCCTGCGCCAGCGTCGTCGCCACCACGAATGCGACCGGATCGCCGACGAAGCGCACCTTGTCGGTCATCAGTGGCAGGCGATTGGTTTGCAACAGGGGCGAGCCGTCGCGGTTCTTCAGCGGCAAGCCGACGACGTAGGGATTGTATCCGGCGTCAGCCAGATCCTTGCCGGTCCATACGCCGAGTACGCCCGGCATCGCTCGCGCAGCCTCGGTGTCGATGTTCGTGATCGTCCCGTGCGCGTGAGAGCTTCGAACGATCCAGGCATAGGCCTGACCGGGCAGGCTGATGTCGTCGGTGTATTTTCCCTTGCCCCGCACCAGGGTGTCGTCTTCCTTGCGGCGCACAGGCTGCCCGACGCCGAATTTTTGCAGTGCGATATCGTTTTCGGCCGAGCTGCCGGATGGATGATCGAGCATGGGAAATCCACTGAAATGACGGTTTGGCGACGGGAGAGGGCGCATTCCGTGCGCAGGCGCTGATAGCACACTGAAATAGGTCAGCGAAATCAGAACCACAACGGTCGATTGGGTATGCTGCGGTTGCGCCGCTGACACACGCTGTTAGACTTTATTTGAACAGAATTGCCGCGCCGCCGACTCGGGGCTGCGCAGAGATGGATTTGCATGAGTGAGGAAGCGCGGCTGCGCGACGGCTCCGAGCCGCGCGTGAGCCTGCCGGACGCGAAGGAAGCATCGCAGGGCCGCGGTCATGACCGCGGCAACGGTGCATCCTCCGCCTATGCCGCACTCGATCTCGGCACCAACAATTGCCGTCTCTTGATTGCGCGCGTCTCCAGCGACGGCTTTCGCGTGATCGATTCCTTTTCGCGGATCATCCGGCTGGGCGAGGGCATTTCGACCACTGGCCGCATCAGCGACGCCGCCATCGCGCGCGCGGTCGGAGCATTGAGCATTTGCGGCGACAAGATTCGCGCGAAGGGCGCGAAGCGGCTGCGCACGATTGCGACCGAAGCCTGCCGCGCGGCCGACAACGCGGATGCGTTTCTCAGCCTGATCGAGCGCGAGACAGGAATCAGTCTTGAAGTGATCGACCGCGAAACCGAGTCCACGCTCGCCGTGATCGGCTGTTCACCGTTGCTGGATGCGCGCGCAAGGGGTGCAATCCTGTTCGATATCGGCGGGGGATCCACCGAAGTCGTGCGCATCGAACGTCCGGCAGGCGCGCCGCATGCCCCGCCGTTGAAAGGGCCGTGGGTTTCCCTGCCGCTCGGCGTTGTGACGCTGGCGGAGCGGTTCGGCGGCACCCACGTGACGCGGGATTCGTATGCCGCAATGATCGACGAAGTCGCAGGCCATCTCGCAGCCTTCGCTTCTCAACACGGCAACGATATTTCGGGCATGCACCTGCTCGGAACATCGGGAACCGTGACCACGGTGGCCGGCATTCACCTCGGATTGCAGTACTATGACCGGCGCAAGGTGGACGGACTCTGGATGACCGACAGCGAGATGGACGTCGCTATCGAGCGCCTGCTCGCCATGACCTATCAGGATCGTGCGCAAAATGCCTGCATCGGCGCGGAGCGTGCCGATCTCGTGCTCGCCGGCTGCGCCATTCTCGACGCCATCCGCAGCGCGTTTCCCCTGCCGCGTTTGCGCGTTGCGGATCGCGGCCTGCGCGAAGGCATGCTGGTCGAGATGATGCGCGCCGACGGTGTGATCCTGGCTTCATAGCCAGACACCGTGACGCGGCGGGAGAAACGTCGTATGTCCTGCTGGCGCCACCTCGGGGCGCGTTGAAAGCGGATTGATGGCAAAAGACACCACCGGACGTCTCCATGTGACGGTCAAGAGTGGCGGCAAGCGCAAGCTGTCGTCGAAACTCTGGCTGGAGCGTCAGTTGAACGATCCTTACGTCGCGCAGGCCAAGCGCGACGGCTTCCGCTCGCGCGCGGCCTACAAGCTGCGGGAGATCGACGACAAGCATCACTTCCTCAAGCAGGGACTTGTCGTGGTCGATCTCGGCGCTGCGCCGGGCGGATGGAGCCAGATCGCCGCCAAGCGCGTGGGTGCGCTTGAGGGCAAGGGCAAGGTCGTAGCTATCGATCTTCTGGAGATGCCGGAAATTCCCGGCGTCATCTTCGCGCAGATGGATTTTCTGGACGACCGCGCGCCGGACAAGCTGCGCGCCATGATCGGCAGCGGAGTGGACATTGTGATGTCGGACATGGCCGCCAACACAACGGGTCATCGCAAGACAGACCAGTTGCGCATTCTCGGTCTCGTCGAGGGCGCAGTGGCCTTTGCCGTCGATGTGCTCAAGCCGGGCGGAACTTTCGTTGCGAAAGTATTCCAGAGCGGCGCGGATTCCGAATTGCTGGCGCAGCTAAAGCGCGACTTCACGACCGTGAAACATGTGAAGCCTGCCGCGAGCCGGCAGGATTCGTCGGAGCGCTATGTGCTGGCGCTTGGGTTTCGCGGCTCTAACGCCCAGCAATAAGACTTTTTATCCCAGCTTCTGATCGCGCGCGTCTTGCGTTGATTCCGCAGTGGCTATCACGCTTCAGCTTCGTCGTTGAGCCGCGCGTAGATCTGCACGCTGCTGCCTGACCGCAAGGCTCAGAGGATGCGAAACAGCCGATGATCGATCCGCCCCGGGCCGTATTCGCCGTGGCCGACGGTGACGATTCCGCAAAGCCAAACGTAGCGCTCGTCTGACGTCTCGAACCTAGGCGTCGGCCGCACATAGCTTTCATCGAAGGACAGCCGCTCGCCCTTTGCCAGACGCTGACGGCCATCTGCCGGAAACCTGAGGACGCCGTGCGACTCATAGTGGATGAGAACGCCGTCATCGGTGCGCATGGTCGCACGAACATCCATGCGACTGATGCCGTCGGCACCGACGGAGACCCAGTCGCCGCCGCCTGGCAGCATTTCGCCCCGGAAGCGTGGACCTTCGAAGCGGCCGCCTTTCACCACAAAGGTCAAGCGTGTGCCGAGCGGAGTCGAGATCACCTGGCCGAGTTCCAGATCAATGCTGAGATCGCACAGATGCTCGACCGGCAAGGTGTTGATCAACGCGCGATCGAACAACGGTGTTGTCTGGCCGGCGAGGGTTTTCGCGTTCGTCATGTTCGTGTCCATCATGCCGCCTCGAACGCAGCCTTGACCTGCGCATAGTCGAAGAACGTGTCTTTCCGCGTGACAAGCCCGCTGGCGTCCACTTCGACGACGTCGAGGGCACGGAATCCGCGGCGTTCCTTGCCGACCGGCTGGAAGGTGAGTGTCCAGTCGAGCGTCCAGTGATTATCCCCGATCAGAAGACGATGTATCACGACGCCGAAGTCAGGGTGGCGCTCGAAGACCTGCGCGAATTCCTTACGCAATGCGGCGTTCCCCTTCACTTCACCGCTCCGCCCATGAGCCTGGAAGGTTGAGTCTGGTGCGTGGAGCGCGAGGATGGCGTCCGGATTGTGGGACAACCAGGCGGCGGCGTAGCGATCGGCGATGTCGGCGATGTTCAAGTTCTTGGACATGAGACCTCTGATTTTTATCCAGTTGCGCGGAATACGTTTCCCGAAGGATCGCCAGACGCTTGCAATTGGTCCGGCGAAGGCGCACATCTGTGCATATGTTTTTCATAGGGTCAAGATGCTATGATAAAGAAAGCCACTAAGGCACCAATCCCGTCGCCGGTCGCTCAGCAGACCGAGTGCCCCGTCGCGCGAGCCCAGAGTATTGTGGGCGACCGCTGGACGGTGCTCGTTCTGCGAGAGTTGACCATGGGCAATCACCGTTTCGAAGAAATACAGGCACAAACGGCCGCGACTCCCCAGATGCTCGCCACGCGCCTTAAAAAATTGGAAGCGGACCGTTTGGTCGAGCGCCGCCCTTACAGCACTCGGCCTCTTCGTCACGAATATTTCCTGACAGAAGCGGGACTGGCATTTTACCCGGTTCTCCTGGCGCTACGTTCCTGGGGCGAGACCTGGCTGAAGTCCGAAAAGGACGAGCGCGCCATTCACTACATCCACATCCCTTGTGGGCATGACCCTGGTTTAGGCCCGGTGTGCCAGAACTGCGGCGGGGAGATGCGCCAAGACCAACTCAGGCCCAAGTTAAGCGCGGCCTTCGCCAAGGAGCGCGAAACCAAGCGGGCATCCTTCAAGGCTGCTCGTGCTCAAAACGCGTAACTGAATCCAGTTGCCGCCAACCAGGCGCAGGATTCATCCGAGCGCGATGTGCTCGCGCCGGGATTTAGCGGCGGCCTCAAGGATTAATTCCAAGGACTAATTCCAAGAACTGGTTTCAAGGATTAGTTCAAAAACTTATCCCAGCTTCTGATCGCGCGCGTCTTGCGTTGATTCCGCAGCGGCGGCTTCCGCGGCTTTTGGGCCTTCCATCGAGGCGACCTTGTGCCCGGAAATTTCATGCCCCGCGTCGTCGGGCAATTTCCAGAACGAGTAAGCCGACATGGCGGACAGAATGGCGACGATCAGGAACGCCGGCCAGAAATCACCGGCGCTGAGTTCGATGGAATGATTTGCCACCATCGTCGCCTCGACTGCGAAAGCGCCGACGGCGACGCCTGCTGAAATCGCAAGCTGCTGGTTGACGCTGACGAGCGTTGTCGCGCGGCTCATTTCGGCCGTCGAGACTTCGGCGTAGGCCATCGTGTTGATCGCGGTGAATTGCAGCGATCGGAAGAAACCGCCGACAACAAGAATAATCATGATGAGCAGCAGCGGTGTCGTGGGCGTGAACAGCGCGCAGGCCGCCAGAAAGAACGAACTCACGACCGCGTTGATGACCATGATTTTACGGAAGCCGAAGGCGCGGATGATCCGCGCCGCCATCGTTTTCATACCGAGCGCCCCGACTGCGGATGCGAATGTCACGAGGCCGGATTTAAACGGCGACAGGCCGAAGCCAATCTGCATCAGCAATGGCAACAGGAACGGCAGCGCCCCGATGCCGAGGCGATACATGAACCCGCCGGTCAGGCTGGCGCGCAACGTTTGATGCTTGAGCAGCGTGAAATCCAGCACCGGAGACGCCGTGCGCCTGGCGTGGCGCAGATAAAATCCCATCGAGATTGCGCCGCCGACAATCAAGGCGGTGACCACCTGCCATGGAAGCAGACCAAGCCCCGCCACCGACAAGCCGAAGGCGAGGCCGGCGAGGCCGACGCCGGCGAGCAGCAGCCCCACGAGGTCGAAGCGCTCGGGAGTCTCGCTCTTGATCGGATCGATGTACTTCAGCGCGAGATAGATGCCGAGCAGGCCGATCGGAATGTTGATGAGGAAGATCCAGTGCCACGAAAAGTACGTGGTGATGAATCCGCCGAGCGGGGGGCCGACCACGGGGCCGATCAGGGCAGGCACCGTGACCCACGCCATGGCGTTGACCAGCGCGCTCTTGTCGATGGATCGCAGCAGCACAAGGCGTCCAACCGGCGTCATCATCGCGCCGCCGATGCCTTGAATGATTCGTGCGATGACGAAATGCGTCACCGATTGCGACATCGCGCAGCCGATCGAGCCAAGCATGAACACGGCGATGGCGACGCTGAACACCGCGCGCGCGCCAAAGCGGTCGGCGGTCCAGCCGCTCGCCGGGATGAACACCGCCAGCGACAGCAGGTACGACGTGATCGCGAGTTTCAGCGTGAGCGGGCTGGTGCCGATGTCGGCCGCGATGGCCGGCAGCGAGGTCGCGATCACCGTGGAGTCCATGTTCTCCATGAACAGGGCACAGGCCACGATCAGCGGTATCAGGCGTTCCTTCTGCATCGTCTCGGCTTTATGGAAGGATTTCAGGAAATTGGCGAAGGAGAGGGCGTAATCTGCCCAGATAGGCCAGTCTTGCGCTGCGGGGTCAACAAGCCCGTGGCGGCGTTATCTGTTCCGTAGCGGTGCCTTGCCAGAGGCTCGGTTGCAGGTGTCCCATGCGCAAAAACCACTGATTTTCGAGCGAAATGCTTTGAAACCGCATTCCGGCATGCTATCGACCACCGCCAACCCCACCGATGGGCTTCGATTCGAGCGCGATGCTGAAGGCGTCGCCGAATCCCGCACATCCTGAGGTTTTATTGCAGCCACGGGCTGTCGAATGGAGTTGGCAATGGCAATCAGGCAGTTGGGTCAGGGCATCCGCGAAGCATTCACATTCGACGATGTGCTGCTGAAACCCGGCCTGTCGGATATTTTGCCGTCAGACGCCGACATCCGGACCCATCTTACCCGCGCGATCCCGCTTAACATCCCGATCATCGCATCCGCGATGGACACGGTGACCGAGGCCAGCATGGCCATCGCCATGGCGCAGTCGGGCGGCATCGGCGTGATCCACCGCAACTTCGATGTCGATGGGCAGGCAGCGCAAGTGCGGCAGGTCAAGAAGTTCGAGTCGGGCATGGTGGTCAATCCGCTGACCATCGGCCCCGACGCCAAGCTGTTCGACGCGCTGACGCTGATGAAGGATCACGGCTTCTCCGGCATTCCGGTGGTGACCGGCGGCGGCGCGGGCAAGCCCGGCAAGCTGGTCGGCATTCTCACCAACCGCGACGTGCGCTTCGCCACCGATCCGGAGCAAAAAGTATCCGAACTGATGACGCACGAGAATCTCATCACCGTGCGCGAAGGCGTCAGCCAGACCGAAGCCAAGAAGATGCTGCATCAGAACCGCATCGAGAAGCTCCTGGTGGTGGACGACCAGTATCGCTGCGTCGGCCTCATCACCGTAAAGGACATGGAGAAGGCGGTGGCGTATCCGCTGGCATCCAAGGACTCGCAGGGGCGCTTGCGGGTGGCGGCCGCAACGACAGTGGGCGACGGCGGCTTTGAGCGTACCGAGCGGCTGATCGATGCCGGCGTCGATGTGATCGTGGTGGACACCGCGCATGGCCATTCGTCGCGCGTGCTGGAAGCGGTGAACAGAATCAAGCGGATGTCGAATGCCGTGCAGGTGATCGCCGGCAATGTCGCGACGACTGAAGGCACGCAGGCGCTGATCGATTCAGGCGCGGACGCGATCAAGGTCGGCATTGGACCCGGTTCGATCTGCACCACGCGCATCGTCGCCGGCGTCGGCGTTCCGCAGTTGACCGCGATCATGGACGCGGTCGAGGCCGCGAAGAAATCCAACATTCCCGTGATCGCCGATGGCGGCATCAAGTATTCCGGCGATCTGGCCAAGGCGCTCGCCGCTGGGGCCGACATCGCCATGGTCGGCTCCCTGCTGGCGGGCACCGACGAGACGCCGGGCGAAGTGTTTCTCTGGCAGGGCCGGTCCTACAAGGCCTATCGCGGCATGGGCTCGGTCGGCGCGATGGCGCGCGGCTCGGCGGATCGCTATTTCCAGCAGGACATCAAGGACACGCTCAAGCTCGTGCCGGAAGGTATCGAGGGCCAGGTGCCTTACAAGGGGCCGGTCGCCAACGTGCTGCATCAATTGGCCGGCGGATTGCGTGCGGCGATGGGTTATGTTGGCGCGAAGAATCTCGAAGAGTTTCACGCCAAGGCGGAGTTCGTGCGCATCACCGGCGCCGGCTTGCGTGAAAGCCACGTTCACGACGTCACGATCACGCGTGAAAGCCCGAACTATCCCGGCGGCGGCTGATCGAAGCCGTCGGAATTCAGCCCACACGCCTCATAAAACACGCTATTGTTGCGTGACCATCGATTGCTGCTCTGCGCCACAAGCCAGGTTCTTCGGCTTACCGCGCTCTTCATGAGCATCGCTCGAACTTATTTGAAACTGTGGCACCCAAGGCCACACCATCCCGGAAAAGATACGCACCATGGTTGACTGGACAGACGACAGGATCACCGCGCTCTCGGATCAGGATTTGAAGAATCTGCTGGTCAACGCGGAGCGGAAGTCGGTCGCCGACGTCATCGAGAAGTGCAAGGCGGAGCTGGAGAAGCGCAACGCCGCCAAGCCGCGCAAGACGGCGAAGCCCCGCTCTGAGTCAAAAGAGTTCGAGCATGAGATGTCGGCGCAGCTCGCCGAAGTCGGCAAGGAGATGGCTGCGAAGTACGATCTCTCAGAGGAGACAGCGAAAGCGGCATCTGCGGGCGTGAAGGGATTCAAGACGCACCGCCTGCTGGACTCAAAAGGCTATGCGAAGCTCGGCGGGATGCAGCGCGACGGATCGGTGGCAATGGAGCGTTACATTTCCTACCGCCGCGGCGACAGCACGGTTTATCTCGGCGTGTTTCTGTTGAAGGATGCGCCTGTCGAGGATCATGCGTTTCATGTGATTGCTCCGAAAGCGTTGCTCGATGGCGGCAAGCCGGTAGCAGAGATTCGTCCCACAGCGACGGACAAACAGAAACAGCCGGCGGACAGCGGCCTTTCTTTCAAGGATCTGCCAAGCGCTGCCGCGGCCTTCGACAAGGCGCTGGCGAAGATCACGGCCTGACCAGACGTTCCTCACCGGATCGATGCTGTTTTAAACGCCGGCGACGGCATGGATGCCATACCGTCGCGGCCGCGACGGGCCACATGGCAATCGGGCTCTCACTCGGCTAAATAACGCTCACGTTCATCAAGAAACCGAGGAAACATCATGTCCCAGTCAGCCAAGCGTATCGTCCTTGCATCGCGCCCCGTCGGCGAGCCGAAGCCGGGCGATTTTCGTCTTGAGGATTATCAGGTGCCGGTGCCGGGTGAGGGCGAGATTTTGCTCCGCACGATCTGGCTGTCGCTCGATCCCTACATGCGCGGGCGAATGAGCGATGGTCCGTCTTACTCCGCGCCGGTGCCGATCGATGGCGTGATGGAAGGCGGAACGGTTTCCGAGGTCGTTGCGACCAACAATCCCGGCTTTGCAAAGGGCGATGTCGTGCTCGCTCATTCCGGCTGGCAGCAATACGCGGTGTCGGACGGCAAGGGATTGCGCAAGGTCGATCCGAAGGTCGCGCCGATCTCGACCGCAGTGGGCATTCTCGGCATGCCGGGCATGACGGCTTACACGGGCCTGCTCGAGATCGGAAAGCCGAAGGCCGGCGAGACGGTCGTGGTGGCTGCGGCATCGGGCGCGGTGGGCTCGGCCGTCGGCCAGATCGCAAAGATCAAGGGCGCGCGCGCCGTCGGCATCGCGGGTGGCAAGGACAAGTGCGACTATGTGAAGAACGAACTCGGCTTTGACGATTGCCTCGATCATCGCGATCCGGACCTTGCGGCCAAGCTCAAGGATGCGTGCCCGAAGGGTATCGACGTCTATTTCGAGAACGTCGGCGGCAAGGTTTTTGAAGCGGTGTTTCCGCTGCTGAATCCGTTTTCGCGGATTCCGGTGTGCGGCCTGATCGCCGACTACAACACGATTTTCGGCAAGGATACGCCGACGCCGAAATGGGCGAATTCCATCATGCGGGCCATTTTGGTGAAGCGCCTGAATTTCCGCGGTTTCATCGTCAGCGATTTCGCTGCGATGTATCCCGACTTCATTCGCGACATGCCGCTGTGGCTGCGTGAAGGAAAGATCAAGCACCGCGAGTTCGTCACCGAAGGCATCGAGAGCGCACCCGAAGCATTCATGGGTCTGCTCAAGGGCGCGAATTTCGGCAAGCAGCTTGTGCGCGTGGCACCCGACAAGGCTTGAGTTGAATCGGTTGTGACCTCTCCCGAGGAGAGGTCACGCCGCCGACGCAGGCTCCATCACTGAATAAAAATCATGATCGACCTGTCCCGGCGCGCGGACATGGCGCACTTCAAATCCGTCGGGCTGGAAAGCATATTCCACCAGCCCGACTTCCTTTGTGCCGATCAACTCCTGCTTTTCGCTGGAGCGAATGATGAAGGAAGCCGACGGCGCCCAGATGTGCCGAATGTTCTGGAACGTATAGTCCCGGCGCTGATGCACATGACCGCAGGCGATCAGTCGCAGGTCCACTGTGTTCAACATGTCAATGAGGTCGCTGCGCGCCGGCATCGGCACATAGCGGAATGACGTCTCTGCACGCTCGGGATCGTCAGCTGCATTCCTGTACAACGGTTTGTGAATAAACAGCCCGACCGGGCGGCCTCTTGCCGTGGACAGTTGCTCTGCCAGCCAGTCGCGCTGTTCGGCCTCGCACGCAAGCGCCGTGTTCATGACCAGCGAATTCAATCCGATGAAGCACCATCCGGCGGCGTCGAACCGCCAGCGATCTTCGCCGAAGTTTTCAATGAATTTCTGCCGGGCCGCTTCGGACGCGCGTTGTTTGAGCGGCGGCCCGATCAGGGTCGGGTTGTCGCCGATGTCATGATTGCCGGGGAGATAGCGGCAATCGACGGAAAGCGCATCGTGCTGCGTCCTGGCAAACTCCAGATCGTCGGTATGGTCCGGACCGTCGAACGCAAGGTCTCCGCTGTTGACGACGAGATCGGGCCGCGAGTCGTCAATATGCTGGCTGACCCGCTGAAAATTTTCGGTGAACGCGGGAAACCGGGGGCTGAGATGCGTGTCGGTGATCTGCGTAAGACGGAATATCGACATGAATGGCTCCTTCATGGAGCATTTTAGTCGCCGCAGATGTCAGGGACATGGCACGGCTCACCGGAGAAACGGAACGATCTGTTTGAAACGCTTGCAGTCGATACCATCGTCGCTGCGGTTAAAAGAAGAAAATTTTTACGTGATGCAAATATTCCCGTAACGGGGAATTTCAGAGGACGCGATAGCGAATGGCGAAATTGTCATCCGGTGTTTGTCGTGCAGATCCCTCGCGGCGGTCCGTCTCGATCTGATCGGCCATATGCCAGGGACCGTATCCATCGGAGGGGCTGGGGTTCGCCGGGAGGCGCAGCTTGAAGGCGCGTTGCGTCTGACCCGGCAGGCTCAGGACGACGATACGCTCCGAGGTGCGGAACTTCAGCGGGACTTGGCCGTGCAGCACGGCGCGCCCGTCCTGCGTCGCACGCAAGTCGCCGTCGAGTTGCGCCAGCGTCTGGTTGCGGTCGGTCAACAGCTCCACCTGGGCCTCGCGTTTCACATCCGCACGGGATGCCGCCGGGGACAATCGGATTTCGAATTCCACGGCTGGCGCTTTGGCGATCAAACCGAGGTGGGTGAGTGCCACGGCGCGCAGGTTGACGCCGCCGGCGACGAGCGCGCCGGTTATCATGACCACGCCGATGCTTCCAATGGCGATGTCGCGCGGCGTTCGGAAGCCGCCTTTGACGTAGAGCGTGAGCGAAACGGCTGCAAGGAATCCCGCAGCCGCAGCCAGTGAGCCGATAATCGGGAAAGTACCCGAGCCGATTCCAGTTGCGGTCGCAGCCAGCGCGCCCGTGGCCCAGCCGCCAAGCGCGCCCGCCAAACCTGTAAAAATCGCAAGAATGTAAATCATGACCAAGCTCACGCGTGATGCCGCGGACCTGCGGCGGAACCTTCTGCACATTGGTCGTTTCGGTCCATGAACAGGTTCACAGTTCGGGGGAGCCAATTGTCAGGGCAGGGCGGGGCCGCTATAGCGGGGAACCGATTTCAAACGGGGGGAAATTTCAATGTCAGTTCAGATGGTTCTGCTGCCGGTATTCGTTCTGGTGCTGCTGTCATTCATCCTGATGTTCAGGATGTTTACGGTGCGCACCAACGCGCTCAAAAGTCGCGAGGTGCGGATGTCGGAGGTGGCCGTCGGCCAGAAAGCCTGGCCGGCCAAGGCGGCGCAGGTCAGTAACGCCTATTCCAACCAGTTTGAACTGCCGATGCTGTTTTTCGCGCTGATCGCCCTTGCGCTGCCGCTGCGGCAGGCCGATCTCATTATCGTTCTGTTGTCGTGGGTCTTCGTGGTGACACGCTATCTTCATGCGGGCGTCTATGCGACCTCGAACAACCTGAAGGCGCGCTTCTCGGCCTTCGCCGCAGGCGCGCTGGTGCTCCTCATCATGTGGGTTTATTTCGCGCTCAAGCTTTTGCTTGCGATGTGAAGTCCAGAATTTCTGAAAGTTTGTAATGATTCCCGCCGCGCGGCTGTCCGCAGCCATCGAAGTTCTGTCTGCCATCGACGCGCAGCGCATTCCCGCGCAGAATGCGCTGAAGGACTGGGGCACCGCGCACCGTTTCGCCGGCTCCGGCGATCGCGCGGCGATCGCCGGTCTGGTGTTCGACGTGCTGCGCCGCCGGGCTTCTTCAGCGTGGCTGATGGATGCCGACACACCGCGCGCGCGGCTGCTCGGCATGCTCAGGCTTGAGCGCGGTCTCGACACCGATGCCGTGGCAGCACTTTGCGACGGCGCGCGGTTTGCACCCGAACCGCTGACTGACGCCGAGCGCGCGGCACTCACCTCGCGCGCGCTTGATGGCGCACCGCCGCATGTTGCGGGCGATTTCCCTGAATGGCTCGATCCGCATCTCGCCGCCGTATTCGGCGATGCGCGCGTCGCGGAAGCGACTGCGATGGCGAGCCGCGCGCCGCTGGATTTGCGCGTCAACACGCTGAAGGCGAAACGCGAGAAGGTTCTGGCCTCGATGGCGCATCTCGGTGTACGGCTGTCGCCGTGGTCACCGATGGGATTGCGGATCGATCTCGGGGCAGACGCCCGCAATCCCGGCATTCATTCCGAAGAAGATTTCATTAAGGGTGCTGTCGAGGTGCAGGACGAAGGCTCGCAGCTTGCGGCGCTGCTGACAGGCGCGAAGCCCGGCGAACAGGTCATCGACCTTTGCGCAGGGGCGGGGGGCAAGACGCTTGCGCTCGCCGCCATGATGCAGGGCAAAGGACGGTTGATCGCGACCGATCACGACAAGCGGCAGCTTGCGCCGATCCACGAGCGGCTGTCGCGGGCGGGTGTCCATAACGCCGATGTTCGCACACCGAAGGGACCGGACGACACGCTGAACGACATCAAGGCAACGGCGGATCTCGTCGTGATCGACGCGCCATGCACCGGCACCGGCACATGGCGGCGCAATCCGGATGCGAAATGGCGGATGCGCCCCGGCGCGCTCGAGGTTCGCATCAAGGATCAGATCGCGGTTCTGGACCGTGCCGCCGCGCTGGCGAAGCCCGGCGGGCGCATTGCCTACATCACCTGTTCGGTGCTGCCGCAGGAAAACAACGAGCAGGTCAGCCGGTTCATGATCCGCCATCCGGAATTCGCAGTGGTGCCGCCATCGCAAGTGGCATCGGTGCTGTGGGACAGGGCAGACGATTTCATCGCCGCCACGCTGCAATCGGACGAGGGGCTGCTGATGACCCCGCGCCGCACCGGGACGGACGGTTTTTTTGTTTCGGTGCTGAAGCGCGTCTGAAGCCGCCTTGCGGGCCAAAACCTGGCGATAAGCCCGTTTTTGAAGGTGTTTCGGGGTTGCGACTCCGCTGCCTGTCGCGTATTTCCTCTCCATGACAGCACACAGCCAGACCGCCCCCGCGACGCCCGACATGGCCGCCGCGCATGAGAAGATTCTGATCGTCGATTTCGGCTCCCAGGTGACGCAGCTCATCGCGCGGCGTGTCCGCGAAGAGGGCGTCTATTCCGAGATCGTGCCGTTCCAGAAGGCTGAAGAAGCCTTCAGGGCGATGCAGCCCAAGGCCGTGATCCTGTCCGGCGGGCCGGCGTCCGTGCTCGATGAGAACGCACCCTCCGCGCCGATGTCGATTCTCACTGCCGGGGTGCCGGTGCTGGGCATCTGCTACGGCGAGCAGACCATGGCTCAGCAACTCGGCGGCACGGTGGAGGCGGGGCATCATCGCGAATTCGGCCGCGCGCTGATCGAAGTGACCGATAACTGCGCGCTGTTCAAGGATGTCTGGAAGGTCGGCGAAAAGCATTACGTCTGGATGAGCCACGGCGACCGCGTGACCAAACTGCCGGACGGTTTTCGCGGCGTGGCGAAAGCGCCAGGTTCGCCGATTTCGGTGATCGCCGACGACAAGCGCAAGTTCTATGCGATGCAGTTTCACCCCGAGGTCGTGCATACGCCGGACGGCGCGAAGCTGATCCGCAATTTCGTGCGCAAGGTCGCGGGCCTCACAGGCGACTGGACCATGCGCGCATTCCGCGAGGAAGCGGTCGAGAAGATCCGCGCGCAGGTCGGCAAGGGGAAAGTGATTTGCGGCCTGTCCGGCGGCGTCGATTCATCCGTGGCCGCCATTCTCATTCACGAAGCCATCGGCGAGCAGCTCACCTGCGTGTTCGTCGATCACGGCATGCTGCGGAAGGACGAGGCGAAAACCGTCGTCGATCTGTTCCGGCATCACTACAACATTCCGCTGGTGCATGTTGACGCCTCCAAGACGTTTCTGGGTGAGCTTGCCGGCGTCACCGATCCGGAAGTGAAGCGCAAGACCATCGGGCGGCTGTTCATCGATGTGTTCGATGCGGAAGCCAAGAAAATTGGTGGCGCGGATTTTCTGGCGCAGGGCACGCTGTATCCCGACGTGATCGAGAGCGTGTCTTTCACCGGCGGGCCGTCGGTCACCATCAAGTCGCATCACAATGTCGGCGGCTTGCCCGCGCGCATGAACATGAAGCTGGTGGAGCCGCTGCGCGAACTGTTCAAGGACGAGGTGCGCGTGCTGGGCCGTGAACTCGGCCTGCCGGATATTTTCGTCGGCCGGCATCCGTTTCCGGGACCGGGTCTCGCGATCCGCTGTCCCGGCGAGATCACGACGGAGAAACTCGACATCCTGCGCAATGCCGATGCGGTCTATATCGACCAGATCCGCAAGGCGGGATTGTATGACACCATCTGGCAGGCGTTCGCGGTGCTGCTGCCGGTGAAGACTGTCGGCGTGATGGGCGACGGCCGCACTTATGAGTATGTGGTCGGCCTGCGCGCGGTCACTTCGACCGACGGCATGACCGCCGACTTCTATCCGTTCGACATGACGTTTTTGGGCGAGACCGCGACCCGCATCATCAACGAGGTCAAGGGCGTCAACCGCGTGGTGTATGATGTGACGTCGAAGCCGCCGGGCACCAT
>JAZKGC010000064.1:17546-19464 GCA_040386115.1 Pseudomonadota bacterium
TGCCCCAATTTGAGGGATCGCGTTTGTCCATCACCATCTACGGCATCAAGAATTGCGACACCATGAAGAAGGCTCGCGCCTGGCTCGATGAGCGTGGTGTCGTGTACAGCTTTCACGATTACAAGAGCGCCGGCATCGAGAAGGATCGTCTGGTGCGCTGGAGCAAGGAGGCCGGCTGGGAGACGCTTCTCAACCGCGCCGGCACCACGTTCCGCAAACTTCCCGATGCGGACAAGGATAATATCACCGAGAAAAAAGCGCTGGCGCTGATGCTGGCGCAGCCGTCGATGATCAAGCGCCCGGTGCTCGATCTGGGTGGACGCCTGATCGTCGGTTTCAAGCCGGAGATTTACGAAAAGGCGCTGGCGAAAAAGTAACCGCGCGCGATCTTCGATCAGACAAACTCGATCGCATCGTCAGGGGCAATGCGGCCGGACCTGGCGTGGAACAGGTCGCGATCGATCACCGAGCGCAGCACGTACACCGGCAGCACGTCGTTCGCGCGCATCAGGTTTCTGATCTCGAAGCCGCCATCATCGCTGATCGTTTTCAGGGAGGCGAGGATACGGCTGATGCCGTGGTCATCCGTGAAAGGGAGCAGCAGTCGCTCATAATCGACTTTGCGGCCGTAAAGGTCACTGACCTTGGAGATGGTGTACACGGGAAGCCGCCGCCGCAGGCATTCGTGATAGATTGGCATGACAATCGGTGCGAGCTTGGCACCGAGATAATCGTCGAGATCGCGGCCCCTTCCGGTGGAACCATACGCGTTCGACATTCGCGTCCCGTCGCTGTCGATGACGATGCGCGCGGCGTCAACCGTGCCTGTCACAGTATAGTGGACAAGATCGTCGCTCTCTTCTGCGATTCGCTCGGGAAGGTAGTCGTCGAATTTCGGAACATGGTTCTGGTGGACGTAAAGCCGCAGCCACGTGTTGAGGAGGTCGCGTTGCTTGATCGATCTGATGACCGCCGGCGTGGCGCTTTCAAAGTCCATGAAAAGTCCCGCGGAAATACGCACTGCTGAAAATATCAACTGCCAGCATTCACCTTGAAGCTGAAATAATTCATGAAAGGCAGATTTCGGGCGGTATTAGCCTTAATAATGGCTTTCCGGCTCTCGATCGGCCCCCAGGAACGCCCAGCCAAGTGCCCCCCGCTACGGGGTTTTTTGCAAAATTTGCCCTTTTGCTTGGCAGCATTGCATCTTGCGCAATGCTCACAATTCGACGCATATTCCCGCACCGAAGTTCTCGGGGTCGTCCACGTGAGTGGCTTGATACCCGACGTGAGAATAATTCGGTTGCACGCATTGGTCCTGCATGATCTTGCGTGACGATCGAAGGGGGAAATTTGCTTGTCTGATGAGTTTATTCTTGAAACCCATGGATTGACGAAGGAATTCGCGGGCTTTGTCGCCGTCAGCGATGTCAATCTGAGGGTGCGCCGCGGGACTATCCATGCCCTGATCGGTCCTAACGGGGCCGGGAAGACCACGTGCTTCAACTTGCTGACCAAGTTCCTGAAGCCGACGAAGGGGCAGATTCTTTACAAGGGGCAGGATATCACCGCGCTGGCCCCCGCCGATGTGGCGAGGCTTGGTCTTGTGCGGTCGTTCCAGATTTCGGCGGTGTTTCCGCATCTCACGGCGCAGGAGAACGTGCGCGTCGCCTTGCAGCGCCAGCACGGCAATTCATTCGACTTCTGGCGCTCGAAATCGGTGCTGGACCGTTTCAACGGCCGCGCGCAGGATCTGCTCAACGACGTGGGCTTAAGTGAATTCGCCAACACGCCGGCGGTGGAAATGCCTTACGGCCGCAAGCGCGCGCTGGAAATCGCAACGACGCTCGCGCTCGATCCGGAAATGATGCTGCTCGACGAACCGATGGCCGGCATGGGCCACGAGGACATCGACAAG
>JAZKGC010000065.1:0-24440 GCA_040386115.1 Pseudomonadota bacterium
TCGGCGATCGAGCGGTTGAACAGCAGCGCTTCCTGAAACACCACGCCGATATTCCGGCGCAGCGCGGCGAGCGTCATTCCACGCACGTCCATGCCGTCGATCTTGATGATGCCTGACTGCGGATCGAACGCGCGATGCAGCAGAGCGATGGCGGTTGATTTGCCGGCGCCGGTCTCGCCGACCAGCGCGAAGGTTTGTCCCGGCAATGCAGTGAACGAGACGTCCTCCACCGCAGGCCGCTTGCCGTCGTATGAAAACGAGACGTCGTGGAATTCCACCAGCCCCTTCAGGCGGCCCGGATCGAGAGCGTCGGGCCGGTCGCGCACGGCGGGGACGGCATCGAGCACGTCGAAGAATTCCCGCAGCCGCGGCGCTTCCATGAACACGCTGTTGATGAAGCTCACCACCTGTTCCAGCTTCTGGATCAGCATGGTCGCGAAGGAGACGAACATCACGATCTCGCCGACGCTGGCTTGTCCCTGGCTGTTGAGGATGATGCCGACAACGAAGATCGCGAGAATGGTGATGGTGGTCGAGGCGCGGGTCATGACCACGACCAGTGCCCACCATGACAGCACCGGAAGCTGCGCCGACAGCAATTTCGCGGCGACGCCGCGCAAGCCCTGCACTTCGGCATCGACGCGCACGAAGCTTTGCACCAGCGCGACATTGCCGAGCGCGTCCGAGGCGCGCGCGGCGAGATCGCCGTAATGGTTCTCGACCTGCTCCTGAAGGCTGTAGGTCTTGCGCACCACCAGCGTCGTCAGAACCGTGAAGATGATGCAGAGAATGAACAGCAGGCTTGCGAGCCGCCAGTTGATGTACAGCGACAGCGGCAGCAGCACGATGAGCGATACGATGGAGGCGAAATGCTCACGGAAAAAACTCAGCCACAGCCGCCACAGCGCATCCGTGCCTTGCAGCATCACTTTCATCAGGCGGCCGGAATGCGTGCCCGTGTGGAACGTCAGCGGCAGTTGCATGATGTGCTCGAAGTAATCCGTGAGCACGGTCTGGCGCTGGCGGTGGGCCAGCCGGTCGGCTTGCAGCGCGACAAAAGCGCTGATGACAATGGTGAACAAACCGAACCCAACCCATGCGCCCAGCAGCGGCCACGGCGATGTGATCGCGGCGCCAAATATGGTGTCGGTGTTCGGCTTTCCCGACAGCACGTCGATGATGCGGCCGAACAGAACGGGCTCGGCAAACTGCGCGATCGCGAGCAGCAGGTTGGCGCCCGCGAGCAGCCAGCCCAGCCGGGCTTCCTTGCCGAGCAGTTCGAGAACGCGGATGTAAAGTCGGATCATGGAGTTGCAACTCGCCGTCAACGCAAGAAATCGACGCTTATCCTAGCGGGTGAACTGCTGCGAATATAGTGGACGAGCCATTGAATCATATTCCATCCCCCGTTCGTCCTCGCGAAAGCGGGAAACGGGCTTTTGCAGTGCCGGATATCTGCTTTCGCGGACATGAGCGGGATGTGCGTTTCCTGTTCATGCGGATCGTACCACTGCCCGATGGGGAGGGCCGTTCCGCGTGAATCACATCAATTGATGTTGTGATTTTGCGCGCGCTTGAGGGTGGCACGGCGCATCGCGGAAACGGATTTTTCAAAGCTGGCAACGGCAAGCACTGCTGGCTCAAACGCCGTCCTCGGTGGTGAGGTCAACAATTCCCTGACGGCGGATTACAGCGGCTAGGTGATTTTAAGGGCGCTAAGCGCCGTTGCCTTGTCAACCGCCGGACGGACGATGGTTTCTTCAACTTGCTTCTCTGTGTTGAAATACTGAAGCCGGTATCGCATTCGTTCATTTCCGAACATGGCACCCAGTTTGTATTTCAGGCGGCGATTCCGGCTGTAAGTCGGCTTCGGAAATTCATGGATCGGCCAAGGTGTCTTGTTTCGGTGGAATTGATACAATTCCTGAAAAGGTGAATCTCCGCGGGTCCAGACCTTGTCGAAAATGTAGTGCAGCACAACAGGGGCTGGCTGCTCAACCATTTCGGTGACCCGGAAACAATTCCACTGACGACCGAGCTTCTGGTATTTGTCGAGTGTGATATAGTTCAATGCAGTCTGATCGGCGAGAGGGAGTTTCTTCGCAAAATCCACCGCAAACTTGATCGCACGCTCCGAAATTTTCTCGTCTCGCCATCTGGGCACATCAATCACCATGACGCCGGAATTAAAATAGTGCTCGTATGTAAAAGGTGCGCCGGTTGCCTCACTCTCGAACACATAAGAAATTTCCGAGTCATCAGTGCGGACTGCGAACGCGAAGCCGTTAAGTTTCGTTGAATACAACTCGCTGAGATCGCCCAGAATGGTGGTGTCGCCGTCCATGTACAGAACGCGGTCCGCATCGATCAATTCTGGAATCAGAAACCGTGCATAAGTAGCATGGTTGATGTAACCGCCTATGGTTTCAAGGCGTTTTTTCACGGGCAGGACCGTGAGATGAATTGCTTGTTCCTGCGCGAATTTTTCCAGAAGTGCGACGTTCTCCTTCGATATGCCTGCATCGAGCAGGTAAAAGTTCGCGCTTCGATTATGGATCCACGCGGAATGCATCATCGCTGCGAAATGCGGGAGATAGCCGTTGTCGGCCGATGACGCGATGTTCATAAAATCTCACTTTAAAAAAACGAGGTAATTCGCAGAAGTCTCCTCCGTCAACCCACCTAAATCACGCTTCTGTCTGGATTTGAGCCGAAAAACGGTCGCAGCGAACAGGCCGCGCTGATGCCCGCGCTTCTCCACCAATGGACGCATCTCAATTGATTCTGCGGGCATTGTGAGGCGGCGAAAAGCTTTCGTCGAAAATATCGGCGAGCGACGGGCGCTTGCGAAATTCGTAGTCTTCCGCGATCTGTCCGATGCCCGCATCGAAGCGCTTGCCGTCAATCGCGCCGAGGCCATTTTGTCTTACTTCTTCGGTAACGATGTTGTCCTGAATGACGGCACGCAGCCGCTCCAGTTCGACGTCGCGGGATGCGCCGCTCATCTGCGCGACAACCTCGTCGATCGCGCGGGTGGGGTCTTTGACAGTCAGCCGCACGCCCGCGACCGTCGCGCGCACGAATGATTTGACGGCCTCGGGATTTTCTGCGGCGAATTTCGGATTGACGATCAGCGCGTGTCCGTAAACATCGCAGCCGAATTCGGAGAACCGAAGCACGGCGAGATCGTTTGCAGGAACGCCGCGATCGCGCAGATTGATCGCGGACAGGAACGAAAAGCCGGTGACCGCATCGACCTGGCCGGCGGAGAGCAGCGGCTCACGGACCGCCGCGCTGATTTTCTCGATCCTCACCTTGTCGAGCTTGATGCCGTTCTGGCGCACGAGCGCGGGCCACAGCCTGACGGCAAGATCGCCCTCGACAAGACCGATGGTCTTGCCTGCGATGTCCGGCATGGTGCTGATGCCGCGGCTCTTGCGCGCGATAATCGCATAGGGTGCCTTGTTGTAGAGTACGAACACGGCCTTGACCGGAACCGCACCCTCCTTGTCCCGATAGCGAATGAGAGCATTGATGTCGGCCAGCGCCATGTCGCTGCCGCCGCTTGCCACGCGCGCGATGGCATCCAGCGATCCGCTTGCCGAGTCGGTGGTGACGGTCAGGCCTTCGGCGCGAAACAGACCCTTGCTCGACGCCAGCACGAACGGCGCAGC
This sequence comes from Pseudomonadota bacterium, assembly GCA_040386115.1. Classification (GTDB taxonomy): domain Bacteria; phylum Pseudomonadota; class Alphaproteobacteria; order Rhizobiales; family Xanthobacteraceae; genus Afipia. The sequence goes on from JAZKGC010000065.1 coordinate 3,675, forward strand.
GGCGCCGTCGATGGCCCGGTCCAGTGAAAACCGCAGCGACGTCGCCGCCTCGCTCGCGTTCGATCCGGCGCAGGCCGCATACAGAAGCGCAGACAGGAAGACGAGGAGCGGCTTGCGGCGGGAGCGGTCTGGGTTTTTTGTCATGCACGGCACTTGGTCTTGAGGACGCGAGAACGGCTTTTGAGCGTCCGCTATGGTAGTATGATGACAAGCACATGCGGCGTCTGACGTCACCATTTCGCCTTATCGATCCGAGTTTGCCGCAATTTAGCCTTTTGTCGTTCAGCTTGCATTCGGGTTCGGGAACCTAATGTAAGGTCTAGGGTTTCCCTCTGTCTGACCTGTGTGGGGTCAGGGGTACCTTATGAGGACTTTGAAATGTTGACACGTAAGACTTCGCCGACTTCCTTCAGCCGAGCCGTGGTTCTGGCGACGGCAGCAGCGCTGGTCTTGGCCGTTCCGCCGCCGGTCGCCCAGGCCCGTCCGGCCGCTCCCGCCGTCGTGAAGGACGTTTCCGCCGCAACCACCAATGTGAGCGAAGCGACTGATTTCAGCGCCCGCCGCCGGGTCGCCCGTCGCGGTTACCGCAACAATAACGCGGCGGGACTGGCGTTCATGGGGCTTGCCCTCGGCACGGTGGGTGCAGTGATAGCCAATCAGCAGCGCCGCGATTATTACCGCCAAAACCACTATTACGGCGGCAACCCATATTACGGTGGCGGATACTACGCGCAGCCCCAGCCCTATTACGGCGGCGGCTATTACGGGTACTGAAGCCTGCATCTGATGACGTCAGCCATTCGCCGGGAGAAATCCCGGCGAATTCGCGTTCTCGGAGCGTTTTCAGTCCATTGACCGGCCCGTTAACACGCTGGCGAGGGATTTCCCTTAAGTTGGAACGATGAGCGATTCGCTTGAACGACTTTATCACGCGGTGGTGGCGGCCAAGGATCTCGATCCGGCGACGTCGCGCACGGCGCGTTTGTTTCAGCGCGGCCCGGCCAAGATGGCCAAGAAGCTTGCCGAGGAGGCCATCGAAGTCGTTATCGATGCCGTGAACGGCGATAGGGACGCTGTGGTCCGCGAAAGTGCCGATTTGCTCTACAATCTGTCGGTGCTTTGGGTGGCTGCGGGCGTGCGGCCCCAGGACGTCTGGAACGAGATGGATCGCCGGGAACAGGCGCAGGGGATCGCGGAAAAATTGCCCAAATCGGCGGTTCTGAAGCCCTCTGCGCACATGACGGTGCCCGGCAATACCTCCGCGAAACCGGTTTCAGATATCGCCAAACCGGCAGCGCCTTCAGAGCGCGTCGCCCGGCGGCCAATTGTCGCGCTCCAGGGCGGCCGATTGAAGAAGCGGCGCTGATCATTCAGCCCAATTCCACAATTCCACACATGGACAAATCGGCTGGACGGTGGTTCATCGCGCCATGCTGAGAAGAATGTACGATTGGTGCATTGCCGCCGCCCACAAGCCCTACGCCCTCTGGCTGATGGGAGCAGTGTCGTTCGCGGAAAGCTCGTTCTTTCCAATCCCCCCGGACATCATGCTGATCCCGATGTCGCTGGCGCGGCCCCAGAAGGCCTGGCTTTACGCGCTGGTCTGTACAGTGACGTCCGTGGCGGGCGGCGTCGTCGGCTATGCCATCGGTGCGCTGCTCTATGACAGCGTCGGGCAGTGGCTGATCAATCTCTACGGCTATGGCGACAAGGTGGAGGCGTTCCGTGCATCTTACGCCGAATACGGCGCGTGGATCATTCTGCTGAAGGGGCTCACGCCAATCCCCTACAAGCTCGTGACGATCACGTCCGGTTTCGCCGACTACAATCTGCTGCTGTTCGTGATCTTTTCGATCATCACTCGCGGCGGGCGGTTTTTCGTCATCGCGGTCCTGCTCAATCGCTACGGCCCCTGGATTCGTGAAGCCATCGAGAAACGTCTCGGGCTGTGGGTTGCCATCGCAGCCGCTACGCTGGTCATCGGCTTCATCATCGCCTTCAAGGTGTTCTAGCCGATAAGTCTTTTCCCTGTTGAAGGGTCGGGATACGCTTCGCGCATGTCCAGTCACACCAGCGGCCCGTTCGATACTGTGCGGGGACGTGCGATCCTGATGGCGTCCGCGCTGTTGATTGCGCTGTCGGCCGCCACGGCTGCGTGGCCGCAGCAGGCCCAGCCGCAGGTTCAAGTCGCGCCATCGCAGCAAGCGCCGCCGCCAGCCGGGCAGCCCCCATCTGCCGCTCCCGAGCCGCCCGCCCGCGCCAATCCGGGCCTTGTCGAAGAGTTGGGCAAACTTCTGAAGGACTCAGCGGCCGGATTGACGTCAACGCTGCCGAGCCCCCGGCAGGCTCTCGACGGCCTGAATTCCGGTGCGAAAGACGCGACGGACGGTTTGAAGCGGATCGCTCCGCTGTCCTCGCAGTCGATGGTCACCGGCCGCGCCATGTGTCCTGTCTCGGCCAATGGAGGGGCCGACTGCAAGGCGGCATCGGACCAGCTTTGCAAGGAGAAGGGCTACAAGGAAGGCAACAGCATCGACATCGAGTCATCGCAAAAATGCTCGGCGAAAGCATACTTTTCCGGGAAGGGCGCGTGCCGGACAGAAAATTTCGTGACCCGCGCCGTCTGCCAGTAATCAACCCCTCTTTCAAGATGCGCGCACACCTCCTATGACCGTGACACGCTTGCCGAGATGCGCCAGCATCCGCGCCGGTTTTAATTTGAGAAAGAGGATTTGCGTATGTCGATGCCTGCCTTGTTCAAGAATCGCCTTTCAATTCCGGCGATCGGCTCGCCGCTGTTTATTGTGTCGGGGCCAGACCTCGTCATCGCCCAGTGCAAGGCTGGAATCGTCGGCTCTTTTCCCGCTCTGAACGCGCGTCCGGCCGCGATGCTGGATGAATGGCTGCATCGGATCAAGGAAGAACTCGCGGCGCATGACAAGGCGCATCCGGATCGCCTCTCTGCTCCTTTCGCGGTCAATCAGATCGTGCACAAATCCAACAACCGGCTCGATCAGGATCTCGCGGTTTGTGAAAAGCACAAGGTGCCGCTGGTCATTACCTCGCTCGGCGCGCGCGAGGAGTTGAATCAGGCGGTCCATGGCTGGGGCGGTATTACCTTTCACGACGTGATCAATCAGAAGTTCGCGCACAAGGCTGTCGAGAAAGGCGCGGACGGTCTGGTGCTCGTATCCGCGGGCGCGGGCGGTCACGCCGGCGCGATCTCGCCATTCGCGTTCGTCGCGGAAACCCGGCAATGGTTCGACGGTCCTATCGCGCTCTCCGGCGCCATCGGTAACGGCCGCGCCATCCGCGCGGCCCGCGTGCTCGGCGCGGACTTTGCCTATATCGGCTCGGCTTTCATCGCAACGCAGGAAGCCAACGCACCCGAAAACTACAAGACGATGGTGGCGTCATCGACAGCCGAAGACATCGTCTATTCAAACCTGTTCACCGGCGTGCACGGCAATTATCTCAAGCCCTCGATCGTGGCTGCGGGCATGGACCCGGATAATCTTCCGGCTTCGGATCCCTCGAAAATGAATTTCGGCACCGATGCCAGCGGCGAGCGAAACAAGCCGAAGGCGTGGAAGGAAATCTGGGGCAGCGGGCAGGGCATCGGCAGCGTCGATAAGGTGGTGCCGGTCGCGGAGATGGTTGCCCGCTTCAAGGCGGAGTATGAAGCCGCCATCGATGCGCCGCTCTGAATTCATCTGATATTTGATTGCAACGAACGCGCCGCGTTTGCCGGGTGCCGATACCATGGAAGCTGTATTTAAAGTCGAAGGCCATCACGTGGTCACGCGTGAACATGCCGGCGGTCCCTGGGATCCCGGCATGCAGCACGGCGGCGCGCCGTCGGCGCTGGTGGTGTGGGCGGCGGAGCGCATTCCGTCGCCGCAGCCGATGCATGTCGCCCGGTTGACGGTGGATTTGATGCGTCCGGTGCCGGTGGCACCACTCACCATCGAGACAGAGGTGGTGCGCGAAGGACGAAAGATTCAGCTTTGCACTGTCCGTCTTTTTGCCAGCGGCATCGAGGTCGTTCGCGCCACCGTCCTCAAAGTCAGAGCCGAGCCGGTGGTGTTGCCCAATGGTGTCGCGGAGCAACCGATTGATGTTCCGGGGCCGGACGCAGGGGTTGAGGAGCCGCCGCATGGCCCCAATAATTTCCTGCGCGGCGTCACGCTTCGCCCTGTGAGAGGCGGATTTCTCAAGCTCGGTCCCGGCGCAATCTGGTTCCGCGCCAATCGCCCGATGGTCGAGGGCTCGCCGAATTCGCAAGCGATGCGGGCAGCGCTCTCGGCAGATTTCGGCAACGGCGTATCGGCTGTGCTCGACTTCAAGAAATGGATGTTCATCAACGCCGACCTGACGGTGACGCTCGCGCGGCAGCCGGTCGGTGAATGGATTCTGCTGAATTCCGAGATGACGCTGGGAGCCGATGGGGCAGGAATTGCTGTCTCTCGCCTCGGCGACGTTCAGGGATATTTCGGCCGCGCGATTCAGTGTCTGGTGGTCGAGCCGCGCTGAGAACGGGTCTCTAAAGGGCTACCGATTGTGGGGTGGTCTCCGATAGCCAGATTGAATCTTGCCCGACTTTGATGTCCCCAGCGCTGGGTCCGTGTCAAGAATGACAGCCATCCCCACGCCGCTCCCAAATGGCGCAGAACCTGAAAACTGAACGGCTCGATTGCCGCTGCTAAAAGTGCTCCAGCTGTACTGAAATGCGCGCGATCTCCGGTCAGGCGCCGGTAGAGGTGCATGGTCCAAATCTGGAAAGCGAAATCGACAGCAAGCTTTGCGCCGACGATGCTGAAAACAAATGCTGCAATTTCGAACTGTCCACGGCTGACAAGGATGACCAGAAGAACGATTGCGGTGAGACCGTAGATCGGCTGCACAGTATCAAGCGCCTTGATCGGAAGCATCGTCGTGCCGAGCTTGCCGTAATGGCGGCTGCCGGTCATGTCCCTGTTCCAGTATTGCGTCTGTAGAAAACCCGCGAACCAGCGGCGGCGTTGCGCGAGGAATGTCCCGAAGCGGCTGGGCGCCTCTGTGGTTGCGTGGGCGGCACCGATCGTCGCCAGCTGCCATCCAAGACCGTGATCGATGGAATACCGATGCAGGCGGTGTGTCAGTTCGTAATCTTCCACGAAACTTTCCGGGTCAAAGCCGCCAACTGCAAGCAAGGCGTCGCGGCGGAATCCGGCAAATGCGCCGGAGATCAGGAGCAGGCTTTGCATCCGCATCCAGGCAAAGCGGGATATGTTGTTGCGGATGTATTCGTAACGCTGAAACATCTGAAAGAGGCAACCGATGAATGTCTCGTCGCAAACAGGAATCAGAATTCCTCCAGCCGCGACAAGCCTGGCATTGCCGGCAAAGGCCTGACGCATGTGACAAATTCCGTCGATCGCCAGATGTGTATCGGCATCCACGATCACGACAATATCGGTATCCATTTTTGCAACAGCAGCGTTCAAAGCATTTGCTTTTCCCGAGCGGGGCAAGCGGAGCCACTGGATGGAAGGATCGATCGTGCCCGGCGCGCTGAGTTCGCCGATGTGTGGCGCGTGTAGTCCGAATTGCTCGGTCAGGATGAGCCCGGTCCCGTCGGTTGATCCGTCGTCGGCAATCAATATCCGGTCAGGAGCAATGGATTGGGCGCGGAGCGCTGCAAGCGTTGCAGGCAGAACGGCCGCTTCATTGTAGGCCGCGATGATTACGCCGATGCTTGGTGACGTTTCGAGACTTTGTGAGTTGCCAGAATTTGCGGCCGTTTCAGTATTTCCGCCGGCCGCAATCATCGGCCACGTTTGCACGGCGATCAAAACCATCAGGGCCGTATCGTAAAGGATATAAACGATGCCGGCGGACCATGCGATGACCCCATCGAGCCAGAACGCGCGAGCGAACAGGATTAGCCAGAGGGCAATCACGCCAAAATAAATCAGCGCGCTCAGGACAGGCATCGGACGATGCGTCAACCGGGGCGACGCGGCCGTCAGTGCTTGCCGAAATGCAGTCTGTTCGCGGGTTAGCGCCATCGCAAAAATTTAACACCGGACAAGAGTACATTCGGCGGTTTCCCGCATGACATTGAGATACGCTCAAAGTGTTTTTGGGTTGCAAGCTTGCGGCTTAATAGCGCGTCTGCGGAAAATCCATTGAACACAAATGCGTCAGTGCGCAGGTTCACCTTTAGCAGTATGTTGATTCCAGCCATGACAATCCATGAATCATGACAATCCATGAATAACGGAACCGGTGAAGTTGACCGCTATAACAAAACGGCAATGCTGTTGCATTGGCTGGTCGCGGTACTGATTGCGGTCAATCTGGTCCTGATATGGACCGTCAATCTCATTCCCGAAAACTATGTCCGGCCGGCGATCGACACTCACAAATCCGTGGGGATCACGGTGCTCGGGCTTGTGCTGCTTCGGCTGCTCTGGCGCAGAGCATATGCACCGCCGCCGTTGCCGTCGTCATATCCGGGATGGGAACGGCGCGGAGCCGCTGTGGCTCACGCAGTATTGTACGGCTTGATATTGGCGTTGCCGCTGTCGGGCTGGCTGCACGATTCAGCATGGAAGGCGGCTGCGCAGTTTCCGATGCAGCTTTTCTACCTTGTGCCCTGGCCACGGATCAGCTTCATCGCGACGCTTGACCCGGTTCTCAAGGAGCAGCTTCACGATATTTTCGGGGCCGCCCACAGATGGCTGTCGTATGTTTTTTATGCGCTGTTTTTGTTGCATGTCGCGGCGGCGCTGAAGCATCAGTTTATCGACCGCAAGCCGGAGTTGCAGCGGATGTGGCCGGGCAGGGATTAAAGATCACGCGACCGATTCGCCATAATCGCACAGCATCCCAACTCGTCTGACGATGGGAAATGGTGCCCCTGGCCGGAATCGAACCAGCACTCCTTGCGGAACTCGATTTTGAGTCGAGCGCGTCTACCAATTCCGCCACAGGGGCCAACGGACCGTCGCCAAAGGGCAGGGTCGCGAAGCGGGCGGAATATAGCCCGCGCCCGCCTGCGGTCAACCGCCTGTGAAGGGGCGAACATCGACAGCGGGTGGCAGGCGGGCTAGGACGCACTCCGGACAAGGGGATATCGACGTGGCGACCGGCACAACACTCAATTCTGGACACCTGGACGGCCCGCGCGATGCGGTTTTTGTCGCTGGTGCTGCGATTGCCGTGATTGCCATCGCCACCATCGCGGGCGCGTGGTTTTTCGAGCTGGTCCTCGATATCCGGCCGTGTCCGCTGTGCCTGGAGCAGCGTTACGCTTATTATCTTGCCATTCCGCTCGCGGTGCTGGTCGCGTTCGGTGCCTCGCGCGGGGTCTCGCGCGCGATCCTGATTGCTGGCCTCGGGACTTTGGCCGTGATTTGGCTTGCCAATGCCGGCCTTGGCGCCTTTCACGCCGGCGTTGAATGGGGCTTCTGGCAGGGTCCGACGGATTGCAGCGGCCCAATCGTCGATTTTGGCAATACCGGAAATCTGCTGGACGGCCTGAACAAGGTGAAGGTCATCCGCTGCGACGAGGTGCAGTGGCGATTTCTGGGACTTTCGCTTGCCGGGTACAACGCGCTGATCTCGCTTGTCATGACGGCGTTGGCCGTGTGGGGCATCGGCAAGTCGGTAAGGTAGATTTTTTTGGGCATGATCCCGAAAATCGGTTCCCACTTTTCGGGATCATGCCTTAGTCGTCCGCATCCACCTGCGGCCGTCCGAACAGGTGAACGATGCCGGGCGTCGCGATCGACACGAACACAAATCGCGACAAATGATGCGCACCGACGAAAATCGGATCGATGTGCAGCGTCAACGCAAGCGCCAGCATGGCGTCCATCGCGCCCGGCGAGAACGCAACGACCACGTCGCCAAACTTCGCCTGCATCGTCAGCGTCACCAGCACGACGAAGATGGCCGAAATGACAATCGCAACCGTGAACGATCCGACTGCCGCCATCATGTGGCCCAGCAGTGTGCGGGCTGAAATTTTCGCGAACCTCGTCCCGATCAGTGCGCCGATTCCGATCAGCGCTGCGGCATAGGCCCAGGCGGGCAACCCGCCGGTGATCGATCCGGAGCCGTGAAGCACGCTGGACCCCAGCATGGCGCCGAACATCCAGCTTGCTGGAAACCTCAGCATGCGCAACAGCAGCGACGTGCCGACGCACACCGCGACCAGTATTGCGAGCGCCAGCGGCGTCGCCGGAGCGGCATGCATCGGCGCGCCGCCATGCTGCGCCAGTCCGGATGCCGCAAGGATCAGCGGCAGGGCCGCAGTCAGGATCATCACGCGCATGGTTTGCACCACCGCGATTCCCGCGACGTCGGCACCCTTTTCGTTCGCGAGCATAATGATCTGCGACAGCGCGCCGGGACTGCCCGCGAGCAGGGCAGAGGTTCGATCCCAGCGATGAAAGCGTTGCAGATAGAAGCCGCTGCCGAACGTGGCGCAAAACGTCGAGGCTGCGAGAACTGCGATGCTTGCCGGATACGACGCCATGTTGGTCAGCATCTGCGGCGACACCATCGACCCGAGCGATAATCCCAGCGTCATCAGAATGACGTGCGCCATCACCGGCGGCAGCCCCATCGGCCGGCCGGCGATTGCCGCCGCGCCCACGGCGATCATCGCGCCCGAGATCAGTCCGCCCGGCAACTGCATCCATTCGAACAGCAGGCCGCCGGCAGCGCCGATCAGCAGCGTCTCGGCGAGATGCGATATGTCGCGCAACGTCTCCCGTTTAAAGATGTGCGGCAGCTTCGGGAGGGCAGGCGGCATCGGGCTGGAATATCTCGAATGAGCGTCTCGTTATGACAAATCCGGCCATGCGTCACAAATGGGCAATGAGCATGGGTCACGCAATCGCCATGCGCGACGCCGCCGAGTCAGGAAAGCCGGCCTTCGCAGGCCGGCTTTTGAATTCTGCGGTCGGGTGCGAACGGATCAGTTCGTCTTGCCCGCGCTCTTCTTGCATTCGGAGCGGAATTTTCTGCGCTCGTTGCCGTGCAGCCCCTTGGCGTCGGCCTGCGTCGAGCATGCGAGCGAAACGGCAGTCCGTTCCGGCTTTGCTTTGGCCGGCGCGGTCTTGGCGGCAGGGGCCGTCGCAGCGGGAGCGGGAGTCGTCGCGGTCTGGGCCAACGCGGACCCGGCCAGCATCAGCGACGCAACGGTGACAGCGATGGCACGTGAAGAAAATTTCATCATGGTGGAAACCTCATGCTGCAGCCCGCCGGACAATTGGCCTGCGAGGATGAACTGCCGGTGAACGATGCAATGCGGGATAACTCCCGTCGATCATTATTTTTTGATTGCGCTGCTGGGCCTCGTTGAAACGCGCCATTCCTGCGCTAGGATGCGCGTCCCTTGATCTGATCGCCACCTGTTAAGGAGAGATTTTGATGAAGATTTTGATGAATATAATGCCATCTTTGATTTGTGCCGTTGCAGTTTCGGGTTTTGCCGTCGCCGTGGCCACAATTCCAGCACAGGCGCTGACCGCCCAGGAATGCAGCGCGAAGTATCAAGCTGCCAAAACTGCCGGAACGCTGGGCGATCAGAAATGGAACGACTTCCGCAAGGCGCAGTGCGGCACCGATGCAACGCCGGCGGCAGCGACGACCGCTGCACCGAAAGCGGCGGCTGCCCCGACGGCTGCGGCTGCTCCAAAGGCCGCTGAAGCACCGAAGCCAGCGGCGGCCGCTGCGGGATCAGCCGTGTTTCCAACTGCCGTTTCGCCAAAATACTCCAAGGAAACGGCGGGCAAGGCGCGCATGAAAACCTGTGTGGATCAGTACAACGCCAACAAGACGGCGAACGCCAATGGCGGCTTGAAGTGGATTCAGAAAGGCGGCGGCTATTACAGCGAGTGCACCAAGAAGCTGAAGGTCTGATGCGCGTTCTACGCCCCGAGGCCGGGCGGTCACCGTCCGGCCGGTCTGGCGTCTAGCCGCACCGCAGATGCCATCGCAAGCACGGACGGCATCGCGATACGTCAAACGGGCACTCGCGGTGCTTGTGCCCATCCTCGCCGTTTATGTCCTCACCGCTTATGCCCTGCTGCCGTCGGCCTGGCGTCATTACGAACATCAAAGGAAGCTCGATGGCGTGCCGATGGTCACCACCACGGCACAGGGCATTCCCGCCGATGCGATCAATGTCGGCATGGTCGGATCGTCAAGGGACGTTCTTTGCGCGATGCGCGAGGCGGGATGGTACGCGGCCGATCCGATCACGTGGCGGTCCTCCCTCGAAATTTCGGGCAGCGTGCTTTTGGATCACCCCTATCCGACCGCGCCCGTCAGCACGCTTCTGTATGAGCTTCGCCCGGAAGACCTTGCCTTCGAGAAGCCGGTCGGCAAGAGCGCCGACCAGCGGCATCATGTTCGACTTTGGATGGTGCTGAAGGCAGGCGTAGAGAATCGGCCGGTGTGGCTCGGCGCGGCGACGTTCGACCGCAGTGTCGGATTCAGCCGCTACACCGGCGCGATCACGCATCATACCGCGCCGGATATAGATGCCGAGCGGCAGTTGATCGAGACGGATTTGCGGGCCGCCGGAATGATCGCAGCCCGTTATCAGGTGATGGGGGTAGGGCCGACGTTGCGTGGCCGCAATGGCGAAGGCGATCTCTATTACACAGACGGTGAGGTGTGGGTGCTGCGGCTTGTCGAAGGCTGCGTGAAGCGCAACGCGCCTCCGGTCGTTCTCGACAGTCCCGCGGCGATCCAATTCAAGGATACGATCTGGAAGAGCATCGCCGATCTGTATAAAGGCGCGCAGCGCTGAGGTTCGTTCCTAAATGGAGCGATCATGGACATGAGCCCGGCGCGTTTTATGATATGAAGCGCGATCTGCTTCGGAGTCCTGCATGATTGCCAATCTCAGTCTCATCTTGATTTGCCAGTTGATCGGCGAAGTGTTCGTCCGCGCGCTGCGTTTGCCGTTGCCCGGTCCGGTGGTCGGGATGGTGATGTTGTTGGTCATTCTCATTCTGCGCGATCGCTTTGCAGTGATGGAGCGCGGTCCGCTGCGGAATGGCGCGGTCGAGGGCACGGCGAAAGGCATGCTGGCGCATCTGTCGCTGCTGTTCGTTCCAGCCGGCGTCGGCGTCGTGCAGCAACTCGATTTGATGACGCAGCACGGGCTGGCGATTTTCGCGATCCTCACGGCCTCCGTGCTGGTAACGCTGCTTGTGACCGCCGGGACGTTTCTGGTCACAAGCCGCCTCATGGCGCGCTGGTGGAGCGCGCCATGAGTGGCAATCCGTTCTCGCTGTGGGTTTATCTGTCGCAGACGCCGCTGCTGTGGCTGACCGTCACGCTGCTGGTATATGCGAGCGCCGATGCGTTTTCGCTGGCTACCCATCGCCACCCGCTGGCCAACCCAGTGCTGCATTCGATCTGGATCATCGCCGTTTTCCTGCAACTCACCGGCACGAGCTACACGAGCTATTTCAGCGGCGCGCAGTTCGTGCATTTTCTGCTGGGTCCGGCGACGGTGGCGCTGGCCGTGCCGCTCTACGAGAATCGCAAGATCGTGATGTCGGCGATCCTGCCGATGCTGGTGGCGCTGGTGGTTGGCTGCGCCACAGCCATCGTGTCCGTGGTTCTGTTCGCGGAGGCAGCCGGCTTGCCGCGTGAGATCGTTCTGGCGCTGGCACCGAAATCCGTCACCGCAGGCGTGGCGATGGGCATTAGCGAAACCCTGGGTGCAAATCCCGCCATTACGGCTGTCGCTGTGGTTGTCACCGGCATTCTGGGCGCGATCGTCGTCACGCCGATGATGAATGCGATGGGCATTACGGATTTCCGCGCGCGGGGCTTCGCCGCCGGATTGGCATCGCACGGCATCGGCACGGCGCGGGCGTTTCAGGTCGATGAGGTAGCTGGCGTGTTCGCAGGCATTGCCATGGGTCTCAACGCCTTGGTGACGTCGCTGCTGGTGCCGGTCGCAGCCACACTGCTGCTCCGGTGAGCGGTTCTCCGCGTGGATCTGTCATGCGTGCGGCAGGCTCGCAAATACAGGAGAAAACAGACGTGTTGTGGTACGCAGCGTCATCTTGATGCCGAACTCGGAGGCCTTACGTGACTTCCCCCTCGCTCTTCTCTTCGTTGAAAGTCGGTCCATACGAACTCAACCACCGCGTGGCCATGGCTCCGTTGACGCGGATGCGCGCCGATCAGGCGGACAACTCTCCCCTCGCATTGAATGTGGAGTACTACGCCCAGCGCGCCACCGAGGGAGGTTTGATCGTTGCGGAAGCCTCGCAAGTGACGCCGAGCGGCCGGGGAAATCCCAGAACGCCCGGCATCCATCTGGCCGAGCAAGTCAAGGGCTGGCGCGCGATCACCGATGCCGTCCACGCCAAGGGAGGAATTATCTTCCTGCAGCTCTGGCATGTCGGGCGTGTTTCGCACTCGTCGTTCCAGCCCGGCGGGGCTTTGCCGGTGGCGCCGTCAGCCGTTCCCATCTCCGGAAATTTCAGCGCATTTACCGCCGACGGCAAGCAGGTGCCCTATGAAACGCCGCGCGCGCTCGAACTGGATGAAATCGCGGGTATCGTTTCGCACTTCCGCGAAGGAGCACAGAACGCGCTCGACGCGGGCTTCGACGGTGTCGAGCTTCACGGTGCCAACGGCTATCTGTTCGAGCAATTTCTTCAGTCACGTATCAATCGGCGTACCGACGCTTACGGGGGCTCCATCGAGAACCGCGCGCGTCTGTTGCTGGAAGCGACGGATGCCGCGATCAGCGTCTGGGGCGCAAACCGCGTGGCGGTGCGCTTGTCGCCCTACGGCGTCGCCAACGACACCGGAGAGCCCGAGCCGATGCCTCTTTATGGATATGTGGTCCGTCAGCTTGCAACCCGCGATCTGGCCTACCTGCATCTCATTGAGCCGCGCAGCAGCGGCGCGGGCCGTGCCGATGTCAATCATCAGAACGTGCCGATGGCGATGGAGTTGTTCCGGCCGCTGTGGCCGGGTGTGCTGATCACGGCCGGTGGCTTCACCGGCGAGACAGCTGAGGAGGCGGTTGCATCAGGCAAGGCGGATGCGATCGCCTTCGGCCGCCACTTTATTTCCAATCCGGATCTGCCGCTTCGGCTCAAGCGGAAGTCGCCGTTGACGCCTTACAACCGCGCGACGTTCTATGGCGGGGCCGAGACAGGCTATACCGACTATCCGTTCGAGCAGGGTGCCTGAAGCGGCTGCTACGGATCGAGTTCGGTGTCCCAATAGAGATAGTCGAGCCAGCTCTCGTGCAGATAGTTCGGCGGGAACAGCCGGCCATTGCGATGCAGTTGGTGCACCGTCGGCGCGAAGGGCTGTTGCCGCGGATACATCCGCGCCTGCACCATGGTCATGTTGCCCTTGCGCAGGTTGCACGGCGAACATGCGGCGACGACGTTTTCCCATGTGGTCTGGCCGCCCCGCGAGCGCGGCACGATATGGTCGAAGGTCAGATCGTCCTGCGACGTGCAGTACTGGCAGGAGAAGCGGTCGCGCAGGAACACGTTGAACCGTGTGAAAGCGGGATGGGTCGTCGGCTTCACGAACGACTTGAGCGAGACCACGCTCGGTAGCTGCATTTCGAATGAAGGGCTGTGGACGGCGTGGTCGTAGTTCGCAACGATGTTCACGCGGTCGAGAAAGACCGCCTTGACAGCGTCCTGCCAGGACCAGAGCGACAACGGATAGTAGCTCAGCGGCCGGAAGTCCGCGTTGAGCACCAGCACCGGCCAACCGCCTTGCGAGACATGTGCGTTCAAGTAACGCTCCTGGCCCCCGATTACGAAGCTGCGAAGCAGCTAGCCACGGCATACTACAGGGAGCGTGACGGGATTGTGAAGAGCGTTTCCGCTCGTCCCACGGGAGCTTGTTCCACCTAGTTGCCCAGCGAAAGCATGTGGGCCTGCTCGGGCCGCACGCTCCCCTTGAGGGTGTTCAGATAGATTTGCTGAACCGAATTCGGCCCGCGGCTTTCGACCACGTCGAGCTTTGGCCCCATCGATTCGGTAAAGCCGGACCATACAGCGCCAAAGCGCTGGTCGATGCTGCCCGGACCCCATTCCCTGGCGCGCTTGCGAATTTGGTCGGGGGCGAAGAACCAGGTCGGCTTGGCACCGGGCAGCGATTCGTCGTCCGGGGCGGCGTCCTGATGGGTCAGGCCGACGCGTCCGCTGTAGGTCATGCGCTCGCCGAAGTGCCGGTGCAGCCGCGCGCGGAGATCGCTATTCCCGGCCATATCGACGAAAGCGACTGATTCGGCCGCCGGCATCGTCTCAATCTGGTCGTAAGTGACGATTTTGTCGTAGCAGCCGAGCGACGTGACGAAGCCGACATTGGACGCGGATGTGAGGCCGATCACCGTGACCTGCTTGCGGTGGGTATGCAGCAGCCAGGCGAGGCCGAACGCGGTCTTGCTGGAGGCGCTGGAGAGGATGATGCTTTTCGCGCCGAAGAAATCATTGTCGGCGAGAAAGTCATCGACCAGAAATGACAGCATGAACAGCGGACGCAGCAGCGCCTGATAGTCGCCCTGGCGGCCTTCGAATGCGGGGTTGCCGGTCACGCGGGTGTAGGCGTTATAAACGGGGGACACGCCCTGGCGGTGCGCAGCGGCGTCGCGGAAACCAGTCTTCTTCACGTCAGCGGCTTCAATCACCAAATGTGTCGCCATCGGCAGATAGCCGAACAGCATTTCGCCCTTGGCGATATCCGGGTGGCGTGACTCGAGAACCTTGCCGAATCCCCAGACCGGAATGTTGCCGAACCCTTCGGGAGCCGGAAACAGAAGCCAGTACTTCAACTGATCGCCCAGCATCGCGTAGGTGATATTGTTAGCGGTGAAGGCAAAGCGATCGACTTTCACCAGCAGACCACCTTCGGGCAACTGGGTTACGCCTGGCAACTGCGTCTCGACCAGCTTGCACGTCTTCAAATCATCGCGCGCGACGACGAACTGTGTGGACGATGTCATTTGCGTACTCCCGCTTTCTTCGCAGCTTTCTTTCGTAGCGCAATCCTTCCCTTTGTTGCTGACGTTTTTGCGACGCGCGATTTGTTTGAAACGGGTTTCTTGTTTGAAACTGATTTGGAGACAGGCTTGCTGTCCTGCGTCAGCACGCCTTCACGTTTTTTCACCGCATGATAATAAGACCACCACAGATGGGCGGCTGCGCCGCGCACCGGTCGCCACGGCTCAGCAAGCGGCTGCATCTGCTTGACGGTCGGCCGCGCCTTCAGCCCGAGGCCCAGTCGCATCGCTTCCTGAATCGCGAGATCGCCTGCCGGCCATGCGTCGCCGTGGCCCAGACAAAACAGCAAATAGATATCGGCGGTCCACGGGCCGATGCCGTGCAGTTTCGTCAGCGTCGCATGTGCCGCGTCGGCGTCTTCTTCTGCGAGCACTTCAAGATTGAGGCGCTCGGCGCTCAACTCGCGCGCGATGAACTTGAGCGATTTTATTTTCGCGGCCGACAACCCGAGCCGCCCGAGCCGGTCCGCGCGCGCGCTCTTCAAGGCGTCATGATCGAACGGATCGAACGCCGTGCTGATGCGGCCCCAGATGGCGGCGGCTGCCTTGGTCGAAAGTTGTTGTCCGCATACGATGGCGGCAAGGCCGGCATATCCCGGCTCGCGCCGCCGCAGAGTCGGCATGCCCGCGACCTGAAGCACCGGACCCAGCCGCGGGTCGAGATTGACCAGCGCATGGATCGCGTCCTCAAGGTCGGCTTGCGTATGGAGATGGACTGTCATTGAATTTGTCAGCATGAAGGGAATCGGACGCGAGTGCAAATGCGCAGGCCAGCACGCGTCGATCAGGTTTGAAGCCATGTCGCCACCCGTTTTCCGGTTTGCGCCGAGTCCCAATGGATTTCTTCATCTCGGGCACGCGCGCTCGGCGTTGCTGAATTTCGATCTGGCGAGACAAAGTGGCGGGCGGCTATTGCTGCGTATCGAGGACATCGACACCACGCGCTGCCGGCCGGAATACGAGGCTGCAATTTATGAAGACCTCGCATGGCTCGGCATCGGCTGGGAGCAGCCGGTGCGGCGGCAGTCCGAACATCTTTCGCTTTATCTCGATGCGGCCGAGCGGCTTGCGTGGGACGGATTGCTCTATCCGGCATTCGAGAGCCGGGCTGAGATCGCCCAGCTCGTGAAAGAGAAGGACGAAGCCGGCGTCTGGCCGCGCGATCCCGACGGCGCGCCGATCTATCCGGGGACAGCGAAGCAATTGTCGCCTGCGGAACGCGAACGGAAAATCCAGTCAGGCGCTCCCTATGCCCTTCGGCTCGACATGGCAGCGGGTATTGCCCGCGCCGGCACGTTGTCCTGGACCGAGCTGGGTGCAGGGCCGGGTGGTGAAACCGGAATCGTCGCGGCGAGGCCCGAACAGTGGGGCGACGTCATTCTCGCCCGCAAGGAAACGCCAACCAGTTATCACCTGGCGGCGGTCGTTGATGACGCCTTGCAGGGCGTGACCGATGTGGTGCGCGGGCAGGATCTGTTCTGGGCGACCGGCGTTCATCGGTTGCTTCAGGTGTTGCTCGGCCTGCCGCAGCCGGCCTACCGCCATCACGCACTCGTCCTGGATGAGACCGGACAGAAGCTCTCGAAATCGACGCGGTCCACGGCGCTCCGGGAGTTACGGGCGTCCGGGGTAAGCGCGGACGACGTGAGGCGTCTCGCCGGCCTTGAAGGGGTATGAAACCGTCCCGGCGTGACTCCGGCGCCCCTGACATGGCATGTTGAGATCGGATAGATGGGGACTCATGGCGGCGATATCGCGCGTGCAGCGTAGCCTGCGGACGTCAAAAAAGCGAACGCCAGCCAAGCGCGCGCCTAAAACGCGTGCGTCAAAAAAACGCGCCGTGAAGAAGCCAGCAACGAAAAAGGTCTCTGGCATCAAGAAGCCTGCGCGCAAGCCGCGCGGAAAGAGTCCGGGTATCGAAGCCAACATCGTGGAAACGGCGCTTGCCGCCTTTGCCCACGAGGTCCGCACGCCGCTGACCGGAATTATGGCGATCAGTTCGTTGCTCGCCACATCCGATCTTGGCGAACGCGAGCGGCGCTGGGTCGATACGATCAAGGTCGGCGCGGAGCATCTCGCCGCGCTGGCGACCCTGTTTGTCGATGCCGCAAGGCGAGGTAATTCGGCGCTGCCGGTGAGGCAGGATTTCTTCGATCTCCGCGCGCTGTCGCAGGCGACCGGCGATTCGCTGGCCGGACGGGCGACCGCGAAAGGTCTTCAATCGCAGATCGCAATTTCCGCAAAACTGCCGGACTTCGTGATCGGCGATCCGGTGCGTTTGCGGGCCGCACTCGAAAACCTGATCGACAATGCCGTCAAATTCACCCAGCGGGGTGAGGTCGCCCTGAACGTCTCGGTCGTGTCCGGCGTGAGGGACAAACTTCGCATTGCGTTCGCGGTGTCCGACAGCGGCATTGGACTGTCGCTGGCCGAGATCAAGCGGCTGTTCAAGCCGTTCTCGCAGGCCAATGTCAGCATCGCCTCGCGCTTCGGTGGGGCCGGGCTTGGATTGTCGTCGGTCAAGCAGCTTGCGCGCGCCATGGGCGGCAACATCACGGCCGCTCAACAAAGTGGCGGCGGTACGACTTTCACGCTGACTGTAGCGCTCCGGCGAGCCAAGTCCATGAGCCTTGATCTCAAATCCAATACATCGCTGCGCGGCTCATTGCGGAGCCTGCGAATTCTCAGCGTCGAGGACAATCCATTCGGCCGTGTCGTGCTGAATGCGATCCTCACGGAACTTGGTCACCACGCGGAATTTATCGGGCGCGGCGAAGCCGCGGCCGAGCGCGTCGCGCAGGGTAATTTCGACGCGGTGCTGATGGATATGGTCCTGCCGGGCATCGACGGCATCGAGGCGATCAGGCGGGTTCGCGCGATCGCCGCGCCGCATGGGCGGATTGCTGTCATCGGGGTGTCGGGCCGCGCGGAAGATGAGCAGGCCGCGCGCGCGGCCGGTGCCGACGCATTCCTGACCAAGCCGGTCAGCCCGCGCGCACTGGCGACGGCGCTTCTGGAGGTATCTCGGTTGCCTGACGCGCCTTGACGATTGAGGCATTGAGTTCGCCCCCATAAACGAAAATCGCCGCGATGAAGTAGAGGAACACCAGCGCAATCATCACCGATGCAAGGCCGGCATAGGTCGTGACGTAATTGCTGGCAAAGCGCTCGAGATATTTTCCGAACACGATGCCCGAGACGAGCGAGGCAATCATCGTGACCACAATGCCGGGCAGAATCTCGCGCATCTTGCGCGTGCCGGCCGGCAGCCATTTGTGCAGGATGACCAGCGCGGCAATGAGCGCGACGATGGTGAGACCATATCGCAGGATATTGAACAGGTTTTCGTTCGGCTCGACCCGCAGCGGAATATAGCGCCGCGCGGTCGCCAGAATCAGCGGGCCGAGCACGATCAGGAACGCCATCGCGAGCGACATCACTGCGGCGACCATAGTGTAGCCAATGGATTCGAGACGAAGCCAGTACCAGCTTCGAAGTTCAACAACGCTGTAGGCACGGTTGAGGCCGACACGCAGGCTCTCGACGCCGTTCGATGCGAAGTAAATCGCAAGCACGACGCCGACTGTCAGTACGCCGCCATGCGATTGCGTAAGGACGTTGTGGATTTCGCCCGACAGCGCATTGGCCACCTGCGAGGGCCAGGCTTCCAGCATCAACTCGGCGGCCTGATCGGCGAGATCCTTCGACCCGAAAAAACCGGCGAGCGACGTAATCACGATCAGAAACGGGAACAGCGCCATCAAAGCGGAGAGGGCGATGTGGCTTGCAATGGCCCAGCCGTCATCGGCCAGAAACGTATAAAACGCATCGAGTGCAACATTAAATGCCGTGCGGAGCTGCCTCACGTTTCACCCTGATTCATGACCAATCCAATTTACCGCGCCGCCGCCCTAAAGTCATGTACGGCTGCGGAGCTAAAAAGTTCTCTCCAGCATTTTCTGACAGGGATTGGCGCGATGCCGCGAGCGGTGTTATGTACCGGCCATGTCATCTTTTCTCTCAAGCTTTGCCCTGCCCCTCGCTTTGGCCGCCGTCACGATCGTGCTGGTACTCGGCCTGTTCAACATGATGCGCGGTGGCTCGCCCAACACCTCGCAGAGGTTGATGCGCCTGCGCGTGCTGTTTCAGTTCGTCGCCATCGTCATCGCGATGCTTGCCGTCTGGGCACTCGGTAAAAGCTGATTGACGATAGGGACGGGATATCAACCGCCATTCCACTGCCATAACGGGATCGACGAGATGGTCATTCTCAACCGGATTTATACGCGGACTGGCGACGACGGCACGACCGCGTTGGGCACTGGGGAGCGCCGCCCTAAATTCGATCTTCGTGTTTCGGCTTATGGAACCGTCGATGAAACCAACGCCGCCATCGGCGTGGCGCGGCTCCATCTGACGCAGTCGCCAAACATCGACGCCATGCTTGGGCGCGTGCAGAATGACCTGTTCGATCTCGGCGCCGATCTGGCGGTGCCCCAGCGCGAGGGCAAGGCGGAGCGCCTGCGCGTGCTGGCCTCACAGGTTGAACGCCTCGAACACGATATCGATGCGCTCAATGCCGATCTGGCCCCGCTGAACTCGTTCGTTTTGCCTGGCGGAACTGCCGCGGCGGCCTACCTGCATCTGGCACGCACCATCTGCCGACGGGGGGAACGCGTGGTGGTCGAACTGGCATGCCAGCCGAACGAGCCTGTCAGCGACGCGGCTGTGCAATACCTGAACCGGCTGTCAGATTTCCTGTTTGTTGCCAGCCGCGCGGTCAATGATAACGGGGCTCGCGACGTGCTGTGGGTGCCCGGGCAAAACCGCTAGCGCGCAGAATAGGCATACCTTCTCGTTTTCCAGTTTTCGCGCGTTGACCCGGATTGGCGGGACCATTAGGTTCCGCCGCCAATGATTTAAGTCTGAAGCAATCAACCAAGTTGAAAACGAGAGGGAACCGATGAAGGTTCTGGTGCCGGTCAAGCGTGTCGTTGACTACAACGTCAAGATTCGCGTCAAGAGCGACGGTTCGGGCGTCGAGCTCGCCAACGTCAAGATGTCGATGAATCCGTTCGACGAAATCGCGGTCGAGGAAGCCCTGCGCCTGAAAGAGGCCGGCAAGGCGACCGAGATCGTGGTGGTTTCGATCGGTCCTGCGCAGGCGTCGGAGACCATCCGCACGGGTCTCGCCATGGGGGCCGACCGCGGCATCCTCGTGAAGGCCGACGGCATCGTCGAGCCGCTCGCGGTGGCCAAAATTTTGAAGGCCATCGTCGATGAAGAAAAGCCCGGCCTCGTCATTCTCGGCAAGCAGGCCATCGACGACGACAGCAACCAGACCGGCCAGATGCTGGCGGCGCTGCTCGGCTGGTCGCAGGCCACTTTTGCCTCCAAGCTCGAGGTTGACGGATCGGACTTCAAGGTCACGCGCGAGGTCGATGGCGGATTGCAGACCGTCAAGGTCAAGGGACCGGCGATCGTCACCACCGATTTGCGCCTCAACGAGCCGCGCTATGCCAGCCTGCCCAACATCATGAAGGCGAAGAAGAAGCCGATCGACGAGAAGGCCGCCGATTCGTTCGGGGTCGATCTGTCGCCGCGCCTCGAAGTCCTCAAGACGACGGAACCGCCGGGCCGCAAGGCAGGCGTCAAGGTCAAGGACGTTGCTGAACTGGTGTCGAAACTTAAGGAAGTAGGGG
>JAZKGC010000066.1:0-14143 GCA_040386115.1 Pseudomonadota bacterium
GCCATCGAGCACATCACGCATTCGATCTGCACGCTGGAATTCGAGGATCACCGGCCGCTTTACGACTGGTGCCTCGACAATCTTCCGGTGCCGTCGCGTCCTCGGCAATACGAGTTCGCGCGTCTCAACGTCACGCACACGCTGCTGTCCAAGCGCGTGCTCAACGAACTGGTGCGCGGCGGTCATGTCTCCGGCTGGGACGACCCGCGCATGCCGACCCTTGCGGGCTTGCAGCGGCGCGGCGTGCCGGCCGAGGCGCTGCGCGAATTTGTCAAGCGGATCGGCGTCGCCAAGGCGAACAGCACCGTGGACATCGGCATGTTCGATTTCGTGGTCCGCGAGACGCTGAACAAGACCGCGCCGCGCCGCATGGCGGTGTTGCGACCGCTCAGGGTGGTGATCGAGAATTATCCCGAGGGACAGATCGAACACCTCGAAGCCATCAACCATCCCGACGATCCGTCGCAGGGCACGCGGCAGATTCCGTTCGGCCGCGAACTCTACATCGAGCACGACGATTTCATGGAAGAGCCGCCGAAGAAATTCTTCCGCATGACGCCGGGCCGCGAGGTGCGGCTGCGCTACGGCTATTTCATCACTTGCCGAGAGGTCATCAAGAACGCCGCAGGCGAAGTCGTCGAACTGCGCTGTACCTACGATCCCGAAACGCGCGGCGGCAATGCGCCCGACGGACGCAAGGTCAAGGCGACGATTCACTGGGTCAGCGCGGCGCAAGCCGTGCCCGCCGAGGTGCGGATCTACAATCTTTTATTCACCGCGCCGCAGCCCGACGCCGCGAACTTCGCCACGCAGATCAATCCTGAATCGCTGGAAACGATCACCGGCATGTTGGAGCCCGCGCTGGCCGCCGATAATTTCGACGGTGCCATTCAGTTCGAGCGGCAGGGATATTTCGTGCGCGACAGGGACTCGTCGCCCGGCAAGCTTGTGTTTAATCGCACCGTCGGATTGCGCGACACCTGGGCCAAGGTGTCGGCGGCGGGGTAACCTCATCACGTTGAACATTCTGCATCCGTTCCGCTGTTCAGCCGACGATCTCTTCCGCTAGCATCGCGCGCAGCGAAGCCGGGCAAAGAGCGGCTCGATGGCGACTGAGAGCGGGCAGGGGCAACCTCGAGGCCAGGCGGGAAAAGCCATCACATGGCCTCCGCGCGGCAGCGTGCGATCTGCAGCCGCCGCTCCCTCGTCAAACGCGTTGGCGTTTCTGACTGCGAAACCCTTGAGCTTGCTGCGGGCCGAGGCCGGGCCGGGCCGGATTTTGCCCTGGGTGCCGGTCGCGTTCGGGGCGGGCATCGCGCTGTATTTTGCCGCCGACCGCGAGCCCGTGGCGGCCGTCACCGCTGTCACCGCTGTGGCGCTCGGTGTTGCCGCGTTCCTCGCACGGCGGCGTCCGATTTTTCCGGCATTGCTGCTGCTTGCCGCGCTGGCCGCCGGCTTCGCCACCGCAACGCTCAAGACCGCGCGCGTCGCGCACGGCGTACTCGCGCGTCCGATGTTCGCGGTGGCGATCAAAGGCTTTGTGGAAACCCGTGAAGAACGTGCGCGAACCGATCGCTTTGTTCTTCGGGTGGAAGAGATGGATGATCCGCGCGGCGGGACCAAGCTTGAACGGGTGCGGCTGTCGGTCAGGAAGGGCACGGCACCTGCGGTCGGCAGCTTTGTCGAGTTGAAGGCGCGATTGCTGCCGCCGTTGTCGCCGTCCCGACCCGGCGCTTACGATTTCGGGCGCGACATGTATTTTCAGGGTATCGGCGCGTCCGGCTTTGCGATGGGGGCAATCAAGACCCTCGATCCCCCGCGCAGCGGCGGCACTTACCTGAAATACGCGGCGGCGATGCAGAACATGCGCGACGCGATCGATACGCGAATTCGTAGCGTACTCAGTGGAGATGCGCGCGCCATCGCAACGGCGTTGCTGACCGGGCGGCGCGACGCGATTTCAGCGCCGGTCAACGACGCCATGTTCATTTCAGGGCTGGGTCATATCCTGTCGATTTCCGGCTACCACATGGCGGTGGTGGCCGGTGTTGTCTTCTTTGCGATCCGCGCGCTGCTCGCGCTGTTTCCTGCGCTCACCGTGACGTTTCCGATCAAGAAATGGTCCGCCGCGGCTGCGCTGGCCGCCGCCGCGTTCTACCTCCTGCTGTCGGGTGCCGAAGTCGCCACTCAAAGATCGTTCTTCATGACGGCGGTGGTGCTGATCGCCATTATGGTCGACCGCCGCGCCGTCACGTTTCGCACATTGGCTGTGGCGGCGATGATTGTTCTGGTGATTGCGCCGGAAGCGCTGGTGCATCCGAGTTTCCAGATGTCGTTCGCGGCAACGCTCGGTCTTGTGGCGATGGTGCAGATCGGCATGCCGAATCTGCTGGCCTCGCCGGATAACTCGCAGGTCGCGCGCGCCGCACTTTGGGGAGGCCGCGAGATCGCGGCATTGGCGCTGGCGTCGTTCATCGCGGGCCTCGCGACGATGCCATACGCAGCGTTTCACTTTCACCGCATCACGCCCTACGGCGTGCTGGCAAACCTTGCGGCGATGCCGGTGGTGTCGGTGCTGGTGATGCCGGCGGGATTGCTCGGGCTGCTGGCGATGCCGTTCGGATTCGACAGCGTGTTCTGGCGGCTGATGGATGTCGGTATCGGCTGGATGGTCGCGGTTGCACAGTGGGTGGCGGCGCTGCCCGGCGCTATCGGGCGGATGACGGCGTTCGGCACCGGCGCACTGGCGGCCATGAGTGCCGGCATTGTCATGCTCGGCCTGTTGCGGACGCCGCTGCGCTGGGCCGGCGGGGCGCTGATTGCGGTTGCGGCCGTCTGGGCGCTGGCGACGCCGCAGTTCGATATTCTGGTCTCGCACGACGGGCAGAATGTCGGCGTGCGCGGCAAGGACGGGCGGCTTCGCCTGATGCGCACCGGCAAGGATGCGTTCCTGACCCGCGAATGGCTCGCGGCGGATGCCGACATGCGCGTTGCAACCGATGCGTCATTATCCGACGGCGTGTCGTGCGACGAAGCCGGCTGCGTGGTGCAGGCGAGCGACGGATCGACCATCGCACTGGTGCTGAAACCGCAGGCCTTCGCTGATGATTGCGTGCGCGCCGCGATCATCGTCACCGCGCGGCAGCCGCCGCCGGATTGCGCAGCGCTGGTGTTCGATCAGGACTCGTTACGGAAGCAGGGGACGCTGGGCCTGCGCAAAACCGGCAACGACTACGCCATTACTGCGATCAGGCCGCAGGGCGTGGACCGCCCGTGGTCGCGGGCTGTCGCCGATGTCGAACCGGACACGCCCACATCGGCCCGGCGGCTACCGGCACGGCCGGTCGATGCCACGCCGGCGGAAGCCGATGTGCAGGCGGAGGACTAAAACTGCGGAACGTCAGTACTTCCGGTAAAGCCCGATCAGCTTGCCCTGGATGCGCACGCGATTGGGCGGCAAAATCCGGACCTCATAAGCCGAGTTCGCAGGCTCCAGCGCAATCGATGCGCCGCGCCGGCGAAAACGCTTCAGGGTGGCTTCTTCCTCGTCGATCAGCGCCACCACGATGTCGCCGGTGTCGGCACTTTCGTTTTTCTGGATCAGCGCCATGTCGCCGTCGAGAATTCCCGCATCCATCATCGAGTCGCCGCGCACTTCCAGCGCGTAATGCTCGCCCGCGCCGAGCATGTCCGGCGGAACGCTGATGGTGTGGCTGCGGGTCTGCAACGCCTCGATCGGCGTGCCCGCCGCGATCCGGCCCATGACGGGCACGGAGACGGGGAAGTTCGCCTCATCCTCGGCGCTCGCCGGGCCGCTGGTGCGGACCTTGCCGAGGGTGCCTTCGATGACGCTGGGGGTGAAACCGCGGCGGCCATTGCCGCCAGCGCTGGAATGTCCGAGCTCCGGCAGCTTGATAACCTCGATGGCGCGGGCGCGATTGGCCAGCCGCCGGATAAAGCCGCGCTCCTCAAGAGCTGTAATCAGCCGGTGGATGCCGGACTTGGAGCGCAGATCCAGCGCGTCTTTCATTTCGTCGAAGGAGGGCGGGACGCCGGCTTCTTTCAGGCGCTCGTTGATGAACCGCAGAAGCTCATATTGTTTACGTGTCAGCATCTGGAATGGTCCCCAAAGTTCCCGTTCGGTCCGGTGGCAGGCGACTTTCCGGAAGAGGACGCTCTCAGGGAGAGGTCTTTCAGAAGGCGCGAGTCACTCGAAACAAATCATGAACGAACACTATATGTTCCATATGTGTTCTGCAACCCCTTAATTTCACGTGAACGCCGCCAAGATCGTCAGGAGATCGTCAGGAGATCGTCAGTCCGGAAGTTTTAGGATCATGCAGGGCGAGCCTGCGGCCGCAGCGGGCGCGTGAGGAGGGCGCACGATCAGCGCGTTGGCCGAGGCCAGATTGCCCACCAGCGAACTGTCTTGATGACCCACCGGCGTCGCCAAACGTGTCCCGTCGTCGCCAATGGTGAGACGCGCGCGCAGGTAATCCTGCCGCTTGTCGTTTGCCGGCAGGTTTTGGCCGAGGACGGCGTGCTCCGCAGGATGGTCCACGGTGGTCCGTCCCGAAAGCGCGCGCAGCAGTGGCACCAGAAACAGGAATGCGCAGACATAGGAGGAAACCGGGTTGCCGGGCAGCCCCAGCACGCGCATCGGCCCGAGCCGTCCCTGCATCATCGGTTTGCCGGGGCGCAGCGCAATGCGCCAGAATGCCATCTCGATACCGAGAGCGTCGAGCGCGCGCTTGACGACATCGTGGTCGCCCACCGATGCGCCGCCGGTGGTGATGAGAATGTCCAGACCGAGATCGCGTGCGCGCGCGATGCCGGCGGTGGTCTCTTCAAGCGTATCGCGCGCAATTCCGAGATCGGTGACATCCGCGCCCTCGTTGCGCGCCAATGCGCCCAGGGCGTAGCCGTTGGAATAGACGATCTGGCCGGAGCCGAGGGTCTCGCCGGGCATCACCAGTTCGTCGCCGGTCGCAAGGATTCCGACGCGGGGACGGCGATGCACCGGCAATCGCGGGTGGTTCATGCTGGCGGCCAGCGCCAGATCGCGGTCGGTGAGCAATGATCCCCGCCGCAGCAGTACATCGCCCTGGCGAAAATCGATGCCCGCGCGCCGGATATTTTTTCCCGGCAAGGCGGCTTCGTTGACGATCACGATGTCGCCGTCGCGCGCGGTGTCTTCCTGAATGACGACCGCGTCCGCGCCATCGGGAATAACGCCGCCGGTGAAAATGCGCGCCGCCTGACCGACACCAATCGCCTCGCTGAACGGGCGTCCTGCGGCGACTTCGCCGATGACCTTCAATCGCGCATTCAATACGGCGTCAGCCGTGCGCACCGCGTAACCGTCCATGGCGGACAAGGCGGCCGGCGGCTGGGTTCGCAGTGAGGCGATGTCGCGGGCCAATGTGCGATGATAGGCGTCATTCAGCGCGACTGTCTCTTCAGGGAGTGCGTCGGCCCCCTTGAGCACGGCGGCGTAAGCGTCGGCGACCGGCATCAGCGCCATGATGCGCTCCTCAATAGTCGGCGAGATAGTGACCGGACTTTCCGCCTTTTTTCTCGACGAGACGAATGCCTTCGATGCCGATGCCACGCTCGACGGCCTTCACCATGTCGTAGATCGTGAGGCAGGCGACCGACACGGCAGTGAGCGCTTCCATCTCGACGCCGGTTGGACCCTTCACCTTCACCGTTGCGCGCACGCGGCAGCCGGGTAGTTTGGTATCGGGCGTGATGTCGATGGTGACTTTCGAGAGCGCCAGCGGATGACACAGCGGAATGAGATCCGAGGTGTGCTTTGCCGCCATGATGCCGGCCACGCGCGCGGTGCCCAGCACATCGCCCTTCGCGGCATTGCCCTTCACAATCAGATCAAGAGTCTTGCGCGTCATGACAACGCTGCCCTCGGCAACGGCGACACGTTCGGTGTCCGGCTTGGCGGACACATCCACCATGCGCGCTTCGCCCTTGGCGTCGATATGGGTGAGGGCGGCTTTTGCCTTCGACGTTTTGCCTGATGTTTTTTTTGTCACGGTTCAGTGTGTCCCGGTGGCGCGCTGCGCATCGTCGCGCGCTAGCAGGGTGCGGGTCGCGGCCGCGACGTCGGCTTGACGCATCAGGCTTTCGCCGACCAGGAAGGTCGCGATGTTGACCTTGGCGAGCCGTGCGAGATCGTCCGGCGTGAAGATGCCGCTTTCGCCCACCGCGATCCGATCGTTCGGAATCAGCGGCGCAAGCTGCTCGCTGGTGGCGAGCGTGGTCTCGAAGGTGCGAAGATTGCGGTTGTTCACACCCAGCAATGGCGAGCGCAGTTTAAGCGCGCGCTCGAGTTCCTCGGCGTTGTGAACCTCGAGCAGCACATCCATGCCGTGAGCGAACGCCGCGTCCTCGATGTCCTTCGCCGCCGCATCGTCGAGTGCGGCCATGATGATGAGGATGCAGTCGGCGCCATGCGCGCGCGCCTCGGCGACCTGATAGTTGTCGTACATGAAATCCTTGCGCAGCACCGGCAGCGATACCGCCGCGCGCGCGGCCACCATGAAATCGAGATGCCCCTGAAACGACGGCGTGTCGGTCAGGATCGACAGGCACGCAGCACCACCGGCCTCGTAGGCGCGTGCCAGTGCCGGCGGATCGAAGTCGGCGCGGATCAATCCCTTCGAGGGCGAAGCCTTCTTGATCTCGGCAATCAGCGCGTAATCGCCGCGTGAAAGTTTCGCGCGAATGGCTTTCGCGAAGCCGCGCGGCGCGGGTGCGGCCTTGGCGCGCGCCTCGACCTCGGCCAGCGGATGCGCGCGCTTGGCGTCGGCGATTTCCTCGCGCTTGTAGGTTTCGATCTTGGTGAGGATATCCGACAAGGGTAGTTGCTCCTCAAGCATTGGAGACGGCGACGAGGCGCTTCAGCCTGTCGGCAGCAGCGCCAGTGTCCAGCGCCTTCACGCCCAGCGCAACGCCTTCCTTCAGGTCTTTCGCCTTGCCAGCCACGATCAGGGCCGCGGCGGCGTTCAACAGCGCGACGTTGCGATATGAGCCCGGTTTGCCTTCCAGCACGCCACGCAGCGCCTTCGCATTTGCTTCGGCGTCGCCGCCCTTGAGGTCCGCGCTGGCCGCAAGCGGCAGTCCGCCATCCTCGGGTGTGACGTCAAACGTGCGAATGTTGCCGCCTTCAAGTGCCGCCACGAATGTCGGGCCGGTGAGGGTGATCTCGTCGAGCCCGTCGGAGCCGTGCACGACCCAGACCGATTCCGCGCCGAGATTTTTCAGCACCTGCGCCAGCGGCTGCACCCATTGCCTGGAGAACACGCCGACCATCTGCCGCTTGACGCCTGCGGGGTTCGACAGCGGCCCGAGCAGATTGAATATCGTGCGTGTTGCAAGTTCGACGCGGGTGGGACCGACATTCTTCATCGCAGGATGATGCGTCGGCGCGAACATGAAACCGATGCCGGCCTCACTGATACAGCGACCTACCTCATCGGGAGTAATGTCGATCTTGACACCCAGCGCGGACAACACATCCGCTGCGCCGGACTTCGACGACAGCGCGCGATTGCCATGCTTGGCGACAGGCACGCCGGTGCCGGCCAGAATGAATGACGCGCAGGTCGAGACATTGACGGAGCCTGAGCCGTCACCGCCGGTGCCGACGATATCGACCGCGTCAGCCGGTGCTTTTACGGGCAGCATCTTGGCGCGCATCGCAGTGACCGCGCCGGTGATCTCATCGACGGTCTCGCCGCGCACGCGCAGCGCCATCAGCAGGCCACCCATCTGCGAGGGCGTCGCCTCGCCGGACATCATGCGGTCGAACGCGGCCGCCGCCTCGTCACGCGACAAGGCTGCACCCGTGGCGACTTTTCCGATGATGCTCTTGAGATCGTCCATGTAACTTTCCGTGGCGGGACTTTCGCTTAAGGTGAGGTCCGCCGGCTCATTGTGCGGAGGCCGCGCCCGTCGCCACGGCAAACGCCTGCTGATTGATCGTGGTGCCGATTTCCGATTCGAGCTTCGTCACATACTGGGCAATCTGCTCGCCGGCCTGCGCGCGGAGGATGGTTTCCTTGAGCTTCTTGACGTCGTCTGACGCCATATCGACCGGCGGCGCCACGATGTTGGTCACCTTGAACACCAGCCAGTCGCTGCCACCAGCGCCCTCGACCTGACCGTAGCCGTCCTTCGGCGTGCGGAAGGCGGCCGCGACCAGTTGCTCCGGCACGGTTTTGGAATCCGCGTCGCGCTTGAACGATGTCGCCGTCTCGACCTTCACGCCCAAGCTTGCGGCCTCGGCGTCGAACTTCGCGCCTTTTTCGAGCTTCGCAACCATTTCGCCAGCCTTGGTCCGCAACCGGGTCGAGACCTGTTCGTCGCGCCAGCGCGCTTCGACCTGGTCTTTGACTTCGTCGAGCGAACGCGCACGCGACGGGGTGATGCCGAGCACATCGAACCAGAGCTCGCCGCCGTTGAACTGCGCGGGATCGTTTTCCACGCCGATGTTGCTGGCGAAAGCCGGTGCCACGATATCGATGCCTTGCGGCAGGCCCGCCACCGGCTTGCCGTCGAGGCCGCGACCCGAGCGGTCGATCGCCTCAATCGTCATGGCCTTGAGGCCGAGCTTCTGCGCCGCTTCGGCGATGTTGGACCCGCCGCCGCGCTCGTCTTCGATCTTGTTGTGAAGTTCCTGAAGCTGGAGGCGTGCGCGCTCCAGCGCCACCTCGCGCTTGATCGTGTCGGCCAGGCTTTCATAAGTCGGCGTAACGCCGGGGGTGATCTTCGTCACCTTGAGCAGCGCGGTGACAAGCGCGCCCTTGACCGGCTCGCTGACCGCGTCCGGTGCCAGGGCGAACGCAGCATCGGCTATCGCCGGATCGCCGATCCCGGCGCGCGTGACGTTGCCGAGATCGATGTCCGCAGGGGTTCGGTTCAATTCCCTGGCGACGTCTTCGAACGACGCTCCGGATGTGATGCGCGCGCGGGCGGCGTTGGCTTCATCGACGTTCTGGAACGCGAGCTGATAGACCTGCCGACGCTCAGGCGTTGCATAGCGCTCGCGCCGCTGCTCAAACACTTTCTTCGCGTCGTCGTCCGTCACCGTGCTGCTCTTGGCCAGATCATCGGGCGTGACGTTGAGAATGGCGATCTTGCGATATTCCGGCGCGCGGAACAGCTGCTTGCGGTCCTCAAAATAGGTCGCCAGCGTTTCGGGCGAGGGGGTGTCGATCGTGCCTGCCTGTGCCGCGGTCAGCCGGACGTATTCAGCTGAGCGCTGCTCGCTCTGGAAACGCACCAGCGCTTCGATCTGTGTTTTGGTGGGTTCGACCCCGCCGGCGACGGTGCCGGTGAGCTGGCGGCGCAGCGACACGCGGCGCTGTTCGGCGACATAGCGCGCTTCGGTGTAACCGAACTGCCGGATCGTCTGTGCGAAGCGGTCAGGATCGAACTTGCCGTTAACGCCCCTGAAGTTCGGGTCGTTTGAAATCGCGCGAATGACGTCCTCGTCCGATTGCCCGAGGCCCATGCGTTTCGCACCCTCGTCCAGCGCTGCGTCCGCGATGACCTGCTGAAGCACCTGGCGATCAAGGCCGAATGCGCGCGCCTGCTCCATCGTCAAGGGACGTCCGACCTGGCGGCCGATCTGTTGCAGTTTCTCCGTGAAGAGATTCCGGAATTGTTCGGTGGTGATTTCGGTGCTGCCGATCTTGGCGAGACTCGATTGTCCGAATCCCTTGAAGATGTCGGCGATGCCCCAGACGCCGAAACTGACGATCAGAACGCCGAACAAAACGGACATGACCGTCTTGCCGAGCCAGTTCGATGAGGCGGTGCGTATTCCTCGGAGCATGGATCCAACTTGATGTTCTGGAGGGAGCGGTCGCCGACTGGTTGAAGCGCGTTACCGCATTGTTCCGCCAACATATAAAGTGGCGATGGTTCCCTAGCAACCTTGCTGAGGGCGACGGTTCAGCGCGGTTAACGGCATGATCCCGAAAAGCATGGCCTCGGGCGTGACCCGAGGGGGGAACCGGCTTTCGGAAAAGAGCATGCCAATGCAAGCGCGCAATGGAAACCCGGCTGTGGAACTGGCATCCGCGGAGCCTCTCTGGTAGCGCAGACTGTCCAATTGCCACACAGTTGCCATGCGAGATCGACAATGACCGACACGCGCCGTCCGCTGATTGCCGGAAACTGGAAAATGAACGGCCTGAGGGCCTCCACGAGCGAGCTTGCGGCCATCGGGCAGGGCGCTGGTGCGCTGGCGCGCAAGGCTGATTTTCTGATTTGCCCGCCGGCGACGCTGCTGCTCTCAGCGGCGGCGATGATAAACGGATCGAAAGTCGCCATCGGAGCGCAGGATTGCCACCCGGCAGCGTCCGGCGCGCATACCGGCGACGTCTCGGCGGAAATGCTGGCAGATGCCGGAGCAACCGCAGTTATTGTGGGTCATTCCGAGCGGCGCGCGGACCATCAGGAGGACGACGCGCTGGTGCGGCTCAAGGCGGAGGCTGCGTGGCGCGCCGGGCTTGTTGCCATCGTCTGCGTCGGCGAGACGCAGGCCCAGCGTGACGCGGGGCAGACTTTGGACGTGGTGGGTATCCAGTTGGCCGGATCGCTGCCGGATGGAGCCACCGCAGCCAATACCGTGGTCGCCTATGAGCCGGTCTGGGCCATCGGGACCGGATTGACTCCGACTGTGCGAGATGTCGAGGAAGTCCATGAGCTTATTCGCGGAAAATTGATGAATCGGTTTAGCGCGGAGGGTTCCAGCATGCGGATTCTCTATGGAGGGTCCGTCAAACCCTCGAACGCGGCCGAATTGATGGCTGTGGCGAATGTCGATGGCGCGCTGGTCGGCGGGGCGAGCCTGAAAGCGGTCGATTTCCTTGCGATTGCGGCCGCGTGTCCCTAAATCCCACCAATGGATAGCGGTCCGTCGGGGGTGACAATCACCCCTGTAATCGTGTACAGACCGCGCAACTTCAACCCCCGCAAGCATCTGTGCGACCGGCTGCCGGTGCCGATGGCTTGTGACGGAAGGTAACGATGCAGACCGTCATTATCGTCATTCATCTCATGCTTGTCCTCGGCCTGATCGGCGTCGTCCTGTTGCAGCGCTCGGAAGGTGGCGGACTTGGAATCGGCGGCGGGGGCGGCGGTGGTTTCATGTCGAGCCGTGGCACGACCAACCTGCTCACCCGCACCACTGCGATCCTGGCGGCAGGGTTTTTCATCACCAGCCTGTTCCTGTCATGGCTTGCGAGCTACGAGCGCAAGCCGGCGTCGATCATCAACACCAGCCCTGCGCCGATCTCGCAGCCTGGTGCTCCGGCGGCTCCTGTGGGCGGTCTGCTGGATTCGCTTCCGAAAGCCCCGGCGGCACCATCCGCTCCGCAGGCGCCGCAGTCGAAATAGGGACAAAGAATTGCAGTCATGCGTGAGTAGCTTGCCTGCAAGTCTGAAAGTTGCCTTCCAAGTCCCTGACTGAACTTGCATATCCAAGTCACCCACAACGCCGCAATTTGCTGGCGTTCGTGTGCGTTTCATTTTGCGAATCACCGCGGCGGAGATAAAGGTTAAACCCCATGGCGCGGTATATTTTCATCACCGGCGGCGTGGTTTCCTCGCTCGGCAAGGGTCTCGCTTCAGCCGCACTCGGTGCGCTGTTGCAGTCGCGCGGCTACAAGGTCCGCCTGCGCAAGCTCGATCCCTATCTCAATCTCGATCCCGGAACGATGTCGCCTTATCAGCATGGCGAAGTGTTCGTGACCGACGATGGTGCCGAGACCGATCTCGATCTCGGTCACTACGAGCGCTTCACCGGCCGTCCGGCGACCAAGGCCGACAACATTACCACCGGCCGCATCTATCAGGACATCCTGACCAAGGAGCGCCGTGGCGATTATCTCGGCGCGACCATTCAGGTGATCCCGCATGTGACCAACGCCATCAAGGACTTCATCCTGAATGGCAATGACGACTACGATTTCGTGTTGTGCGAGGTCGGCGGCACCGTCGGCGATATCGAGGGCTTGCCGTTCTTCGAGGCGATCCGTCAGGTCAGGAACGACCTGCCGCGCGATCAGGTGATCTACATTCACCTGACGCTGCTGCCCTACATTCCGAGCGCCGGCGAACTCAAGACCAAGCCGACGCAGCATTCCGTCAAGGAACTGCGCTCCATCGGCATCCAGCCGGATATCCTGCTGTGCCGGACCGACCGCGAGATTCCGAAGGAAGAGCGCCGCAAGCTGGCGCTGTTCTGCAACGTCCGCGAAACCGCCGTGATCGAGGCGCGCGACGTCGATAACATCTATGCGGTGCCCGAAGCCTATCATGCCGCCGGTCTCGACGGGGAAGTGCTGGCCGCGTTCGGAATTCCGCCCGGCAAGGAGCCTGTGCTCGACAGCTGGCACGTTATCAACGAGCGCGTCCGGCATCCCGAAGGCGAAGTGACCATCGCCATTGTCGGCAAGTACACCGGCATGAAGGACGCCTACAAATCGCTCACTGAAGCGCTGTCGCACGGCGGCATTGCCAACAAGGTGAAGGTCAATCTCGACTGGATCGAAAGCGAAGTCTTCGAGAACGAAGATCCGGCGCCGTTCCTCGAACACGTCAATGGAATTCTGGTGCCTGGCGGCTTCGGCCAGCGCGGCGCTGAAGGCAAAATCCGCGCGGCGCAATTCGCGCGCGAGCGCGACGTTCCTTATTTCGGAATCTGCTTCGGCATGCAGATGGCGGTAATCGAGGCTGCGCGCAATCTCGTCGGCATCGAGGACGCCAACTCCACCGAATTCGGCCCCACCAAGGAACCGCTGGTCGGCCTGATGACGGAATGGCTGCGCGGCAACGAGCTTGAGAAGCGCACCCGCGCAGGCGATCTCGGCGGCACCATGCGGCTCGGCGCGTATCCGGCCGCGCTCAAGAAGGGCAGTCGGGTGTCGCAAGTGTATGGCGGCGCGACGGAGATTTCAGAGCGCCATCGTCATCGTTACGAGGTCAACACCGCTTACAAGGATCGCCTCGAACAGCACGGCCTGCGTTTCTCGGGCCTGTCGCCGGACGGCGTGCTGCCGGAAATCGTCGAGTACGAGGATCATCCGTGGTTTATCGGGGTGCAGTATCATCCCGAACTGAAATCTCGTCCGTTCGAACCGCACCCGCTGTTCGCATCGTTCGTGCAGGCTGCGATGGTTCAGAGCCGGCTGGTCTGATCTTCAACCCGGCTCGATGATTGCTGTCGGCGCCATTCGCGCGCCAGTTCAAAACAGGATAGAGGCCCGATGACCAAGATTTTTGAAATGCGTGTCTATCGCTGCGTTCCGGGGCGTCTGCCGAATTTGCTGAAGCGTTTCGAGACCGTGACGCTGGACATCTGGAAAAGGCACGGCATCCGGCAGGCCGGGTTCTTCACCACGGTGATCGGCGAATCGAATCAGGAACTGACGTATTTCCTCGAATGGGATTCGATGGCGGACCGAGAAACAAAATGGACCGCCTTCATGACCGACCCCGCATGGATATCCGCGCGGGCTGAAACCGAAAAGGACGGACAGATCGTCGGCAATATCGTCAGCCAGTTCTTGCAGCCGACTGCGTTTTCATCGGTGAAGTAACGGGCGCATTCGCGCATCGGTCACATGGCTTAAGGTATTATGGCTCGCGGTCTCGATCACATCGTCCATGCCGTGCGCGATCTCGACGCGGCTGCGGAGTTTTATCGCCGTGCCGGCTTCAAGGTCGGCGCGCGCAACAGGCATCCTTGGGGCACGCACAATCACGTCGTGCAGTTTCCCGGATTTTTCATCGAGATTCTGACCGTCGCTGAACCCGATAAACTTGTCGGCGACGGGCTGCCGCGCATTTTCGGCGTCGCCAATCGCGATGCGATCGCGCGCGGCGATGGTTTCTCAATGCTCATCCTCGAAAGCAGCGATATCGAGGCAGACGTCGCGGACTTCAGGCGGTCGGAGATCGGCGCTTCAAGCGCGTTGCCGTTTTCACGCGAGGCGAGGTTCCCTGACGGCGGCACAACGACGGTCGGCTTTTCACTCGCATTCGCGCGTGACGCGATGTCGCCGCATACCGGCTTCGCTGCGGTTCAGCAGCATAATCCGGCGGCATTCTGGAA
>JAZKGC010000066.1:14243-24918 GCA_040386115.1 Pseudomonadota bacterium
AAGGCTTGATTCCGAAGGCTTGATCCCACACCCGCCGACCGGCATGGTCGGACGAAACAGGACAACGATTTTGAGCGCGACAGTATCCGCAGCCCCGGTGGTCTCCGCAGGTTCCGTCAAGTTCGGCAACGCGTTGCCGCTGGCGATCATCGCTGGACCGTGCCAACTGGAAAGCCGCGCGCATGGGCTTGAAGTGGCGTCCGCGCTGAAAGAGATCGCGGCGCGTCTCAAGATCGGCCTCGTCTACAAGACGTCGTTCGACAAGGCGAACCGCACCAGCGCCTCCGGCGTTCGCGGCATGGGCCTCGATCAGGCGCTGCCGATTTTTGCCGAGATACGCTCAACACTCGGACTGCCGGTTCTCACCGACGTGCATGAGCCGGATCAATGCGCGCGCGTCGCAGAGGCGGTGGATGTTTTGCAAATCCCGGCATTTCTGTGCCGGCAAACCGACCTGCTGCTGGCGGCGGCGGCGACCGGCAAGGTCGTGAACGTCAAGAAGGGGCAGTTTCTCGCGCCGTGGGACATGGCCAACGTCGTTGCCAAGGTGACCGGCGGCGGTAATCCGAATGTCATGGTGACCGAACGCGGCGCATCGTTCGGCTACAATACTCTTGTTTCAGATATGCGCGCGCTGCCGATTCTGGCGCGCACCACCGGCGTGCCGGTGATCTTCGATGCGACGCATTCGGTGCAGCAGCCGGGCGGCAAGGGCACGTCGTCAGGCGGCGAGCGCGAGTTTGTTCCCGTGCTGGCGCGCGCGGCGGTCGCAGTGGGTGTCGCGGGCGTGTTCATCGAGACCCATCCCGATCCGGACAACGCGCCGTCCGACGGGCCGAACATGGTGCCGCTGAAGGATTTCGAGGCACTCGTCAAAAACCTGATGGCCTTCGACGCGCTTGCCAAAAACGGCGCGCTTTGATGCCGCTGCCGCATTTTCCGAACGATTGACGTTCTGATGCTGCCGATCCTCAATGTCATTGCCATGACGACATTCGCGGCAAGCCTGTCGTCGCGCGCGATGGAGCCGGTGCTGCCGCTGGTGTCGAGCGATCTCGGCGTCACGATTGCGACCGCCGCCAGTCTCTCGGCCGTTGTCGCGCTGACATTCGCAATCGTGCAGCCGTTCCTCGGTGCCGTCGCGGATCTGTTCGGTAAGGTGCGCCTGATGATCCTGTGCCTCGCGCTCCTCGGCGCGTCAAATATCATCGGCGCGATGGCGACATCGTTCGAAATGCTGTTTCTGTCCCGCGTCCTGTGCGGCATCGCGGCGGGCGGCACGTTCCCGATTGCGATGGCGCTGACCAGCGATCTGGTTCCGACAGAGCAGAGGCAAGTGGCACTCGGCCGCATCCTCGGCGGTGCCATGACCGGCAATCTCCTGGGAGCATCGGCGGCCGGCGTGATCGGCGATTTTTTCGGTTGGCGCGGCGTGCTGGTGGTGCTCGGCCTGCTGGTGATTGTTGCATCCGTCGCGGTCTGGATGGGATTTCGCAAGGGCGGCGTGACAGTTCCAAAGCGTGCGGTGAAATTCAGCGCTCTCAGGGATGGCTACCGCACGATTATGGCCAATCCGAATGCCCGCGTGTGCTTTACGGCGGTGTTTATCGAAGGCGTCTGCGTGCTGGGATTATTTCCGTTCGTGGCGGCGTTCCTGTTTGATCTTGGAGAAACACGCGCGTCGATCCCCGGCGTCGTCATTGCCGCGTTCGCGGTCGGCGGCCTGTTCTACACCATGAGCGTGTCGCGCTTGCTTCCGCGCCTGGGCGTCAAGATGCTGATGATCGGCGGCGCGACGGCGGTCGCGCTTCAGTTCGTGGTGGTGGCGTTCGGCCCGCGCTGGGAAATTCAGGCGATCTGCTTCCTGATTATGGGATGGGGCTTCTACAGCCTGCATGGATCGCTGCAAGTGTTCTCGAGCGATCTTGCGCCCGAGGCGCGTGCCTCCGCGCTGTCGCTGCATGCGTTCTGCTTTTTTATGGGGCAGGCGGCAGGACCGATTGTCTATGGTTTTGCGCTGTCGCAGTTCGGGAAAATGACGACACTTTTTCTGAGTGCCGCGATCATCCTGATCCTCGGAATCGTCGCTGCGCGATTGCTCAACCAAAAGCCGGCGGAGTTGGCTGACATCTAGCGTGATCGGGAGGCGTGCTTTCGCCTGCGTTGCGAGCAGCCCACAGGCAGGCGTCAGTTGAACCTCATGCAAAAAATTCCTCAATCGCCGTTGCCACAACCGCAGGCCGGGTGACCGTCGGCACGTGACCGGCTCCTTCAATGACCACCAGTTTGCTGTTAGGAATTTTTGCCGCGAGAGTCTCCGAACTTGAAACCGGGGTAATGGCGTCCCGGCTTCCATGAATAATGAGCGTCGGGAGCGATATTTCGGAAAGACGGCGCTCTACATCGGTGTCTTCAAGGCACTCCATTAATTGAACGGCCGAGGGTCCGTCTGACCGGCTGACGATTTGCTGCCCCCAGCGGCGCTCTGCGTCGCAGTCTTCCTCTGGAACGCAGGCGTTGACGAACAATTCCATGGTGCGGGGAAAATCGGTCTTGCAGCCCTCGATAAAGCGTGCGGCCCCGGCCGTCCGGCCCCCGGAGTAACGTCCATCGACAATGACCAGGCCCGTGAATCGTGACGGGTCACGCAAAGCTGCTTCCAGGACGACACATGCGCCGGAAGATTCCCCCGCCAGCACGCAGCGTTCGACCGACAGCGCGTCGAGGACTCTGAACAGATCCTGCACGAGCAGTTCGCGCGTGATTGCCGGTGCGCGGTTGACGGTAGCACCGGTGCCACGGTGGTCGTAGGTGACGGTACGCCATGAGCGGCTGAGACGTTCGAAGGGCGGGAGCCACAGTTCTCCGCTGCCAACCCAGCCGCCATGGGCGATCAGGGTCGCCGGGCCTTTGCCAAATGAACTCACGTACAGGTCTGCATCATCGAATTTCAAAAACATTTTTCATTCCTCCACCGGCGGGGCACGGCTAACGGGAGGGTTTGCTCCACCGCGGCGGCGCGCCATGGCATGGACGTTAGGCGGCAGATCGGGTTTAAGGTTCTTGGACAGTCTGAAAAGTTCTGAAAGGCATATGAACGCTCAGTCCCTTCCAGAGGTTGCCTTCGGCCCTTTCCGATTGGACATGCGCAACCGGCGTCTGTTCAAAGATGGAAACGCCATTTGGCTGGGTGAGCGCGCGCTGGATGTGCTCTGCGCTCTCGTTGCGGCCGATGGCGGGCTGGTGACGAAATCCGAACTGATGGCCAAGGTATGGCCTGGCATCACCGTCGAGGAAAACAATCTTCAGGTGCAGGTCTATGCCGTGCGACGCGCGCTCGGGGAGGATGGCGACAGCCGCGGCTATCTTCGGACCGTCTCAGGTCGCGGCTATCGGTTTGTCGGCGATGTGTCTGCCGCCGCCGGCCTCAAGGTGGCTGAGCTGCCGGCTCAAGAGACGCGCTACTGCCAGACGGCGGATGGCGTGCATCTCGCGTTTGCTACGCTGGGTGAGGGATCGCCGGTGGTTCGCGCGCCGGTCTGGATGAGTCATCTGGAGCACGACTGGCGGACCACGGCGTGGCGCAAAGTGCTGGACGCGCTTGCCGGAGACCACCAGCTGGCCCGCTACGATGCGCGGGGCATGGGACTTTCCGATCGCAATGTCGATATTTCATTCGACGCAGGCGTCGGCGATCTGGAAACCGTTGTCGATGAACTGGGATTGAAACGCTTCGCGTTGCTCGGAATGTCGCAGGGCGCGGCGGTGTCCATCGCCTATGCCGCGCGTCATCCTGACCGCGTTACCCGGCTAGTGCTGGCAGGTGGCTATGCACGAGGATCGCTGGTGGTGACACCGGAGCGGGAGGCTGCCGTGGAAGCCATGACCACACTCGTGTCCGAGCATTGGGGCAGCGACAATCCCGCCTTTCGGCAGGTGTTCACCTCGCTTGGATTTCCAGACGCCAGCGCGGCCCAGATAAGCGAACTCAACGAATTGCAGCGCATGTCAGCGTCCGGCGATATGGCCGCCCGCATTCTGAAGATGCTCGCCCGTGTGGACGTCTCGGCGCATCTGGCAAATGTTCGCGCGCCGACGCTCGTGATACACAGCCGCGATGACGCTTGGATACCGGCCGAGCGGGGCCGGGAAATCGCGCGCGGAATTCCAGGCGCCCGTTTTCACGAGATCGCGAGCGCAAATCATGTCGTGCTGCCGCAGGAGCGGTTGTTCGACAGCTATATCGCAACGGTCCTGACGTTCCTCGCATCGGATTAGGACAGGCGCAGGGAGGCGACGGTCCCGGCGAAGCAGTCAGCCCCGCCCGCGATAGGGCGCGACGCCCTGATCCGGCACCCAGAGTCCCGTGGGCAATTTTCCGGTCTGCCAGAACACGTCGATGGGAATGCCGCCGCGCGGATACCAGTAGCCGCCGATGCGCAGCCAGCGCGGCTTGATCTCCTTCACCAGCCGCTTGCCGATCGACACCGTGCAGTCCTCATGAAAGCCGCCGTGGTTGCGGAAACTCGTGAGATACAGTTTCAGCGACTTGGATTCGACCAGCCACTGTCCCGGCACATAATCGATCACGAGATGCGCAAAATCCGGCTGGCCGGTGATCGGGCACAGCGTGGTGAATTCCGGCGCGGTAAAGCGCACGAGATAGCTGTCGCCGGAATGGGGATTCGGCACGCGGTCGAGCTTTGCCCGGTCGGGCGATTCAGGTGTTTCGACCCGATGGCCGAGTTGCAGCGAGGATTTTGCGCGCGCGCGAGGTTTTTTGGACATACGGGTCTCCGTTTCCCGTCTGATAGCGGTTCTTGATCAAAACGTCACTGGATCAACCGCTTGGCTTGGCCTTTTCCCGCGCGGCGCGTTCCTGTAGAAGCTCCCCAAAATCTCCATCAGGACTGCAAGAGGGACGCACATGACCGCCATTATCGACATCATCGGCCGCGAAATTCTCGACAGCCGCGGCAACCCGACGGTCGAAGTCGATGTGGTGCTGGAAGATGGCTCGCTCGGCCGGGCGGCGGTGCCGTCAGGGGCGTCCACCGGCGCGCATGAGGCGGTTGAGCTGCGCGATGGCGACAAGGGCCGCTACCTCGGCATGGGCGTGCAGAAGGCCATCGATGCCGTCAACGGCGAGATCTTCGACGCCATAGGGGGCATGGAGGCCGAGCAGCAAGTCCAGATCGACGAGACCATGATTGGCCTCGACGGAACGCCGAACAAGAGCCGCCTCGGCGCGAACGCCATTCTCGGAGTCTCGCTGGCGGTTGCCAAGGCTGCTGCGGAATCCTTCGGCATGCCGCTGTATCGCTACGTCGGCGGCACCTCCGCGCGCACGCTTCCAGTGCCGATGATGAACATTATCAACGGCGGCGCGCATGCGGACAATCCCATCGACTTCCAGGAAATCATGGTGATGCCGGTGGGCGCGAAGACGTTCGCCGAAGGCCTGCGCTGCGGTGCCGAGATTTTTCACACGCTGAAGGGTGAACTGAAGAAGGCCGGCCACAACACCAATGTCGGGGACGAGGGCGGTTTTGCTCCCAACCTGCCGTCGGCAGACGCCGCGCTCGATTTCGTTATGGGGGCGATCGCCAAGGCTGGATACAAGGCCGGTGGCGATGTGATGTTGGCGCTGGACTGCGCCTCCACCGAGTTCTTCAAGAACGGCGCATATGTCTATGAGGGCGAGAAGAAAACCCGCTCGCGCTCGGAACAGACGAAATACCTCGCGGACCTTGTCGCGCGCTATCCCATCGTCTCCATCGAGGACGGCATGTCGGAAGACGACATGGACGGCTGGAAGGAACTGACGGACGCGCTCGGCGCGAAATGCCAATTGGTCGGCGACGATCTGTTCGTGACCAACGTGACGCGTCTTGCCGACGGCATCAGGAATGGCCGCGCCAACTCCATTCTGGTCAAGGTCAATCAGATCGGCACGCTCACTGAGACGCTCGCAGCGGTCGAACTTGCGCACAAGTCGGCCTACACTGCGGTGATGTCGCATCGTTCCGGCGAAACCGAGGATTCGACCATCGCCGATCTGGCTGTCGCCACCAACTGCGGACAGATCAAGACCGGATCGCTGGCGCGTTCCGACCGGACCGCGAAATACAATCAGTTGCTGCGCATCGAGCAGGAACTGGGCACGCAGGCGATCTATGCCGGGAAGGGCGCGCTCAGGGCGCTGTCCTGAATCGCTCCACGCCGGAAGCTACAATGCAGCATCGCTGGGTCTCGGTGCCGCGCCCGGCAAGTGGCTTGCCTTCGCGCGCCTCCGCCGCTTGACTGGCTGCAAGCCGGGATTCCACCGGCGCGGAGAACAACGCATGCAGGGTCCGCTCGCGGGAATTAAAGTCATCGAAATCGGACAGGCGCTGGCGGGGCCGCTCGCCGGCGCGATCATGGCGGACATGGGCGCGGACGTCATCAAGATCGAAAAGCCTGACGGCGGCGACGATGCGCGCGGCTGGGGACCGCCCTTCATCGAAGAAGCCTCGATCATGTTCCACGTCACCAATCGCAACAAGCGCTCGGTGACGCTCGACATGAAAAACGCGGCCGATATTGAAAAACTGAAAACGCTCGTGCGCGACGCCGACATCCTGATCCAGAATCTTCGTTCGGGCGTGGTGAGCGATCTCGGCATCGGCCCGCAGGACATGCAGGCGATCAACCCGCGTCTGATTTACTGCTCGATCTGGGCCTTCGGCCCGCACGGCCCGCTGTCGAAAGCACCGGGATTCGATCCGTTGTTGCAGGCCTTCGGCGGCGTGATGATGCAGACCGGCCGTCATGAAGATCCGCCGACCTTCTGTGCGCCGGCCATCAACGACAAGGCGACCGCACAGTGGTGTGTGATCGGCGCGCTCGCAGCACTTCAGCAGCGTCATGTCACCGGAAAGGGCTGTGTCATCGACACCTCGCTGCTCGACAGCGCGGCGTCTTGGGTGGATTCGTCGCTTGCGACCTATTCCGTCACAGGTGAATTGTCGAAGCGGACGGGCGCCGCGACGCCCACCATCGTGCCGTATCAGGTGTTCGAGACCGCCGACCGTCCTCTTGTCATCGCGGCGGGATACGACCGTCTGTTCCACAAATGCGCGGTCGTCCTGGGGTTTCCGGAATGGGCGACCGATCCGCGGTTCGCGCGGGGCAGGGATCGTTTCGTTCACCGCGATGCGCTGATCGGATCGATGGTCTCTGTCTTGCGCACCAGACCGCGCGGGGAATGGATCGCAGCATTCGAGGCGGCGGGCGTGCCGTGCAGTCCGGTCAACACCATCGTCGAACTCTCGGAGACCGAACAGTTCAAAGCGTCCGATCTGATGCGCATTTTGCCCGGCAGCGAATTGCCGGTGGTCGGTCTGCCGATCTCATTCGACGGCCAGCGCCCGTATCCGCATTCCGGCGCGCCGAAACTCGGCGAGCATAATGATCTTTTGGGCGAGACATGACCGGAAATGAGGAGTGCTGATCTCTCAATTCCGTGAAGTTAATGCACTTGCATCGTTCTTGGTGCAAGACTAAGCCGTGACAGCCATCTCCCGCGTTGCTGCCGTTGAAAGGATCGTTGCATGACCCACACTGTCGCTGTGATTGTTGGCAGTCTCCGCAAGGAGTCGTTTTCGCTCAAGATCGCCAATGCGCTTGCGAAGCTTGCGTCGCCGTCGCTCAAGCTCGAGATCGTGACGCTGCACGGTCTGTCATTTTTCAATCAGGATCTTGAAGCCAATCCACCTGCGGACTGGGTTGCTTTCCGCGAGACCATCCAGAAATCCGACGCGGTGCTGTTCGTGACGCCGGAATACAACCGCTCCATTCCCGGCGTGCTGAAAAACGCCATCGACGTCGGCTCGCGACCTCCCGGCAAGAGTTCGTTCAATGGCAGGCCCATTGGCATCGTCGCCAATTCCCCCGGCGCGATTGGGGGTATGGGCGCGGCCATGCACCTGAAGTCAATCTTGCCCGGCTTTTCCGGCCCGATCATGCAGCAGCCGGAAGCTTATCTGGGCGGCGTCGGCGATGCTTTCGACGACAAGGGCAACCTTGCCAAGCCTGCGTTGCAGGATTTTCTCACGAAGTACATCACGGCCTTCGCGGGCTGGGTCGAGCGCCACAAGGCATAATAACGCGGCCCGGCTGTTAGCATTCGATTAACCGGGCTGCCGCATCGTGCGGGCATGGTTTCACGCTCGCGACTCAAAGCTGTCATGACGGGGTTGGCGCTCTACGCGATCGCGGCGGCGCTGATCGCCTATTTCGGCGTCAATGCCTATACGGGCAACTACGGGCTGAATGCGCGGCAGGAACTGGATCATGAGATCGTGCTTCTGACGGCGGAACTTTCACGACTGAAATCCGAACGCGTGGTGGCCGAACAGCGCGCCTCTTCGCTGCGGTCAAACCGGGTCGATCCCGACATGCTCGACGAGCGTGCCCGTTATCAGCTCGACTACGCTCATCCGCGCGACCTAGTGGTCCGATTCTAACATTTGCATCCCGTTTCAGCAGACAGCTTTGCGAATGTTAGAATCAAAGGACCACTAGCAAATCCAGGTTTCTAGAGGAGTTTTGGATTTGTCATTCGCGTCGCGAGTTCGCGGCGGGGTGGGTCGCGAATGTCAAATCCACTCCACTAGTGCGGATGATCGGCCAGAACTGAGTTTCAAATTTCAAAAAACATGGCGTTTGGATTTTAAAATTGCGCTCGCTGCATTGCGATATGGCGCGCGGATTTGCAGCATACGCAATCCTTTCATGGCGATGTGAGTTGGAGTAGAGAGGATTGTATCCGCTCTCTTATCCGGACGTGACATGGCTTCACCGAAGAAAAGCGCCGCCGCGCAAGACGCCGGCCAAACGACGAGTAACGGCTCCCGCCATCCCACAAATCTCACCTTCACCAAGGATCAGGAGCTGCACGCTTTTCGCGAGATGCTGCTGATCCGCCGTTTCGAGGAAAAAGCCGGCCAGCTCTACGGAATGGGTGCCATCGGCGGCTTCTGCCATCTCTACATCGGCCAGGAAGCCATCGTTGTGGGCATGCAGCTCGCGCTCAAGGCGGGCGATCAGGTGATTACCGGATACCG
The DNA here is from genome assembly GCA_040386115.1 of Pseudomonadota bacterium. Taxonomy (GTDB): domain Bacteria; phylum Pseudomonadota; class Alphaproteobacteria; order Rhizobiales; family Xanthobacteraceae; genus Afipia. The sequence continues at coordinate 23,351 of JAZKGC010000066.1, forward strand.
CGATCACGGCCACATGCTGGCCTGCGGAATGGACCCGAAAGGCGTGATGGCCGAACTGACCGGCCGCAGCAGCGGATATTCCAGGGGCAAGGGCGGCTCCATGCACATGTTCAGCAAGGAGAAAGCGTTCTACGGCGGGCACGGCATTGTCGGTGCGCAGGTGCCGCTGGGGACGGGTCTGGCATTTGCCAACACCTATCGCGGAAACGACCACGTCAGCGTGGCCTATTTCGGCGACGGCGCCGCCAATCAGGGCCAGGTCTATGAGAGCTTCAATATGGCGGAGCTGTGGAAGCTTCCCGTGATCTACGTGGTCGAGAACAACCGCTATGCAATGGGCACCGCCGTGCATCGCTCATCGGCGCAGACCGACTTCTCCAAGCGCGGTATCTCGTTCAACATTCCGGGCGAACAGGTCGATGGCATGGACGTGCGCGCGGTGAAAGCCGCCGGCGACAAGGCCGTGACATGGTGCCGCGAGGGCAACGGGCCGTTCATTCTCGAAATGCAGACCTACCGCTATCGCGGTCACTCGATGTCCGATCCGGCGAAGTACCGGACCCGCGAGGAAGTGGACAAGGTGCGTCACGACCAGGATCCGATCGAGCAGGTCCGGCTGCGGTTGCTGGAGATGAAAGTCAGCGAGCAGGATTTGAAGGCGATCGACGCGGAGGTGCGCGAGATTGTCAACGAATCCGCCGATTTCGCCCAACGCGAGCCGGAGCCCGATGCGTCCGAGCTTTACACCGATATTTACCGATAGAAGCGAGTTGGCTGCAAAGCCAGACACCGCTTTTTCGGCCAGAGACAGCGCAGATTAAAGAATAAGCCCGGAGCGACCATGCCGATTCAAATTCTGATGCCTGCGCTTTCGCCGACCATGGAGAAGGGCAACCTTTCAAAGTGGCTTAAGAAGGAAGGCGAAGCCATCAAGTCCGGCGACGTGATCGCCGAAATCGAAACCGACAAGGCCACGATGGAAGTCGAGGCCACGGACGAGGGCACGCTCGGCAAGATCCTCGTTGCCGAAGGCACCAACGACGTCGCGGTCAACACGCCGATTGCCACCATCCTGAGCGACGGCGAGAGCGCCGCTGATTTGGGCAAGGCGGCAGCGCCCGCCGCTGTGGCCAAGGCTTCCGCCACCGCACCTCATGTTCAGCATGAAGTTGAAGAATCCCGTGCACCTGTCGGGGAAGGCAAGCCCCAGATCAATGCGCCGCCAGCGTCTGCCGCACCGGCTGCGTCCGTCGAGCCCGATCCGGAAGTGCCCGCCGGAACCGAGATGGTGAAGATGACCATGCGCGAAGCCTTGCGCGACGCCATGGCCGAGGAAATGCGCCGCGACGGCGATGTGTTCGTGATGGGCGAGGAAGTCGCCGAGTATCAGGGCGCGTACAAAGTCACGCAGGGACTGTTGCAGGAATTCGGTCCAAAGCGCGTGATCGACACGCCGATTACGGAGCATGGATTCGCGGGCGTCGGCGTCGGCGCAGCGATGGCCGGACTGAAACCCATCGTCGAGTTCATGACGTTCAACTTCGCGATGCAGGCGATCGACCAGATCA
>JAZKGC010000067.1:0-16222 GCA_040386115.1 Pseudomonadota bacterium
TTTCGCAGCTATTCGGCGTCGATCAAATACGCGCTGATCTCGGGATTGCTCGCGTCCGGCTGCAAGGTGCATGACATCGGCCTTGCGGTGACGCCGATGGCGTATTTCGCGCAGTTCGATCTCGACGTGCCCTGCGTCGCCATGGTGACTGCCTCTCATAACGACAACGGCTGGACCGGCGTGAAGATGGGCGCGAACCGCCCGCTCACGTTCGGTCCCGACGAGATGACGCGGTTGAAGGAAATTGTGCTCAACGCCGCGTTCACGAATAAAGTGGGCGGCTCGTATCACTTCGTCGAGAATTTTCCGGCGCGCTACATCGCGGATCTCACCAAGCGCCCCAAAATCAAGCGCAAGCTGAAAGTCGTGGTCGCTTGCGGCAACGGCACCGCAGGCGCGTTCGCCCCGAAGGTGATGGAGGCCATCGGCTGCGAGGTGATCCCGCTCGACACAGAACTCGATCACACCTTCCCGAAGTACAATCCGAATCCGGAAGACATGGAAATGCTGCACGCGATCCGCGATGCGGTGCTCGAACACAAGGCCGATGTCGGCCTCGGGTTCGACGGCGACGGCGATCGCTGCGGTGTGGTCGATAACACCGGCGAGGAAATCTTCGCCGACAAGGTCGGCGTGATGCTGGCGCGGGACATGTCGGCGGTCCACAAGAACGCGACCTTCGTGGTCGATGTGAAATCGACCGGGCTTTTTGTCACGGACCCGGTTTTGCAAAAGCAGGGCGCGAAGACGACCTACTGGAAAACCGGCCATTCCTACATGAAGCGCCGCACAAACGAACTTGGCGCGCTGGCGGGCTTCGAGAAATCGGGACACTTCTTCTTCAATGCGCCGGTCGGACGCGGCTACGACGACGGCCTGGTGTCGGCAATCGCGATTTGCGAAATGCTCGATCGCTCGCCGGACAAGACCATGGCCGACCTGAAGGACGCGCTGCCGAAGACCTGGTCGTCGCCGACCATGTCACCGCATTGCGCGGACGAGACCAAGTATGGAATCGTCACGCAGGTGGTGAAGCATTTCGAGGATCTGAAAGCGAAAGGCTCAAAAGTGGCCGGGCAGCCGATCCGCGATCTGGTGACGGTCAACGGCGTGCGCGTCACCTGCGAGGACGGCAGTTGGGGGCTGGTGCGCGCCTCATCCAACAAGCCGGAGCTTGTTGTGGTTGTGGAGAGCCCCGTCTCGGAGCAGCGCATGCGCGACATGTTCGAGGCGATGGATTCCGTGCTGCGCACGCATCCGGAAGTCGGCGAGTACAATCAGAAGATTTGAGCTAGTCGCAGTCAGTTCATGCGTGTCATTGCCGGGCATAGCCGTTCGAAGAACGGCGTCGCTTCCGCTTGCCTGTGACCCGGCAATCCATCTTCCCAAGATTTTTTTCGATGGATACGCGGGTCAAGCCCGCGTATGACGATTTGAGTGTGTTGAGGCGTGCTGCCTTACGCCGCGCTCAGCGCCGGCACCGGCAGCGCCGTCACCGACTTGATCTTCTCCATCGCAAATCGCGAGGTGACGTTTTTCAGCGCTACTGCGCTGATGAGTTTTTTGTAGAAAATATCGTAGCTCTGCATGTCGGCGACGACCACGCGCAGCATGTAATCGACATCGCCCGCCATCCGGTAGAATTCCATCACTTCGGGCATGGCGCTGACGGCGTCGGCGAATTTCTTCAGCCACGCGTCGGAATGGTCGCCGCTTTCGACGGAAACAAATACCGAAATCCCGAGGCCAATCTTGTTCTGATCGACCAGCGCCACGCGGCGCAGGATGATTCCCTCGGCTTCCATGCGCTGGATGCGTTTCCAGCACGGGGTGGAGGACAGGCCGACGCGGTCGCCGATTTCCGCAACCGAGAGCGAGGCGTCGTCCTGCAAAACCGTCAGGATCTTGCGGTCGATGGCGTCGAGGCGGCGCGGAGCGTCAACGACGGCGTCGGTCATGAGAAGAACTTTCTTCCATATATGAGGTTACAAAACCTATTATATAGAAAAATCTTCTCGGACAAGCCCAAATCTGCGTCTTTAGAGGGTGTCTATAAAATTCGCTATATCGGCAGCGCAACCGGGCTGGAGGCCAAAAGTGCATCCACTTCAATGCGTTGCGGAGCGCCAAACGCGCCGCCGAACCGGGTGCATTTGAGCGCAGCCGTCGCCGAGGCAAAGCGCATCGCCTGTTCCAGCGGCTGCCCCTCGGCAATCGCCAGTGTGAAAGCGCCGTGGAATGCGTCACCCGCGCCCAGCGTATCGACGGTGTGGACCGGGAAGGCCGGCATGTGATGCGGTTCGCCATGGTCCCCGAGCCAGATCACGCCCCTGGAGCCGGACGTGACGCCAAGAAACGCCGGGGTGAGTTCGGCGATCTTGCGGAGCGCCGCGACATCGTCGCTCTCGCCCGCGGTGGCGTGCAACGTTTCGGCGGCGAAAATGATGTGGGACGAGACTTGCAACAAACCTTCCCGCAGCGACATCACGCGGTCGGCATCGACCACCACGGGAATGCCCCGGCTGTGCGCCTCGGCGCAGAGATCGGTGGCAAACTCGGCGCAGCGGCTTTCGATAAGCACGGCGTCGCAGCCGGCGAGCAACTCGTCGGGTGGCGGCAGCTTCACCGCCCACAGCTTGGGATCGCGATAAGTGATGATGGTGCGCTCGCCGCTGGGGTCGATCATGATGGTGGAGATCGGTGTCACCAGGCCGTCCATTCGCACCAGTCCGCTGGTGTCGATGCCTTCTTCCGCCAACTGGTCATAGATGTACGCGCCGGTTTTCTCCTGCGCGCCGCCGATCGGTCCTGACAGCGCCACGCGTCCGCCGAGCCGCGCGATGACAACGCTGGCGTTTGGAGAGTTGCCGCCGCTGACCTCAATGAATTCTGTGGCGTGCTCCTTGCTGCCGCGATCAGGCAGGCCGGGCACGCGAAAGATCAGGTCGCGCACCGGCATGCCGATGCAGAGAATTTTTGGAGATTTTTTCTCGCGCGCAGGTTTCTGGATGTTCATTGATGACGCCTGCCCCGGATTTGATGCTGTTGATTGTAGCAAGGACAACGGGCGATGCGCGACCGGGTTCCCGTCCCGGCGGCGCTATATCTGGCCTTGCTATCTAGTCCTGCCGCAGCCAGTGCGCCAAAAGGTGGTGCGCGATTGCGACCGGATGCGGGCCGGTCAGGCCTTGCGGGTGTTGCTTGTTGAGCATCGCCGTGGCTTCGGCCCGATCGAACCAGCGCGCATCCTCAAGCTCGGTCTTGTCAACGATGATGTCGGTGGTGGTGGCGCGGGCGGTGCAACCGATCATCAGCGATGAGGGGTAGGGCCACGGCTGCGTCATGTAATAGCGCACGTCCGTACACTGGATGTTTGCTTCTTCGAGAATTTCGCGCTGAACGGCATTCTCGATGGTCTCGGCGGCTTCGACGAACCCCGCGAGGCACGACCACATGGTCGGCGGGAACTGTGCCTGCCGGCCCAGCAGGCATTTGTCGCCCGAGGTCACCAGCATGATGACCACCGGATCGGTGCGCGGAAAATGTTCGGCCTTGCAGCTCGGGCAGTCGCGCTTCCAGCCGCCTTGCGTCATCGCCGTGCGGGTGCCGCAGTTCGCGCAATAGCCGTGGCGCTGATGCCAGCTCACCAGCGATTTCGCCATGGCGATGGTGGAGAGTTCGCGCGGCGGAACGGCACCGCTGGCGGCAACCGCGCGCAGGTTCTCGACGCCGGCACCGCCACGCGCCATCAGGTCTTCAGCGGCCGTCGCGCTGATGCCCATACCGAAGATCGCAGCCTGCTCATGGAGGCCGAGGAAGATCGTGCCCGGATTGGCACCGAATTTCCGCGCTTCGTCCAGCGTGAGCAGCGCGCGCGGGCCATCTGCATCCTGGGTAACCAGAATGGAATCGCGATGGATCACATACGCCCGCGCATCGCGGTGGGTCTCGAGCGCGAAGAGCTTTTCGGGGTTGGTGCGCACATGCGCGGCGCGGTCGATCGGGTGGGAGACGAATCCCGGCTCGCCGAGCGGAAAGGGATCGTTTGTTGTTTTTGTTGTCATTGTTCGGTCCGGATGTCTTAGCTGAGCCAGATTTGGCGGCGCAGGGCGCCGATGAATTCTTCCACTTCCCGCGGATCGTGCGCGATGGCGGGCACCACCCCCCACACCGGCCGGGGCCATGCGGCGTCGCCGGTGCGGCGCGCAATGATGTGGATGTGAAGTTGGGGAACCACATTGCCCAAAGCCGCGATATTCAGCTTGTCGGGTTTCGTGACGTCCTTGAGCGCGCGCGCGACGCGATTGATTTCGGTCGTGAGCTGCGCCTGCTCGACCTCGCCGAGATCGATGATCTCGATGGCATCGGGACGGCGCGGCACCAGCAGCAGCCACGGATAATTGGCGTCCTTGATGACGAGCACACGCGACAGCGGCAAATCGCCGATGTTGATGGTATCGCGTTCAAGCTGTCGATTGAGCGACCAGGCGGGAGAGGCAGACATATTTTCTTTCTCGGAACTTCGCGACATCTCTCGCAGAGAGAGGCTCGGCAAACAACACCCGTCGGGCCGGATAAGCCGGGTACGACGGTAGCTTAGGGTTCTCCCGGGTTGCAACAATCCCGGTCACATGCCAGCGCCGCGCGCTTGCTTTCCGGGGCTTTTGGCCCCAAATAGGGACCGGGAGATTGGCGGTGGACGAGCCACTCGCCAACCGGGTCAGGTCCGGAAGGAAGCAGCCCTAACGAGGTCCGGATCGGGTCGCTCGTCAGTCTCCTACTTCTCTTTTTCGTGCGCTCGGATCGGCGCAATGCGTGCGCCGCGCGCTTCCGCAATACGCCCAGACGAGACAATCGCGGATCGCTTGATGACCGATGCTGACATTCCCGGCATGACCCAGAGCGATCAGCCCGGTTTTCAACTCGGCGGCGCGCCGGGTTCTGCACCTTCGGTTTCCGCATCAGGCTCCGGCTATCGCGTTCTCGCGCGAAAATATCGCCCTGCGACGTTCGACGATCTGATCGGTCAGGAGGCCATGGTCCGCACCGTCTCGAATTCGTTCGAGTCGGGCCGCGTTCCGCAGGCGTGGATTCTCACCGGCGTGCGCGGCGTCGGCAAAACCACCACCGCCCGGATTCTCGCCCGCGCGCTCAATTACGAATTGCCCGATGGCTCGGTGAAGGGGCCGACCATCCACATGCCGGCCATGGGCGTGCATTGCCAGGCCATCGTCGAAGGTCGGCACCTGGACGTACAAGAGATTGACGCCGCGTCGAATACCGGTGTCGATAATGTTCGCCAGATCAATGATAGCGTTCGCTATGCGCCGTCTCTGGCGCGTTACAAAATCTATATTATCGACGAAGTTCACATGCTTTCTACGGCTGGCTTCAACGCCTTCCTGAAGACGCTGGAAGAACCGCCCGAGCACGCCAAGTTTGTGTTTGCTACTACCGAAATTCGCAAGGTTCCGGTCACGGTGCTGTCGCGCTGCCAGCGGTTCGATCTCAAGCGCGTCGATGCGGAGGTGCTGATCTCGCATCTAAAAGGGATCGCTGAAAAGGAGGGCGTGACCGCGGAGCCGGAGGCTTTGGGTCTGATTGCCCGCGCGGCGGAAGGCTCGGTGCGCGATTCGCTGTCGCTGTTCGATCAGGCCATTGCCCATGCCGGTCTGGTGCGCGCCGAAGACGTGCGGCAGATGCTGGGCCTCGCCGACCGCACCCGCGTCATCGATCTGTTTCAGTCGCTGGCCAGCGGCGACATCGCCAGCGCTTTCAAGGAATTTCGCGAGCAGTACGACACCGGCGCCGATCCGGTGGTGGTGCTGAGCGATCTCGCCGAGTTCGTCAATTTCATCACCCGTGTCAAAGTCGTGCCTCCGACGGCTGACAATCTCGCGCTGGGCGAAACCGAACGCACGCGCGGGCGCGATTTCGCCGCCAAGCTCTCGATGCGGGTGCTGTCGCGTATGTGGCAGATGCTGCTCAAGGGCATCGCCGAGGTGCAGGCCGCGACGCGGCCGCAGGCCGCCGCCGAAATGGTGCTGGTGCGCATCGCCTATGTGGCGGACATGCCGACGCCGGACGAAGCCATAAGGATGATCGAGCAGGGCGGTGGAGTTTCGCCATCACTTGGCTCGAATGGCGGCGGCAATGTTGCGCCGCGCGGGAGTTCTGCTGCGTTGTCCTCCGGTGCAGAACCATCGCATGAAGGATCGCCGCTGAGGGCGGTGGCGTCAAGTGGGCGGACAGCTCTCGATACAACACCTCGTCCGCAGATGAGCGTGCCGCAGCCTGCGCCTGAAGCGCCGTCGCAGCCGGTGCGTCATCTGGCGACGTTCGCCGAACTGGTGGCGCTGGCCGGCGAGAAGCGCGATTTGCAGATCAAGGCGTCGCTTGAGGCCGATATGCGTTTGGTGCGCATGGAAGACGGCAGACTCGAAGTCGCGCTCGAGCGCAGCGCCGCGCGCACCACGGTCAACGAACTGTCGCGCAAGCTCGAACAATGGACCGGCCGCCGCTGGACCGTGATCGTCTCCAATGAAGCCGGCCAGCCGACGCTGCGCGCGCAGGTGCAGGCCGCGAAGGACAAACTCACCGACGGCGTTCACGCCGACCCGCGCGTGCAGGCGGTGATGGCGCGGTTTCCCGGCACGCAGGTGATCGATGTGCGGCGGCTCGTGCCCGATGCTGCTGACGCTACGGGCGAAGATCCGGTCGATGCGCCGGACGACGACGATCTTTAACCGGATTTTCAAGAGGACCACTCATGGCTGACTTTCTCGGCATGATGAAACAGGCGGCGCAGCTTCAATCCAAGATGAAGGCGCTGCAGGACGAGCTTGAACTCGTCGAGGTGGAAGGCACGTCGGGCGGCGGGCTTGTCACCGTGCGGATGACGGCAAAGACGGAAGTGAAGGCTGTCAAGATCGATGCCTCGCTGATGAAGGCCGACGAGCGCGAAGTTCTCGAAGATCTTCTCGTCACCGCGCATAACGACGCGCGACGCAAGGCCGAAGCGGCCATGCAGGAGAAGATGCAGGCGCTGACGGGCGGGCTTGGCCTGCCGCCGGGGCTGGGTCTCGGCTGATATGGTTTCCGCTGTTGCCGGTCCCGAGATCGAACGCCTGATCCAGCTGCTCGCGCGGCTGCCGGGGCTTGGCCCGCGTTCGGCACGCCGCGCGGCGCTGCATCTGATCAAGAAGCGCGAAGCGCTGATGACGCCGCTGTCGGCGGCATTGCAGGTGGCGATCGACAAGATCGTGGTCTGCAAGGCCTGCGGCAATATCGATACCCAGAATCCCTGTACGGTCTGCAACGACACGCGGCGCGATCCGGCGATCATCGTCGTTGTCGCGGACGTTGCCGATTTGTGGGCGCTGGAACGCGCCCATGCCACCAACGGATTCTATCATGTGCTGGGCGCGACGCTGTCCCCGCTCGACGGCGTCGGTCCACAGGATCTGACCATCGATGCGCTGGTGGCGCGCGCGCACGATCCGCGCGTCACGGAAATCATTCTGGCACTCAATGCGACGGTGGATGGACAGACGACGGCGCACTACATCACCGACCTGTTGCAGGATGCCAACGTCAAGGTCACGCGGCTGGCGCACGGCGTGCCGGTCGGCGGCGAGCTTGATTATCTCGACGAAGGGACACTGTCGGCTGCGATGCGGCAGCGGACGCTGTTCTGAAATTCACCGGAAATGGAAATCGCATGAACTTACGTCTATCTGTAAAATTGGCCGCCATCGTTCTTGCGGCTTGCTGTGCGTCGTTGGTCGCAACGGACGCTTCGGCGCAGCAGAAGCCGTCACCGATCAAGACCGGCGAGGTGTTGTCAGGTCAATTGACCGCAATGCGCAGCGGCCCGAAGAAAAAGCGCGTCATTACCTATCAGCTGACCAGCCCGCCGCGCAGCCTTCCTGCGCCGTCCGGCCTGTGCAATCTTGAGAGTGGCCCTGAAACATTTCAGATCGTGACTAACAGCGATGCGGAGGCGGCGTCGCTAAAACCGTTCATCGGGAAAAGCATCGCGCTGAAGGCAAACGAATTGTCCTGCGCGCAGGCCGCGGGCCAGATGAGCGACGCCATCGTCTCGAAGTGGAGCGTGGTGGCCAGGCATTAAATGGCGGTTGGATGCGGCGCGCGTCGTCCCAGCGTCGCGAAGTGGCCACTGCGTTGCAGCCACGCCAGCAAAATGAGGCTGGGGATGGCGACGAGCACGCTGAGCACGAAGAACGCAGGCCATCCGGTAGCCTCCGCGACATATCCCGCGCCCGCCGAAAGATAGGTTCTTCCGATTGCCGCGAAGGCCGTGAGCAGCGCGTATTGTGTCGCGGTGTGCAGCGGGCTCTGGCACAGCGACGACAGGTAGGCGACGAAGATCACCGTGCCGATCGCGCCGGTGAAATTCTCGATGGAGATAGCGAGCGCCAGCGCCCATTGATTCAAACCCACCGAGGCGAGCCACGCGAAGGCCAGATTCGAAATTGCCTGCAACACGCCGCCGGTCCACAGACACGCCTCGAGCGACCACACGCGCGCCAGAAAGCCGCCCGCAAAGCCACCGATCAGCGTGGCGGCCAGTCCGACGCCCTTGACGATGGCGGCGTAGTCGTTGCGCGTGAATCCAAGATCGATCACGAACGGCGCGGTCATGGTGCCGGAAAACGAATCCGTGAACTTGTAGAGAATGACGAAGGCGAGAACCGCCCAGACATCCTTGCGCGCGAGAAATTCGGTGAACGCGCCGACCGCTGCGGTGGTCACGCGCGTAAATGCGCTTTCGCCGGCGCTGGCCGCCTCGGCGCGGCGCGATTGCTCGGGCTCGGTGGCGAGGAGGGCGGCGATCATCCCGATCGACACCATGCCGGCCATGGCGACATAGCCCCAAGTCCATGCCGAGGCTTTCGGCAAACCTGTCCCCTCGAATGCGCTGACGAGGAACAAAGCGCCGGCGGTCGAGATCAGCATACCGATGCGATAGGCGGCGACATAGGCCGCCATGCCGGCGGCCTGTTCGCTCTCCGACAGGCTCTCGACGCGGAACGCATCGACCACGATGTCCTGCGTCGCGGAGGCCGCCGCGACGAGCAGTGCGCCGAGTGCCACATAGAACGGCGAGCGTGCGGGATCGGTCAGCGCGAGCAGCAGGATCGCTGCGATCAGCAGCAGTTGTGCGAACACCAGCCAGCCGCGCCTGCGCCCGAGCAGTTTCGTCAGGAGCGGCACATGCAGCGCATCCACCAGCGGTGCCCAGAGAAATTTCAGCGTGTAGGGCGTGCCCACAAGGGCGAACAGCCCGATGGTGCCGAGATCGACACCGGACTCGCGCATCCACACCAGCAGCGTGGAGCCGGAGAGCGCGAGCGGCAGTCCCGAGGAAAACCCGAGGAACAGCACGATCAGCACGCGCGGCTGCAGATAGACCGTCATTGCCTCGCGCCAGGAGGCGCGGGGAGCGGGCGAGGGTTTCTGGAGGTTCTCAGGCGCTGTCATGAACGGGTGTTAGCAGATTCGGACGGTTCTGGACTGCGGCATGCCGCAATCTCGAAACGTCACCCCCGGACTTGATCCGGGGGTCCATCTTGAGAAATCATGAAAAGATGGATTGCCGGGTCAAGCCCGGCAATGACGAACCTTATTCCCCGGCCTGCACCTTGCGGAGCGGGTGCGGCGGAAACAGATCGGCCCCCGCAGGCGCAATCACACGCGGTGGTTCTGCGGGTTCGGTGGATTTGCTGAAATCAAGTTCCTCGATGCGGCCGGCGCGTTTTTCGATCTTGTCGGCGGAAATCAGGATCTGGCGCACGTCCTCGTTGACCTGCCCGAAATGGCTCTGCAATTTGAGTACGCGGTCGCGCAGCCGGGCGAGATCGTCCGACATGCTCATGACCTCGGTGCGGATCTGGTCGGCGGCGTCGCGCATCCGCGCGTCTTTCAGGATCTGCTGCATCACCTGAATCGCCAGCATCAGCAGCGACGGCGACACCAGCACCACGCGTGCGCGATACGCCTTCTGAATCACGTCGTCGAAGCCGTCGTGAATTTCCGCATAGACCGACTCGGACGGCACGAACATCAGCGCCGTGTCCTGCGTTTCGCCGGGGATCAGGTATTTATCGGCAATGTCCGTGACGTGCTTCATCACGTCCTGCCGCAGGCGTTGCGTGGCGTATTTCTTGTCCTCGTCGGACCGCGCGTCGCGCAGCGCCGTCACCGCTTCGAGCGGAAATTTTGCGTCGATGCACAGAGGTCGCTGGTCGGGAAGAAACACCACGCAATCCGGCCGCTTGCCGGTGGAGAGCGTGTATTGAAACTCATAAGCCCCCTTCGGCATGCCGTCCTGCACGATGGCTTCCATCCGCGCCTGTCCGAACGCGCCGCGCGACTGCTTGTTGGCGAGCACGTCGCGCAGCGTGGTCACTTGCGATGTGAGATCGGTGAGATTCTTGTGCGCGTTGTCGATGATGCCGAGGCGTTCATGCAGCACGCGTAACGAGTCCATGGTGTTGCGCGTGGTCTGCTCCATGGACTGACCCACTTTATGAGTCACCGAATCCAGCCGCTCGTTGACCGCGCGCGCCATCTCCGCCTGCCGCCCCACCAGCGCCTGTCCCATTTCATGGACGCGGCCGGTGGATTCGCTCTGCATGCGCAGCACTTCGGACAAGCGCTCTTCAAGCTCGTCGGCGCGAATGGCCTGCGCCGTGGCCGCAGCGGTTCCGCTGCTGCTGCTCCGCGCGATGACGATGGCGATGACCAGCAACAGCACCAGCGCCAGCGCGGCGAACGCGATGAGCGCAGCACCGGCGCGAACCGGCAGGTCGCCGGCCATGAAAAGAATTTCGTTCATGTCGCCCTTGTAACCCGATTCGGTCGTGAATGCGAACGAAGGGGGAACGTTTATGGTTAATGAACCCCTGATTTTTATGGTTAACCGGCCGTTAACGGCAGGCGGCCCCGCCGGAAACGCTTTGCGCGACAAGGGATTTGACCCCGGCAGGCGCTCCCATTACATCGCGCAGCATGGCCATTCGCGAAATCATCAGCCTGCCGGACAAGCGCCTGCGGCTCATCTCCAAACCCATCGAGAAGATCACGGCAGAGGTGCGCGCGCTCGCCGACGACATGTTCGAGACCATGTATGACGCGCCGGGCATCGGCCTTGCCGCCATTCAGGTTGCTGAGCCGCTTCGGCTCATCACCATGGACCTCGCCAAGAAAGAGGGTGAGAACGAGCCGCGCGTCTTTATCAACCCGGAGATTCTTTCGTCGTCGGAAGATCTGTCGGTGTATGAAGAAGGCTGCCTCTCGATCCCGGAATACTATGAAGAGGTCGAGCGGCCTGCGCAGGTGCGCGTGCGCTTCATGGACATCGCCGGCAAGATTCATGAAGAAGATGCGGACGGCTTGTTCGCCACCTGTATCCAGCACGAGATCGATCATCTGAACGGTGTGCTGTTCGTCGATTATCTGTCCAAGCTCAAGCGCGACCGCGTGATGAAAAAATTCACCAAGGCCGCCAAGCTAGCGGCGAAATAGACCCAGTCGCCGAAAGCGATTTTCAAATGCCGCTTCGTCTGATTTTCATGGGCACACCGGATTTCGCGGTGCCGACTCTGCTCGAACTCGCTGCCCACGGCCATGAGATCGCGGCGGTCTATACCCGTGCGCCGAAACCGGCGGGCCGTGGCATGAAAATGCAGGCCACGCCGGTCGAGGTTGAAGCGCGGCGGCTCGGCATTCCGGTGCTGACGCCGAAGACTCTCAAAACATCAGAGGCCGAAGACGAGTTTCGTTCGCATGATGCCAACGCCGCCGTTGTCGTCGCTTACGGCATGATCCTGCCTGCGAACATTCTGGAAGCCGTGCCGCTCGGCTGTTTCAACCTCCATGCATCGCTGTTGCCGCGGTGGCGCGGCGCCGCTCCGATCAACCGTGCCATCATGGCGGGCGATGCCGAGAGCGGCGTCATGGTGATGAAAATGGATGTCGGCCTCGATACCGGCGATGTTGCCATGGCGGAGCGCCTCGCGGTCACCGATGCCATGACCGCGAGCGATCTGCATGACGCGCTGTCGCCGCTGGGTGCGGATTTGATGGTGCGCGCAATGGGCGCGCTGGAGCGCGACAGGCTGCAACTCGTCAAGCAAGGCGAACAGGGCGTCACCTATGCTGCCAAGATCGACAAGGCCGAGGCGCGCATCGGCTGGACTAAGCCCGCGCGCGAGGTGCTGCGGCATTGTCACGGGCTCTCCCCGTTTCCAGGTGCGTGGTTCGAGCTTGTCATTGATGGCAAGCCGGTGCGCATCAAGGTGCTGCGCTGTGAGCTTGCGAAGGGCTCAGGCGCGCCGGGCGATCTGATCGACGATCAGCTAACGATTGCCTGCGGCGACGGCGCGATCCGCATTCTGGGATTGCAGCGCGCAGGCAAGCAGCCCATGAGCGCGGACGTTTTCCTGCGCGGAACGCCGCTCAGGCCGCCGGCGCGGGTGGGTTGATGCCGCGCTACAAACTCATCATCGAATATGATGGTACGCCGTTCTGCGGCTGGCAGTATCAGGACAACGGCCCCTCGGTGCAGGGCGCAATCGAGGCGGCCGCCAAGGCGATGACCGGCGATAACGTGCGGGTCAACGGGGCGGGGCGCACCGATGCCGGCGTGCATGCGCTGGCGCAGGTCGCGCATCTCGATCTCGCAAAAACCTACACGGCGGATCGGGTGCGCGATGCGCTGAACGCGCATCTGCGTCCGCATCCTATCGGTGTTCTTTCAGCCGAGATCGTCCCGGAGACATTCGATGCGCGGTTCTCCGCCATCAAGCGGCATTACATTTATCGCATTGCCAACCGCCGGGCGAATCTCGCCCTGAATGTCGGGCATACCTGGCGCGTGGCGCGTCCGCTCGACACCGGCGCGATGCAGGACGCCGCGCAGGTGCTGGTGGGCAAGCACGATTTCACCACGTTCCGCGATACCGAATGTCAGGCGAAGTCGCCGGAGAAAACGCTCGACATACTCGACGTGACGCGCGATGGCGACGATATCGCTATCACGACATCGGCGCGCTCATTCCTGCACAGTCAGGTGCGCTCGATGGTTGGATCTCTGGTCTGGGTCGGCCACGGGAAATGGAGCGCCGCTGACATGCGCGCAGCACTTGCGGCCCGCGACCGCGCGGCCTGCGGCCCGGTCGCGCCGCCGGATGGGCTCTATCTGGTGCGCGTGGAGTATTGAGTTTCCTTCACCTCTCCCCGCAAGAGCGGGGCGAGGTGGAAATCTCACGCCGCGGCGGTGGCTTCGATTTCCAGCAGCCATTGGCTGTCGAAGATGCCGGCGATGATGACGGTCATTGCCGGCGCGAGCGCGCCCAGAACGCTCTGCCGAATGGCGCGGTTCTCGAGCGCATATTTCCGGTCCGACAAGAACACCGTGACCTTGACGACGTCGGCGAGCGTCATATCGACGGCCTTGAGCTGGCTTTCGATATTGGACCAAACCAGCCGGCACTGGGCCTCAAAGCCTTCGGGAACGGTGCCGTCAGACGTCTGCGGAATCTGTCCGCTGACGAAGGCAAGCCGCTTCGCGTCGCTGATTTCGCACACCTGCGCGTAGCCGAAAGGCTGCGGCGCGTTGGCTGCGTTGATGTTTCGCCGTTGCATGAACGCATTTCCTTTATGGCCGGTCGAGAATTTTCTGCTTCAGCACGTCCCAGAACAGTTCCTCGCCGTCGGCGAGATTTTCCTGCCAGTGATCGGCGGCGTTGTCGTCGGCGTCGTCGGTGATGAACTTGAACGAGCGCCACGGCACGCTGTGCCGCTCGCAGACATGGGCGATGGCGAACAATTCCATATCGACGATGTCGATGCTGTTCTCGACCAGCCATGGATCGACGGAGGTGACGAAACTGTCGCCGGTGCCGCAGACCACATGGCCATGACCCGATGAGAGACGGTCGAGATCGGGCGAGAACGGCGTGCGCCCGCGTGGTGCCAGCGGCATCGCCGCCATGTCGCGCTGGATGACGTCGGACACTTCCACAAGCCCACGATGAATTTTGGCGATCTTGCCGGCGGTGCCGTAGTTGATGACAAGCTGCGGCCGCAGCGCGAGCAGCGCCAGCGTCGCGGCACTTGCGGCGTTGACCTTGCCGACGCCGGTGTAGATCACCTCGATGCCGTCGGGCGCGCGCGTCTTGTCGAGTTCATCGGCGATCGCTGTGAGGACGAGAATGTTGCCGCTCATGATGGGTTGCTCATGTGAAGTAGCGCTCCAGCACGCCGCGATAGATTTTGGTCAACGTCTCGAGGTCCGACACCGGCGTGCGCTCGTCGATCTGGTGCATGGTCTGGCCCACAAGGCCAAACTCGATCACCGGGCAATAGTGCGTGATGAAGCGCGCGTCCGATGTGCCGCCGCCGGTGTTCAGGTCAGGCCTGCGCCCGGTAATGTCTTCGATGGCAGCGACCACAAGATCGGTGAACGCGCCGGGCTGGGTCAGGAAAACATCGGCGTTGGACGGCTCCCACACAATATGCGCCTTGATGCGATTGCCGCAGGCTGTCGTCATGCGCTCCTCGATCAGCGCGCGCAGCGAGGCCTGCGTGTGGCAATCGTTGTAGCGGATATTGAATCGCGCGCGGGCCTGACCGGGGATCACGTTGCTCGCCGGGTTGCCGACATCCACGGATGTGAATTCAAGGTTCGAGGGCTGGAAATGATCTGTCCCCCGATCGAGCGGATCGCCGCTCAGTGCCGCGATCAATGTAGCGATATCGGGAATGGGGTTCGCTGCGCGGTGCGGGTAGGCGACGTGGCCCTGAATGCCGGTGACGAACAGCATGCCCGTCAACGATCCTCGCCGCCCCACCTTGATGCAGTCACCCATTTCGTTGACGTTGCTCGGCTCGCCCAGCACGCAGTGGTCGAATTTTTCGCCGCGCTGCGCTGCCCATTTCAGCAGCTTGACGGTGCCGTTGACTGCGACATCTTCCTCGTCGCCGGTGATGAGGAACGAGATCGAGCCTTTTGGCTTTCCGTCATTTGCGGCGAGATAGTCGAGTGCCGCTGCGACCGAGCAGGCGATGCCGCCCTTCATGTCCACCGCGCCGCGCCCATAGAGCACGCCGTCCTTCACATCGCCCGCGAATGCGCCATGCGTCCATGCGGCGTCGTCGCCCGGCGGCACCACGTCGGTGTGCCCGGCAAACGTGATGTGGGGAGCGCCTGTCCCGATGCGGGCATAAAGATTGTCGATATCGGCCGTGCCCGGCTCGCTGAAGGTGACGCGATGCACGTCGAAGCCGGCGGCGCTCAACAGTTTTTCCAGCACGCCGAGCGCACCTGCGTCCGCCGGTGTTACCGACGGGCAGCGCAACAGATCGCGGGCGATGGAGAGAGCGTCAGCCTTCGTGGGCATGATCTTTGTCCAAAAATCGGTACCCACTTTCTGGGATCATGCTCTCAATCCCGCAGCAACTCGTTGATGCTGGTCTTGGCGCGGGTGCGCTCATCGACGCGCTTGACGATGACGGCGCAGGCCAGCGACGGGCCGGGCTGGCCGTTCTTCAGCGGCTTGCCGGGCAGTGCGCCCGGCACGACCACGGCATAGGACGGCACTTCGCCCACAAACGTCTCGCCGGTTTCGCGATCGACGATCTTGGTCGATGCCCCAAGAAACACGCCCATCGACAGCACCGCGCCCTTGCGCACGATCACGCCTTCGGCGACTTCCGAGCGCGCGCCGATGAAGCAATCGTCCTCGATGATGACAGGGCCGGCCTGCAATGGCTCGAGCACGCCGCCGATGCCGACGCCGCCGGAAATATGCACGTTCTTGCCGATCTGCGCGCAGGAGCCAACGGTGGACCATGTATCGACCATGGTGCTTTCATCGACATAAGCGCCGAGATTGACGAATGACGGCATCAGCACGACATTCCGCGCGATAAAGGCAGAGCGGCGCACGATGGCGCCGGGCACGGCGCGGAAGCCGGCCTCGCGAAAACGATTCTCGCCCCAGTCCTCGAATTTCGACGGCACCTTGTCCCACCATGTTGCACCGCCGGGGCCGCCGGTGATCGGCGACATGTCATTCAGCCGGAACGACAGCAGCACGGCTTTCTTGAGCCACTGGTGCACTTTCCACTGGCCATTGGCCTGCCGTTCGGCGACGCGGGCCTCGCCCTTGTCGAGCAGGTCGAGCGCCAGTTC
>JAZKGC010000067.1:16322-24091 GCA_040386115.1 Pseudomonadota bacterium
TCATGGCATCCCGAACCGGATTGTCTTGCCGGTGCCTGCCGGCATATCGACTGGCGCATAGCCGCTTGCGTTCAACCCGCGCGCGCCGCAGTCGTTCTGGTCGGTGAACTCGAACTGCGCCTCGCGGGTGCAGAGCGTGGTCGTCCCGCCCCAGTTCAGCGGCCGGCTATTGACCTTGATGGTGCGTCCGTCGGTATCGACCGCCTCGGCAAAACTGTAGATTTTGCGCGGCTGTCCCATGACGTCGGGATGCAGGCATTTGCCGGGCTCGATGCGATACCAGCCGCGGCTGGTAACGGCCTTGCCGTCGTCGGTGCCGATCGAGGCCATCACGCGATACTGCGTGTCGTTGCACCAGGTGAGGCCGGTGGCGGAGGGCGACTGCACCGCGTTGATCATGCTCTCGAAGAAATTTTGGGACTGCGGCGCATCGGCGGGGAGGCCGCGCGCTTTCAGGAATGCGGCGAGCGCGCCTTGCGTCTTCGGGCCATCGACGCCGTCGATGGGGGCGGCGTCATAGCCCGCGATCACCAGCAGCCGCTGGATCGCCGCCAGCCGTGCCTGCTCGTCGTCATACTCCGCGCTTTCGGCGAGATATGCCGTCTGGTTGCCGTCCTCTCCGGTGCTCGGCTTGATTTCGGTGAACGGCACTGCGGTCTGGCCGCTGCGGCACTGGCGCGCGGCGGCGATCAGGAAATCGGCGGGCGCGATGCACAGGTTGTCGGTGCCGCTCTGCGGAGCCGGTGACGCGCCGTAAACCGGAAGCGAGCGCGCATGAAGCAGAATGCGGTCGGCGGCGATGGTGCCCTGTGCCACTACGCGGCATTTCGCGGGATCGATGCGAAACCAGCCGCGCGTCGCGGTGGCGCTCTTGTCGTCGATGCCGATAGCGGCTTCGACGACGTAGCTCATGCGGTTGCAGATTCTAAGGTCGGCGCGGGCTTGTCCGGCGAATGCCATGTTCAAAAAGAGCGCCACCGCCGCTGCACGCGTCGCCCTGCTCCGAAGACCGGAGCGACCGGCGAACGCGACGTGCAGCGATTGAGCCATCACTTGTGGATCAGCGTTCCGGTGCCCTGATTGGTGAACAATTCGAGCAGCACCGCGTGCGGAGTCTTGCCGTCGATGATGACCACGCCTTCGACGCCCGCTTCCAGCGAATAGATGCAGGTCTCGACCTTCGGAATCATCCCGCCGGAAATGGTGCCGTCGGCGATCAGTTTGCGCGCATCCTTGATCGACAGTTGGGGAATAAGTTTTTTGGATTTGTCGAGCACGCCCGGCACGTCGGTCAGCAGCAGCAATCGCTTGGCCTTTAGTGCGCCGGCCACTGCGCCGGCGAAAGTGTCGGCATTGACGTTGTAGGTCTGCCCGTCGCGCGAGGCCGCGACCGGCGCCAGCACCGGGATCAGTTCGTAACCGATGAGCTGATTGAGCAATGTCAGATCGACCTTGTCAGGCTCGCCGACGAAGCCGAGATCGATCACCTTCTCAATGTTCGATCCCGGATCGACCATGGTGCGTGTCGCCTTGGTGGCGGTGACCATGTTGCCGTCCTTGCCGCACAGGCCCACGGCCTTGCCGCCGGCCTCGTTGATGTGGCTGACGATCTGCTTGTTGATGGAGCCGGCCAGAACCATCTCGACGATCTCGATGGTCGCGGCATCGGTGATGCGCAGTCCCGAGGCGAATTCCGACTTGATGCCGAGTCGCGTCAGCATTGCCGCAATCTGCGGGCCGCCGCCGTGCACCACCACGGGATTGACCGCGGTTTGCTCCAGCAGAACGACGTCGCGCGCGAATTGCTTGGCCAGCGCTTCCTCGCCCATGGCGTGGCCGCCGTATTTGATGACGATGGTTTCCTCGTCGTACTGCTGCATGTGCGGCAGCGCTTCGGAGAGGATACGGGCCTGATCCAACGGGCTGATATGAGGCAGATCGATCATTGGGAAATCTCGTTCACGCGGGGCTATTGGTCCGTTTCTAACATTCGCTCCCCGTTTCAGCAGGCATTCTTGCGAATGTCAGAAACAGAGGACCACTAGCAATTGTATATTTTCTAGTGGAGTTTTGGATTTGACAATCGCTTTGCTGGCGAGTGGTTTACCGGGTGGCGAATGTCAAATCCACTCCACCAGCAAAGGTGGCCGAGGGTTTAGCCGATTGGCGGCACGGCGCAAAGCGCTGTCAGCGCATCTCAGCCTGCACGTCGCGGCCATGCGGCGGCGAGCGCCAGCACCAGCCAGCTCAGAATGAGCAGCGTGCCGCCGGTGGGTGCGGCCATTGTGAACAATCCGTGACCGGCATACTGGCGCATCGCGAGGTCACCGGCGAACAGCGCTGCGCCTGCGATGAAACCGTAAGTGGCGGTCAGCCCGAGAGCGCGTTGCGCGATGCCGTGTCCGGTCAAAAGCGCTGCACCAATGACCGCGCTGGCGTGAAACAGCAGCATCGAGGAGGCCGATCCCAGCCGCGTGGCATCGCCTTGATGGGCGGCGGCTGCCGCCAGCACGACGCCTGCCGCGCCCATCAATCCGGCGAGACCGACAGCGATGCGCAGCGCGGTGTTCTGGGTCATGCCCTATCTTTCTGCTTGGGCATGATCTTATCCGAAAACCGATTTCCACTTTTCGGGATCATGCCCTAGATTCGTTCCCTCAGCAGCCGGACCATGGCCGCGCGCAATTCGGGCATGCCGTCTCCGGTCCGTGACGATGTCACCAGCAGTTCGGGAAATGCGGCCGGATGTTTCGACAGTGCCGCCGCGGTCGCCGCCATGGTGTCTTCCAGTTCGGCCTTCTTCACCTGATCGGCCTTGGTCAGCACCACCTGATAGCTCACGGCGGATTTGTCGAGCGTCTTGAGAATCTCGGTATCGACGTCCTTGAAGCCGTGGCGCGAGTCGATCAGCACATAGACCCGCGCGAGACTGGCGCGGCCTTGCAGGAATTTGTGAATCAGTGTGGTCCATGACGCGACCTTGGCCTTGGGGGCCGAGGCGTAGCCGTAACCCGGCATGTCCACCAGCCGCAGGCTGGTGTCCTTCTCGCCGTCCGACGACGTCGGACCTTCGAAAAAGATCAGTTCCTGGGTGCGGCCCGGCGTGTGCGACGTTCGCGCCAGCGCGTTGCGGTTGGTCAGCGCGTTGATGAGGCTGGATTTGCCGACATTGGAGCGTCCGGCGAACGCAACCTCGACGCCCAGCATCGGCGGCAGCGTTTCGATGGAGGGAGAAGCCCAGAAGAATTGCCAATCGCCGGCGAACATTTTCCGGCCGGCTTCCAGTAGCTCCGCATCGTCTTTGGCAGTCATGCGAAGGCTTTCGAAGGGAGGCGCCCGGCGGATGCGCCGGGCGTGAGATGCGTCAGGTGGTTTTCTTGCTGCCGGCGAATGTGGTCTTGATGTTGTCGAACAGTTCGATCTTCGCGCCGTTCTTCTGCATGATGTAGCCCTGTTGCAGCACCGACAGCAGGTTGTTCCAGGCCCAGTAGATCACGAGACCGGCCGGGAAGCCCGCGAGCATGAAGGTGAAGATCAGCGGCATCCAGTCGAAGATCATCTTCTGGGTCGGATCCGGCGGCGTCGGATTCAGCTTCATCTGAATCCACATCGTGATGCCCATGAGGATGGGCCAGATGCCGAGATGCAGGTAATAGCCAAGAACCGGAAGCTGCGTCGGATCGAACGGCAGCAGGCCGAACAGGTTGAACATGTTGGTCGGGTCGGGCGCGGACAGATCCTTGATCCAGCCGAAGAACGGCGCGTGGCGCATTTCGATGGTGACGAACAGCACCTTGTAGAGCGAGAAGAATACCGGGATCTGGATCAGAATCGGAAGACAGCCCGCGATCGGGTTGATCTTCTCCTTCTTGTAGATCTCCATCATCTCCTGCTGCTGCTTCATCTTGTCGTCGGGATACTTGTCTTTCAGTGCGGCAAGCTGCGGCTGCACGGCCTTCATCTTGGCCATCGATGCATAGGACTTGCTGGCGAGCGGGAAGAACACCAGTTTCACCAGCACGGTCACCAGCAGGATGGCGACGCCGAAATTGCCGACGATGTGGAAGAACCAGTCGATGGCCCAGAACATCGGCTTGGTGATGAAGTAGAACCAGCCCCAGTCGATCAGGCGGTCGAACTTGTTGAGAGCGAGCTTCTTGTCATAGGCATCGACGGTGGCGCTTTCCTTGGCACCGGCGAACAGATTGGTCGTCGTCGTGGCCGTGCCGCCAATGGCGACCGTCATCGGGTCGAGCAGGTAGTCGGTCTGATAGGTGCGCAGAGTGCCCACGAGGTTGGACGAGAAGCGCGCCTGTACCGATGCCGCAGGGTCCGGCAGCAGCGTTCCTGCCCAGTATTTGTCGGTGATGCCGAGCCACGCATTGGTGACCTTGAACTCCACCGCCTTGGCGTCGTCGATGGCCTTGTAGCCGTATTCCTGCAAACCCTTGTCGCCGAGAACGCCGATCAGGCCTTCATGCAGGATGTAATAGCCGGAGACCGGCGGCGTGCCGTGACGCGAGAGCAGGCCGAACGGATACAGCGTGACCGGCGCATCGCCGACATTCGACACGTCATCCTTGATCGTGAACAGATACTTGTCGTCGATGGAAATCGTGCGCTTGAAGGTGAGACCCTGACCGTTGGTCCAGGACAGCGTGACGGGAGTGGCCGGCGTCAGCGCGTTGGCGCCTTCCTGTTTCCAGACGGTATTGCGGTCGGGCATCTTGATCGTCGAGCCGGCGGAGGGAACGAAGCCGAACTCCGCGTAAAACGGCTCCTTGGTTCCCGATGGCGAGAACAACTCGATGGCGGGTGATTTGGGGTTCACCGTCTCGCGGTACTTCACGAGTGCCACGTCGTCGATGCGCGCACCGGCAAGCGAGATGCTGCCGCTGACGCTGGGTGTTTCGATCTTCACGCGCGGGGAAGCCGCGATCACCGTTGCGCGGGGTTGCACCGGAACAGCGGCTGCAACCGGCGCGCCGGCCTGTTGTCCGGGCGCCGAAGGCGCGGTGCCGGCAGCAGGCTGGGTCGGGGTCGGCGCGGTTCCCGCAGGTGACGGCGTGGACGACGGATTGGCGGCCTGCTGAGCGATCTGGGCGGCGCGCTGCTTTTCCATCTGCGGAATGTTGTAGAGATATTGCCATGCGATCAGCACGAGGCCGGACAGGATGACGGCGAGGATAGTGTTGCGGTTGTCCATCGTTCAGGTCTCGTCGTTCGCTCGGGCGTGGTGGGGAAAGCTGTCAGGCTTTGGTTTCAGGCTGTCTCGGTGCCTGCCGCTCGAGGCGGCTGAGCGCCGAGCGCAGGTCGTTGAACATGGTTTCAAAGCCGCGGTCCAGCGCGGCACGACGGCCAACTAGCACATAATCATGGTGGGGTCGCATGGATATGACGTCCAGCCGCTTCACCACTTCGCGAAGCCTGCGCCGGATGCGGTTGCGTTCCGTGGCGGTGCCGACCTTTTTGGTGACCGTGAAGCCGACGCGCACCGGGCCACCGTCGTCCCGTGAGCGGCTCTGCACCACGAAGGCGGGTCCGGACATGCGCAGGCCACTGGCCGCGGCGACGAAATCCGCGCGCTGCTTCAACCGGTCCATGAGTTCAACCGGCGCATGGGAAATGTCTCGAATAAGGCCCGTTCAGGCGCTCAAACGCTTGCGGCCACGTGCGCGGCGCGCAGCGATAACCTTGCGGCCACCGACGGTCGCGATACGGGCACGGAAGCCGTGACGGCGCTTGCGCACCAGTTTGCTGGGTTGATAAGTCCGCTTCACGGGTCGTTCTCCGCTGCCGAATCGCTCGCCGGGTGCAATTCGCCGATAATTGAGATGAAGTCCGCCAATGTTGGTCCGAAGGAGGACCAGTTCGATCCAAAATGAACCGGCCCGGTCAAGCCGGGCCATCGAGGACAGTTGGCGGGCTTATACGGGAGCGTCCTGTTTTCGTCAATCTTGAGGTTTAAGCGCCGGACTGAGGCACATGTGCGTTTTTGCTGCCAAAATGCTAAGGTTTCCAGAGTTTTGACCAAGGGCCATCGGCGAGGCGCATCGTCGGGGCGAATATCACGCGAGCGGGCGGGCGAACAAGCAGATGGCGGCATCCGGCCAGCAGCCAGATCAGACGGTCACGCGGCCTCAGCCGGGGCTGCGCTTTGGGCTGTCCGGCAAGCTGCTGCTGCTGACGATTCCCTTCATCCTGATCGCCGAAATCCTGATCTATGTGCCATCCATCGCCAATTTCAGAATGAACCGGCTCAACGACCGGCTGGCCGCGGCGAGCACCGCGGCACTGGTGCTGGACGCTGCGCCGAGCGGTATGGTGCCCGATGCGCTGGCGCGGCAGATTCTCGCCAGCATCGGCGCGCGCGCGGTCGCCATCAAGACCGGCAAGCAGCGCCGTCTGCTGGCGGTCGCGGACATGCCGACCAGGATCGATTACGACGTCGATATGCGCGAGATGAGCGCATGGTCCGCGATCACGGACTCTTTCAAGGCCATGCTCAACAGCGGCGATGAAGTGATCCGCATTCTCGGCCCGGCGCCGGGCAGCGGGCAATACATCGAAGTCGTGATCGACGAAAAGCCGCTGCGCGCAGCGATGTTCCGCTTTTCGCGGAACGTGCTGCTGCTGTCGCTGGTCATGACCATCATCACGGCTGGGCTGATTTATTATGCCCTGCACCACCTGTTCGTGCGGCCGATGCGGCGCGTCACTGCCAACCTTGTTGCCTTTCACGAGAATCCCGAAAGCACGGCGCGCATCATCGAGCCATCGACACGCAGCGACGAAATCGGCGTCGCCGAGCGCGAATTGTCGGACATGCAGCGCGATCTGGTGTCGATGCTGCATCAGAAAAGCCATCTCGCGGCGCTCGGGCTCGCGGTCTCCAAGATCAATCACGACCTGCGCAATCTGCTGGCGTCGTCGCAACTGCTTTCCGATCAATTGGCGAGCGTGCCGGATCCGCGCGTGCAGCGGTTCGCGCCGAAGCTGATGCGCTCGCTGGAGCGCGCCATCGCGTTCTGCCAATCGACGTTGTCTTACGGCCGCGCGCAGGAGGCGCCGCCTGACCGCCGCATGATTCCGATCGAGGCTGTGGTCAATGAAGTGCGCGAATCCGCAGGGCTCGCATCCGGCACGTCGATCGAATGGATCAACGCCATCGAGCGCGGGCTGACCGTCGATGCCGATCCGGACCAGCTGTTCCGCGCACTGCTCAATCTGGTGCGCAACGCCGCCCAGGCACTGGACAGCGACAAGTCGAAGGTCGCGGTGGCCAAGCAAATCCGCGTTACCGGACGCCGCGAAGGATCGGTGACCATTCTCGAAATTTCGGACACCGGGCCCGGCATTCCGGAAAAAGCCCACGAACACCTGTTCGAGGCATTTCAGGGCTCGTCGCGGGATGGCGGAACCGGGCTCGGCCTCGCCATCGCGGCGGAACTGATCCGGGCGCATGGCGGCGAGCTCAATCTGGTCGAAGGCACCATCGGGGCGACGTTCCGCATCACGATTCCCGACCGTGCGACGGAATTGTACAGCCTGCGGGCGGCGCGGGCACGGGCCTGATTTGCTTCATTTTATCCCGAATTCACTCGTGTATCGACCTTGCAAAGCCATGCCGGAGCCGGTAGCTATGGCCCTCTTTCGCGGTCGGGCCTCCGGCCTGTTTCACCTGCGAAATGCGCGCCCGTAGCTCAGCTGGATAGAGCACTAGACTACGAATCTAGGGGTCAGGAGTTCGAATCTCTTCGGGCGCGCCA
>JAZKGC010000068.1:0-10726 GCA_040386115.1 Pseudomonadota bacterium
CCGACGCACCGCTCAAAACAAAGTCAGCGGCATGAAATTCGGTCCCGTTGCGCCGGAAGATGGCATGGGTGGCGTGACGGTTCATGCCATTCGCCAGGGTTCGCTGATTCTGAAAAAGGGCACCGTGATCGGGGCAACCGAGATCGCCGCGCTGAAGCAGGCCGGCGTCACGGAAATTGTCGTTGCGCATCTCGATAGCGGTGATGTGTCGGAGGATGTGGCAGCGGCGAGCATCGCGAAAGCCGTTGCAGGCGAGGGTGTGAGCGCCGAGCGCGCCTTTACCGGACGCGCCAATCTTTTCGCGACCGAAGCCGGCGTGCTGGTGGTGGATCGCGATGCCGTCGATCGCATCAACCGCGTCGATGAGGCGATCACCTTCGCGACATTGCCCGCGTTCAAGGCGGTGGTCGAGGGCGAGATGATCGCGACCGTCAAGATCATTCCCTTCGGCGTGGAAGCCAGGCTGCGCGACGCGGCGGTTGTCGCCGCGAGTGCCGGGCGCATGCGCGTCGCGCCGTTCAAGATCAAGCGCGTCGGCGTCGTATCGACAATCCTGCCGGGACTCGCGCCGAAGGTGATCGACAAGACCTTACGCGTGACCGCCGAACGCCTTGCGCCAACCGGCGCAACTATTATCGGCGAGCGCCGGGTCGCCCATGACGAAGCCGCCCTTGCGCCCGCGATAGAGGACTTGCTCGGGCTTGGCGCTGAACTCGTGCTGGTGTTCGGCGCATCGGCCATCGCAGACAGGCGCGACGTGATCCCTGCGGCAATCGAGAACATCGGTGGCGCGGTCGAGCATTTCGGCATGCCGGTTGATCCCGGAAACCTCATGCTGATCGGCAAGGTGCGGAATTCGCCGGTGCTGGGCGCGCCAGGCTGTGCGCGCTCGCCGAAGGAAAACGGATTCGACTGGGTGCTGATGCGGCTGCTGGCCGGGCTTCCGGTCACGCGCGCTGATGTCACCGGCATGGGCGTTGGCGGCCTGCTGATGGAAATCGTGACGCGGCCGCAGCCGCGCGTGCCTCTTGGGACAGACGGCAATCGCAACGTCGCCGCTGTCATCTTGGCCGCCGGGCGCTCCACGCGCATGGGCGGGCCGAACAAGCTGCTGGCCGAACTGAACGGCAAGCCGCTGGTGCGGATCGTTGCTGAACAGGCGCTGGCCTCGAAAGCGTCATCGGTCGCCGTCGTCACAGGGTATCAAAGCGCCCAGGTCGAGACCGCATTGAACGGGCTCAACGTCAAGCTGGTGCACAACCCTGATTTTGCGGAAGGCCTTGCGGCCTCGGTGAAAGCCGGCATCGGTTCGCTTCCTGAAAGTGCCGACGGCGCTGTGGTGTGCCTCGGCGACATGCCGCTGATCGATGCAAGGCTGATCGACCGGCTGGTCGAGGCGTTCGCGCCGGATCACGGCTCGCTGATCGTGGTGCCGGTGGCTGGCGGGCGGCGCGGCAATCCGGTGTTGTGGTCGCGCCGCTTTTTCGCGGAGTTGATGACGCTGGACGGCGATATCGGCGCGCGGCACCTGATTGCCCAGCACGCGGAGGCCGTCGCAGAAGTCGAGGTCGAGGGCAAAAGCGCGTTTCTCGACATTGACACCCCCGAAATGCTGGCCGCCGCGCGGCGGGCCTAGCTGTTTCCTGCATTCATTTCCTTCCCGTTCACCAAGTTGAAACTCACCCTGCTTAAGGTCATTTCCGGATGACCTCGGGGGAGGGGACTTTGACGGCTTTTACTGCTGCGCGCTGCCGCGCGATTTTCGTTTTTGCTTTTGTTTCTGCATTTGCTGCTGATCTTGTTGCCACACCGGCTTTCGCTGCCGGCGCGCTGGCTGTCGGTAAATGTGGCGCCTACGGGCAGGCGTTCGACTATCCTGCCGAACAGGGCGCGCGCGCCGCCGCGCTCAAGCAATGCAAGGGCGATTGC
Source organism: Pseudomonadota bacterium (assembly GCA_040386115.1). Taxonomy (GTDB): domain Bacteria; phylum Pseudomonadota; class Alphaproteobacteria; order Rhizobiales; family Xanthobacteraceae; genus Afipia. The sequence continues at coordinate 1,930 of JAZKGC010000068.1, forward strand.
ACGGCCGTCATCATGAAGCGCGCCTGCGCCGCGTTATCGCTCGACATGACCAAACCGTGCGGCGCGCACGGTTATGCGGTCGCGCCGCGCATTTCCAGCGCGCTGAACGCGGCGATGAAGAAATGCTACGCATTCGGCGGCAAGGAATGCGTTATCCGCGCGTGGGCCTGCGACGCCAGGGGCTGATGCTGCGCCCGAAATCTTGCCGGTTGCCCCGACGTTCGCGGTGACGCGTTTCAGGCGTACACTGGATTGAGTGAGGGTGGGTTGCTCTTGTATGCTCGTCCTGACGGCGAGGGCTGCCGGGGGCGATCATGCACGGGCCGCGACACCACAAGGGTGAAGAACTGGAGCCGGCGGCATCGGCAGATTTTCAGCGTGCGCTGACACGTGGAATTCTGAAAAGTGAACTGATCCGGATCAAAGCCCTGATCGTCACGACGTCGGTACTCACCGCTGTGCTGTGGTCATTTTATATTCTAGCGCCCGAACAGGTAAACCAGCTTTGGCACGGCAAGTTGAAGCCAGCCTATCTCTATATCATTCTGGTGCCGTTTGTTCTTTTTGAGCTTGCGGTTCATGCACTGGTCAAGCGACAGCTTGCGCTTGACCGCGATGTGCCGGTGGTGCGCCGTTATGCGAGCGCGTTCATTGAAACCAGCATACCAACGGTCGCGCTGGCTCTTCACATCGATAATATGGGATCGGTCCAGGCGCTCGGCTTCGTGGTGCCGCTGACCTATTTCATTTTCATTATTCTTTCGACGCTCAGGCTCGATTTCTGGTTATCGACCTTCACGGGATTTGTTGCGGCCGCCGAATTGTTCGGCATGGCGATGTTTTATCACCCGGATGCGCCGCCAAATATCGACTATCACCTCATCCGCAGCCTGATCGTTTTCGTCTGCGGAATGCTCGCGGGAGCCGTCGGTGTTCAGTTGCGGCGGCAATTCCGCAAGAGCATCGCAGCGGCTACCGCGCGCGACCGGGTGACGAGTCTTTTCGGTCAGCATGTTTCGCCTCAGGTTGTCGAACGGTTGCTTGCAGAGGGTGCGAATACCACCAGCGTCACACGCCGCGTCGCCGTCATGTTCGTGGATTTCCGCAATTTCACGGCGGCAGCGCGCACGCGCACGCCGCAAGAGGTTGTCGATCGGCTCGATGGGGTCTTTGCGGTGCTAGTCGAGATCGTCGATCGGCACGGCGGCATCGTCAATAAATTTCTCGGCGATGGATTTCTCGCATTGTTCGGCGTTCCTTTCGAAGCGCCGGATTCCGCGCATCGCGCGGTCGATGCAGCCCGGGAGATGCTGGTTTCACTGGATCGCGACAACGATACCAACGCCTGGCCGCTGCATATCGGAATAGGCCTTCATTTCGGAGAGGTGGTCGCGGGCAATATCGGCTCGCCGCAGCGCAAGGAATACACCGTTATCGGCGACACCGTGAATTTCGCGGCCCGGTTAGAGGCTCTCAACAAGGAGTTCGGTTCACAACTGCTGATTTCATCGACGGTTCGCGATGCGCTCGGCGACGCCTGCTCGGACGCGGTATCGCTCGGTGAGGTGGTGGTCAAAGGTTACGATGCCCCCATGACAGTCTGGCGTCTGCAATAGCCGCCTTGCAATTCACGCGATTTATTGACGTGCCAGCACGTTGATCCGGCCGTAAAGTCCGGAGCGGTCACTGTTATCTTCGACATACCCCGCCCCAAGCGACCATTCGAACGCGCCCATTCTGAATGATGTCAGGTGCGCGCCAATTCGATACTGCCGATAGACGTCATCACCGGATGTCTCGGCTTCCGGGCCAGCCCAGAAGCGATCCATCAATCGCCATCCGGCTGCGCCTCGCACACCAAAACTGTTGCCGATGGTCGAGCCAGAGATTGAGGACGCCAGCATGATCGTCCGCGTCGGCTCCCACCAAAAATCGGCATTGACGCGCAGACCTGCATGGTTTCCGCGCAGGCTGTTGCCGGGGTCGTCCGGCGAGGTGCGATGGTTTTGCAGATCGAGGCCCGCGAAAATCTTGATCTCGAGATTGTCGCGCTTGATCCGCCAGCCCGGCATCAGGGACGCGAGCATTCCGGTGCCGCGAATGTTCACCGGGCCCGACAGGTATCGATAGCTTCCTTCGGCGAGCAGCAGTTTCATCGTGAAGCCGTCGCTGTTCAGTCCGCCGGGTGCCCACTGCATCCCGCCATAGAACGTCCCGCCGCTGCGCCAGAGGTCGAAGCCGCTGAAATAGAGAAACTTCTCGGGGCGGGTGCCATTGCTCTGACCGCTGAAGAACGATGAGTCGAGGGGTGGGTCGGTCAACAGCGGATCGGCAGATGCGCGTGAGGTGCCGCACGCCAGCATGGCGGCGGTGACGCACACCGCGCTCACCATTCCAACGCAACGCATGGAGCCCCCGAGCCCCGGAAAAATAACTTAAGTAGAAATACCTATGTGAGTAGAGCGGCGGGGAAGCTGTTCGTCCAGCGGACAAGCGAGAACGCGTCATGAACACAGCGAAAGAAATTATACCGTTGTGGACAACTAGAATTGCGGCGCGAGCAGGTTTTCGGTCTTCGCGCCTTCGCGACCTTCGATGATTTCTGCGATGAACTTGCGGTGACAGCTTTTGTGGTCGCGCTCATAGCAAAGAATGCAGACCGGGCCTGATTTCATCACCAGCGTCGCGAGTTCATCCATTTCTTCCTTGGCCTGCGGCGTTTTGAGATGGGCACCATAGATTTTCATGAGCGCCTTCATGTCACCGCCGCGTGCCGCCTCGCGGCCCTCCTTCGGCGTCCCGAGGCCTCGCAGGTGCAGATAGGAAATGCCGCGTTGGTCGAGACCGGCGGCAAGCTGTGTCTTGGAAAAGCCGGGGCGTCGCGACGACGCGATCGCCCGCACATCGACCAGCAGTTTCACGCCGGCCCGCTCGAGTTCGTCGAGCACTGCTTTGGCTGGCGTCTGTTCATATCCTATGGTGAAAAGCTTTTTGGCTTTGGCCATTTGTTCGATCCCGAGCTGTGTTTACTCCCGGCGGCACGCATCACCTCACGTCACCCGCGCGATCAATTCCATCGCGCCCGCGGGTGCACGGATTTTGCCTTCGTGTATCACGTAGGCGAACACATCGCGCGGCTGCTTTTTGGCGGATGCGGCATCAACGCGCGCAAGGTCATCCGGTTCGCCGCCTTCAGACCAGAGCGTGAGGCGTTCGGCCCATTGATCGAGCGCCTTGGGCGGGTAGGCCGTCTTGACATTGTCCTTGCCCGTTTGCAGCCGCGCGTAAACGAAATCGGCGGTGATGTCGGCGATGGCCGGGTACTTCTGGTGGTCGGCATAGACCACCGGGATCGCGAACCTGCGCAGCAGCGCGATGAACGACGGCGTGCAGAAACTGTCGTTGCGCACTTCGACGACATGGCGCAGGACGTGCCCCTCAAGCTTGCGCGGCAGTAGTTCAAGAAACTTTCCGAAATCCGCTTCATCGAACTTCTTGGTCGGTGCGAATTGCCACAGCACCGGCCCCAGCCGGTCACGCAACTCCAGCACGCCGGAATCGTAGAACCGTTGAATCGAGTCTCCGGCTTCAGCCAGTACCCGGCGGTTGGTCGCAAACCTCGGTCCCTTGACGGAAAATATGAATCCGTCCGGAACCTCGCTGGCCCATTTGCGGAAGCTCTCCGGTTTTTGCGAGCCGTAATAAGTGCCATTGATCTCGATCGAGGTCAGCTTGGAGGCCGCGTAGGACAGCTCCTTCGCCTGCGTCAGCTTTTCCGGATAAAATACGCCCCGCCAGGGCGCGAAGGTCCATCCGCCGATCCCGATATGAATTTGGCCCGACTTTTTTGCCATTGTTTCTTCCCGTATAACCCTTGCGGACCAGTCCTGCCGTTCCTATCTAGCATTCAACGGCGATGTCGCAGCCCCCGCTCCATCGCCGGAACGACCACGAGAAGACACCGCGAGAGATATTGAGCGCGCCGGATGTACGCGCTGCCTTGATTCTCTCACCGGCCAGTCCCTCCGTGGTCGTTGCATTTTTGGGCCATGAAAAGTCCCATTCCACCCGTTTCCCGGTGTTTAGTGTACCGAAACCGCATGTCGAAGGATGCGGGCGGTGCTTTTTAAGGTGCCGTCGGTCAGCACCTTGGCATCCAGCGACGCCCCGGATATACGCTGGCACCATGATTGAGGCCAATTCTCTCGGGTCTAGCCCCGCACGGCAATTATGTGTCGTGGTACCGACTTTCAACGAGCGCGATAACGTCCCCCAGCTTTTTGCGAAGCTGGACGTCGCGCTGTCCGGTATCGCGTGGGAGGTCATCTTTGTGGATGACAATTCGCCGGACGGCACCTGGGACGTGGTGCGCTCACTTGCGCAAGCCGACCCGCGGGCACGATGCATCCGCCGCATCGGCCGTCGCGGCCTGTCCGGAGCATGTATCGAGGGCATCCTTGCGTCTTCCGCACCGTTCGTTGCGGTGATGGACGCTGATCTCCAGCACGATGAGACACAACTGCCGAAAATGCTGGCTCTGCTCCAGTCGGGCCAGGCCGAACTCGCAGTGGGCAGCCGGTACGTCAGCGGCGGCGACACCGGCAGCTTCGGCAGCGCCCGTCTCGGCGGCAGCGTGTTCGCGACCAAGATAGCAAAGAAGCTGCTGCATATCGATATCGCCGATCCGATGAGTGGATTCTTCATGATCCGCCGCGACCGTTTCGAACGGCTTGCACCGTCGCTGTCGGTCCAGGGTTTCAAGATCCTTCTCGATATCGTGGCAACCGCCGGTGGAAAGCTCCGGGTGGTCGAGGTTCCGTATTCCTTCGGCACCCGGTTGCACGGGGAGAGCAAACTGGATTCGATGGTGGTGCTGGATTTCCTCGGCCTTGTGCTGGCGAAGCTGACGCACGATCTGGTATCGCTGCGCTTTCTGCTGTTCGCGCTGGTGGGCGCAATCGGTCTGGCGGTTCATCTCATCGCGCTCTATGTCGCGCTTGGTCTCAGGGTGCCGTTTGCGGAGGCGCAAGGCATTGCCGCGTTCCTGGCGATGACCGGAAACTTCCTGCTCAACAATCGCCTGACCTATCGCGACCAGCGGCTGAAAGGGTTTGCGCTCGTTCGCGGTCTCCTGCTGTTTTATCTGGTGTGCAGCGTGGGCCTGCTCGCCAATGTCGGCGTTGCGTTTTCCGTTTACGATCAGGAGCCGATCTGGTGGCTCGCGGGTGCCGCTGGCGCGCTGATGGGCGTGGTATGGAACTACGGCGTTTCAAGCCTGTTCGTTTGGCGCGCAAAATGACCGCCATCGGCATGAGGCTTCCGCGCGGTGTGGTGTTGACCGTCTGCGCGCTCGTGCTGCTTCGTCTCGTAGCCGCGACATTCACGCCGCTGACATTCGACGAAGCCTATTACTGGACCTGGTCGAAAAGCCTCGCGGGCGGCTATTACGATCATCCGCCGATGGTGGCGGTGGTGATCCGTCTCGGCACCATGATCGGCGGCGACACCGCGTTCGGCGTTCGGCTTGTCTCGATCCTTTTGGCATTGCCGATGAGCTGGGCCGTGTATCGCACGGCCGAGATTTTGTTCGGCGACGTGCGGATTGCAGCCGCGTCCGCTATCCTGCTCAACGCGACGCTGATGGTTGCCGCGGGCACCGTGATCGTGACACCCGACGCTCCCTTAATAGTCGCCGCAAGTTTCGTCCTCTACTTTCTTGCCAAGGTTCTGCAAACCGGACGCGGCCTGTGGTGGATCGCGGTCGGTGCAGCGGTCGGCTGCGGGTTGCTGTCGAAGTACACGGCCTTCTTCTTTGGCCTGGAAATCCTGTTGTGGCTGCTGCTGGTGAAGGACCAGCGGCGCTGGTTGGCCTCGCCGTGGCCTTATTTCGGCGGCGTCGTCGCGTTTGCGATTTTTTCGCCCGTGATTCTGTGGAATGCCGAACATGAATGGGCGTCGTTCCTCAAGCAGTTCGGCCGCGCACGTATCCAGAGCTTTACGCCGCAATTCGTCGCGGAGCTGATCCCCGTGCAGTTTTTCTTCGCGACGCCGTCGGTCTTCGTTCTTGGCGTAATGGGGCTCTATGCGCTGCTCACGCGCAATACGGTCAGCGCAGCGGAGCGTGGACTGATTAACGCGAGTTTCTGGACAATCGTTGTCTATTTTGCCTGGCATTCTCTTCATGAACGCGTGGAAGGCAATTGGCTTGGTCCGGTTTATCCGGCTTTCGCCATCGCCGCCGCCTATGCGGCGCACGGGCGAACATGGGACGGGAGAGGGCAGCGCATTGCGGATTTGTCGCGCCGATGGGCGATGCCGGTCAGCGTTGTTCTGTTTGTTCTGCTGATCTTGCAAGCGAACACCGGCATTCTTTCAGGTTTCCGTCGCGATCCAACCGCCCGCAATGTCGGGGTCGGCTGGCCGGCGCTTGCAAAGGAAATCGAAGCGATCCGCCTGACCACGGATGCGACGTGCATTCTCCTCGACGACTACGGGACGACGGCGTGGCTGAAGTTCTATCTACCGAAGGGGAATTGCGTCGCGCAGCGCGCCGACCGGCTGCGCTGGATCAACGCGCCGGAGCCCGGCGAAATGCTGCTGAGGGGCAAGGTGCTTCTCGTTGCCGGCCCCGGCGCGCCCGCTTCGCTTCGGGACGGTTTTGCGCGCGTAGAGAAAGTCGCTGATGTTGCACGCAGGCGCAGCGGCGTCGCCGTCGGCACCTATGAGGTCTATCTGCTTGAGAATGCGACTGGCGACGTGCTGTTCCGATAGCCATCGAATTTGAGCGCCGCCCATGCGGGGCTGCATGGCAGCGCGATGAAGGCAGCGGCGAGAACTGTTAAGCTCAATGAAAAGTAAATCGGATATTCGCCGATCTCCGGTGACCAATTCGAAATGCTGTTTTTCGCATTTCCTCACCAATCGGCGCGTTACAACCTGGAATTAATACGGATCGCTTCCGGTAGGATGTGGAGGCGACAATGTTTACCGATCCGGGCTGGCTGCTCGTCTATCATCACGCGCTGATCCTTGTGGCAGCGGCCGTGTGCCTGTTCGGCACCTGGGTCGGCATGCGCCATTTCGCGCGGGCGCGTGCCACCGAGGGGCCGACGCGTTACGGCTGGCTGTTCATGGCGTCGCTGGGGACAGGCGCTGCGCTGTGGGCGTCGATCTTTATTTCCATTTTGTCTCAGGCACCGTTGCTGCCAAGCGGTTTCGAACTTCTGCCGACGGCCGGCGCATTGCTGATCGCGATGGTCACCTGTTTCGTCGGCTTCGAAGTCGGCAGCCGCAAACGGCTGATGCTGGCGCCTGAAATCGGCGGCCTCATCGTCGGCGGGGGCATCCTCGCGATGCATTACGTCGGCCTCAACGCCTGGCATGTCGCGGGCACGGTCACCTGGAACTGGTTTGGCGTCGCGGCCAATGTCGTGTTCGGATTTGGACTGGGCGCGCTCTCGGTGAGCCGCGCCAATCGCCCCGTGACAAGATACTGCCGTCACGGCGCGGCGATCGTCATGACGTTTCTGGTCTGCGTGATGCACTACACGATGTTCGCATCGCATGAGATCGTCGTTAATCCATACCTTTATCTGCCGCCGAATCTGATCCCGGCCGAGACGCTCGGGATATTCGTTGTCGGCGCGGTCCTGCTCGTCATCGGCAGCGGCTTCTCGTCCTACATCATCGACCTGCGCTCGCGCACCGAGGCCGCCGAACGGATTTTCCAGCTGTCGTTCAACGACACCATGACCGGCTTGCCGAATCGTATCGCCTTCAACGAGCGGCTGGCATTCGATGTCTCGGATGCCCATGAAAAAGCGCACAAGCTTGCGGCGTTCTCGATCGATATCGACGGGTTCAAGGACATCAACGATGTGTTCGGGCACAGCGTCGGCGACCTTGTGCTGATCCAGGTGGCCGAGCGGCTGCGCAAGATTTTGCAGCCGGGAGAATTTCTCGCGCGCCAGAGCGGCGACGAATTTCTCGCCTTGCAGATGTCGGCAGACCAGCCGCGCACCGGGCAGGAATTCGCCGAACGCATCGCCGCCGCGTTGAGCGAGCCGTTCAATGCCAAGGGCACGCCGGTCAAGCTCACCGCGTCCGTCGGATACGCCATCTTCCCGACCGACACGCCGGAGCGCGATCAATTGCTCAGCAACGCCAAGCTCGCGATGTATCGCGGCAAGACGACGCAGCGGGGCATGGTGCTTCGTTACGATCACAAGATGGATGAACTGGCCCGCGACCGCCGTTCGCTGTCGCGCGATCTTCATGCCGCCATCGCGGGCAATGAACTTCACCTCTGCTACCAGCTTCAGACCTCGCTGGCCGATGGAGCTATCCGCGGCGCGGAAGCGCTGATGCGCTGGCGTCATCCGGTGCGCGGCATGGTCTCGCCGGCGGATTTCATTCCGCTCGCGGAGGAATCCGAACTGATTATTCCGATGGGCGTGTGGGCCTTGCGCACCGCCTGCCGCGACGCAGCCGCGGGAAAAATACCGGGCGTCGTCGCCGTCAATCTGTCGCCGGTGCAGTTCAGGCAGAACGATCTGGTGGAGACCATTCACACAATCCTGCTGGAGACAGGCCTTTCGCCGTCACGTCTCGAAGTCGAGATCACCGAATCCACGCTGATGAAGGACCAGAACGGCGCGCTGCATGTGCTGCGCCGGTTGAAGGCCATGGGCATCGCGGTGGCGATGGACGATTTCGGCACCGGCTATTCGTCGCTGGCGACGCTGCATGCATTCCCGTTCGACAAGATCAAGCTCGACCAGTCATTCGTGCGGAGAAT
>JAZKGC010000069.1:0-5968 GCA_040386115.1 Pseudomonadota bacterium
TGTCGCCCGATCTGCGCATCATGGATCTGGTGGATTCGCAGCCCGAATTCACCAAGGCGGTGTGGGATTATCTCGACATTCTGGTCAACGACACGCGCCTCGCCAAGGGCCGCGAGATGCTGGCGAAATATGCCGCGACGTTCGACACGGTGGAGAAGGCTTACGGCGTCGATCGCTACATCATTGCGGCGATCTGGGGCATCGAGTCGAATTACTCGACGCAGGCCGGCGACCGCAGCGTACTCAATTCGACCGCGACGCTGGCCTGCATCGGCCGCCGGCAGGCGTATTTCAAGGACGAGTTTCTGGCGGCGCTGGAAATCCTTCATCGCGGCGATCTGCGTCCCGATCAGCTGCGCGGCTCGTGGGCCGGCGCGTTCGGCGCGACGCAGTTCATGCCGACCGCATTCAAGCGCTTCGCGGTGGATTTCGACAATGACGGCCGCCGCAACGTGGTGGAATCGGTGCCGGATATTCTGGCGTCCACGTCGAACAAGTTCAAACGCAACGGCTGGGTCAACGGCCAGACCTGGGGCTATGAGGTCGAGGTGCCGCAGGGCTTCAACTATCTCTATGCGGATCGCGGCAGGCAGATGACCGTCGCGCAATGGCAGCAGCTCGGCATCACGCGCGCCGGCGGCAAGCCGTTTCCGCGCGTCACCGATCAGGCATTCCTGCTGGCGCCAGCGGGTGCCGAGGGGCCGGGATTCCTGATGCTCGGAAATTTCCGCGCCATCATGAAATACAATCCGGCCGAAGCGTATGCGCTGGCGATCGGGCATTTCGCCGACCGTCTGCGCGGCGGTGCGCCCTTCGTGCAGCCCTGGCCGCGGCAGGAGCGGGTGCTGTCCCGCGCCGAGCGGCTCGAGTTGCAGGATCTGCTGGCGCGGCGCGGCTTCTACAAAGGCGAGCCCGACGGCAATCTCGGCGGCGAAACCCGCAAGGCGCTGCGCAGCTTTCAGGCCTCCATCGGCGCGCCTGCCGACGGCTTCGCGTCCTCGGGCGTGCTGGACCGGCTGCGGCGGCGTTAATCGCTGCTGCGTCTTGGGGCCGCGACAACCGCCTCGCCATCTTCCTTGATGAAGGTCGCGACCGGATTGTCCAGCAGGTCGAGCACGGCTTCGGAGGGGCGGCACAGCCGCGTGCCCCTCAGTGTTTCCACGATGGGCCGGTTAATCAGGATCGGATGCGCCAGCATGGCATCCAGAAGCTGGTCGTCGGTCCATTTCGGGTCTGCGAGACCCAACTCGGTGTAGGGCGTGCCTTTTTCGCGCAGCAATGCGCGAGGCGTCAGGCCCATGGCCGCGATCAATTGAACCAGCCGTTCGCGGCTCGGCGGGTTTTTCAAATACTCGATCACGACCGGCTCTTCGCCGCTCTGGCGGATTATCGCCAGCGTGTTGCGCGACGTGCCGCAATCCGGGTTGTGATAGATCGTTACGCTCATGGTTGAGCCTCGCGGCGCGGGTTTGCATCGGCGGCCTCGCGAAGAAGCCAGCTCATCAAGAGAAGTGCTGCGACCGCGCCTGACAATTCGGCCACGATGAATCCGGGCAAATCCTGCGGACGGATGCCGGAGAACGTGTTGGTCAGGGAGCGCGCGATGGCGACTGCGGGATTGGCAAACGAGGTGGACGCGGTGAACCAGTAAGCGGCCGTGATGTAAAGACCGACAAGCCAGGGAACCGATGCGCGCTCGAAGCGAATCCCTGCGAGGATCGTCGCCACAAGGCCGAAGGCGGCAACGCCTTCCGCGAGCCATTGCGCGCCGCCGGTCCGCACCTTTATCGACATATCCAGCACCGGCAGCGCGAACATGGCATGCGCCAGCATCGTTCCGGCGATGCCGCCGATGATTTGCGCTGCGACATATAACAGTGCATCGCGTCTGGTGAGTTCGCGCTTGAGCGCGAAAATCAACGTGACGGCGGGATTGAAATGCGCGCCGGAAATCGGCCCCAGGATGGTGATAAGCACCACAAGAATTGCGCCGGTCGGAATTGTGTTGCCGAGCAAGGCAAGCGCTGTATCCCGCGTCAGGCTTTCGGCCATGATGCCGGAGCCGACAACGGTTGCGACGAGCAGCGCCGTGCCTAGACCTTCCGCCACGAGGCGGCGTTGCAGACCGAATCCGGACATCAACTCGCTCTGTCCTGGCCGGTCGTCGATCCTTCGACCCGGCCGATGTCGCGTAATTTTGTACCGAGCGACAATTTGTCGATGCTGCCCATCGGCAGGCTTGTGAAGATCGCGATGCGATTTTTCATGTAGCGGAATGCCGCAACGAACGCCGCCTCCTTTTCGAGGTCCGTACCGTCCACCTCGGCGGGGTCTTCAATGCCCCAATGCGCCGTCATCGGTTGGCCGGGCCAGATCGGGCAGGACTCGCCCGCCGCGTTGTCGCAAACCGTAAAAACGAAATCCATCACCGGCGCGTCGGGAGCCGCAAACTCCTCCCAGCTTTTGGAACGCAGGCCGTCGGTCGGGAAGTCGGCGCCCTTGAGAACCTTGATCGCGAAAGGATTCACGGTTCCTTTCGGCTGGCTGCCGGCGGAAAATGCGCGAAACCGCCCGCGACCGTCCTTGGTCAGGATCGACTCGGCGAGAATCGAACGCGCGGTGTTGCCCGTGCAAAGAAAGAGAACATTATAAATGCGGTCAGACATTTGCTTTTGCCTTCCTTTTGTTCAGCGGCGGACAGCAGGGGGTAAGACTTTCGATCAGCGGCGCGCAGATTTCAGGTTTGCCGCCGCAACAATCCTTGAGCATGAAGAGCATGACATCCTGGAAGCGAGCGAGATCCGCGCGATAGGCGATCGATCTGCCCGATCTTTTGGCGGCGACCAGACCCGCGCGCGTCAGGATTGCCAGATGCGACGACATGGTATTTTGCGGAACGGCAAGCGATCTGGCGATGTCGCCCGCCGCAAGTCCGTCCGTTTCGTGCTTGACCAGAAGCCTGAAGACATCGAGCCGGGTCGCCTGGGCGAGGGCCGCAAGGGCAAGAATTGCATTTTCTGATTCCATATATCGAGATTTATAGATATATCAGACCCTGTCAAGCGCGGGCGGCTTTGACGCCCCCGCTAACCTTCAAGTTGACATTTTCCGGGCGCACTTGACGGAGACGGCCTGAGCCCGGTTTATGGGTCCATTGCCGTTGTTTTTTGGACAGAACCTAAGCTCCGATATGCAACCGCTACCCCTGCGCGAGCGACCAACGACCATGGCGAAACGGAAGCCTTTCCTGCGCGTGTTCACCGAACGCGGCCCCCTTATCATTCTGGCGGTTGCGGGCAGCATGCTGCTCGGCATCATGGGGCCGGCCTCCGCGCAGTTTTTCGATTTCGGATTTGGCGGCTTCGGCCGCCGCGCGCCGCCGCCGCCTCAACAGCGTGGCGGATTCTTTTCGCCGTTCAACGATTCGTTCCCCGATCGTGCGCCACAGGCTCCGCGCGTGGATTACTCGCGCGCACCGGCTGCCGCCAAGCGCGACGTGCCTGCGGAGCGCAACGTGCTCGTGCTTGGCGATGCGATGGCGGACTGGCTTGCCTACGGACTTGAGGATGCGCTGGCGGAGACGCCCGAACTTGGGGTGATCCGCAAGCACAAGACGGTTTCGGGTCTCATCAAGTACCAGCCGAAGGGCGATCCTGCCGACTGGGCGGCCGCCGCCAAGGGCATTGTCAGTTCGGAAAAGCCGGACGTGATCGTGGTGATGCTCGGGCTTCATGATCGCATTCCCATTCGCGAACCTGTTGCTGAAAAGAAGGCTGAGACTAAGCCTGCCGACAAGAAGGGCGCGAAAAAGGATACGCGCGCCAAGCCGGGCGATGGCGATGCGGCGAAGCCCGACGACAAGACAGCGCCCGCCGATTCCGAGAGCAAGGCTGCGGACAGCAAACCGGCTGACGCCGAGGTCGCCTCCGACGATGATGAGGATCAGCCTTCGATACTGGCACCTGAGAAGGCTGCCCGCTCGGCCAGCGGAATGTACGATTTCCGCGATGAGCGCTGGGTCGAGCTTTACGCAAAGAAAATCGAGGAGATGATCGCGGTTCTCAAGACCAAGGGAGTTCCGGTGCTGTGGGTCGGGCTGCCTGCAATCCGCGGTGCCAAGGCCACCGCGGACATGCTGTTTCTCGACGCGCTCTACCGCGACGCGGCGGGCAAGGCCGGCATCACCTATGTCGATGTCTGGGATGGTTTCGTCGATGACGCGGGACGTTTCAATCAGCAAGGTCCGGATTTCGAAGGCCAGATTCGCCGGCTGCGCTCCAATGACGGCGTGTTCTTCACCAAATCAGGTGCCCGCAAACTCGCGCACTACACCGAACGCGAGATTCGCCGCGTGCTGGCGTCACGATCCGCGCCGGTGGCGTTGCCGAGCGAGTCCTTCGCTCCCGGCTCTGAAATTCGCCCGGGCGTCGCGGGTCCGCGTCCGCTGGCCGGGCCGGTCGTGCCGCTGGTGGCGTCGTCGGTCGGCACCGACGAATTGCTGGGCGGATCGGGCACGCGTCCGGCTTCGGTCGATGCGCTGGCGGCACGGACGCTGGTGAAGGGCGAACCGCTCTCCGCCCCGGCGGGCCGTGCGGATGATTTCTCATGGCCGCGCCGCGAAGTCGGCGCGTTGACCGCGCCGGCAGGAGATCCGGAAGTTGCCGCTGTGCCGTCGGATGGCTCTGCCGCGCCCAAACCGAAACCGAAGCGGCCTGCCCAACAAAGCGAGGCTTTCATCGGCTTTGAACCCGGCCGCTCACCCGCGCAGCCCGGTGCCGCTCAGCGTCCACGCCCTCCTGCACCGCGCGATGGCTTCTTGAGGCCGCCTGGCAATGTCGGGCAGTCCCCGTTCGGGCAGGGATTTTTCTCGCGCTGGTAGCGCGTTTCCTCGCCGCTTCGGACAAGAAGAAGCCCCGTCGCGAGACGGGGTTTTTCTCTTTTCAGTTGCCATGAAGTCAGCGCGGCAGCGTGGTCGATCCCATCAGGTGCTGATCGATCGAGGCGGCACACTGGCGGCCTTCGCGGATCGCCCACACCACGAGGGACTGCCCGCGGCGCATGTCGCCTGACGCGAACACCTTCGGGATCGATGTCTGATAGTCATTGGTACCTGCGCGCACGTTGCCGCGCGGATCGAGCTCGACGCCCAGCGTCTTGAGCAGGCCTTCATGCACCGGATGCACGAAGCCCATCGCCAGCAGCACCAGTTCGGCCTTCAGTTCGAATTCGCTGCCCGGCACCGGCTGGAATTTATCGTCCACCTGCACGCAATGCAGGTTCATGACCTTGCCGTCGCTGCCGGAAAATTTCTGCGTCAGCACAGCGTATTCGCGGATCGCGCCTTCGGCCTGGCTCGACGACGTGCGCATCTTCAGCGGCCAGTTCGGCCAGGTGAGTGCCTTGTTCTCGCGCTCGGGCGGTTCCGGCAAGATTTCAAGCTGCGTCACCGACAGCGCGCCCTGGCGAATAGACGTGCCGATGCAGTCCGAGCCGGTGTCGCCGCCGCCGATCACCACCACATGCTTGCCCTTGGCGAGGATATCGCGGACGCCGCCGAGCGGTTCGTTACCGACGCGGCGATTTTGCTGCGGCAGGAAATCCATCGCGAAGTGAATGCCGTCGAGGTCACGCCCCGGAATCGGCAGATCGCGCGATGCTTCCGCGCCGCCGGTCAGTGCGACCGCGTCATAGGTCTTGAGCAACTCCTGCGGATCGATCGCGCCCGCCGACGAACCGCCGACCGCGTTGCCGTAATGGAAGGTCACGCCTTCGGCTTCCATCTGCGCCACGCGGCGGTCGATGATGTCCTTTTCCATTTTGAAATCGGGAATGCCGTAACGCAAAAGCCCGCCGGCCTTGGCGAATTTTTCATAGACATGCACATCGTGGCCGACGCGCGCGAGCTGCTGCGCGCAGGCAAGCCCCGCCGGGCCGGAGCCCACGACAGCGATTGTCTTGCCGGTCTTGT
>JAZKGC010000070.1:0-1654 GCA_040386115.1 Pseudomonadota bacterium
CCGTCCGGCCAGAAGCTTTGTCTTATTGGCGCGAATGGCGCGGGCAAGACCACATTCGTGAACATGGTGACGGGATACATGAAGCCTGACAGCGGCGAGATCGAACTGGACGGCTCGCCGATCGGACGGCGCTCGCCGCGCGAAGTCGCAAAACTTGGAATCTCGCGCTCGTTTCAGATCCCGCAATTGTTCATCGAACTCACTGCGGCAGAGAATATGACCGTCGCGGTCTCCAGCGCCGAAGGCGGCAGGCTGTCGGCGACAGCGCCTGCGGACAGCGGCGAGCGCCGCGACAAGGCGCTCGCGCTGCTGGATCGTTTCGGCCTCGCCGCATACGCTGACCGGCCGATTGCCGAGCTTGCCGGCGGCGTCCGCAAACTGGTCGATATCGCCATGGCGCTGGCGCGGCAACCCAAGCTGCTGCTGCTAGACGAGCCGACATCCGGCGTCTCGGCGGAAGAAAAATTTGCAACGATGGACCGCGTCATTCACGCGGTCTCCGGCGAAGCCGCAACCATCGTCTTCGTCGAGCACGACATGGACATCGTCAGCAAATACGCAGACCGCGTGGTCGCGTTCTACAACGGGCGCATTCTGGCGGACGGCGAGCCCGAACGGGTGCTGACAGACCCTGAAGTGCGCAAGTATGTGACCGGAGGTGCGCGATGACCGCACCGACGCTCATGCAGATCGACAACCTCGCGGTCGAAATCCAGTCGATGCCGGCGCTGCGCGGCTTCACGATGCATCTCGCCGAGGGCAGCATGGTCAGCCTTGTGGGCCGCAACGGCGCGGGCAAGACCACGCTGATGCGCTCGATCATGGGGCATCTCGCGCCCAAGCAGGGGACCGTTCGCTTCGGCGGCCAGGATCTCGCGGCGCTGCCGCGCCACGCCCGCGCCGGCCTTGGCATCGGCTACATGCCTGAAGACCGCGGGCTGGTGCCGCAACTGACCGTCGAGGAAAACATCCTGCTGCCGCTGTGGGTGGCGAAGGACGTTGATCGCAAGGCGCGGCTTCAGTTTGTCTATGACGTCATCGGCGAACTCGCCGCCATGC
The DNA here is from genome assembly GCA_040386115.1 of Pseudomonadota bacterium. Lineage (GTDB taxonomy): Bacteria > Pseudomonadota > Alphaproteobacteria > Rhizobiales > Xanthobacteraceae > Afipia. The sequence continues at coordinate 1,060 of JAZKGC010000070.1, forward strand.
GCGAACGCAAGGCCTTGCTGCTGAGCGGCGGCCAGCAGAAGCTGGTCGCGCTCGGCCGCGCGCTCGGCATCGGAAGCAAATGTCTCCTGCTCGATGAGCCATTCGAAGGCATCGCGCCTGCCCTGTCGGAACGCATTTCCGATGTTCTTGCTTCGCTGAAAGGCAAGGGCTTAACTGTGCTGATGTCGCAATCCGATCTGAATCATTCGCACACCCTGTTCGATGCGGAATTCGTGATCGAACGCGGAGCCAACCTTTCAACCTGACACATGAGATCAGGACGAGGACAAAGACCGATGGACTGGTCGCAATACCCCGTTCCGGCGATGCGGCTGGAAACACGTTTCGGCGATCGCGTGGTGCCGGCCTTCGTCGAGCGGCCCGCCAACATCTGGGCGATGGTCGCCGATGCCGCCGCGCGCAACCCGGACGGCGAAGCGCTGATTTGCGGCGACCGGCGCATGACGTGGCGCGAAGCGGCGCAGGAATCCGCGAAGATTGCCGCGGGCTTCAGGGACATCGGCCTGCGTCCCGGCGACCGCATCGCGCTGCTGCTCGGCAACCGCATCGAATTCGTGCTGGCGATGTTCGGCGC
>JAZKGC010000070.1:1754-3858 GCA_040386115.1 Pseudomonadota bacterium
CTGCCTGGCTTTGACGCACAAGGACCGCTCCATCGCCGCCGTGCCGCTCGCGCACGTCACCGGCGTCGTCGCCAACGTCATGTCGATGGCGCGCTGCGCCGGCGCGCTCGTCATCGTCCCCGAATTCAAGGCGCAGGAGTATCTAAAGATCGCATCGCGCGAACGCGCCACGCAGACCGTGATGGTGCCCGCAATGTACAATCTCTGCCTGCTGCAAGCCGACTTCGATTCCTACGATCTGACCGCGTGGCGCATCGGCGGCTATGGCGGTGCACCGATGCCGGTCGCGACTATCGAGAAGCTCGCCGAAAAAATTCCGGGACTTCAGCTCATCAACGCCTATGGCTCGACCGAGACCACGTCGCCCTCGACCATCATGCCTCCGGAATTCACCGCCAGTCACATCGACAGCGTGGGCCTGCCGTGTCCGGGCGCGACCATCATCGTGATGGATGCCGACGGCTGCGAGGTACCGCGCGGCGAGATCGGTGAAATCTGGATTCACGGCGGATCGGTTATCAAGGGCTACTGGAACAATCCGCGCGCAACGGCTGAGAGCTTCACCGGCGGCTTCTGGCACTCCGGCGATCTCGGCTCGATCGACGCGCAGAATTTTGTGCGCATCGTCGATCGCCAGAAGGACATGATAAATCGCGGCGGCCTCAAGATTTATTCGGCGGAGGTCGAGTCGGTTCTCGCCGCTCACCCCGGCGTCGTTGAGAGCGCCGTGGTCGCCAGACCCTGTCCCGTTCTCGGCGAGCGCGTGCATGCTGTCGTGGTCGTGCGCGCCGATCTCGACTCACCGGCATTGCGCGCGTGGTGCGCCGAACGGTTGTCGGACTACAAAGTGCCCGAGACCATCGACATCGGCCGCGATCCGCTACCGCGCAACGCCAACGGCAAGGTCATGAAGAAGGTGCTGCGCGAGGTTTTGCTGGCGTCTTAGGCGAAAACAGCAAGACGCCATGCCGCCTTATGCACCGCAGTTCGACACCATCTCGCCATATGCAATTTCAAGGCACCGGCGCAATGCCAGAGCGCGGAATGTCCGCGCAAGGCATTGAAATATCTTGGGGAAAACTGCTGCTACAGTTCAGCGCTCAGCGAAGGCTTTTTCGACAACGAAGTCGCCTGCCTCGCCGTGATTGCCTTCGACAAAACCCCGATCGAGCAGCAAGGACTTGGTGTCCTCGAGCAGCGCGGGACTGCCGCAGATCATCACCCTGTCCTTGTCGGCATCGAGTTCAGCCAGTGAAATGTCCTCGAACAGTTTTCCGGTGGTGATGAGATCGGTGATGCGGCCGCGATTGCGAAACGGATCGCGCGTGACCGTCGGATAATAGATCAGCTGCGCGCGCACCATGTCGCCGATCATGTCGTCCTGCGGCAATTTCTCGGTAATCAACTCGCCGTAAGCGAGTTCCGCGACGCGGCGGCAGCCGTGCAGCAGCACGACCTTCTCAAACCGCTCATAGGTCTCGGGATCCTTGATGACGCTCAGGAACGGCGCAAGACCAGTACCAGTGCCGATAAGATAGAGATTACGGCCATTTTTCAGATTGTCGATCACCAGCGTGCCGGTGGCCTTGCGGCTGACGATAATCTCGTCGCCTTCCTTCAGGTGCTGAAGCCGCGACGTCAGCGGTCCGTCCGACACCTTGATCGAAAAAAACTCGAGGTTCTCTTCGTAGTTCGCGCTTGCGACGCTGTAGGCGCGCAGCAGCGGCTTCTCGTTGACCTTGAGTCCGATCATTGTGAATTCGCCGTTGCGAAACCGGAACGACGTGTCGCGCGTGGTGGTGAAGCTGAAAAGATTGTCGGTCCAGTGATGGACACTCAACACGCGTTCCTGATTGAAATTGCTCATCAGCCTGATCCGTGTTTGCAATCGGAGAGCACAAACCGTCCGGACATTCGGACGGCCATGCGTCACAAAACTTTTGTCCTATGAATTTTGCTGGAGTGGCCGCGAGGCGGCCGAAGCGCTGGCACCATTCATGACGGGCCTCAAATAGCCGAATATTCGTTTTTGGTCAATCACATACCGCACCTGCGTTATGCACGTACCGGGGAGCGGAACTGCATTCCAGGATCATGGCCTGAG
>JAZKGC010000071.1:0-12014 GCA_040386115.1 Pseudomonadota bacterium
CCGGAATACGTCATCGGCGACATGATCTCGCCGTTCAAGGCGGTGATCGGCGGCTCCTACAAGATCGTCGAGAAGCGCCTGCTGTCCGTGATCCATATTCGCTTCGGATTGCCGCCGGTGCTACCCGCCGACATCGAACGGCAGATCAAGGCGGCCGACATGGGGGCGGCCTATCTCGAAGCGACGAATCTTGCCGGTTTCGCCGAAGCGGAAGCAAAACGCCTGTTCGGCCGCGACCCCAAGCTGCCGGCAGCAATCCAGCGGGACTATGTGACGCCGTGGTCTGCGGGCCGGGCCGAAAAGCAGTTCCTCGCGCGATTCAAGGTGTTGGCGGCTTAAGCGCGGCGGTAGCGATCCCGCGGACACCGGCTTATAATGCCGGCGAACCGAAGGACCGCCATGATTCACGTCTGCTCGCTCGCCGATTTGCCCGCCACCGTCGAAGCCACCGGCGCGCGTCACATCCTGACCGTGATGGGCAACGTCGCCAAGGTGGTGCGCCCGGAATCGGTACTGGAAGCAAATCATCTGATGATCTCGATGGACGACATCATCGAGCCGGCCGATGGATTCGTTGCGCCATCGGGCGAGCATGTCGAACGCGCGCTGGCGTTCATCCGCAAATGGGACCGCGAGGCACCGCTGGTGATCCATTGCTATGCCGGCATCAGCCGCTCCACCGCCAGCGCCTTCATGGCGGCCTGCGCGCTGAATCCGCATCGCGACGAGAGCTCCATCGCCCGGCAGATTCGCGCCGCATCGCCGAGCGCCTATCCCAATCGCCTGATCGTTTCGCTGGCCGACCGAACGCTGGGCCGCGACGGACGCATGGTCCGCGCGCTCGACGACATGGGGCCGGGCAGCATGACGGTCGAAAGCAGGCCATTCCGCGTTGACATCGAGTGAGCGCACGGTCGGATGCGGATGACCGGAATGCGATGACCGATAAAATCCTCATACCGATCGAGATCGGACTGACGGCGGCCATCGTGTCCATCGACGGCAACGGGCCGCTGATCCTGACGGCATCGGGCGGCGATGGCGACAGGCTCGCAGGCCTGCCGTTCGGTGCGTTCGATGCCGTGGCTCATCGCACCTTCGAAATCGGACTGCGCGCATGGGTGGAGGAACAGACCGGCCTGCGGCTGGGCTATGTCGAGCAGCTTTATACGTTCGGCGATCGCGGCCGCCACGCGCAGCGCGGCGATACCGACGCCCATGTCGCTTCCGTCGGCTATCTCGCATTGACGCGCGCCGCCGACAACACGTCGAAACCGCAGGTTGCCGGCGCGACGTTCGAGCCGTGGTATCGCTATTTTCCGTGGGAGGACTGGCGCGACGCGCGGCCCTCGATCATCGAGAAGGAAATCTTCCCCGCCCTCAACGCCTGGGCGGCGCAGTCCGAAACGTCCAATGCCGAGCGTGCTTTGGCGCGCGGCGACCGTGTGCGGCTGTATTTCGGCAGCGAAGGCGCACCGTGGGACGAGGAGCGCGTGCTCGACCGCTATGAATTGCTTTACGAAGCGGGCCTGATCGAGGAATCCCGGCGCGACGGCAGGCCTGCCGCGCTCGGGCGCAAGACCCTGCCCTCGCTCGGCGAACCCATGCGGTTCGATCACCGCCGAATTCTGGCCACCGCCATTGCCCGGCTTCGCGCCAAATTGAAATATCGCCCCGTGGTGTTTGAACTTCTGCCGCCAGAGTTCACACTAACTGACTTGCAGCGCACCGTTGAGGCCATCTCGGGGCGGCACCTGCACAAGCAGAATTTTCGCCGTCTCGTCGAGGCCGGCGCGCTGGTCGAACCGACCGGCGAGATGTCAACACAGACCGGCGGACGGCCCGCCGCATTGTTTCGTTTCCGCCGGGAAGTCTTGCAGGAACGGCCCGCACCGGGTTTGCGCGTGCGCGGCCGCCGATAGAAATTTTGTCGCGCAGGATTTGGTCTTCGACCCGCACGGGCACAGACAGGTTACACGCAAGGGGACAAGAGGTTTAGATGGAATTCATTGCACTCGTGCTTGCCATTGTCGCGATTGCTGTCGCGCGCAACGCAATCCTGCGCTCGAAAGAAATTCAGGCACGGCTGTCGCTGCTCGAAGCATCGCTTCCGGGAAGCATCCTGCGGGCATCCTTGCCGACCGGCGCGCCCATCGCGCCGCCGATTGTGCCCGAGACATCCGCGTCCGATGCAGCCGTAAGAACACCGTCAACGCCGCCGCCGCTGCCTCCCGCTGGCGCGCGCTATCGCGAGACAGTGGACGGCGGCATTCCCGAAACACCTGCTGAACCCGCTGCACAAGCTGGCCCCGGATTCGAAGAACGTCTCGGCACCCGCTGGGTTGTCTGGGTCGGCGGACTGACGCTGGCGCTCGGCGGCGTGTTTCTTGTCAAGTACTCCATCGAGGCAGGGCTGCTCGGCCCCGGCGTGCGCGTGCTGCTCGGCGGATTGTTCGCGCTGGCGCTGCTCGCCACCGGCGAATACGCGCGCCGCAAGGAGAGCCTGTTATCTGTCGAGCAACTGCCGCAAGCCAACATTCCCGCGATCCTCACGGCGGCCGGTACTGCAGTCGCGTTCGCGACGGTGTATGCGTCCTACGCGCTTTACGGTTTCCTGTCGCCGCCGATTGCGTTCGTGCTGCTCGGCGCGGTCGCCCTCGGCACCCTTGCCGCAGCATTGCTGCATGGCCGGACCCTCGCCGGACTAGGCGTCGTCGGCGCGTTCGTGACGCCGGTGCTGGTGTCGTCGGACAAGCCAGACTACTGGGCGCTGTATATCTATATCGCCATTGTCACCGCCGCCGCCTTCGGCCTTGCGCGCATCCGGCTGTGGCGCTGGCTCGCGGTCACCACCATTGCGTTCGGCGCAGTCTGGATGCTGTTCGATATTGCCGTTCCCGGCACGCTCGGCCCCCATGCGTTCGATATCATTGCAAGCTTCGCACTTGCCGCGTTGCTGGTGGTCGCCGGATTCATGTTTGGTCCCTCCGGCGATCACGGCCGCGTCGAGCCGATCTCTTCGATTTCGCTGGCTGTGTTTCTGTTCGGTGCGACGGTCCTCGTTCTGACCAACAACCATGCCGATGCGGCAATGATCGTGTTCACGCTGCTGGTCGCAGCCAACTTCGCCGTGGCATGGCGCGCGGAATCTGCCACCGGGGCCATCGCTGCCGCCGCGCTGTTCGTGTTCGCGGTATTCGCCGAATGGGCCATTCGCGCCAATCCGGATCTGGCTGTGGTGCCGGGCGGCCCCCTGCCCGGTATCGGACCGCGCGCCGATGACGGTTCGATCACCATGCATCTCGTCACCGCGGCGGGCTTCGCCGCGGCGTTCGGCGCGGCCGGATTTCTGGCGCAAGGCCGCTCGGTCAGCGCGATCATTCCTGTGATCTGGGCAGCCGCTGGCGTGTTCACATCGCTGGCGTTGCTGGTCGCGCTCTATGCGCGCATCGCCAACCTCGACCGCTCGATTCCATTCGCAATCATCGCCATTGCACTTGCCGGAGCCTTCGCGGCGGCGACCGAGCTTCTGAGCAAGCGCGACGCACGGCCGGGCCAGGCGATTTCCACCGCCCTGTTCGCCACCGGCACACTCGCGGCGCTGGCGCTCGCTTTCACGTTCGCGCTGGAGAAAGGCTGGCTGACCATCGCGCTGGCGCTGATGTCACTGGGAACCGCATGGATTTCGATGAAGCGGCCGATTCCGTTCCTGCGCTCGCTCGCGGCAATCCTCGCCGGCATCGTGGTGCTGCGCATCGGATACGAGCCGCGCATTGCCGGAAACGATATCGGCACAACGCCCATCTTCAACTGGCTGCTGCTGGGCTACGGCATTCCGGCGCTGTCGTTCTGGCTCGGCAGCGTCTTCCTGCGGCGGCGCGGCGACGACGCTCCGCTGCGCGCGGTGGAATCGGCGGCCATCCTGTTCACCGTGCTGCTGGCCTTCACGGAAATACGACACTACGTCAGCGGCGGCGATATCTACCGCGTCTCATCCGGCCTGATCGAGGTCGGGTTGCAGGTGTGCGTCGCGCTCGCGCTGGCCATCGGGCTTGAGCGGCTTCGCGTGCGTACCGGAAGCATCGTTCACAACATCGCAGCCGTGATCCTCACCGTGCTGGCCGGGCTCGCGGTGCTGTTCGGACTTTTCTTTATCGCAAATCCGCTGATCTGGCGCATCGAGGTCGCAGGAACCTTCATCAACATCCTGATCCTAGGCTATGCGATGCCGTCGATTCTCGCCCTGCTGCTGTCCTATGCCGTCGCGGGGCGGCGCGCGGCTGCCTACGCCAACACCATTGCAGCGGCGGCGCTTGTGCTGGCCATCGCCTACATCTCGTTTGAGATCCGCCGCCTGTATCACGGACCATACCTGAACAGTTTCCGCACCTTCGATGCCGAGCAATACACCTACTCGGTGGCGTGGCTGGCATTCGGCGTCGCGCTGCTGGGAGCGGGATTGCTGCTGCCGTCGCAGCGCGCGCGGCTTGCGTCAGCGGTGGTGATCGCGATCACGATTCTCAAAGTGTTCCTGGTGGACATGGCGAATCTCACCGGCGCCTACCGGGCGTTCTCGTTCATCGGCCTGGGATTGGTGCTGGTCGCAATCGGATGGCTGTATCAGCGCATCCTGTTCAATCAGACCAAGCGTGGGCCGCCCTTGCCGGGCGCACCTGCCTGACGGGGATGGACTATCAGTCCGTGGAGCGGCGCAGTTCGAGCGAAGGCTCGCTGCGGACAGCGGCAGGCTGCACGGCCTCGGGACGCGATGCATCAGCCGATTGGGTCGCACCCGGCGCACGCAGTGAACGTGGACGCGAGATCGAGCGCGCGAGGAACACCCGCGCATTGCCATGTTTGCGGAAATCGCAATAGGCGAAGCCCATGCCCGACACCGATCCACGGAAGCTGACGTTATCGCTCTTGTTCAGGTTGAAGCACGGCTCGAACGGAATGCCCTTGATCGACGCGCAGATCTGCTGGCCGCGCACCTGAAGCGTATTGCTCGGCAGCCGCATGTTGCGGGTCTGCCCAGCGCCGCTGAACTGGACCGCACCGGCCGCCGCGCCGTCTTCAGTGATACGCCCCACGCCCTTGGTGCCGTCGAAGCACGTGAACGCGAACATCTTGTTGGCGACGAACTTGCGGGCTTCGTCGGCATTCATGGTCTGGGCTAAAACAGGCGTCGCGACCGTGCCTGCAAGGAGAGCTCCAAAAACGATACGCGCGAGCATGCTGCGACTCCAACTGACTGAACTTGCGGATCCAGATGGCCGACCGCGACAACCGCCCGGCCGTTTATCCTTTAACCCGCTGATTACCATACCAACCGTGGCAACATTGGAGCACCATGGTTTGCAAAGTCTGAACGTCCTCAGGAAATTCTGACCACCATCCGGCCGCGCACCTGCCCGGACAGAATCTTCGGAGCCACGTCGAACACCTCGCCAAGGCCGATTTCTGTTGTCATTTCAGCAAGTTTTGCGTGATCGATGTCCTTGGCAAGGCGGTTCCATGCCTCCCTGCGCGGCTCGATCGGGCACATCACGGAATCGATGCCCAAAAGGCACACTCCGCGCAAAATGAAGGGGGCCACCGAGGACGGCAGATCCATCCCGCCGGCAAGCCCGCAGGCGGTGATCGCGCCTCGGTACTTCGTCATCGCCAGAACATTGGCCAGCGTGGTCGATCCCACGCTGTCCACGCCGCCGGCCCAGCGCTCTTTCGCCAGCGGCTTGCCTGCCGCGGACAGCTCGTTACGGTCGATGATCTCCGCCGCGCCGAGGTCACGCAGATAGTCCGCCTCAGCCGGTCGTCCGGTCGAGGCGATGACGTTGAAGCCGAGCCTCGACAGCAGCGCGACCGCCACCGAACCGACGCCACCCGCAGCGCCGGTGACGATCACCGAGCCGTCCTTCGGCGTGAGGCCATGCTTTTCCAGCGCCAGCACCGAGAGCATCGCCGTGAAACCGGCGGTGCCAATCGCCATCGCCTGACGCGTCGTCATGCCGTCCGGCAGCCGCACCAGCCAGTCGCCCTTCACGCGCGCCTTCTCCGCGTAGGCACCGAGATGCGTCTCGCCGAGACCCCAGCCGGTCGAGACGACCTTGTCGCCGGCTTTCCATCCGGAATGCGAGGACTCGAGAACCGTGCCGGCGAAATCGACGCCCGCGATCATCGGGAAGCGGCGCACCACGGGCGATTTGCCGGTCAGCGCCAGACCGTCCTTGTAGTTCACGGTGGACCATTCGACCGCGACGGTGACATCGCCGTCCATCAGTTCGACATCGTCGAACTGGGTCAGTGCGGCGATGGTGCCTTTTTCGGCCTTGTCGATCCTGATTGCCTTGAAGGTTGCCACAACGCGCTCCCGTGCTTGCCGATTCAGATATGCGACGAACTTTTAGAGGTGACCGCCGCCGATTGCCAACCGGCATTCGCGCAAACGCGGCACGCAAGCCAGCGATGCGTAATTATTTGGCGGCGCATCTGGCGCGGCCATCCAAGACCTGTTATATTTGTTTTGCTCGTTATGAGGATAAGTTAGATTTCATGGCGAGCTGAGGGCGTAGGCGCGGAAGCGCCGTCGTCGCTAAAGTAGAAGCCGAGTTTGGAACGCCGGCCCAAAAGGCCGGATTTCTCAAGACCCTGATATGCTCAAATTGAGTATATATAGGACCGGACTGGAGACTGCGATGCCTATCTCTGGAATTTATGGCCCCGACGATTTCGGAAACCCGATCCATCGCCGTGCGGCGGGTCAGGCCCGCGCACGCGTCACCGATGCGGAGCGCGCGCGCGCGCTGCCGATGCCGTCGCTGGAATGGACGCCCGAGGTCGAGCGCGCCACGGCGCATCTTTACGCGAAGGTGAAGAACGTCATTCCCGAAATCGAATGGCCGTTCATGGCGCCTTACGTCAAGGCGATCAACGAGCTCAAGAAAGAACGCAACGCGGTCATTCTGGCGCACAACTACCAGACGCCGGAGATTTTCCATTGCGTGGCCGACATCGGCGGCGACTCGCTGCAGCTTGCGCGCGAGGCGACCAAGGTGAAGGAGCAGGTCATCATCCAGTGCGGCGTGCACTTCATGGCCGAGACCTCGAAGATCCTCAACCCGAACAAGACCGTGCTGATCCCGGATTCGCGCGCCGGCTGCTCGCTGGCGTCATCGATCACGGGCGCGGACGTGCGGCTGTTGCGCGAGCGGTTCCCCGGCGTGCCGGTGGTTGCCTACGTCAACACATCAGCCGACGTGAAGGCGGAGGTCGATATCTGCTGCACGTCGTCCAACGCGGTGGAGGTGGTCGAGAGCCTCAACGCGGAGACCGTGATCTTCGTGCCGGACCAGTATCTGGCGAAGTACGTCGCCTCGAAGACGAAGGTGAAGATCATCGCGTGGAAAGGCGCGTGCGAAGTGCACGAGCGTTTCACCGGCGACGAACTGCGCAGCTATCGCGACGCCGACCCGAGCGTGCAGATCATCGCGCATCCGGAATGCCCGCCCGATGTGATCGCGGAAGCGGACTTCACCGGCTCGACCGCGCATATGATCGACTGGGTTCGCAAGAACCAGCCGAAGCGCGTCGTCATGGTCACGGAGTGCTCGATGGCGGACAACGTGCAGGCCGAATTGCCGAACGTAGAGTTCGTCAAGCCGTGTAACCTGTGCCCGCACATGAAGCGGATCACGCTGCCCAAGATTCTGGACAGCCTGATCTACATGCGTGAGGAAGTGACCGTCGATCCACTGATTATCGACAAGGCGCGGCGGTCCGTGGAACGGATGATTAATCTGAAGAATTGAGAGGGCAGTCGTTCTTCTTTTCAGCTCTCCCCGCTGGGGAGAGGTCGGCGCGCAGCGCCGGGTGAGGGGGTTCGATGCTCCCAATCAGGTATCGATGCCCCTCACCCCAACCCTCTCCCCGCTGGGGAGAGGGAGCATATTGTGCCTGCAGCAGGACCCGCCATGACGCGACCTTTCGGACATGAACCATCCCAATTCACCGCCGACGTCGTCATCGTCGGCGGCGGGCTGGCGGGCCTGTTCTGTGCACTGAAACTGAGCCCCCGGCCCGTGACCGTGATTTCGGCGGCACCCTTGGGCGAAGGCGCGTCGAGCGCGTGGGCGCAGGGCGGCATCGCTGCGGCAGTTGCGGAAGGTGACAGCGCCGAGGCGCACGCCGCTGACACAATTGCAGTCGGCGGCGGCATCGTCGATGAAGAGGTCGCGCTTGGCCTTGCCCGCGAAGCCGGCGCGCGCATCCACGATCTTCTCGCCTATGGCGTGCCGTTCGACCGCGACCTTGAGGGCAGGCTTGCCGTCGGCCGCGAAGCCGCGCACTCCGCGCGCCGCATCGTGCACGTGCAGGGCGACATGGCGGGCAAGGCCATCATCGCGGCGCTCATCGACGCCGTCCGCAAGACGCCGTCGATCCGCGTCATCGAAGGCTATGTCGCCGAAGCACTTTTGACCGATGGCGATGCGGTGTCCGGCCTGCAACTGCGCAAGGCGGGGGACGCCACGGCAGCGCCCGTCATCATGCCCGCACGCGCCATCGTGCTCGCGACCGGCGGCATCGGGCATCTCTATTCCGTAACGACGAACCCTGCCGAGGCCAGCGGCCTTGGTCTCGCCATCGCCGCGCGCGCAGGTGCTATTGTTGCCGATCCGGAATTCGTGCAGTTTCACCCCACCGCGATGATGGTTGGGCGCGATCCTGCGCCGCTGGCGACCGAAGCCCTGCGCGGCGAAGGCGCAACGCTGGTGAACGGCAAGGGCGAGCGATTCATGCTGGCGCTCAATCCGCTGGCCGAGCTTGCACCCCGCGATATCGTGGCGCGCGGCGTATTCGCCGAAATCGCCGCCGGGCGCGGTGCATTCCTCGACGCCACATCGCTGGGTTCGCACCTTGCGAAAAAATTCCCCGGTTTTCATGCCAACTGCCTGTCGGCGGGTCTCGATCCGGTGACGCAGCCGATTCCGATTGCGCCCGCCGCGCATTATCACATGGGCGGCATCGCGGTGGACAAGCACGGCCGCACCTCGCTCAAGGGATTGTGGGCCGGCGGCGAGGTCTCCAGCACCGGCGCGCACGGTGCCAACCGCCTTGCCTCCAACTCGTTGCTGGAAGCCGTGGTCTATGCCGCGCGCATCGCGGAAGACATCGACGGCAAGACCTTCGCCGCCGCCAAACAGCCTGAGACGGAATCGTCGATCCCGCGTAATTGCGCCATGCCGCCGCTCACCGAGGCCAATCTGCGCGCCATGATGAGTTCGCATGTCGGGGTCGTCCGCAACGGCGATCAGTTGATGGAAGCCATTCACGCATTCGCGGCCATCGAAAAAGACACCGGCAACATCGCCTTGCGCAACATGGCGACGACTGCGCTGATCGTCGCCGCATCCGCATGGGCGCGGCGCGAAAGCCGTGGCGCGCATGAGCGTTCGGATTATCCGGCGGAAGATCCCGCGCAGCGCAAGCGAACCATGACTACACTCGACGATGCACGAAAAATCGCACTATTGTTGGCCGACGGCGTGTCGGCCAAACGGCCTAAAGGAGCGCGAGCGTGAGCATCAGTGACGTCATCGATCCCGCGGTCTTGATGCATCCGGAGGCATTCCTGTCGCCGCTGGCTATCGACGAGGCGGTGGTGCGCGCACTCGACGAGGATCTTGGCCGCGCCGGCGATGTGACGTCGATTGCGACGATCCCGCCTACCGTTCATGCCCACGCAATTTTGGTCGCGCGGCAGGCCGGCGTGATTGCCGGACTCCCCCTCGCGGTGGCGACGTTTCAGCGGCTGTCCGCCGACATCAACATTCAGGCCCACGTTCACGACGGCAATGCCGTCGCCAAGGGCGTGCATGTGCTGACGATCTCCGGCCCCGCCCGCGCCGTGCTGGCCGGCGAGCGGACCGCGCTGAATTTTGTCGGGCGCTTGTCCGGCATCGCGACGTTGACTTCGGACTTTATCCGACACGCCGGTGTGACGAAGATGCGCGTGTGCTGCACCCGCAAGACCACGCCCGGCCTGCGTGCGCTGGAAAAATATGCGGTGCGTTGCGGCGGCGGCTTCAACCACCGCTTCGGTCTGGACGACGCCATCCTCATCAAGGACAACCACATCGCGGTCGCGGGCGGCGTCAAGGCCGTGCTGCAACGTGCCCGCGCCCATGCAGGCCATCTGGTGAAGGTCGAGATCGAGGTCGATACGCTCGATCAGTTGCGCGAAGTGCTGGCGACCAATCTCGCCGATGTCGTGATGCTCGATAACATGGACATCGCGACGCTGAACGAAGCAGTCAAGATTACGGCTGGCCGCGTGGTGCTGGAAGTGTCCGGTGGAGTTTCGCTGGCAACGATCGGCGAGATCGCCAGGACCGGCGTGGATTACGCATCCGCCGGTGCGCTCACACATTCCGCGCCGAACTTCGACGTGGCGCTGGATATCGATGCGTAACGGGGCTACGCACACAACGTGTCATGCGCGGGCTTGACCCGCGCATCCATCGAGAAAGACTCTCACTAAAAGATGGATTGCCGGGTCAAGCCCGGCAATGACAACCATTGCGGTTGGAAGCATCTGGTCTCAGATCAACCTCAAGGCTTGTCCGCCGTCAGTTCCGCCGAGATCGCCGCGGTCTGCGCGGCCGTGCCCCAGCTCGGCGCGGCGCTGCCGTCGCCCCATGCGCGCGGACGGTAGAAGGTGTGCACGCCGTATTTGTACATCTTCTTCATCTCGTTCACCCATGACGGGCGAACCCAGTACGCATGGTAGTGCGTGGACTTGCCGACTTCGGGCAGCCAGAGACGGCCATCGAGCGTCGCCTGCGCGATCTTCTTCGCGCGCTCCCACATGTCCGGCTCTTTGACCACATCGCGGATGCCATCGCAGGCGAATGTGAACTGGCACGACAGGTGGCGATGCGAATTCTGGTACACCACGCCGCAGACCGTTGACGGATAATAGCCCGAGAACGCACGGTTCACGACGACCTGCGCCACCGCCATCTGGCCGCGCACCGCTTCGCCTCGTGCTTCGAAATAGATTGCTTCGGTGAGGCACTTTTCGGACTTCGCCCGCGACTTTGCATCGAGACCGAGACGCTCGGCGGGGGTTCGCGGCCGCTGGTTCTCGCCGGTGACTTCACCCTTGCCAGCGATGCTCTCGCCGCCGACCGGCGGCATTGAAGGATCGGCCGGAAGCGCTGCCGGCATCTTCATGTCAGGATCGACGCCCGGCATCACGATCACCGGCTCTTCGCCCGGCTGCCAGCGTTCGAGCAATCCGCCCGACAAGCCAAGCGAGGAATTCCCGAAAAACAGGCTGGCGGTCTGGAACGAGAAGCCGTCGCGGCCGGGCTGAGTGGCCGCGCCTGAAACATCACCATCCGTGGCGGCAGGTGCCGCGCTGAGCGGATGATTAGCCGGAAGACCTTGCAGCGAAGCTGCGGCGTCGTACTGAGGAAGACGCGGCGCGTTCAGCGCAGCCTCGAGTTCAGCATCGAGCGGCGCGTTGGCATTCGCGGCCGGAACGGCGTCAGCCGTCTTCGCGCCCCTGACCGATGCGTTGGAATTCGGCTGGTCCTGCGTTGGCTGCGGCGCAGCTTCCGGCGCGGCGATCTCCGGCGCGCGAACCGGAAGCCGGTCGCCCTTCGCCGAACGCACGACCTTCGGGAAATCCGATTTCTGCAACGGACGCTGAAGCTGGCCAAGCGGATTGCCGCCGATGGAGCCGGTCACATCGACGCCTCGAACAAGACCTTGGCTGTCGAGGCTGGCCAGGCGGAACGATGCGGTTTCGGAAATTTGCGTGCCCATCGGGCGCGGAAGATTGAACGAGGCGACCTGCAATGTGCGGCGCGACGACGCATACATATGCTGCTGCCATCGCTCGGCCACGCCGGGCTGACGCGCCAGCAAGGCTGCAATATCCTGATAGCCGATTTCTGTCGGGCTCACTGTCAGAAGACAGAGAACAAAGCCGAAGGGCGCGAACCGCGCGC
>JAZKGC010000072.1:0-7896 GCA_040386115.1 Pseudomonadota bacterium
CTTGTTGGCGGCGAGGGCGCGCGCGATGTCGTCGAAATCGTCCGCCGTGCGGGTCAGGCCCGGCAGGCACAGCACCGGCAACGCGGCGGCTGTTTCAGGTCCGATAACCTTGGCGTGAATTTTCAGCCCGTCGGCCGACTGGCAGAACACGTCGCGGAAGGTTTGGGACATTCGTGCTGGTCTCCGGTCTGCCGCGGGCTCTTGTCCCTCCCCCTTGTGGGGAGGGATTAACACACCAATCTATTCCGCACTCGCGCCGCGGCGCAAATCCGCTTCGATCAGCAGTTTGGAGCCGCCGCCGAACCTGGCACGGTACACCTGCACGTTTTCCATGATGCGCTGGACGTAGTTGCGCGTCTCGGAAAATGGAATCTTCTCGACCCAATCCACCGCATCGACCTTCGGATCGCGCGGGTCGCCGTAACGCTCGACCCATTTGCGCACGCTGCCGCGCCCGGCGTTGTAGCCCGCGAACGTCATGATGTAGGAGCCGCGATAATCGTCGATCAGCCCGCCAAGCTCGGCCGCGCCGTAGGCGGCGTTGTAAGCCGGATCGGTCTTCAGCTTGTTGAGATCGAACGTCGTATTGTATTTCTTGGCGACGTATTTGCCCGCGCCAGCCGTCACCTGCATCAGGCCGTAGGCGTTGGCGGGCGACACCACGGTGGGATGGAACGCGCTCTCCTGCCGGGCGATGGCAAACACGATGGCCTTTTCGACCTCCGGCCCGATCTCCTTGTAGGGAGGAATGCCGATGACCGGATAGGCGCAATGGTCGAGCGGCATGCCCCGGTTGAGCCCGGCCTTGCCGACCATCAGCATCGCCCGTGCATCGTTGTTGCGCTGGGATAGCTCGCAGAGCGCGAGCAGGGCGTCCATGTCGGCGCGCTCGCCCATGTCGGACAGGATGGGAATGGCCATCTCGCGCTCGTCCAGCGCGTACAGAAGCTCGACCGCGCGGACGACCTCCAGCCTGTCGCCGTTGCGCGAGCGGCCCGGCGCTCCGTTCAGCGCGATCTGCGGCAGCTTCAGCTTCGCCCGCGCAAGCTGGCCGTAATAGCTGGTGGATTGCTGGGCGGCGGCCTCATACCCCGCGCGCGCGTCCTGAGATCGTCCTGCGGCTTCCGCGGCGCGGCCCTGCCAGTAGCCCGCGCGCGCCAGCGCAGTGGGATTGACGCTATCGACGCCGATGCGCGCGAAATGCTGGGCCGCGAGGTTCGGGTCGTTGAGAAAGCGCAGCGCGATCCAGCCCGCGGTGAATTCCTGCTCGGTCTTGTAGATGTCGCGTGCCGGCAGCGACGCATCGCGCGCAACGGCATAGGCCGTGCGCGGCTCATCGGTGTCGAGCAGCTTGCGCGCCAGCAGCCGCCGTTCGATCCACCATTCATCCGGGTTGACGAGCCGCGCCGGATCGCGCGGCGCGGTCTGCATCAGCTGTGCAGCCTCGGCGAATCTTTCCTCGCGCCGCAGCCATTGTGCCCTGCTGAAAATGTAAACCGGATCGCCGTGCAGTTCGCGCGGGACGGCATCGAGCAGCGCTTTCGCGTTTCCCGCCTTCTTGTTGTTGAGCGCAATGCGCGCCTTGGCGAGCGCGACGTGGCCCGCCCCAAGCCGTTTGGCCGAACGCATGGCGGCTTCGGCGCTGTCGTTGCCGTACAGCATCAGGTCCATGCGGGTTTTGGTATCGCCCGCCGTCAGCAGCGAGCCGAATTGCGCCAGCGCGGTCTCTTCGGTGTCCGCGCCGAACGAATCGCCGCGCCAGGCCTCGCGCACCAGGCGCTCGGCATTGCGCCGGTCGCCGCGCGCCATCAAGGCACGGGCGAGAACGAAGCGGCCCTTCGCGGAGATCGGCTGCTCGCTGCCGAAGAAAGCAAGCACGGTGGAGTCGTCGCGCTTGTCGTCCCACAATGCGGATTCGCCGCGACGGCGCAGCAATGACTGGCTCGGCCAGCTCGGATTCTCCATCATGAACGCGCGATAGCGGTCCGAGGATGCGCCGTTGCCGTCGCTGCGCAGGATGACCCACTCGGCAAGCTTGCGCGCGACCGGGTCCACGATCGAAGCCTGCAACTGTGTGGCGTCGAGCGGTTTCTTGTTTCGCACGAGTTCGATGATCTGCTCGAGCGTATCCGAATCCGCTTTCGAGGTTGAGGAGGTCGTGGACATCGCCAGTGGCGCGGAGGGTTTCTTCGGCGGGGCAGGCCGCGCCGCCGACTGCACAGGCGGTTTTGGCGCGACGTCGGCCGGTGCTTGTTTGTCTGGCGTGCCGGCCAATGGCGCGGCTGGTTTTGCAGGTTCTGGTTTTGCAGGCGTGGGCTTTGCAAGTGTGGTCTGGGGCGTCACGCTGCGGGGAATCGGCCGCGGCTTCGGCAATGGAACTGCGGAGGCTGCATGCGTGCCGAGCGTCATCAGTCCGGCACCGAGCAACGCGGCGCTCCATCGCCGAACACGGGTGGATCGCGCCGACGCGAAAGCGGCCGATGCAAGTCTCATTGATGAAGGAGCAAATGGCGTCACGGATGACCTATGTGGCGAATCATTCAGGTGCCTTCGCCTCCGGTGTAGTCCATTGATAATGTGGACAAAACATCAAATGTGAATGGATCGGCACATTGCCGCAGCACCGCGGCGAAATCGCGGCTATTGCGGGCTGCGGGGCAGGCTGCGCGGGCGTGACGCACCAGCGTCAGGAAAGCTGCTCTCAAGCCAAGGCTCTCATAACGCCTTTGCGCCCAAGGTCTTCCATCCAAAGCCTTTTTGTCCAAGGCCTTTTTGTCCAAGGCCTTTCATCGGTCGCCGGGACTCGTTATCAATCGGCTTGCGATATCGTCACGAAGCGCGACACGTCCGGAGACAGACCATGGCAGCCATTTCAAAGTTCGGGGGATCCCTCACGGCCTTGGTCACGCCGTTCAAAAACGGCGCGCTGGACGAGGCGGGTCTTCGTGCGCTGGTGAACTGGCAAATCGAAGAAGGTTCGCACGGGCTCGTTCCGGTCGGCACGACGGGCGAGAGCCCCACGCTGAGTCATGCGGAACATCACCAGGTTGTCCGCTGGTGCATTGAGGAAGCGAAGGGCCGGGTTCCGGTGATCGCCGGTGCCGGCTCGAATTCGACCAGCGAGGCGGTCGATCTGGCGAAGCATGCGGACAAGGCAGGTGCCGACGCCGTGCTGGTGGTGACGCCTTACTACAACAAGCCCACGCAGGAGGGGATGTATCACCACTTCAAGGCGGTGAACGATGCGATCGGCATTCCGATCTTCATCTACAATATTCCTCCGCGTTCGGTTGTGGACCTTTCGGTCGAGACCATGACACGGCTGTTCGAGTTGAAGAACATCGCGGGCGTGAAGGATGCCACCGCCAATCTTGGCCGCGTCTCGCAGCAGCGTCACGCGATGGGGCCGGATTTCATCCAGCTCTCCGGCGAGGACATGACGGCGCTCGCCTATATGGCGGCGGGCGGACATGGCTGCATCTCGGTTGTCGCCAATGTGGCGCCGAAGCTCTGCGCCGATCTGATGTCGGCTGTCTTGAAGGGCGATTACGCGACGGGACTCAGGTTCCAGGATAGGCTCACGCCGCTGCACGACGCGGTCTTCAAAGAGCCGGGTCTTGCCGGCGCCAAGCACGGGCTCAAGCTGCTTGGCCGTCTGCATGAGGAGGTCCGACTACCGTTGATGCCGGTGACGCAGCCGACCAGCAAGGCTATCCGCGACGCGATGGTGCACGCGGGGTTGTTGAACTGATAATTTATTGAAGGGATTCGCGGATGCTTGATGAGTTCAAAAAATTCGCACTGAAGGGCAATGTTGTCGATCTGGCCGTCGGCGTCATCATTGGCGCTGCGTTCGGCGCGATTGTCAGTTCGATGGTGGCGGATGTTATCATGCCGATCATCGGTGCCGTCACCGGCGGCCTCGACTTCTCGAACTACTTCACCGGACTGTCCAAAGCGGTCACGGCGACCAATCTTGCCGACGCCAAGAAGCAGGGCGCTGTGCTGGCATGGGGTAATTTCCTGACGCTGACCCTCAATTTCGCCATCGTCGCCTTCGTGCTGTTTATGGTGATCCGCCTCATGAACAGGATGAAGGCGAAGGAAGAAGCCGCGCCTGCACCTGCGAAGCCGACCAAGGAGCAGGAACTGCTGACCGAAATCCGCGATCTTCTGAAAACCAAGTAGCTAAGGTCAATTCTTTCAGGCCGATAGTTCGGAATACGGGCCTGCCGGCGCGATGCGTCGGCAGCGTCATCGGCGAGACCCGCACGTTGCTTTCACGCGATTGAATCTCCATATCGTGATGCAGCGTGCGTTAAGGTATTTTTGAGATGGCTGAGAAGAAAGAACGTCCTATCAAGGTCGTTGCGGAGAACCGCAAGGCGCGTTTCAACTATGCCATCGAGGATACGGTCGAGGCAGGTGTCGTGCTGACCGGAACCGAAGTGAAGTCGGTGCGCAGCGGCAAGACCAACATCGCGGAATCCTACGCGGACGCCAAGGGCGGCGAGATATGGCTCGTCAACGCCAACATCCCCGAATACGCGCAGGCCAACCGCTTCAATCATGAACCGAAGCGGCTGCGCAAGTTGCTGTTGCACAAGAAGCAGATCAACAAGCTGGTTGGCTCCATCGAGCGCGAGGGCATGACGCTGATTCCGCTCAAGATGTATTTCAACGAGCGCGGCATGATCAAATTGCAGATTGGACTCGCCAAGGGCAAGAAGCTGCACGACAAGCGCGACACCGAGAAGAAGCGTGACTGGGAGCGCGAGAAGGGCCGCTTGATGCGGGCGAAGGGTTAGGGCGATCCTCACCATGAGGTTCACGGAGAGTGACACATGAATCAACCAAACCTGATTGACGTTGACTGGAGCAAGATTCCCGCGCCGATCGACGACGGTGCCGCGAAGCATCTCGTCGGCATGAAAATTCCGCCGGTCGTACTTCCTGCGACCGACGGCGCGTCGGTGATGTTGTCGAAGCTATCCGGACGCGTGGTGCTGTTCGCCTATCCGCGCACTGGAGAACCCGGCCAGATAAGCCTCGTCGATGACTGGGACATGATTCCCGGCGCGCGCGGCTGCACGCCGCAGACGTGCGCGTTTCGCGATCTGTTCAAGGATCTGAAAGCTGCCGGCGCGCAGCACGTATTCGGAATTTCGACGCAGGACAGCGCCTATCAGCGCGAAATGGCGGAGCGGCTGCATGTGCCGTTTCAGATCCTGTCCGACAGCGATCTTGCGTTGACGCGGGCGATGAAGCTGCCGTCGATGGACGTGGCGGGGCTGACGCTCATCAAGCGGCTTGCGCTGGTGATCGACGACGCCAAGATCACCCATGTGTTCTATCCGGTGTTTCCGCCGGATCGTAACGCGGGAGACGTGCTGGCGTGGTTGCAGGGCAATCCTGTCTAGTTCGCGATATATTCCCGCACGCTGGCGAAGACAGCCCTGAACATTTCGGGTGTGAGGCGGCGCGTGTTGGTGTTGTAACGCGAGCAGTGGTAGCTGTCGAACAGTCGCACCGTTCCTGCCTGATGTTGTGCGCCATGTGCGAACGGCGCATCGGAAGCGCGGAGGCCGAGCATCTTGAGCGTCGAATCGTGCGAGACGCGACCGAGCATGACGATCGCGCGCAGGCGCGGCATTTCCTCAAGCGCTGCGCTCAGGAATCGACGGCAGGTATTGATTTCCACGGGCAGGGGTTTGTTCTGCGGCGGCAAGCAGCGCACCGCGTTGCCGATGCGGCAATCGATCAGGGTGAGCCCGTCGTCGGGGCGTTCATCATAGATGCCCGTGGCAAACCCGAATTCAAGCAGCGTCGCGTAGAGCAGATCGCCGGCATAGTCACCCGTGAACGGCCGTCCGGTCCGGTTGGCACCCTGCATGCCGGGCGCAAGGCCGACGATCATCAAGGACGCATTGCGGTCACCGAAGCACGGCACGGGGCCGTTGAACCAGAGCGGTTCACGCGCCTGATTGGCGTGGCGGAAGGCAGCAAGCCTTGGACACAATGGACAGTCGCGATCGGGTTCGGAACGGGCGGCAGGACCGGCAGTCTTCCGCCGGTCCTGCGCTGTCGGTTTCTCAATCGTCGAAATCTTCGTCATCGCCCCTTGGCGCCATCGTGGTGGTCGCGCTTCGCTGCAGGAATTGCGGCGTGTGCTGACGCGGTTCGCGTGGTTCCCGGGTAGCAGGGCGCTCGCTCGGGTCGCGGCCGAGCTTGGATTGTAGCTGCACCAGATCGGTAAAGACATCCGCCTGACGGCGCAATTCGTCGGCAATCATCGGCGGCTGGCTGGAGATGGTGGAGACCACGGTGACGCGGACGCCGCGGCGCTGCACGGCTTCCACCAGGGAGCGGAAATCGCCGTCTCCGGAGAACAGCACCATCTGATCGATGCTCTCGGCCAACTCCATGGCATCGACCGCGAGTTCGATGTCCATGTTGCCCTTCACCTTGCGGCGGCCGCTGGCGTCGATGAATTCCTTCGTCGCCTTGGTCACGACTGTGTAGCCGTTGTAGTCGAGCCAGTCGATCAGCGGCCTGATCGATGAGTATTCCTGATCCTCGATGATCGCTGTATAGTAGAAGGCCCGCACCAGAGTTCCACGACTCTGAAATTCAAGAAGAAGCCGCTTGTAATCGATATCGAAACCAAGAGTCTTCGCTGTTGCGTAGAGGTTAGCACCGTCAATAAACAGCGCGATCTTGTTCGTGGCAGAAGGCATCAGTTTTTACTCGCATCGTTGTTGTTGTGTCGATTCTTGGCGCGTATCTATCACCGCGCATTCCCATTGAATTCGGGTTATTCGCCCGACGGCTTAGAGAGGATAAACGCTGGAATTTCAAATATGGCGACCGCAGGCTGCGATTATCACCGAGACGTCATGTTGATGATGCAATGAAGCGATTTCTTGTCCAAGGCAAGAATTGCCCCAGCTACGGCCGCATGGCTGATGCATCAGATAGCTCCATTTATAAGCCATTCCTGAAATTCCTGCTTGCGAAAACGACCTAGTCGCTATACCTAGCGCGCATAGCGATACATTTTCAGACCCAGACTCGGAGCGACTGCCGATGGCGCGCGTCACTGTTGAAGATTGCATTGATAAGGTCGATAACCGCTTCGACCTCGTACTTCTGGCCGCGCACCGTGCGCGAATGATCTCCTCAGGGTCGCCGCTGACGGTTGACCGGGATAACGACAAGAATCCAGTCGTTTCCCTGCGGGAAATCGCCGATACGACCATTTCTCCCGAGGATTTGCGGGAAGAACTGGTGCATTCGTTGCAGAAATTCGTCGAAGTTGACGAGCCGGAACCCGATACTGTGCCGCTCATTGGCTCCGCCGGGGCGTCCGTGGACGCTGACGACACCGAAGTCGCCGTTGAGCGCATGACCGAGGAAGAGCTGCTCAAGGGCCTGGAAGGCCTGGCACCTCCCGAGGAGCAGCCCGAGGAAGACGAGTAAGGGCTGCTGCCGCAACGCAGGCCGCTTTTTCGCTTAAAAATCGACATTTCATTGCCCAAGGCCCGGACCATGTCCGGGCCTTTGCATTTCGGACCTTTGCATTTATTGGCATTTTTCGCGTCTTCCTTGCGAACATCGGAGAACCCGGTGATATTGTGAATGGCGGTTCCGTTTCAGGAATGGCCGGCAAGGAAGCAAGCGGATGGCGTTCTGGCGCCGAAATCAGCAGCAGGCACAGGCCACGACCGAGGCGGTCGCGGAGGTTTCTGCTGTGCGCCCGGCGGCTCCGGTCAAAAAGGCCGCCCGCGCCAAAATGATGCGGCAATACGACCTTGTGGACAGGGTCCGGGCCTACAATCCGAACACCGACGAAGACCTTCTGAACAGGGCGTATGTGTACGCCATGATGGCGCATGG
>JAZKGC010000072.1:7996-24035 GCA_040386115.1 Pseudomonadota bacterium
AACCTCCGCAAGCTGCTGCTCGCCATCGCCAACGACGTGCGTGTGCTGCTCATCAAGCTCGCCGACCGGCTTCACAACATGCGAACGCTGGAATTCGTGCCGCCGGCATCGCGCCGCAGGATCGCGGAAGAGACGCTGGATATCTATGCACCGCTCGCCGGCCGCATGGGCATGCAGGAGATGCGCGAGGAGCTGGAGGATCTGTCGTTCCGGGTGATCGATCCTGATGCGCATGAGGTGGTCGTGCAGCGGCTGGATGCGCTCGAAGAGCGCAACCGCAATCTTATCGGCGAAATCGAAACCCAGCTTTCCGCCAGTCTGAAAAAAAATGGCGTCGCTGCAGTGGTTCTCGGCCGGCGCAAGCAGCCGTTCTCGATCTGGATGAAGATGGAGCGAAAGTCTGTCGGCTTCGAGCAACTGTCCGACATTTTCGGTTTCCGCGTCATCGTCAACAGCGTTGCGGAAGCCTATCGCACTGTCGGCATCGTGCATACGACGTGGCCGGTGGTGCCGGGCCGTTTCAAGGACTACATCTCGACGCCGAAGCAAAACGATTATCGCTCGATCCACACCACTGTGATCGGGCCGGGCAATCAGCGCGTGGAATTGCAGATTCGCACCGAGGACATGGATGGGATCGCCGAATACGGCATCGCCGCTCACGCTTTCTATAAAGACGGCGTCGGCTCGCCGACGGAAAGGCTTGAGCGGGAATCCAATGCCTTCGCGTGGTTGCGGCACACTGTCGAAGTGCTTTCGGAAAGCGCCAATCCGGAAGAATTCCTCGAACATACCAAGATGGAGTTGTTCCACGATCAGGTGTTCTGCTTCACGCCGAAGGGCAAGCTGATCGCGCTGCCGCGCCATGCCAACGTCATCGACTTCGCTTACGCGGTTCACACCGATGTCGGCAACAGCGCGGTTGGCAGCAAGATCAACGGCAAGTTCGCGCCATTGTCGTCCGAACTGCAGAACGGCGACGAGGTCGAGGTTTTGACGTCGCAGGCACAGTCCGCGCCGCCGACGGCATGGGAATCGCTTGCGGTCACGGGCAAGGCCAAAGCCGCCATCCGCCGTGCGACACGTACTGCGGTGCGTGACCAGTATGCGGGGCTTGGGCGGCGCATCGTGGAGCGCCTGTTCATGCGCGCCAAGATTGTCTATGCCGACGACAAGCTGAAGGGTGCGCTGCCCCGGCTCGCACGCGCCTCCATCGACGACGTCATGGCCGCGGTCGGGCGCGGCGAAATGAAGGCGTCCGATGTCGCCCGCGCAATGTATCCGGATTACAAGGAAGAGGCGCGGCTGGGCGCAAAGAAGAGCAGTGCTGCGAAATCCAAATCGCCGGGGGATACGAAGGCGTCCGCTGCGATTCCGATTCGCGGCATCAATAGCGATTTGCCAGTGAAATTTGCACCGAACGGCGGCGCGGTCCCCGGCGACCGTATCGTCGGTATCGTCACGCCGGGCGAGGGAATCACGATCTATCCGATTCAGTCGCCGGCCCTGAAGGATTTCGAGGAAGAACCCGAGCGTTGGCTCGATGTGCGCTGGGACACTGACGAGGCGACGCCGCGGCGTTTCCCCGCGCGGTTGCTGGTACATAACGTCAACGAGCCGGGAAGCCTTGCGCAGGTCGCGGGCGTTATCGCCGAACATGACGGCAACATCGACAACATCAACATGACCCGCCGCTCTCCCGATTTCACAGAGCTTACCATCGATCTTGAGGTCTATGACCTCAAGCATTTGAACGGTATCATCGCGCAGCTCCGCGCCAAGGCGGTCGTCGCCAGTGTCGATCGTATCAACGGCTAATCTCACCACCACTCGTTGGGTTGTCCATGTCTGCACTTCCGCCGCTGCGTCTCGGGGTCAATGTCGATCACGTCGCCACGTTGCGCAATGCGCGCGGGGGCCGTATGCCGGACCCGGTGCGCGCCGCGCTGCTGGCGATCGAGGCCGGTGCCGACGGCATCACCGCGCATTTGCGAGAGGATCGCCGCCACATCCGCGACGACGATATGGCGAGGTTGAAAGCTGAAATCTCCAAGCCGCTGAATTTCGAGATGGCGGCGACTGCCGAGATGCTCGAGATTGCGCTGGCGACCAGGCCGCATGCGGTCTGCCTCGTTCCGGAGCGCCGGACGGAAGTGACCACCGAAGGCGGGCTGGATGTTGTCGGTCAGCATAACGCGCTCGCGCCGTTCATCGCGCAGTTGAACGATGCTGGAATCCGTGTCTCGCTGTTTATTGCAGCCGATCCAAAACAGATCGAAATGGCGGCAAAGCTCCAGGCTCCCGTGATCGAGATTCATGTCGGAGCATGGTGCGACGCGATGGTCGAGCACAGAAAAGAAAAAGCTGATGCCGAATGGGAGCGCATCGTTGCCGGCGCGAAACTGGCGCAGTCCGCCGGGCTGGAGGTTCATGCCGGGCACGGCCTCGACTACGTGACGGCCGAGACGATTTCGGCCTTGCCGCAGATCACCGAATTCAACATCGGGCATTTCTTGATGGGCGAGTCGATGTTCGTTGGTCTTACCCAGACGATACTTGATATGCGCGCGGCGATGGATCGCGGCCGCAAGTCGCTCCGAGGTCACGTCAAATCATGATTATCGGCATCGGGTCGGACCTCATCGACATCACGCGGATCGAAAAGGTGATCGGGCGTCACGGCGAGCGGTTTCTTGAGCGCATCTTTACCGACGCCGAACGCGCCAAGGCGGAGCGCCGCTCCAAGATGCCGAAGCTGGTATGGGCGACCTACGCCAAGCGATTCGCCGCCAAGGAAGCCTGTTCCAAGGCCTTGGGGACGGGCATCCGGCGCGGGGTGTGGTGGCGGGACATGGGGGTTGTGAACCTGCCGACCGGCCGTCCCACCATGAAGCTGACAGGGGGCGCGCTGGCGCGGCTCGAATCCCTGACCCCGCCGGGGCATGAGGCGCGGATTGACCTCACGATTACGGACGATTGGCCGCTTGCGCAGGCGTTCGTCATCATTTCGGCGGTTCCGGTGGCCAGGCTCTGATGGGCGCACCGGGGAAGGGTTCTCACGGCCAAAAATCTAAAATTCACTGAACTGTCAAACGATTAGCAAGTTTTCATGACCCCGTTGATTGCACGCCCTGCAACAACGGTCTAAAACCCCGCGCGGGTGATTTGGGTGGTGTCTTCGCTCCCGTGGCCATGCACAAGCAGGCTCGCGAGCATCGAAAAATCGGGATTTGAGAGAGCAATGAGCGTGACAGCACCGGCCAAATCCGAAGGCGGCGTCGGCGAGACCATCCGCGTCGTCATTCACGCGCTCATCATTGCGCTGGTGATCCGCACTTTCCTGTTTCAGCCCTTCAATATCCCGTCGGGATCAATGAAGGCGACGCTGCTGGTCGGCGATTACCTGTTCGTCTCGAAATACTCCTACGGCTATAGCCACTATTCGATCCCGCTGTCGCCGCGGCTTTTCTCGGGCCGCATTTTCGGCTCGGACCCGGAGCGTGGCGACATTGTCGTGTTCCGCCTGCCGAAGGACGACACCACCGATTACATCAAGCGCGTGATCGGTCTTCCGGGCGACCGCGTTCAGATGAAAGAGGGGTTGCTCTACATCAACGACAAGCCGGTCCAGCGCGAGCGCCTGGCTGATTTCGTCGGCGAAGATCCCTGCGGCTCTGACGCCACCGCCCGCGTCAAGCAGTGGAAGGAAACGCTGCCGAACGGCGTGACATACAAGTCGCTTGATTGCGTCGATAACGGCTTCTACGACAACACCAACGTCTATACCGTGCCGCCCGGACATTTCTTCATGATGGGCGACAACCGCGACAACTCTACCGACAGCCGCGTGCTGTCCGCCGTGGGCTACGTGCCGTCGGAAAATCTGGTTGGCCGCGCGCAGATGATTTTCTTCTCCATTGCTGAAGGCGAGCAAGCCTGGCAGTTCTGGCGCTGGCCGGTGTCGGTGCGCTGGAATCGCATTTTTTCCATCGTGCGATGAGCGGCGAAACCGCAATCACAAAGACGCCTCCGATAGCTGACGATGCCGCGAGCGCCGGCACCGCCGACGCCAAGCCTGCTAAGAAGAAAGCGGCGCGGAGGCCGAGCGCGAAGGCTGCCGCCAAGATCATCGAGCAGCGCATCGGCCATACGTTCGCCGATCCATCGCTGCTTGCGACGGCGTTCACTCACGTTTCGGCGCTGAAATCCGCGCGCAGCCGCGCCGACAGCTATCAGCGGCTGGAGTTTCTCGGCGACCATGTGCTGGGGCTCATTGTCTCGGACATGCTGTATCGCGCGTTTCCGAAAGCCGACGAGGGTGAGTTGTCCAAGCGGCTTGCGGATCTCGTGCGGCGCGAAGCCTGCGCCGACGTTGCAAAGTCGCTCGGGCTGGACGAGGCCATCAAGCTCGGATCGGTAGGCGCGGGCGCAGGTGCGCGATTGCGTAACTCGGTGCTGGGAGATATTTGCGAAGCGGTGATCGGGGCTGTGTTCCTTGACGGCGGCTATGCGGCTGCGTCGCAGTTCGTCGAGCGCAACTGGACCGAGCGCATGCGCAAGCCGGTGCGGCCGCTGCGCGATCCTAAAACCATTTTGCAGGAATGGGCGCAGGGCAAGGGTTTGCCGACGCCGGTTTATCGCGAAGTCGAGCGCACAGGACCGCATCACGATCCGCAGTTTCGCGTGGCGGTGGAATTACCGGGGATCATCGCGGCGGAAGGCATCGGCGGCAGCAAGCGTGCTGCGGAAAAGGTGGCAGCAATGACGCTGCTGAAGCGCGAAGGCGTGACAGGCGGCACCGATGGTTGAGGAAGTTCAGGAAACACCCGCGCGCGAAACGCGCTGTGGATTCGTCGCGCTGATCGGCGCGCCGAATGTCGGCAAGTCCACGCTGGTCAACGCGCTGGTCGGCTCTAAGGTCACCATCGTCTCGAAGAAGGTGCAGACGACGCGCGCGCTGATCCGCGGCATCGTTATCGAGGACAAGTCGCAAATCATTCTCGTCGATACGCCAGGTATCTTCGTGCCGAAACGCCGCCTCGATCGCGCGATGGTATCCACGGCATGGAGCGGCGCTCACGATGCCGACCTTGTCTGCGTTCTGCTGGATGCCCGCGCCGGTATCGACGAGGAGGCCGACGCCATCTTCACGAAGCTCGCCACCGTCAAGCATCCGAAGATTCTGGTGCTGAACAAGATCGATCTTGTTCCGCGCGAGAAGCTGCTGACGCTGGCGATGAAGGCCAATGAGCGGCTCGCCTTCGATCAGACCTTCATGATCTCCGCGATGTCGGGCGACGGCGTGGACGATCTTCGCCGCGCGCTGGCGAAGGACGTGCCAGCCGGACCTTTTCACTATCCCGAAGACCAGATGTCGGATGCGCCGCTGCGGCATCTCGCGGCGGAAATCACGCGCGAGAAAATCTACCGTCATCTGCATCAGGAATTGCCGTATCAATCGACGGTCGAAACCGATTCATGGAAAGAACGTAACGACAAGTCGATCCGTATCGAGCAGACGATTTTCGTCGAGCGCGACAGCCAGCGCAAGATCGTGCTCGGCAAAGGAGGAGCGACGATCAAGTCCATCGGCGCGGATTCCCGCAAGGAGATCGCCGAGATCGTCGGTGTGCCGGTTCACCTGTTTCTGTTCGTGAAGGTGCGCGACGGCTGGGGTGACGATCCGGAGCGTTATCGCGAGATGGGGCTGGAGTTTCCCAAAGAATGAGTGACCCCGGCGTCAAGACCCCGAAGAACATCTTTTATTTCGAAGTACTGCTCTATTTGTCGTTGATTCTGGACGCGCTATCGATGCCGTTCCGCAACGACGCTTATAACGACCTTACAGAAATGACGCCGCCGGCTGCGAAGCTCATCACAGCCGCCATGATTCTGCTGTTCGTCTATCTGGTCTGGCTGGCCGCGCACCGGCGCAAGAACTGGGCGCGGATGGTCCTGCTGGCCGCGCTGGTTCTGTCGGTGCTGTCGATTGCGGAGATCCTGCGGGCTGTGGGGTTGCAACCCGCAACAGCCATGGATGTGGTGTCGGCATTTTTGACAGCGCTTGGATTGTATTTCTCGTTCACCGGCGATGCGCAAGGCTGGTTCCAGCCGCCGACAGAGTAGAGACCCGCTGCGGATTTTATGAGAATCCTGTAAGCTATGATCCATGGAATGGACCGACGAAGGCATCATCCTCGGCACGCGGCGTCATGGCGAATCCAGCGCTATCGTCGAACTGATGACCCGTGGCCACGGCCGTCATCTGGGGCTGGTGCGCGGCGGGTCGGGCTCACGGATGCGCCCGTTGCTCCAGCCCGGCAACACGGTCACTGCGGTCTGGCGGGCGCGTCTCGACGAGCATCTTGGATATTACGCGATCGAAGGCACGCGGCTGCGCGCGGCGACGATGTTTGCATCGTCCCATGCGGTCTATGGGGTGACCCATCTGGCGTCGCTGGTGCGGCTGCTGCCCGAGCGCGATCCGCATGAAGAAATCTACGACATGCTGGAATCCATTCTCAATGATTTCGACGGCGTGACAGAGGCTGCTGCGCATCTGGTCCGGTTTGAACTGGCGATGTTGACCGAGCTTGGCTTCGGTCTGGATCTCACAACATGCGCCGCCAGTGGACAAGTGAGCGATCTGATTTACGTGTCGCCGAAGTCAGGTGCTGCAGTCTCACGCGAGGCAGGCGAGCCGTGGCGCGCGCGACTTTTGCGCCTGCCGCCGTTCCTCCGCGAAAGCGATGACGGCACCAATGGCTGGTCGGGGCAGGACATCGAGGATGGCTTCCGGCTGACAGGGCTGTTCCTGCTGCGCAATGTGCTGGAGCCGCGCGGGCAGAAACATTCGGATGCCCGTGAAGGTTTCATCAACGCCGTCACAAGGCCGCGCTCGCCAGCGGCTGCTGAGTAAAAACAGGCCGGACATTGTCCGGCCTGTTTCCATAATTGTCGGCGTGAGACCGGCGGATTTTAGATCAACGGCGATGACCGTGGCGATGACCGTGACGGTGGCCATGATGCCGGTGCGGCTTGTGGAAGTGCGGGCGCACATCGCGGCAAACGCGGACCATACGGTGGCCGGCACGTCTCATGGAGCAGACAAGGCGAACCTGCTCGGTCTGCTGCGTGACGCCGGCCAACGGCGCAGGCAGAGTCATAGCTTCAGCCCGGCTGCCGCTCAATGACACCGCTCCGGTCAGTGCGGCCAGTGCCGCCGCAGCGAGAATGGATTTACGCATTGTTCTTTTCCTTGCTTGAAGCCCCTTCGGCACCTCGCCGTCGGGCACTATGTCTGGCCTTGTTTCCATGAATCCACCGTGCGATTCATTGTGCTAAGTGCAGACCGCAGCAATGTGGCAGAAGGATTGCGAACACAGGATGACCACCCAATTCATCTATTGTTCATCGGACTAACAGGAGTTAACTCGTTTCCATGGGCAAAAGACTGATTCCACCAGAGCCAATGGACATTCAGGACGTCGCGCTTCGCGATGCGCTCGAGGAGCGCTATCTCGCCTATGCGCTATCGACCATCATGCACCGCGCGCTGCCGGATGCGCGCGACGGCATGAAGCCGGTTCATCGCCGCATTCTTTACGGTATGCGGCTGTTGCGGCTCGACCCCGGCACGCCGTTCAAGAAATCCGCCAAGATCGTAGGCGACGTGATGGGCAGTTTCCATCCGCACGGCGACCAGTCGATTTACGACGCGCTGGTGCGTCTCGCGCAGGATTTCTCGTCGCGTTATCCGCTGGTGGACGGGCAGGGCAATTTCGGCAACATCGACGGCGATAACCCGGCGGCCTACCGCTATACCGAAGCACGGATGACGGAAGTCGGGCGGCTTCTGATGGAGGGCATCGACGAGGATGCCGTCGAGTTTCGTCCCAATTACGACGGCCAGTCCAAAGAGCCGATCGTGCTGCCCGGCGCGTTTCCGAATCTGCTCGCCAACGGTGCGCAGGGTATTGCGGTCGGCATGGCGACGTCGATCCCGCCGCACAACGCGGCCGAGCTTTGCGACGCGGCGCTGCATCTGATCGACAAGCCAGCCACGAAATCGCGCGGCCTTCTGAAATACGTCAAAGGCCCGGATTTTCCGACCGGCGGCATCGTGGTGGACTCCCATGAGAGCATCGCGGAAGCCTACGCGACCGGGCGCGGATCGTTCCGTGTCCGCGCGAAGTGGAGCCAGGAAGAGGGCGCACGCGGCACCTGGAATATCGTCGTCACCGAAATTCCGTGGTTGGTGCAGAAGTCGCGCCTGATCGAGCGCATCGCCGAACTGCTCAATGAGAAGAAGCTCGCCTTCGTCGGCGACGTCCGCGACGAATCTGCCGAAGACGTCCGCATCGTGATCGAGCCGAAGTCGCGCAATGTCGATCCCGAAGTGCTGATGGAGACGCTGTTCAAGCAGACCGAGCTTGAGAGCAAGATACCGTTGAATTTGAACGTGCTGGTGAAGGGCCGGGTGCCGAAGGTGCTGGGCCTTGCCGAGTGCCTGCGCGAATGGCTCGACCATCTGCGCGATGTGCTGCTGCGCCGCGCCAATTATCGCAAGACCCAGATCGAGAATCGGCTCGAAGTGCTGGGCGGCTATCTGATCGCGTACCTGAACCTCGACAAGGTTATCAAGATCATTCGTACCGAGGATGAGCCTAAGCCGGTGCTTATAAGGACGTTCAAGCTTACCGACGTTCAGGCCGACGCCATCCTCAACATGCGGCTGCGCAGCTTGCGCAAGCTCGAGGAAATGGAAATTCGCGGCGAGGACAAGAACCTTCGCGTCGAATTGAAGGGACTCAAGGCGGTCATCGCCTCGGAAGACGAACAGTGGAAGAAGGTCGGCGAGCAGGTCCGCAAGGTGCGCGACACGTTCGGCCCTAAGACGCCGCTCGGCAAGCGTCGCACACAATTCGCCGACGCACCGGAGCACGATCTTGCCGCCATCGAAGAGGCGCTGATCGAGCGCGAACCGATCACGGTGGTCGTCTCGGACAAGGGCTGGGTCCGCACCCTGAAGGGCCATGTCGAGGATCTGTCTAACCTCGCATTCAAGACCGATGACAGTATGGGCTTCTCGTTCTTCGCAGAAAGCACGTCGAAGCTGACATTATTTGCCAGCAATGGACGCTTCTACACGCTCGACGCGCAGAAGCTGCCGGGCGGACGCGGGCATGGCGATCCGATCCGCATGATGATCGACATGGAAGGCGAAGCCGACATCGTGTCGCTGTTCGTGCAGAAGGGTGGCCGCAAGTTCCTGGTCGCCAGCCAGGACGGGCAGGGCTTTGTCGTCAACGAGGACGACTGCGTCGCCAACACGCGCAAAGGCAAGCAGGTTCTCAACGTGACCGCGCCGAATAAGGCATCGGGCCTCACCACGGTGACCGGCGATACGGTTGCGGTGATCGGCGAGAACCGCAAACTTGTGATCTTCCCGCTCGATCAGGTGCCGGAGATGTCGCGCGGCCGCGGCGTGCGTCTCCAGCGTTACAAGAACGGCGGATTGTCCGACGTGACGACGTTCCTGGCCAAGGAAGGCATGACCTGGAAGGATTCCGCCGGACGTGAATTCAGCGCGACGTGGAAAGAACTCGCCGACTGGCGCGGCAACCGCAGCGACGCCGGCCGTCTGCCGCCGCGCGGTTTCCCGACATCGAACAAGTTCGGCAAGGTGATTGAGTAGTAGTCGTCATCTCTCTGTTTACGGGCAGCTGGATAAGAAGCGGCAAGCGGGAGAACTCGGGTCGGTGTCACATTCACGGCGATTGTGACCAAGGTAGCTCTCTGAAAGAATGCCACGCATGGCCAGCTACAACGAAATCCGCGAAGGCGAAGTGGCAGTCGATCCGCCTGCGCCGACCGATGCCGGTCTCGTATTTATCGGGCGCATCCGCACACCGTGGACCGACCGGCTGATGACGCCGCGTCAGGGTCGGCACGATGGCCCCGTCTGCCGGATCGAGATTTTCGACCCGTGGGTGCCGGCGCTGAAAGGACTCGACCAGTTTACGCAGGTCGAGGTGATCTACTGGCTGCACCAATCGCGGCGCGATCTCGTGCATCAAAGCCCGGCCAACGATAAGACGACGCGCGGCACATTTGCGCTTCGCTCGCCGGTGCGTCCTAATCCGCTTGGCACATCGGTCGCAAAACTTGTCGGCATCGAGGGCAACACCGTTCTGGTGTGCGGCCTCGATTGCCTCGACGGCACGCCACTCGTCGATCTCAAGCCGGACCGCTGCCAGTTTACGCCGATTGCTCCTGCGCAACCGGGGGATTTTGAGACGGCACCGGAGTGAGGCGCGCACTGAGCCGCGCCACCGGCCTGACGGGCCGACGCTCCAAACTTGTGTGACCGGGATCGAAAGCGCCGCTTGAGAACGCTGTTGCAAATCACTTGCAACTAGGACTTTCGCAGTGCATATTGCGGAGATGGACGCACGATCCCCGTCATTGCCGCCTGACCAGGCCGCCGCGCCGCCTGTGCCGGGCGGTTGGCGGAGGCCTCGCGGCGAGCCGTCACTGACCGGAATGTTCGCTTCGGTCCGGGTTGCGAAGACCGGATCGTTCTGGCGCAAGCTCGCCGCCTTCATGGGGCCGGGCTATCTGGTCGCTACAGGCTACATGGACCCCGGCAATTGGGCGACCTCGCTCGCGGGCGGGTCGAAATTCGGTTACGCGCTGCTCGCTGTGGCGCTGATTTCCAACATCATGGCCATCATCCTTCAGGCGCTGTGCGCACGCCTCGGCGTCGGTTCAGGACGCGATCTCGCGCAGGCGTGCCGTGACGCATTCCCCAAGGCGCTCGCGTGGCCGCTGTGGCTGCTGGCTGAAATTGCCATCGCGGCGACGGACCTTGCCGAGATCATTGGCACGGCGATCGGGCTCAATCTCCTGTTTGGTATTCCGCTCGAGATCGGCGTCATCGTAACGGCGCTGGATGTGTTTCTCATTCTGGCGCTGCAGGCGGTCGGCTTCCGCTGGATCGAGGCCTTTATCGTCGGCATGCTCGCCATCATTTCCGCGTGCTTTGCCGTTCAGATCGCGATGGCTGATCCGAACTGGGGAGAGGTGATCCGCGGCTTCGCACCGACGACGCAGATCGTCGCCAACCGCGACATGCTATATCTCGCGCTCGGCATTCTCGGCGCGACAGTGATGCCGCATAATCTGTATCTGCACTCGGGCCTGGTGCAGACGCGCGCCTATGGCGACAGCGTTTCGGATAAGAAGGAGGCGATCAAGCTCGCGACCATCGACTCCACGATTGCATTGTGTCTGGCACTATTCATCAACGCCTCGATCCTCATTCTCGCGGCGGCGACCTTCCACAAGGCGGGGCAAACCGACGTTGCCGAACTTGAGCAGGTGCATTCGTTTCTCGCGCCGCTCTTGGGATCGACACTTGCGCCGACGCTGTTCGCGGTCGCGCTGCTGTGCTGCGGCCTGAGCTCGACGGTGACGGCGACGCTGGCTGGGCAGATCGTGATGGAAGGCTTCATAAATATCCGTCTCGCGCCGTGGCTGCGGCGGCTGACGACGCGCATGGTCGCGATTATCCCGGCGGCGCTGGTGACGATCTGGTACGGTGAGAAGGGTACGGCGCAGCTTCTGATCTTCAGTCAGGTCGTACTTAGTCTTCAGCTTCCCTTCGCGATCATTCCACTTGTGATGTTCACGGCGAGCAAGGCGAAGATGGGTGAGTTCGTCGCCCCGCGTTGGCTGACGGCAGCCGCCGCCCTGATCGCCGCCATCGTTGTGACGCTCAACGTGAAGCTGCTGATCGATTTCGTCATTTACTGATTTTTATTTTTGCATGACCTGATCGGAAAGCTGCTGCCCGCTTTTCCGGATGATGCGCGCTAGTCCTGCGGTTCGGGTGCGGTCACACCATCGGCATCGACGCGGAGCCAGCCGCTTGGCGCGAGACGCTGCTGCGGCAGGAAGCGGGCCTTGTAGTCCATCTTGCGCGAGCCATCTATCCAGTAGCCGAGATAGACGTAAGGCAGGCCGAGCCGCCGCGCGCGCGCGATGTGATCGAGGATCATGAAGGTGCCGAGCGAACGGCTTTCCTCGCCGGGCTCGAAAAACGAATAGACCATCGACAACCCGTCGCTGAGAACATCGGTCAGCGCCACTGCGATGAGGTCGCCACCCTTGCCGGTGATACCGCTGTCCGGCGTGCGACGCCGGTATTCGATGATGCGGGTCTGCACATGGCTGTCCTCAACCATCATGGCGTAGTCGAGCACGGTCATATCCGCCATGCCGCCGTCGCGATGGCGCTCGTCGAGATAGGCGCGAAACACCGAATACTGTTCTGACGTGGGTACCGCGCTGCGCTGTTCGCTGACGATGTCGGCGTTGCGCGCCTGGATCTTGCGGAAGTTGCGCGAGGGGCGAAACTCGTTGGCGATCACGCGCACCGAGACGCAAGCGCGGCACTGGTCGCAGGCCGGGCGGTAGGCGATCGACTGGCTGCGGCGGAAGCCGCCATGGGTGAGGAGGTCGTTAAGGTCGCCGGCCTTGTCGCCGACCAGATGGGTGAACACCTTGCGTTCCTGCTTGCCCTCCAGGTAGGGGCAGGGCGAGGGTGCTGTCAGGTAGAACTGCGGCGTATTGCGCGAGTGCTGTGTCACGAGGTGCCGTCTGTCTCCACGCTGGGCGAGTCTGCGGTCTGCGCGATTCCACCCACAGCATCGCGCCGTGCGGGCTGGCGGTCAACGGATTTGGGAGCATGACGCCGAAAAGTGTGACGCGGTTTTCGGATCACGTCATGCTCCTCTTAGAGGACCATCAGCCCTGTTTTGAAGCAACCTTAAACCCGGGTCGTCTGAACCACCGTCGGCGCGCGGACGTTGCTGTTGATGATGACCGTTCCCAGAACGATGTCATGCAGCATCCGGCGGCGGCCGTTGAACAGGCCGACCATAAGCACCAGCGGCGTCAGTACCGAGACCGAAACCCAGTACAGCACGGCGTGGGTTGCTCCCAGCAGGAAGTAAGGCTTGTCGCCGGTCCAGGTCCGCATCTGGATGTCCATGGTGCGCATGCCCACGGTGGCGCCATGCGGGCCGCCGAGCGACGCGCCGTAATAGACCAGCGCCCAGATCACCGAGAACGGCGAGATTAGCCAGAACAGGAACCAGCCGAGCCCCAGCGTCACAATGCCGAACAGGGTTACGAAGATGACGGCAAGGATGATCGGAATCGACAGGATCACCAGATCGATCAGGAACGCGAAAAACCGTTTGGTGAGCACGCCGCGAAACAGTTCCGGCTGCAACCACGGATCGTAAGCCTGCTGCGCCTTCCCGCTGGCCGACGGATCGTTGCGCCAGGTCGTGCCAGTGGTATTTCTCGTGTCGGACATCGCTACCCCTCCAGAACCGCCTGAACAGGCGTCTTGTTTCGCAATTGGTCCCGCTCGCCTGCGGCTGCAAGACGCTTAGGCTCACATGGAGAAAAAGTTATCCGGCACGCGCGTCAAGGCTGCCGCCGCTATCTTGCAGCCTTCAGCTTTTCCGCCGCCGCCGCCGCGAAATAGGTCAGCACGCCGTCAGCGCCCGCGCGCTTGAACGAGATCAGGCTTTCCATCATCGCGCGCTCGCCGTCGATCCAGCCGTTACTGGCAGCACCCGCGATCATCGCGTATTCGCCGGACACCTGATAGGCGAAGGTCGGCATCGCGAAGGTGTCCTTCACGCGGCGAACGATATCGAGGTATGGCATTCCCGGTTTGACCATCACCATGTCGGCACCTTCGGCGATATCGAGTTCGACCTCGCGCAGCGCCTCGTCGGAATTAGCCGAGTCCATCTGGTAGGTGCGCTTGTCGCCAGTCAGCGTTTTCGCAGAGCCGATGGCGTCACGGAACGGGCCGTAGAACGCCGAGGCATATTTCGCGGCATAGGCCATGATCTGCACGTCGAGGAAACCCGCGTCATCGAGACCCTCGCGGATCGCGGCAACGCGCCCGTCCATCATATCGGACGGCGCAATGATGTCGCAGCCGGCTTCTGCCTGAAGCAGCGCCTGCTGCACCAGAATGGCGACCGTCTCGTCATTCAGGATCCTGCCATCCTGCAAAAGCCCGTCATGGCCGTGGCTGGTGAAGGGATCGAGCGCGACGTCGCACAGGACGCCGAGATCGGGAAATTCCTTCTTGATAGCGCGCACGGACTGGCACACGAGGTTTTTGGCGTTCAATGCCTCGGAGCCGGTCTCGTCGCGCAGCGAGGGCTCGGTGTAAGGGAACAGGGCGATGCAGGGGATGTCGAGCTTCACCGCGCGTTCGGCGTCGCGCACGCTCTGGTCGATGCTAATCCGGTCCACGCCCGGCATCGAGGTGATCGGCGTGCGCGTATTGGTTCCATCGACGATGAACAGCGGCCAGATCAGGTCGTCGGTGGTGAGCACATTCTCGCGCACCAGTCGTCTCGCCCATTCGGACTTGCGGTTGCGGCGCATGCGGGTGGTCAGATCGAGGGAAGGGGCGTTGCGTGCCTCACGGCGTACTGGATTGTCCCGGACTTCAATGGGTCGCCCGAATTTAATCGCCATCTCGATACCACTCCTGCGCA
The DNA here is from genome assembly GCA_040386115.1 of Pseudomonadota bacterium. Lineage (GTDB taxonomy): Bacteria > Pseudomonadota > Alphaproteobacteria > Rhizobiales > Xanthobacteraceae > Afipia. Next base: position 22,594 of record JAZKGC010000072.1, read on the forward strand.
CAGAACAGATGACCCTAAGTCTAGCACCTGTGGATCGCCGCGTCACCGGAAGGCGTCGCCATCGCGTGGATTGATTTTACGATCCCAAAGGACCAAAACGGCCTCATGAACAAGGATACCCGTCAATCGATGGCCGCGCGGATGGCCCGGACATCCGCAAACGATGCCGGCGCGCCGCGAGAGCAGGTGAACATGGTCACCGCCATGACGCCTGCGGATGCCGAGACGGGCGACAACACCTGGACAGGCCGGCTCGTGCTGTTCCTGCGGGTGATGGCCGTGCTGTCCATGATTAAGGGTCTGCATCACTGGGCGGAGATCACCGGGTTCATCGGCGGCGAGGACCGTGCGTTCGAGAACCAGACGACACAATGGCAGACCGCAACGGTGTATTTCGCTGTGATTGAACTCGTCGCGGCGGTGGGATTATGGCTGGCGACGCCGTGGGGCGCGGTGGTGTGGCTCACGACGATCGTTTCCACCGCAGTGATCGAGCTGATGTTTCCCGCGATCTACGGCGGCAACCTTTTTGCGGTGCTGGTCGCGCTGATATTGCTGTCCGGCTATCTCACGCTCGCATGGTTCTCGGCACGCGAGCGGCCGCCATAAGGTTTTACGCTCAATTTTACGCGCTTCTGCGTTGCAACTGGAACGCCGCAGCGCGGGCCGCGCCTTGATGCTTGACGAAATCTTTCAAATTTGAACGAACGCTGTTCTGGAATGCGACAGGGGCTGCGACGAAGCGTGAACATCGCCTGTTTTAAGTGAATCAATTCTGACAAAAAGCCCTTATTTCACGGGCGTAATGTATGATTCACCGTTTCAAATAAACCTTCTCTTTATGCTGTTGTTTAAGCTGATCTTCAAACGCCTCTCTTAGTTTGCACCTATCAGGCGAGACAAAAGTTTCGTCGAATAAGTCGTAAAAACGACAACAGGGGAAGTGTCATGATCAAAGCTGCCGCTACGGCAATTGAACCCGCTCGCGACAACGCTGCACCCGTGCAGCCGCTGTATCTCGAAGCTCTCACGCTCGTTGAGCGGCTGCATCGCCGCCTGCTCGACGTTATCAAGGACGAATTCGACCGCCGCGGCCGCGCCGATATCAATTCGGTGCAGGCGCTGCTGCTCTACAACATCGGCGACAAGGAATTGACCGCCGGTGAGTTGCGCACGCGCGGTTACTATCTCGGCTCCAACGTCTCGTACAATCTGAAGAAGCTTGTCGAGATGGGCTTCCTCGATCATCAGCGCTCGCGCGTCGATCGCCGTTCGGTCCGCATTCGTCTGACCCAGCAGGGCCAGGAAATCCGGCACATCGTCGATGCGCTGTATCAGAAGCACGTCAAGACGGTGGAGCAGGTGGGCGGCATCTCGAACGCCGAGTTCGCGACGCTGAACAAGTCGCTGCATCGCCTCGAGCGCTTCTGGACCGACCAGAT
>JAZKGC010000073.1:0-1804 GCA_040386115.1 Pseudomonadota bacterium
CGCTTGGCGAAATCCGCTTCCTTCGCGAGCCTGAGTACCGCCTGACGCATGCGTCGCTCCTGCTGCGAATGGGGCGCGATGAAATCCGTTGATCGTGTCGAGGCCCGGATGTTCTCGTCGGCGGCGGCGCTGCGCTCGATCTCGTAGCTGTCGAGCAGCGTCACCGGAGCCTCGCCGCGCAGGATCATCGAGAGCTTCCACGCGACATTCTCTGCATCCTCCAGCCCGGAGTTCGCACCCCGCGCGCCGAACGGCGAGACCTGATGCGCGGAATCGCCCGCAAAGATCACCCGCTCATGCACAAACCGCTGCATGCGGCGGCACTGGAACTTGTAAATCGAAATCCACTCGAACCCGAAATTTCCGTGCCCAAGCATCCGCTCGATCCGAGGCCGCACATTTTCCGGCAACCGCTCAACGGCGGGATCGGCGTCCGGGCCAAGCTGAAGATCGATGCGCCACACGTCGTCCGGCTGGCGATGCAACAGCGCGGACTGCCCCGCATGAAACGGCGGATCGAACCAGAACCACCGCTCAGTGGGGAATTCCGCCGTCATCTTGACGTCCGCGATCAGGAACTGATCCTCGAACACCTCACCGGAGAATTCCGCGCCGACAAAGCCGCGCAGCGCGGATCGTGCGCCATCGCAGGCCACGACGAAGTCGGCTTTCAGGTGACAGCGCCCGTCCGGCGTATCGATCGCAAGTATCACATGATCGTTGCGCTGCTCCAGTCCAACAACCTTGTTGCGCCAGCGCAGATCGACCTGCGGCAACTCGCCGATGCGATCGACCAGAAAGGCTTCGGCATAGTACTGCTGGAGATTGATGAAGGCCGGCATCTTGTGGCCGTCTTCCGGCAGCAGGTCGAACTGGTAAACCAGATCGTCCTTGAGAAAGATCTTGCCGACCTTCCAGACCACGCCCTTCGCGACCATCCGCTCGCCGACACCGAGGCGGTCCCATAGCTCAAGCGAGCGCTTGGAGAAGCATATCGCACGCGAGCCGTCTCCGATCCTGTCGGCATCATCCAGCAAAACGACATTGTGCCCGCGCTGCGCCAGATCGATCGCGAGCGAGAGGCCGACCGGACCTGCCCCGACCACGACGACCGGATGACGCGCTTCGTTGCCCGCCGCGCGGTCCTGATCGGGATGGCGGCGATAGCCGAATTGCGTGACCGGAGGCAGTAACATGGCGTATGACCTGATCGATTCCTTGCAAACGAAACTCTGGCCATCAGGTTAGCCCATCGCTAAGATAGTCGCAACTGCAACTATCTGGCTCGGCCGCGCGCGACTATTCATTTCAACCGGGATGCCGTCTCGATGAAGCTCGATCTGTTCAAATTCACCCCGTTCCGGCTGAACCGGCTGGCGGCGGAGGTTAGCGCGGAACTCGCCAGCGAGTATCAGGAGCGGTATGGCCTCGATATTCCCGAATGGCGGGTGATAGCGACGCTGGGGTTTCGCAGCGGTGCCTGCACGGCGCAATACATTGCGCAGTGCACAAGAACACACAAATCCACCATCAGCCGCGCTGTTGCCCATCTGCAAGAGCGGCAACTGATCGAGCGGGTGGAGAACGTGGAGGATCGCCGCGAGTTCGCGCTGCAACTCACGCGCAAGGGGCGTGCCCTCTATGAGGAGCTTATTCCGCGGCTGCTGCGCAAGGAGCAGGACATCCTGTCCTGCCTGACGGCGAATGAACGCAAGGCCTTCGCGACGATGCTCGGCAAGATCGAAACCAGTCTCGACCTCGTCCAGAGCGCGAAGGATGAGCGCGCGACGAAAGACGTGTACTA
>JAZKGC010000073.1:1904-9252 GCA_040386115.1 Pseudomonadota bacterium
ACGCCGCGCGGATATTCGCCATGAAACGATCCAGTTCCTGGCGAAGCCGCGTGCTTTCGACCGCCAGTGTCTGGGCGGAGTTCAACACCTCGCCGGAGGCAGTGCCGGTTTCGCTGGCGCCGCGATTGACCTCTGAAATGCTTTCCGCGATTTCATGGGTGCCACTGGCGGCACTTTGAACATTCCTGGCGATCTCGTTGGTCGCAGCACTTTGCTGTTCGATCGCGGTGGCAATGTTGCCGGCGATCCGCGAAATCTGACCGATGGTCTGGCCGATTTCCTTGATCGCGGCGACGGAATCCTGTGTCGCTTCCTGCATGCCAGCGATATGCGAGGAAATTTCGCCGGTCGCCTTCGCGGTCTGGCTTGCGAGTGACTTGACCTCGGACGCGACCACGGCAAAGCCGCGCCCCGCATCGCCGGCCCGTGCCGCTTCGATGGTCGCGTTCAATGCCAGCAGATTGGTCTGCTCGGCAATCGCCGTGATGAGTTTGACGACATCGCCGATCTGCTGGGCCGCGCGGGACAGCTTGGTGATCCGCGCATCCGTCGCATCGGCTTGCGCGACCGCTTCCGCGGCGATGCGGCTGGACTCCCGAACCTGTCGCCCGATTTCATGAACGGACGCAGACAATTCCTCGGTCGCCGCCGAGACGGACTGCACATTGGCCGAAGCTTCCTCTGAAGCAGCCGCCACCCTGCCGGACAACTCCTGGGACAAATCCACGGTGCGCGTCAGGGTGGTTGCAGACGACTCAAGCTGGGTCGCAGATGATGAAACACTCGATACAATAACGCCAACGACCTCTTCGAAATTGTCGGCAAAGCGACGAAGCTCCGCGCTGCGCGCGTTGCCGGCTGTCTTGCTTTCGGCTTCCCGTTCTGCTGCCTCGTGCTCTGCCTTGGCCACCGCCCGCATCTTGAATTCTTCCACTGCGCTGGCCATTTCGCCAATCTCGTCCTTACGGCCGAGCCCCGGCAACACAACATCGAAATTTCCGCTGGCGAGTTCTCGCATCGCTGCGCACATGCCGATCATCGGACGGGATATTCCCTTACCCAGCATCATGGCGAGCAAGGCGCCGAAGATGAGACCGCCGATGCCGAGAACCGTCACGAAAGTTCCGGTGGTGCGTGCAGCCGTGGCGGATTCCGTCGCAAGCTTCTCCTGCTGGACGAGCAAGCCTTCCTTGATGGCCTTTGCTTCCTGCATGATTGCCGCAGCCGCATCGTTCATTCTGGCGGAAAGCCCTTCGATCGCCGCTGTGTTCTCCACGAATTTGGCGAAAGAAACCTGATAGGCACCGAGTTGATCGATAATTTCCGTCACCTTCGGTTTCATCTTGTCGTCCGCAACCAGCAGCGACCCGAAGCTGTTTTTGAGAATCTGCGTCCTCGCATTTGCGCTGCTGGCGACCGATTTGTCCGGCCTGGCGACATAGTTGCTGATGTTGGACGTGATGGCGGCCGACTGTATCGACATTTCCTTGACGCTGGAGTGCATCGACGACTGGTCGGCCATGACCGCGGCGTCGGCAAGATCATCGAACTTGTAGCGAAGGAAGTTCCCCATCCGGAGCAACTGGTTCGATGCGATGGCGGCGTTATCGGTCTTGATCTCGATGACTTGCGCGAAGAGCTTGGCGAATTCGCCGAACTTCTCGGAAAGCTTCTGGATATTCGGCCGGTTGCCAGCGCTCGCAACACGCATCGCGCGTTCGATGGCGGCTCCAAGTTCGCCTTCGGCGGTACGCGCCGCAGCCAGATCGGTCTCCGTGCCGGTCGCTACATAATAACGTGCGAGGAGCTGATAGCCGGTCAGTTCGCGATCGATATCACGCGCGCTGTCGGTTTCGGCGACGATGTCATGATACGAATCGACGCCGGCTGAAATCCGCTCGAACCCGAAATAGGCGACGCCCATGCTGACGGCCGAGATGCCGAGCACGGTCGCGAAACCGAGCATGATCTTGGAACGAAATCTCAGATTTGAGAGAAAACCAGCTTTTGCCTGCCCCTGTACACCCGCGCGCCCGAACCAGCCCATCGCAAAACACCCCGAAAAAATTGCCATATAACGCGGCCGGGCAGCCCAACCCGAGTGCATAAAAATAGAGCAAAATGGATAACGGGGCGTAAATTCCTGACATTCGACTGCCGCGCCCGCCCTATCAGGACCGGCGCTTGAGTCGCCACGTTGCGCCTGCGACCCGTTGCTCACGGATATCGGGTGGCGAAACACTTGCTGCGCTGTCATGTGACATCGAGACCGGATGCTTGTGACATAAGCAGTATCGCACAGGGAGCAACACGCATGACCGCGCAGGCAAAACGCGCATCCGCACATTCCATCGCCAATTCCGCCCGTGAGCGGGTTAATGGATACAACTGGCAAACAATTGCAGGCGATCTGAACGCTTACGGCTGCGCCGTCATCGACAAGCTGCTGTCCCCCGCTGAATGCAGCGACGTCGCCGCGCTTTATCCGCATGAGGAGCATTTTCGCAGCCACATCCACATGGCGCGGCATGGCTTCGGCAAGGGCGAATATCGCTACTTCAAATATCCGCTGCCCGATCTGCTGGGCGGCCTGCGCACCGAGCTTTATCCGCGGCTGGCACCCATCGCCAATGACTGGAACGCGCGCATGAACATCGCCACGCGCTATCCGGAGAAGCATGCCGACTTCCTAAAACTCTGTCACGACGCCGGCCAGATTCGGCCGACTCCACTGCTGTTGCAATACGTGCCGGGCGATTTCAATTGCCTGCATCAGGACCTTTATGGCGATCTCGCCTTTCCGTTGCAGCTCGCGATTCTTCTTTCGGAACCCGGCCGGGATTTTACCGGCGGAGAGTTCGTGCTCACCGAGCAGCGTCCGCGCATGCAAAGCCGTGCGGAAGTCGTGCCGTTGCGTCAGGGCGATGCAGTGGTATTCGCCGTGCACAATCGTCCCGTGCAGGGGACCAGAGGCAGCTACCGCGTTAACCTGCGCCACGGCGTCAGCCGCATGCGCTCAGGCCACCGCCACACCGTGGGAATCATTTTTCATGACGCGAAGTAAGGTCATGCAAGCCGCACTCAAGCTCGATCGCATCAAAACGCCGCTCGGCGAGATTCTGCTGGCCGCCGACGACAAGGGCCGGTTGCATGCGGCGGATTTTTCCGATTACGAAAGCCGCATGCGCGGTCTGCTCGACCGCAGGCTCGGCAAGCTTAACTATGATTTGCATTCGGGGCGCGTGCCGGCAACGATCAAAACCGCATTCAAGGATTACTTCGCCGGCGATCTTGCAGCGATCCGCGACATTGCCTTGAAAACCGGCGGCACATCGTTTCAGGACACGGTCTGGACGGCGCTGCGCAAGATCAGGCCGGGTCAGCCTCTCAGCTATTCGGCACTGGCCCGCCGGTTAGGGAAGCCGCAATCGGCGCGGGCCGTCGGCCACGCCAACGGCGCCAATCCGTTTTGCATTGTCGTTCCGTGCCATCGGCTGGTCGGCGCGAATGGCGACTTGACCGGCTACGCCGGAGGCATCGAACGAAAGCGCTGGTTGCTCGATCACGAAGCGCGTCACGCGGCCAAGCGGACGTGAGGGTGAGGCTCAGTTGCTTTTCTTGCCGTCCTTGCCGAACTGCTTGAGGAACGCGGTGAGATCCTTGATCTCGTCCTCTTTCTTGATTCCGGCGAACGCCATCTTGGTGCCCGGAATCTTTGCTTTCGGATCCTTGATATATTCGGCGAACACCGCATCGTCCCATGTGATGCCGGAATTCTTGTTGGCTTCGGTATAGTTGTAGCCTTCGATAGTCCCCGACTTGCGGCCGAACAATCCGTTCAACACAGGTCCGACCGTGTTCTTGGCGGTCTCTCCCACCTGATGGCAGGCGCGGCACTTGTTGTACGATTTCTCGCCAGCCGCGACGTCCTGCGCGCTGGCAAGCGTCACATGGAAAGAGATCGTGGCAGCAAGAGATAGCGCAGCGAAGAGCGAACGAGACATCATCTGTTTTGACCTTTGAAACGGATGGAGGGCTGGCAAACGGGCGGGCGTAACATCGAAAAAGGATACTCGCTGCGACGAGCGAGTACCCTTCTTCGGCTCATCACAATATCGTCAGGTAAACATATCGGCGGTGATTCCGGCATACCAACCCATATTTTCCGCCTGCGTTTGCTTGCGGAGATCCGCCGTCTCGCCTGTTTTCGAAACGAAGGTCGAAGATGCGGCGATCTTGCCGTCCTTGGCCTCATATGCGCCGCCGACCTTCACGCAGTCGTCGGTTTCGATCAGGCTCCAGCATGTGTTGGTGTAGCGCGCGGGGAACGTGCGCGCGGACACCAGTTCGCCTCGGATCATCAGCGCGGCCACCTTGGCCTGACTGTTGGCGGAGAACGCCGATTTCGGCATGTCGCCGGCGATGCTGGCGTCGCCGAGAACATAGATGTTGGTATCGATCGCCGATTTCATGTTCGACGGATCGATCGCGCAGTAACCGCTTGCGTTGGCGAGGCCCGCGTCGCGCGCAATCGCCCCGGCCATCTGCGCCGGGATGACATTGACCAGCGCTACGTTCTTGTAAGTCTCGAAGCCGGTCACAACGGTATTGGTTTTGGGATCGACCGATTTCAGCCCGTCATGAACCTTTGGACCCAGCCATTCGACCATTCCCTTGTAGTGCTTTTCCCATCCCTCCTGGAACAGCCCCTGCTTCGAGAAAGTATCCTTGGGATCGATGACGAAAATCTTGCAGCGATCCTTTTTCGCCGTCTTCAACGCATGCGCCATCATGGAGACGCGCTCATAGGGACCGGGGGGGCAACGATAGGGGTTCGGCGGAGCGATCATCACGATGACGCCGCCGTTCGGCACTGCATCGAGACGCTTCTTCAACAGCAGCGTCTGCGCGCCGGGCTTCCAGGCATGCGGCATCTTTTCTTCCGCGGCCTGAGACCAGCCCGGAACGGAATCGTATTTCAGGTCGATGCCGGGAGACACGACCAGACGGTCGTAGGGCAGCATCTTCCCGCCCGCGAGAACGACCTCTTTCTTGTCGCGATCGATCTTCATGGCGCGGTCGGCGACCACATTGATCCCGTATTTCTTCTTGAGCGCCGCATAGCCGTGGGTGATGGACGGATAATCCCTGTAACCGCCGAGATAAAGATTGCTGTGGAAGCAGGTCTGATACTTGGCATTCGGCTCGATCAGGGTGACGGCAATCGCGCCCTCGCTGTCCTTGGCAAGATACTTCGCGACAGTCGCGCCGCCCGCGCCGCCGCCGATCACCACCACGCGCGGTTTGGCCTGCCCAAAAACCGCCGGTGCGCCGAACATCATGGAGCCGGTGAGCGCCGCGCTTCCGGTGAGAAATTGCCGCCTGTTGAAGTTCATGGTCCCCTCCCGTTAATTTCTAAAGTTACAACCAGCATACACATCAATTTCATTTCGTCGCTGGTGATAATCCAGCGAAAAATGTCGCCAGCGCTGCTATATCCGCTTCACTCAACCGCCCGGCAATCGTCTGCATCACGGGGTTGTCGCGTTGCTTCTCCTTGTAGGCCGCCATCACCGCGACGAACTGGTCTTCGGGCCAGCCTGCGATGTGGGGAATTCCCTGCATCGGCGGCCCCGACGTGCGGTGACAGGTGACGCACTCGCTGGAAAGATACTGGCCGAGTTCGCGATCGCCTGCGACCGCGTCGCTAAAAACCGATCCAGCCAGCAAGGCCAGAACGACCATCGGCGAACTCACCAGCCGGCGCATCAATCGACCTTCGGCCCGGATTTACCGTCAGGCGTCACGTCAACTGTAATCGCGCGGCCCGTCACTTTCGGTGCGCTGCGGCAATTCTTCATGCAGGGCTCTTTATTCCAGAACTGTTTTTCGGCCGTTTCGCGATCGTCGTCGTAGAAGGCGGCTGCGTTGGGCATCTTGATGGACGTAAAGTTCTTTTCGTTCAATTCGAAATTTTCGTCTTTGACGATATCATTCATGCTGAGAAGGTACGCCGTCAGAGCATAAACGTCATCATTCGACAAAGATTGCGCGTTTCCGTAGGGCATGGTGCGCTTGATGTAGTCGAACACCGTCGATAGATCCGGCCAGAACGAGCCGATGGTTTTGTCCGGCCTGTCGGCCTTGAGCGAGCCGAGCCCTCCGGCCAGCACCGGCCAGCGGCCGACGCCCTGCCCGAATTCTCCGTGGCACGCCGCGCATTGCGCCTGAAAAATTTCATCTCCCTGCTTCACAGTGCCCTTGCCCACCGGCAGGCCTTTACCGTCGGCGCGGACATCCGTATCCCAGGCCTTGATCTCGTCCGGCAAGGCGGGCCGTCCAAGGCCGAGTTTAGTGGAAGACTTCGACGCCTCGCGTGCGGCAATTTGCTGCGCCGATGTCGGCGAGATCGCAAATGCAGCCGCGCTACCGCAAAGTGCTGCCAGCACCAGCAGTCTAGCCAATCTCGACATTTTCAGTCTCCCCGCTTGAGCGCACCAGCCAGGTCTGAATGCCGTTGTTGTGGTAGATCGAATTGACGCCGCGCACCTTGCGCAGTTCGTCCTTCGTGGGCTGAACGTAGCCGGTCGAGTCCATCGCGCGGGACTGGATCATCATTTCCTGCCCGTTCCAGTCGAGATCGGCGTAGAAGCGCACTAGAGACTTATCCAGGACCGGCCCGTCGATGCGGGCGGTCTGCCAGTTGCGCCCGCCATCCAGCGTGACATCGACACGCTGGACCGTGCCGCGGCCCGACCATGCGACACCGCTGAGTACGTTGCGCCCCTTGTGTTTCAGCGGCGCCTGCGGCGACGGATTCGTAATCACCGACTTCGCATCCATGATGAAAGTATGTTTGCGCGAGCGGCCATCGGCCAGCAGATCAGTGTATTTCGAGGTTTCCTCGCGGGTCTGCCACGGCTGATCGCCGGCCTCGATGCGGCGCAGCCACTTCACCCACAGATTGCCTTCCCAGCCCGGAATCACCGCGCGCAGCGGATAACCCTGCTCGGGGCGCAGCGCTTCGCCATTCATCGCGAAGGCGAGAATACAATCATTCAATGCTTTCTCGACCGGAAGCGAACGGTTCATACCGGCGGCGTCGGCACCTTCCAGCATCAGCCATTTTGCATTGGGCTTCAGGCCCGCCTCATCGAGCAGAACTTTCAGCGGCACGCCGGTGTAAATCACGTTGTGCACCATCCCGTGGGTGAACTGGCAGCCGTTAAGCTGCGCGCCGCGCCACTCCATGCCAGAATTCGCCGCGCATTCGAGAAAGTACACCTTGTTGACGCGCGGCATGCGCTTGATGTCGTCCATCGTGAACACCAGCGGCTTGTCCACGAGG
>JAZKGC010000074.1:0-1597 GCA_040386115.1 Pseudomonadota bacterium
AGAACGACATGAAGGCGCAGCCCTGGATCAAGGCCTACGAGGACTGGAACGTCGATATCGGTCTGGCCAACGGCCTGCCGGGTCACGCGCAGGTCGGCAAGGGCATGTGGGCCGCGCCTGACAAAATGGCCGACATGCTGGTGCAAAAGGTCGCGCATCCACAGGCCGGCGCTTCGACGGCGTGGGTGCCCTCGCCGACCGCCGCGACGCTGCACGCGCTGCATTATCATCAGGTCGATGTCGGCGCGCGGCAGAAGGAATTGAAGAGCCGTCCGAAGGCGAAGCTCTCGGACATTCTGACCATTCCGGTCTCGCAGTCGAACTGGGCGCCTGACGACGTCAAACAGGAGATCGACAACAACTGCCAGGGCATTCTCGGTTACGTGGTGCGCTGGATCGACCAGGGCGTCGGCTGCTCCAAGGTGCCGGATATTCACGATGTCGGCCTGATGGAGGACCGCGCCACGCTGCGCATCTCCGCGCAGCATCTGGCCAACTGGCTGCATCAGGGCGTCGTTACCAAGGATCAGGTGATGGAGTCCCTGAAGCGCATGGCCGCGATCGTGGACAAGCAGAACGCCGGCGATGCGCTGTATCGCCCGATGGCACCGTCCTTCGATGGCGTGGCGTTCAAGGCGGCCTGCGACCTGATCTTCAAGGGCCGCGAGCAGCCGAACGGCTACACCGAGTTCATCCTGCACGCGCGCCGCAAGGAAGCGAAGCTCGCGGGGTAATTTCTTCCATCATTGCGAGCTATGCGAAGCAATCCAGCCTTTAAATAAAGAACTGCATTGCTTCGTCGCATGCGATCTTCGCAATGACGCCCGTGACGCCACTTCGCCGCAGTTCCTGCAGGAACATTTTCTTCATCGCATTGTTGATTGGTCATTCCATTGCAAGGGAGATGACCGATGGATTGGAACCGTGTTGAAGGAAACTGGAAGCAGATCAAAGGCAACGCCAAAGAGAAATGGGGCAAGCTGACCGACGATGATCTTAATGTCATCGAAGGCCGCCGCGAACAGCTTGAGGGCAAGCTGCAGGAGCGCTACGGTTATGCCAAGGATCAGGTCCGCAAGGACGTGGACGACTGGTTCGGCACGCTGAAATAATCGGCAAATGGCATCTGAATCGAAAGCCCCGTGAATCAAAAGCCCCGGCAAAACTGCCGGGGCTTTTTTAATTGAACTCAAATTGCTCTTAAAATACCGCGAGATACTTGAGCATTGAGATAATGCCGATGATGACGACGATGGCGCGAACGATCTGCTTCGCGCGGCCATCGATCGGCAGCAGGTTAACGAGATAAAGCACCAGAATGACAACGAGAAACGTAATCAGGATGCTGATAAGTATGGACATGATCACCCCACTTAAGACCAAGGATTAACGAGAGGCCACGCACTGTCATGCAAGCCCCGTGCTTGATCCAACGCTCACTTTGAGGAATGGTTCCCTCAAGGGAACACGATCACTGCGCAGCCATGACCGGCATCTGCTCATACCGAGCGCGCACCGATTTCGGCGCTGGCGTGAAATTGAGCGACGCGCTGCGATTTTTATTGCCGCTCGCAACCATCAGGCCGTTCGGACCGGC
>JAZKGC010000074.1:1697-14583 GCA_040386115.1 Pseudomonadota bacterium
GCGACGCGCTGCGATTTTTATTGCCGCTCGCAACCATCAGGCCGTTCGGACCGGCGACGATATCACCTTTCCTCAAGGTCGGATCATCCTCGATCTTGACCAAGGCCAGTCCCGCGGAAGTCTTGCCGTTACAGGTACAGCCGGCGACGAGCTCGTTGCGATACTTGAATGCATTCGGCAGCGCAGAGTATGGCTTGCCGGTCTCGGTCGCTGCATTGTCGATGTCGCTGCCTAACACAACCTTGGTGTCGCTTGCCGGGCAGAAGCTCTTGCAGGCGTCGGCGCGGCTTTGTCCTTTGGTTGCTGTCAGAGGAAAATAGCGGCCATCGCAGGTGCGTACGCAGAAAGCAGTCGAGCCCCCGCCATACCTGCCGCCATACACATCGACGCGTTTTGGCTGGGCCGGATCGCCGAATTCAGGCGCGAACGGTGTGGATGGCGCGCGCGCATGGCCATTGTCATTCATCATCCCGCCAAAGAAGGACGTAAAGAAATCACGCGCATGAGCGGTCGGCGCGACGGCAAAACTCGCGGCTAGTACTAGTACTACGGCTGCGATCCTATAATTCAAAAATGCCCGACGCATGACCGACCCCTTTTCGCCCGATAAAACACGCACCCGATACTTTTCGCTCAATATAATCCGGACAATTTGACGTTTTGTGACGCACGCGGCGCATCGGATGTCATTGCACTCACGCGAACAGGTTTCTGAGCAGCTTGCTTAGGCAGACCAGCCTCAAGCCGTCCATTCTTTGGCAGCACAACCACCTTGGTGCCGATTGTCACCCGGCTGAACAGATCTTGCACGTCGTCGTTGGTCAGTCGGATACAGCCGCTGGAGACGAACTTGCCGATGGTGGATGGATCGTTGGTGCCGTGAATGCGATACACGCTGGAGCCGAGATACATCGCCGCCGCGCCCATCGGATTACCGGGACCACCCGCCACGAAACGCGGCAGATATGGCTGGCGAGCAATCATCTCCGCTGGCGGGGTCCAATCCGGCCACACCGTTTTCCGGGACACGGTCTGCACGCCCGACCACGTAAAACCCTCGCGACCGACGCCCACGCCATAACGAATGCCGCGGCCCTGACCCAGCACATAATACAGCGACGTGTTGCCGGTATCGATCACCACGGTGCCGGGGGTTTCGCGCGTCTCGAACGAAACGACCTTGCGCTGAAGACGCTCAGGAAGCACGGCGTCCGATCCATCTCCCTCGTCCTCCATCACGCCGGGTGATGGCAAAGACCGCTCGTCAGACCAGAATGTTCCTTGCGATTGTCCAGCATATCCAAGAGTTTGGGACAGGGCCGGACCCGCAAAGAGGACCGGAGAGAATGCGGCTGCGGCAAAAAGCCAGCGCGCGGAGCGAAGCGAAATCTCGCAAATGCGGGAGAGGGAATTCCTAGGCGGCAGATGAGTCAGCGCTGAATGGGTCATGACCGTCTCGATTTCTGCGTTTGCATCGGTGATGCGGATACACAGATCGAACGCGCCATTTCGATCTTGGTTCCCGGCTGCAACGGCTACGGATGTTTGTTTGTCAAGCCGGCGACCGGGTTCATCCAGGAAAACAACAAAGGTCTCCCACGGCATGGAACCTTGGGTTCGGATCAGGGTTGGTGCTGCCGGAAGTCAGTTCCGCCTCTGGCTGACTGACATGTAAGGATTGATGTCATGTCGCTTGGAACAATTCTGATCGTCCTTCTGATCCTCGTCTTGCTCGGCGTCATTCCGAGTTGGGGTTACAGCAATTCCTGGGGCTATGGCCCGTCGGGGATTGTCGGCACCATCCTGGTAATTGTCATCATCCTTCTGCTGCTCGGCAGGATCTGATCATGCGCACCGTGCGCCGGAACCACTGAGGTGCGCGAACTCAAGCCACAAGGCGAGAGCATACCGCTCGCGGACTCAAGCGACGACCAACCTCCTATCATCCGGCGGGCTGATGTTGTTGCTTTCTCGCTGGTGGCGCTGCTTGTCATCTGCGTGATCGCAGTTCTGTATGTCGCGCGCGCGTTCTTTCTGCCAATCGTCACCGCAATCGTGGTCGGCACGATGCTCTCCCCTGCCGCGAAATTCCTCGAACAATATCGAATCCCGCGCTCGATTTCGGCGCTGATGATCGTGACGGCGACCTGCGCCGGGCTGACGTTCATGATCGCGCTGATTTCCGCGCCGGTGATAGAGTGGACGACACGGCTGCCTGAACTGGGCACGCAGTTGAAAGAAAAATTCCACGTCTTCGACCGGCCTATCGCGCTCTGGAATCAGGTGCAGGGTATGTTCGGTGCAACGCCGGCAGCAGGCGAAACCGGCATCCAGTTTCCCAAGATCGAATGGGTTCAGCCCACGCTGCAATTTCTGTCGCCGACCTTCACTGAAATCCTGTTGTTTTTCGCTATTCTGATTCTGTTCATTGCAAGCTGGCCGGATTTGCGGCGAGCGATGGTTCTGAATTTTGCCGATCACGAGGCCCGGCTTCGAGCCTTGCGCATCCTGAACGCAATCGAGAGCAATCTGGGCGGCTATCTGCTGATGGTCACCCTTATCAACATGGCGCTGGGCATCGCCACCGGCATCATTTGCGCCGTGACCGGAATGCCAAATCCCGCCGGGCTCGGCGCGCTGGCCGCGACGCTGAACTTCATTCCGATCATCGGCCCCATCGTCATGTTCGCCGTTCTCGCCGCTGTCGGGATCATCACGTCGGCGACGCTCGCGGCAGGCATGCTGGCCGCAACCAGCTTCGCGGCGGTCGCATTCGTCGAGGGGCACTTTGTAACTCCCATGCTGGTTGGGCGCAGACTAGCACTGAACGCGCTGGCCGTTTTTATCGCCCTGGCGTTCTGGACATGGCTCTGGGGACCGATGGGCGCATTCCTGTCGTCCCCTATTCTGATCGTCGGGCTCGTCCTCAAGGAGCACCTGATGCCGGTCAAGCCCAAGCCGTTTCCCGAGCAATAGCCTCCGGGCACGAGCGATGGAACTTTCGGGGGTACCGCGCGTTTTCGCAGCACATGACCCAGGAGCTTTCGATGTCGAGTACCGACGGTGAAGACGCGATGAAGACCATGACTGACAAAGCAACCTATGAACGCCTTCAGAAGGATGTTGATGCCGTGAAAAATGATATCTCAGCACTGGCCGACCAGATCACCGACGCTCTCGACGCCTTCACAGGCAGCGCGAAGAAGCAGGCGCGACGCTCCTACAAGGAAGCCCGCGAGAACGTGGATTCCGCAGCGTCCGATCTCAAGCAACGCGGCAGCGACGCGATGGATGCGGCCCAGGATTACGCCAGCACGCTTGAGGAATCGCTGGAAGACGCGATCACCCAGCGTCCGCTTGCAGCCGTTGGTCTTGCGGTCGGGCTTGGCTTCCTGATCGGGGTGACCTGGCGGCGATAACGCGGACCCTTCCATTCGTGATTCCCCGGCGGCTTGCCGCCGGAGAATACCCCTTGTTTGATTGAACGATTTTGGGATTGGACGCTCGATGCTTCAGAAATTCATTGACGATTTTCGGGAGAGCGCCGGGAGCGCGTTGCGGCTTACATCTCTCGCCGTCGCAGTCGCGATTTCGCTCTTCATCACGACCTCATTCCTGTGTGCGGCCGCCTTCGTGTTCGTTCTTGAACAATACGGCCTGCTTCAGGCCTGCCTTGCCGGGGCCGGCGTTTTCTTCGTGGCGACATTGCTCGCGGCCATTTGTTATGCGGTCCGCAAGCGGCAGGTCCGCCGCAAGCCGGTTGAACAGGCGAAATCTGCCATGCAAACTGCTTTGTCCGATCCGATGATGCTCGCGGCGGGCCTGCAAATTGTACGCACAATCGGGATAAAACGCCTGATCCCAATTATTGCAGTCGGCGGGATTGCACTCGGGGTGCTGGCCAGTCGCCGCGCGCCGGGGGATCAGCCTGACGAATGAACGACACATCTCCCAATCAAGATGAAGGGCGCCTCCGGCGCCCTTTTTTCCACACTAAGACCTTCGATTGTCAGGTAATGCAGCGTCCCGGTTCGAGCTGTTTTGCCACCGCCGTAAGAACGCTGACGGACGGTTCGCATGCGATGGCGCGACGTCCAACGGCAGACCCTCTGGGGGATGTCGAACCAACCGGCGCGGGAGACTTGCGCACCGCGTCCGCCGCTTCGCCCGACGGCACGCGCAGCAGGATCGAACCATCGGGAGTGCCAGGAATTTTGAACGACAGCGTCGATCCTCCGGCGATGCGCGCGACGGTGTCACGATCGCCCTTCGCGGAGCGATCGACGTTATGAATCGCCGAACCGCTATCCGGGCGCGCCAGTCCCGTTGTTTGCGCCTCGAACGTGCGTGCATCGAACACGCTCGGCGCGCCCTGCTGCGCCGGGCCGAAAAGGTCGTTTCCTTCCGCCACCTCAAGATGAACAGCACCCAGCGCCAGCGTTGCTGCCACCGCGCCGAGAATTCCGGAAACCATGTGAGACATCTGCCGCCTCTACGCGTTGCTGTGCCACCGGAACCGGCGGCTCATTGAAACAACGAGAAAGATTTGGCTTCGTTCCGGCGGGCGGGCCGCCGGCCTTCAGAAATAATAGCGGCGGAGCCCGGAACTGTTTGGCGCGTGAAGCGTCTTACCGGCAGCCGGTCATCCCCCTGCCCCTAATCGACCGGCTGCTATGTGGGGTGTAGCCGTGGTGATGCCGGCTGCACCCCATTTTTTTTAGCGTTTGCTCATCAAAAAGCCGGTTCGCGGGAATCGCTCCCGGACCCGGCTTTTTGTCGAAGTCTGTGTCGATTGCATCCTCGCTCCGGAGGCAACCAATCCTTATGAAGCCGCGACCGTGGGCGACCGGTTGCGCGAGTTGCGCTGGAAGAACAATGCCTGGCTTGCCACGGCCGATACCATTGCCGGTTGGAACGGTTTGGAAATCAGGAAGGCAGGTTCCGGGCGCTCGCCGGTCAGGAAACGCTCGGGGTAGGCTGTGATGAACACCACGGGCACCTCGATTGTCTTCAACAGTTCGTTCACAGCGTCCAGCCCTGAGCTTCCGTCGGCCAGCTGAATGTCCGCGAGGATCAGCCCCGGCTTCTTGCTTTTCGCCAGTGCGATGGCGTCGGAATGGGTCCGCGCCACGCCGATGACATTGTGGCCAAGGTTTTTGACGAGGCTTTCGAGATCCATCGCGATGAAGGTTTCATCCTCGATAATCAGCACATCCGTGGCAATTTCCGCGGCCAGTTCACGGCCAGCGGTGTCGGCCAGTTCGCGGATCTTCGTCACGTCCACGGCGAGGATGTGGGCGACCTCTTCCTCGGAAAAACCCTCGAGCGACAGCAGCAGAAATGCCTGACGTGCCAGCGGCGTGATGTTCGAAAGCCGCTGTTCGGACGCTGCCAGCGCCGGCGTGGCGGTCTCGTTCAAGGACACCGAATTCCATATCTGCGTAAAGAGCTTGAACAGCCCTGTACGCGGCCCGAGCTTCTCATCGAGCAGCGCAGGATCCTGCAACAAGGCTTCCAGCATGGCCGCCACATAGGCATCACCGGACCCTTGGCTTCCGGTCAAAGCGCGGGCGTAACGCCGCAGCAGTGGCAAATGTTCAGCAACGAGCTGAGAACGAGACATACCCCCTCCAATCAATCATCGGCTTCAGTGAATCGCACGAGGCCTGGCACACGGCTGAGCGCCAGTTCCGGGTTCCCCGTATCCGCCTATCTACGCCCGAGCCCGATAAAAGTTCCCGTCGGTTTGGAACTTTCTGGTCCGGGGCGCATTACGCCTTACATAGATGGGGCTGAAAAGCTTCAAGAGGCAACAAAAATCGTTGCAAATATAACCACTTAGCTCTTGGGGAAAAACGGGTTGAACCATGAAAGATTACAAGCCTCCAGTAAACAAGGCACCCGGAGCGGGCAAGCAGGGTGGACTCAACGCCGAGATCCAGTCCCGGATCGGGCACCAACTGCGCGCCATGTATGACGACGTCGTGCGCCAGGGTGTGCCGGATCGATTCGCTGATTTAATTCGCCAGCTCGATTCCCAGGATGCAGCGGCGCAAGTCACTGCAGGTGGAGAGTTGACGGCAAAAAAAGACGGGAGGGACTAATGCCTCTCACAGATTCACTTCGAGACGACATTCTGGCCACCGTGCCGAGCCTTCGCGCATTCGCGATCTCGCTCAGCGGCAACGGTGACCGGGCCGACGATCTGGTTCAGGAAACGCTGCTGCGCGCGCTGGCCCATATCGACTCGTTCCAGCCCGGCTCCAACCTGCCGGCGTGGCTGTTCACGATTTTGCGCAACCTGTTCCGCTCGGACTATCGCAAGCGGAAGCGTGAGGTTGAGGATGCCGATGGCAACTATGCCAAGACGCTGAAGTCGCAGCCTGCGCAGAATTCACATCTTGAATTCGAAGAGTTCAGGGTTGCGCTGGAGAAGCTCCCGCAGGATCAGCGAGAAGCCCTCATCCTTGTCGGCGCGTCTGGTTTTTCCTACGAGGACGCGGCGGCGATCTGCGGATGCGCGGTCGGCACCATCAAGAGCCGCGTCAATCGTGCGCGGTCCAAGCTGAGTGCGTTGCTGTTCGTCAATGGCGCGGAAGATTTCGGGCCGGACGACACCATGCGCGCGGTGATCGGCGGCGGCAGCAGATAGTCGCTTTCGCTTCGAGCTAGCCAGATATGGAAAAGCGGCCACCTCATCGGTGGCCGCTTTTTTATGCCCTTAATTGAGGCCGCCAAAGGCCCAGATCAACAGCAGAACCGGAATTGGAATCCCGAGAAACCACAACAGAAGATAGCGTCCCATATTGTTTTCCTTTGCATGACCCGAACCGGCGGTCCCTCAATCAAGCGCAGGATATTTTGTTCCGTCAGCGCTTCCGCGCCGGCCTTACCGGCGCGCCGAGACGCTCGGTCCGGTCCATTTCATTCTCGTCGATCACCGTCGCCATCGGCGCAGTCAATTCATAGACGTAGCTGACATCGGTAAAATATCGCTTCGATGTGCCGCCCAGCGCTTCCGGCGCGACGCGATCAAGCAGGACAAGGCCAAACTCGCTGTCAGCGCGGCGGGTCGCGGCGCTTGTATTGAATTCTTCCCAGCGGAAATGGAAAACCGTATCCGGCCGCTCGCCGCTGATACTCCATTCCGCAACGATATGCGGATGCTTGCCGACAAGCGACAGGCCTTCATCGGCGTGGGACGCCAGTTCGAAGAACAGCAGCGACAGGCTTTGGGCCGCGCGCGCGCTGACGATGATGTCGGGACCGTTCAGCGCGATCCGCTCCGCATGCGGAATGGCGCGCGGCTCGAACAGCCCTTTCAGCTTGACGCCCTGCCACTGGCTTTCGCTCAGCAGCGAGACGACATGCGACATGGCGTGGACGCGGCCGATCAGGAGTTCGCGCGCGACGTCGATGTCCGCGCCGTGACGCAGCGTCCGGGTCACGATCGACTGAATCACTGCCAGAATGTTCTTCACCCGATGATTCAGCTCATCGATCACCGCCGTGAGCCGCTTCTCGAAGCCGATCCGGGTCTCGATCTCGCGGCTGAGCCGCACATTGTTGTAGGACACGTAGCCGAACAGCCCGCACAGAACCGTCGTGAGCGCGATGCCGATCAGGGCGACGATGGCCGCCAGTTCCTGTGCACGATCGGCGGCATTCGTCTTGGCGTAATAAATGAGCGTCCAGTCCCGCGCGCCGAACGTGACGACGCGCAGCAGCGGCGGATTGTCGGCATCGAGTGCAAGCGGTACGGACCCGACATCTCCGTTCGTGTCGGCACTGAGATTGTTCGAGGCATTTCGCGGATCGCGCAACGCGACAGCGAACAGCGCCTGATCGTCGTTGGACAGCATCAGCGGCGCCAGCCGATAGGAGATCGTCAAAATTCCGGCGATGCTGTTGCTTGCTTCTGCCCGCACCGGCGCCGCCAGTACAATGCCCATCGGCCCGCCATTGCGGAGCAGGACGAAAGGATCGGAAGACACCGGCTTGCCCTCGTCCACGGCCCGGGCCAGCATCGCGCCGATATCCGGATGGTTATCCAGCACGCGGCCGACGAAAGCATTGGTCTCACCGTTCTGCGGCTCGACGTCCATCAGCACACTGGCTGGGTCGCGCAGAGTTGCCGGATCGAGCGGCGCATCGTTGAAATCGCGGATGATGGGATTAGGAAAGCCAGCCGTCTTGAGTTCTGCCTGCGCTTGCGCCAGCCCCGATCGCGGAACGCGAGCGATCCAGCTCGACACCACAAAATCCGTCTTGAAGGCATAGATCGACGCGCGCAGCGGCTGAAGCGCGTTGGCCATGCTGCTCGACGGAGAGCGAAAAAGCCCGACCGCAACCCGCGACAACAGTTCGCGCTCGCTCAGGCGTTCCTGCACAAGATTGGCATGCGTATCCACCGCGCGGGCCAGAGCAATCCGTCCGATGGACAATTCCTGTTCATATACTTTCGACGCAGCAAGCCCGGAGACAAGAACTCCGATGATCGCCATCAGTCCTATGATCAAGCCTAGACGAAACACTCAATTGCTCGGGAATGGGGAAAAGAACGGGAAGCAGAGGCTGCCGGAAAATTGGGACGCGGCGGAATGATCGTCTAACGCTACCAAACACATCGTCATAGACCCTCTGGCGCGACCGGGGCAACGGTTCATAGCATTCCGTGCGCCGTCTGAATGTATCGCAAGTGGCCTAATCTAGCCGGAGCGATATGGTTCCATCGAACGGAAAATATACCTGTTAGCGTTAATGGCGAATCCGTGGGACGCGTCATACCGGAGATGATGAGGAACGGCGCGCCTGGCATTCTCGGCTGCGCCGTGTAAACCTGCGCCCGGGCAGGTGATCGAAACTGTTTCATCGAGCCTAACCGCGGCGCGCGGCAACCGTTCCGAAAGGACCGGCCGGATGCAAACCAGGACCGCGTCAGTTCACCTTCGCCGACTGGGAAGCCTTAAGCCCGCCCCTGGTTTCAATGAAGTGGATGATTCGATCGAGGCCTTCGCTCTTTTTGAGATTCGTCATGACGAACGGCCTCTCCCCGCGCATCCGTTTCGTGTCGATATCCATTTTCTCCAGCGACGCGCCAACGTGAGGCGCCAGATCGATCTTGTTGATGACCAGAAGGTCCGACCGCGTGATGCCGGGGCCGCCTTTCGAAGGTATCTTGTCACCCGCAGCAACGTCGATAACGTAAATGGTCAGGTCCGCCAGTTCCGGCGAGAAGGTCGCTGCGAGATTGTCGCCGCCGGATTCGATCAGCACCATGTCGAGGTTGGGGAACTTCACCCTCATATCGGCGACTGCTGCGAGATTCATCGAGGCATCTTCACGAATAGCCGTATGCGGGCAGCCACCCGTCTCCACGCCGGCAATCCTGTCCGGGGTCAGCGATCCCGAGCGAACCAGAAACTCCGCATCCCACTTGGTGTAGATATCGTTGGTGATGGCCGCTATATCGTAACGCTCGCGCATGGTCTTGCAGAGCAGGTCCATCAATGCGGTCTTGCCGGAACCGACGGGACCGCCGATGCCGACGCGAAGAGGGCCATTGAAACGCGACATGTCAGTTTCCCGATCCATGAAAGAGCAAGAGTGCGAAACCCGCGGCGAGAACCAGACACAGCGGTGAATAATATCGCCGGTCCAGCGACGCAAACGGCTCGCGCGGAAAATGCGCACGCCACGCCGACGTGTAGCCGGCGATGCCGCGCCCTGCGAACACCAATGCCGCGACAATGCCGGCAAACATAACAAACGATGCCGGAATGGCCACGTCGATCAGGCCGGCCAGCATCAGCGCAATAATTCCCGGGATATAGATGGCGAGTGCCGCGAGGTAGCACTGATTCGGCGGCGGCATGCGATTGCGCTCATAGCCGACCACGGTGGACACCAGATCGAGTTCTGTGCGGCGCGGCCAGCGGACGCCAACGCCCCACGCCACATGAATGGCCGCGATCGAGGTCAGCACGACAAAGATCGCGAAGGCAATTCCAGCCATCATCGGAAAACCCTCATGACCGGAACAGCCTCGTGTATTGAGTCTCATGGCGCATGCTGGCCAGATCCGCACGGAACGTCGCGCTGCCAAGATCGTCCAGCGCAGCCTTCAGAGATTTCTCCGCTGTCATCGCGATCACCGGCTCGAGTGCCGCCAGCGCGCGCTGGCTGTCGGTCTGCCCGAGCGGGATCAGCCGAACGCCTGCAGATATCCAGTTCGAGGTCAGCGCATGCAAGAACCCATGCAGCGACGGCTGCAACGGCACACCATGTCCCGCAGCAAGGACGCCCACCGCCACCGGATAGACCACCGGCGCGCTGCCCTGCACCGTCAGCAAATCCAGAGCCTCGCAATTCCAGGCCGAGCGCGCGATTTCGACAAAGGCGCGGCCCTGCGCGGTGGCCTCAAGATGCCGCTCCCGCGACGGCATGAAGGCTGCTGCAAGCTCGGTGACATTGCTCAATGCGTCGCCGTCCCCCGCCAACGCCGCACGATAGGCGTGACTCAGAAACACGCCGTCGCAAAATCCCGGGCCGTCGGTGAGCATCGCGGACAGCC
Source organism: Pseudomonadota bacterium (assembly GCA_040386115.1). Taxonomy (GTDB): domain Bacteria; phylum Pseudomonadota; class Alphaproteobacteria; order Rhizobiales; family Xanthobacteraceae; genus Afipia. Next base: position 12,271 of record JAZKGC010000074.1, read on the forward strand.
AGTTTTGCAGCGTGATCCTGTCGACAATGTCGCCGGCTTCCACAGCCCATTCGATGCCGCTGGAATATGAAAAAGACCCGACCGGAAACGACGGCGACAACCATGTCATCAGCCGGAACAGCGCGGCAGCGGCGTCTGCATCCGACATCGGACTGTTCGCGTCGCGGTCAGTGCTCGTGGTCATGAGCATGGGCATGACCGTGTTTGTGATCGTGATGATCGTGACCATGATCGTGGGACTTGTGATCGTGGGATGCATGGTCGTCGTGATGATGACCCGCGCCATGATCCGCGCCATGGGCGTGGCCGCCGCCGGCATAAGCGCCGCCTTCCGGATCGAACGGCGCTTCGATGGCGATGACCCGCGCACCGAGACCCCTCACCATATCCTCGATGACATGATCGCGCCGGATCCGAAGCCCCTTGCCGACGATCTGCGTCGGCAGGTGACGATTGCCGAGATGCCAAGCCACGCGCACGAGATGGTGCGGATCGGTGCCGCGGATTTCCACCAGCGGTTCCGGCGCTGCGACGACCTCGATCAGCCGCCCGTCTTCCAGAACCAAAGCATCGCCGCCGCGCAAGGCCACCGCCTCTGCGAGATCCAGCAAGAATTCCAGACCGCGCGTGCCGGTCATCGCCATGCGCCGCCGATGCCGGTCGTCGAATCCCAGCACCACGGTGTCAGTCGCGGCTTTTGTCCACCGGACCTGAGGACGAACATCAATCGCGCGGATCATGGGGTTCTCACAGCTTCTGGACTTCGCCTCCGCTGATGATCTCGATCTCGGTCGGCGAAACTTTCATTGGCGCGGACAGTTCGCGCCATGCTTTCAGATGCGGCGCGCGGCTGTGGGCCGTGAGATCGTCCCGCGTCTCCCAGCGCTCGACGAAAACAAAGACATCGGGGTCGTTCACGCTGGCATGAAGCTCGTAGGAAATGCAGCCCTTTTCCTTGTGGGTTTCGGCGATGCAGGTTTTCGCCCCGGCAATGAAGGCGGCGCGATGTTCAGGCTTCACCTTCGTGGTGGCGACGACATAGATCATCGGACCACGACATCAGCAGGTGTGATGATTTCAATCTTCGGCGGCGCGGCCATGCAGTTCACCGCAATGCGCCCAAAGGTCTTCATATGATCGGCCTTGCGGTGAGGCTCGAGCGCTTCGGTATTCTCCCACTGCTCCACGAACACCAGCTTGGTGGGATCGGTCACGCTCTCGTGCAGATCGTAGGCGATGTTGCCGGCTTCCTTGCGCGTCTCGGCAATGCAGGCCTTTGCACCGGCGATCAATTCGGCGCGCATTTCGGGTTTCACTGTCAGTGTCGCGATCACGTAAATCAAGAGAACCTCCCGGCTTTTTGTTATGGCTGCTACTGCCGGGCCGAACCCTAATACATGAAATAGCGCTGCGCCATGGGCAGCACCTCGGCGGGCGCGCAGGTCAGCAATTCGCCGTCGGCGCGGACCTCGTAGGTTTCGGAATCGACCTCGATTTTCGGGGTCGCGCCATTGTGGATCATGCTCTTTTTCGAGATGCCGTCGCGCGTGTTTAAAACGGGATACAGCTTCTTTTCGATGCCGAGCTTTTTCGCAAGACCCGATGCCACCGCCGCTTTTGAGGAGAACACCACCGACGATGCGGTGAGCGATTTTCCGAAGGCCGCGAACATCGGCTGGTAATGCACAGGCTGCGGCGTCGGGATCGATGCGTTCGGATCGCCCATCGGGGCCGCGACGATGGAGCCACCCTTGACGACGAGATCAGGCTTCACGCCGAAAAACGCCGGCGACCACAATACCAGATCGGCCATCTTGCCCTTCTCGACAGATCCAACCAGTTTTGAGACGCCATGCGCGATCGCGGGATTGATGGTGTATTTCGCGATGTAGCGCTTCACCCGAAAATTGTCGTTGTCCTTGCCTTTGTCCTGCGCAAGCGACCCGCGCTGCTTCTTCATCTTGTCGGCGGTCTGCCAGGTGCGGATGATGACCTCGCCGAGGCGGCCCATCGCCTGGCTGTCGGACGAGATCATCGACAGTGCACCCATGTCGTGCAGGATGTCTTCCGCCGCGATAGTCTCCTTGCGGATGCGGCTCTCGGCGAATGCAAGATCCTCGGCAATCGACGGATCGAGATGGTGGCAGACCATCAGCATGTCGAGATGCTCGTCGATGGTGTTACGCGTGAACGGCCGCGTGGGATTGGTCGACGAGGGCAGCACGTTCTTCAGGCCCGCGACCTTGATGATATCTGGAGCGTGGCCGCCGCCCGCGCCTTCGGTGTGGAACGCGTGGATTGTGCGGCCCTTGA
>JAZKGC010000075.1:0-4341 GCA_040386115.1 Pseudomonadota bacterium
CGGCGATTTTTGGCCTTGCCTTCGTCGGTATCGTTGACCGCGACGGGCTGGGAACTGCCGTAACCTGCTGCCTTGAGCCGTTCCGTCGGCAATCCGGCCCGGATCAGATAGTCGGTCACCGCCAGCGCGCGTTTCTCGGACAACGCCATGTTCCCGGCGTCATCGCCGTCGGTGTCGGTATGGCCGGCGACCTCTATATTGGCCGCCGGGCAACGCAATGCTGTCTCGATCAGCCGGTCGAGAAGCCCCAGCGAATCCTGATTGATTTTCGCCTGGCCGGACTCGAACTTGATCCTCGCCTTGCCGAGCAATTCGAAGAACAATTGCTGGCAGACGGTGGGATCGACGCCGCTGGCGACAGGCTTGACTGAAACTTCCGCGTTGGATTTCCAGCCTTGCGGCAACTCGCTGCCCAGATTGCCGCGAATCTGCTCCGCTGCAACCGCGTAAAGCGCGTCGCCCGACAATTTCACGTCGCGGTCGGAGACCACAAGCGACCCGGTGGAGACGCGGGACAGCGCGCCGAGCGCGGCGACCACGGCATTGGAAAAACCCTGCGGCGCGCCGACGCTGGCCTTGAGATTGTCCACCAGCTTTTCCGAAAAGAACTTGCGCCCGACCGCAGCCACGATCGCGGCGTGCACGTTGTTGTCCGGCACATAGCCCGCGAGCGTGACCGTGTTCGCGACCGGATCCTTGTTGGCCTGGAAAATATACGGCGGCGCCCTGATGGCGTTATCCTTCACCGAATATCCCTCCGGCAGATTCCGCAGCGCCGCCCAGATCGCTTCCCGGCCGCCGATGTCGCGCGCCATGCCAGTGAGGCTGATCTGGGTGTCGCTGAGGGTAATCTTGCCGTCCTTCAGCTTGCCCAACTGGTCGATCAGCAGCAGCGCCGCGTTGTCGAAACGAGGCGGCGCGCCGCGCGCCATCGTCATCTTGTCCTGAATTTCGGTGCCCTTGATGGACGCCCTCGCCGCTTCCATAAGTTTGGCCTTGATCGCCGGCAGCGGCGTGTTGCCGCCCAGCGTGATCCTGACGACGTCACGCTCCGCCAACCACACAAAAGGACTGGCTTCCGGGATCAGGCTGGTCTGGTCGGTGAGCAGCCGCGCGCCCGCGACCGCCTCGACCTGCGCCACCGCGCTGCGGCGGCCGGTTTCCGAGAACGCTTCCGCCGACAGCGCCACGTCGCGGCCGGACACCACAATCCGGGTCTTGTCGAGCACGGTGTCCTTGAGGGCCGTGGTCGCACGCGCGGTGAGGTCGCCCTCAAGCGGCACGGTGCTGTTCCAGATCGCGGCAATCCAAAGCAGGCCCAAGGGGATCAGCCCCGGCCACCATTTACGGCCCCAAACGGACAATCGGTTCATTCCAGACCTTTTCCTGATGGGAAGCAGACAAAACAAACCCTTGCCTGAGTGTCAAACGCGAAATCGACTGGACGCCATCGGCGCGGTGCTTCGCAAGTGACGTGATGAAGCACCTGTATTTCGGCCTGCGGATAACCGTTTGTTCAGCCGTTTCTGCCAGATTTCCGGGTCCGGATACCCTCCGCCCGAGCCGCCGCCATGAACCAGCTCCGCAACACCGTCATTCGCGCCGGCCTCGACGCGCTGTATTTCACCGGCGCGCATCGTATGCTGCGGCCGATCCTGGCCGGCGTCGGCACCGTTTTCATGCTGCATCATGTCCGCCCGGCCCGCGACGACGCGTTCCAGCCCAACCGGCATCTGGAGATCACGCCGGGGTTCTTGCACGAGGTGCTGGCGCATGTCCGCGCGCTGGATGTCGATATCGTCGCGCTGGACGAGGCGCACCGGCGGATGCGAGAGCGCGATTTCGCGCGCCGCTTCGCCTGCTTCACCTTCGACGACGGCTACCGCGACAATCGCGACTATGCGCTGCCGGTCATGCGCGATCATGGCGCGCCGTTCACGGTCTATGTCGCGAGCGATTTCGCGGAAGGACGCGGCAAGCTGTGGTGGGTGGCGCTGGAGCGCGCCGTCGCGAGGGCGGATACACTCGAAATCGAGATGGATGGCGTTGCGACACGGCTCGATGCAGGCAATGCGGCGACCAAGCAGGAAGCTTTCAACCGCATCCACGATTGGCTGCGCACGCTGCCGGGCGACCGTCCGGTGCAGCACGAAGTCAGCAGGCTTTGCGCGCGGCACGGCGTCGATGACGCAGCCATCGCGCGCGACCTGTGCATGCCGTGGCAGGAGTTGCAGCCGTTCGCCGCCGATCCGCTGGTGACCATCGGCGCGCATACAGTGAGCCACTGCAATCTCGCGCGCGCGACCGCGGATGAGGCGTTGCGCGAAATGCGCGTCAGCCGCGAGCGCATCGAGGACAATTTACAAAAGCCCGCGCTGCATTTCGCCTATCCTTACGGCGACAAGTCTGCCGCCACCGCGCGCGAATTCGCCGCCGCGCGCGCGCTGGGCTTTGCGACCGCCGTGACCACGCGTCCCGGCATGATCTTTCCGGAGAACGCCGATCATCTCACCGCGCTGCCGCGGATTTCGCTGAACGGCAATTATCAAAGCGCGCGCTTTCTCTCGGTGCTGACATCAGGTGCCGCCACCGCGATGTGGAACGGCTTTCGCCGCGTGGATGCGGCGTAATCGCGTTTCAAACAGGTTTCTCAGTCCCGCCATTCCTTGACTTAGCCGTTTCCGCTCGCTCTAAACTGGAGCCAAAGCAAAGGGAGACACCATGTTCAAGGATCTGTTTTCACTGAAGGGCCGCATCGCGGTTGTCACCGGCGGCTCGCGCGGCATCGGCAAGATGATCGCCTCGGGCTTTCTCGCGCAGGGTGCGGCGAAAGTTTACATCACCGCACGCAAGGCCGGTCCCTGCGAGGAAACCGCCAAGGAATTGACCGCCGCTTACGACGGCGAGTGCATCGCGATTCCGATCGACATGTCGACGGTCGAGGGCTGCAACAAGCTCGCCGCCGAACTCATCAAGCGGGAGCCGAAGATCGACATTCTGGTCAATAATGCAGGTGCTGCATGGGGCGCGGCGTTCGACGAATTCCCTGAAGCCGGCTGGGACAAGGTGATGAATCTCAACGTCAAGTCGCTGTTCTTTCTCACCAAGGCGCTGGCCAAGCCGCTGCGCGCAGCCGCGACCGCACAGAAGCCCGGCAAGGTCATCAACATCGCGTCGATCGACGGCCTGTCCGTCAATCCGATGGAAACCTATTCCTATCAGGCCAGCAAGGCAGCGGTCATACATCTGACGCGGCGCATGGCCGCCAAGCTGATCCACGACAACATCAACGTCACCGCGATCTGCCCCGGCGCGTTTGAGTCGGACATGAACACCGCCGCACGCGATCACGGCGACTCCGTCGCGAAGCACATCCCGTCGAAGCGCATCGGCACCCCGGAAGACATGGCCGGCATCGCGATCTATCTCGCCTCGCGTGCAGGCGATTACGTGGTCGGCAACTCCATCGCGGTGGACGGCGGCATCGTCTATGCCAACCTGAGCCTGCCGGTCTCCGGCGAGTAAGGGCCGACGCAGGAGCGCGCTTTTTGCGCGCTCCGGAATGACGGCCTAATACGTCTCGACGTGATACCGCCCGCTCTCGCGCATCATTGGCTTGAGCGCCGCCCAGTCCAGTGACGCCGCGCGGCAGGCGTCGGCGAAGGCTTCATCGACGCCGCTTTCCATGCCCTTGAGGCCGCAGATATAGACGTGGGTTTTGTCGTCGCGCAGCAGGGCTGCGATCTGGGCGGCCTCGGTGCGGATGCGGTCCTGCACATAGACGCGCGGCTCGTTCGGCACCCGCGAATAGCAGAAATACTTTCCGAGCAATTTATCAGGCACTTTCTGCAACGGCCCGAAATACGGCAGTTCTTCCGGACGCCGCGCGCCGAAAAACAGCAGGAGCTTCCCGGCTGCATCCGGCATGGCGCGGCGGCGGCGCTCGGTGAAGCCGCGAAACGGCGCGGAGCCCGTGCCGGTACAAATCATGATGATGTTCGCCGCCGGATCGTCCGGCATCAGGAAGGTCGCGCCGAACGGTCCGGTGATCTCAAGCTTCGCGCCGCGCGGCAGGTCGCAGAGATAGTTCGAGCACACGCCGCTGTCTTCGCGCTTCACCGTAAGCGCGAGATTGTTGGTGTTCGGCTTTTCGCCGCCGCGCGGGCTGGCGATGGAATACAGCCGCGCCACATGCGGCTTGCCGCTCTCGTCCACGCCCGGCGCGACGATGCCGATGCTCTGGCCTTCCAGCACCGGAAACTTCTGGTCGCCGAAATCCAGGATGATATGCCGCACATCGGAGTCGGCGCTCGCGTCGGTAAGGCGGAAATTTCCGGTCAC
>JAZKGC010000076.1:0-3736 GCA_040386115.1 Pseudomonadota bacterium
CGCAACGAGATCGCGCAATATCAGAAGTTCGTGGCGACGCTGCGCAACGCTGGAATTCGCGCCGAACTCTATCTCGGCAATCCGAAGAACAATCTCGGCGTGCAGTTCAAATATGCCGACCGGCGCAATTCTCCCTGCGTCGTGCTGCAAGGCGGCGACGAGAAGCTCAAAGGCGAAGTGCAGGTCAAGGACATGATCCTCGGCGCGGAGATCGCCAATCTCAGTGCCGATCGCGACGACTATCGCACGAAGCAGGCCGAGGCGCAGTTCGCGGTGAAGGAAGACCAATTGGTCGAAGCTGTGCGCAAAGTGCTCAGCCGCTACAACGTGAGCTGGCTGAAAAACTGATTCCAAAAACAAGAAGACCAACGGCCACGCATGCAGTTCGACACCAAAATCGCTCTTGTCATCCGCTCCGATCTTGAATCCTGGCAAAAGCTGAACGTCGCGGCGTTTCTCGCCAGCGGCATCACCGCGACTTTTCCGGAATGCGTCGGCGAGCCGTATGAGGACGGCTCCGGCACGCGCTACCTGTCATTGGCGGGCCAGCCGATCCTGATTTACGGCGCGGACCGCCCGGCACTGTCGCGGGCGCTTGAACGCGCACTGGCGCGCGATGTGAAGCCCGCGATCTACACCGAGGACATGTTCAAGACCACGCATGACGAGGCCAACCGCGCCGTCGTCAAGGCCGTCATCCGCGCCGACCTCTATCTGGTCGGGATGGCGGTCCGGGCCGAACGCAAAGTAGTTGACAAGATCGTCGATGGATTGAAGTTTCACACCTGATATTCGCCGTTGGCACACCGAGAAGAAGGAAACAAAAATGCCTGAGGTCACCATCAACATGGCCGCCGGACGTACCGACGAGCAGAAGAAGGGCATGATGCTCGATATCACTCAGGCTCTGGTCAAGAATCTCGGCGTCGATGCCGAAGCCGTCACCGTGCAGATCAACGAAGCGCCGCTGACGCACAAGATGAAGGGCGGCAAGACATTCGTTGAGCGCAAGGCGGCGGCGAAGTAAGCGGCGATGAGCGCTCTCGATCGCGTGACAGCCGGCCTGACCGGCGAAAAGACGATTACCGTCACCCATGACATGACGGTGGCGCATTTCCTGTCGAGCATGCCGGCGGTTTATGCGACGCCGGTGATGATCCTGCACATGGAAACGGCGTGCACGTCTTCCATCGCTGCGCTGTTGCCCGAAGGCCATGTCAGCGTCGGCATGGAGGTGAACGTCCGGCATCTGGCGGCCACGCCGGTGGGGGCCACGGTTCGCGTCACGTCGCGCGTGATCGAAGTCGCTGCCAAGAGTGTGTTGTTCGAGGTCGAAGCCCGTGACGGCGACCGCAAGATCGGCGACGGCACCCACCGGCGCGGCGTCGTTGACATGGCCGCGTTTGAGAAACGGTTCGGGGCCGGCTGATCGCACCGCGCCAACGGTTGTGGAGCGGGCCTGGAAAACGCTACGCTTCGGGCCGAGTACATCGCCGATGGAGACATTCGATGAGACTGGTTTTGATCGCGGCGGCGCTGGTGCTGCTGTCGGGGCAGGTTTACGCGCAGGGCGGCGGCAAATCGCGGCCGACCGGCGACACCGGCGCGTCCGCGCCTAAAGGCGAAGATCCGCAAAAGCGCATGGCGCGGGAAGAAGCCGCCGCCAAGGCCGCCATGCAAGGCGTGCCGGATTCCAAGGAGAAGTACGATCCGTGGAAGATCGGGAAGTGATCTTCTCCCTCGCCCGTTCTTACGGGCAGGGTGAGAAGACATCTCACTTCTTCGGCTGCACGCCCTTCGCCGCCTGCATGTCCTTGATGTTGATCTTCATGCCGCCGGGCATGACGATGTCGCCGGGCTTTTGATCGGCCTTGCAGGCACCGACCCATTTCGCGTCCATCGTCGTTGCCGATTCAGCCGGCACGCCGACCGGGCCGCCGGTATTCTTCGAGATCACCTTCACCGTATAGGCCGAATTGAAATCGCCGTTGATCTCGGTGCGCGAGACGGAGTTCATGCCGCCGACATTGCAGGTCGAATCGATGACCATGCCGGTCGCCGTCTTCTGCATGTCCTGCTTCGAGCACATCTCCTTGGCCATCGGGCTGAACGTGGCGGCCATATCCTTGTCGGTGGTGGCGTCGGTGCATTGCTGCATGGTCATTGCGGGCATTTCGGAGCCGGCTTTGACCTTGATCTCCCACAGGCCCGGCTTGCGGTTAGGCATTTCGACCGGACCCGCCAGCGCGGGGAAAGCAGCGAGCATGCCGACGCAGAGCGTCAACGCCACCACACGATATGAAGGCGTTCGCATCATGGGCAGCCCCTTTTAATGTGGGTGTCAGTAGCCGACGCGCAGCGGACGATCGAGATGGCCGGGATGAACCCAGACGCAGGCGAAGGAAATGTAGCCGCCGTACCGGGTATCAGCGCCGGTGAGCTTGACCGATTTGCCGTAGCTGGCGCAGTGGTTGAAGGCGAGCGCCTTGATGTCGGCACCCTCCTTGTAGAGCGAGTAGGCGATAATGCCGCCGGTATCGTTGCCCTTGAACGGAGGCACCGAGGTCGCCTGGGCCGTGCCGGTCAGAGCAAGCGCGCACGCCGCAGCCAAAATAGCCAATCCTGTGGTCCGCATGCTCGTCTCCATTGGAATCTGTCCTCATCATAAAGGCGCGCGCAGGACATGGAAAGAACGCCAACGCGCCGAACAGGGGATGGTGCGCAAGTGTTGCCGCGCTGCACTTGACCGGCTGGCGGCTTCGCGGCACCTTCCGGCGCAACGACATTCCGGCGGACCGCTTCATGCGCGACCTTTTCTCGACCTTGCGAAAACTCACTTTGGCGGCGGCGCTCGGCGCTGTATTCGGCCTGATGGCATTGAGCCCGGCGGCTCAGGCTGCGAGTTCGCTTGAACGGAATTTCTGGCTGTCCGGCCCGCGTTATGATGGCCAGATGGGAGAATGCGCCGAGGCGCTCGGTGCTATTTCCAGCCAGTTCGCCGAAAAAGAGAGCAAGTTCTGGAATTCGAGTCTCGAGATTACCGGCTTTGCCGATGTGCATGAAGTGGCGTTCCGCCCGTGGGCCTCGAACAGCATTCCACGCCGCTTCTGCACCGCCAGCGCCATGTTGAATGACGGACGCCCGCGTCAGGTGCACTACTCGATCATCGAGGACGGCGGCTTTGCCGGCTTCAATTCGGGGGTCGAATGGTGCGTGGTCGGGCTCGACCGCAACTGGGCGTACAACCCGTCCTGCAAGGCCGCGAAGCCTTAAGCTTCAGCAACATCTTTTTATCGTGTGAGGATGCCTCGCCCGCTTCGCTGTGGGCGAGATGAAATGTTCTTGAAATGTTCTTGATCTTTGCGGGAAGCCTGACTAGGCTTTTGGCGTTGGGGTGAGGGGGCGTGCCGATGTCAGGTTTCAGGTCCGGTTCGACGGCTGCTGGGTTTTCAGTTTCTGATGATTTGGCTCGTGTCTCCCGCCGGTTTTTCTCCCTGCTGACCGGCCTCGTTGTCGCGGGTCTGGTCTGGGCAGGGCCGGTGTCGGCGCAGGATCACCGTCAGAATGCGCCGGGTGAATTTGATTTCTACGTTCTCGCGCTGTCGTGGTCGCCGTCCTTCTGTCAGGCTGCCAGCGAACGCGGAAATTCCGGCCGCGGCGCCCAGACCCAATGCGCCGGACGGCCGTTTTCCTTCGTCGTGCATGGGCTGTGGCCGCAATACGACCGCGGCTTCCC
>JAZKGC010000077.1:0-43004 GCA_040386115.1 Pseudomonadota bacterium
TTAACGGGTTATTAAAGAGCAGGCGATAACGTCGGGCTGAGACTTAACCCGGTTGCGTATTCGGCATGACGGCACCTCCAATGTTCAACGGCTTCGATGGCCTGATGACACTGTCCCGGCGCGAGGGTGTCGATATTCGCCCGACGCTGCTTCGCGTGCTGACCGATCTCTACGTCCAGACCCGCGATCACACAGATGACGAAGAACGGCAGTTCGCCGAGTTGGCATCCCGGCTGCTCGACGAAGTCGATGATGCGACGCGCGCGGCGGTCAAGGCACGGCTCGCGATTTATCCCGGCACGCCCCGCGAAATCGCCTGGAAGCTCAAATTGAGTTTCGCGGCAGAAGAGCGCCTGCCCGTCGCCCGAAGCCATCGACCGCCTCAGGAAGAAACATTTGAAATCAACCCCGCAGCGGATCTGGAGATCGTATCCGATCCGGACGTGAGCATCGCACCGACAATGTCGATGCAGCCGGACGACGCAGCAAAACTCATCGAGATGTTCCTTGCAGCGGATGGCACGCGCCGCTCCCAGATCTTGCGTGGTTTGATGGATACCCCGCTCAAACCATCGACAGCGGTAGATCCCCGGCGCGCAGCTCGCGCCATTGCAAACCTCGAGCAATCGGCACTGGCTGCCGATGCAGCGAACTTCACCGCGGAGCTTGCCGACGCGCTGATTCTGACATCCCGCGTGGCGACGCAGATCGTCACCGAACCCGGCGGCGAGCCGCTGGCATGCGCGCTCCGGGCTCTCGGCATGTCGAGTGACGTGTTCCAGCGCGTGCTGCTGTTTCTCAATCCTGCGCTCGGTTCATCGGTCATGGACGTCTATCGCCTCGCGCGGCTCTACGACACCATCGAGCCGCGAACCGCGCTGATCATGCTGGCTGCCTGGCGCGGAACTGCGCTGTCCGTTACGCGTGCAAAATATCGCCCCACCCTGTACGACGACGAACGCCAGCGCGCGCGCTCAGCGCCAGCGCGTCCCGCAGTTCAGCCGGGAACGGGCGCGACGATCCGCACGACATCGAAGGGCGCTGCGGGACACTGACGCCTGCCTGCAATTCGTCAGGTCTTCGCCAGATCGAGAAAATGCCGTCCAGCCTTGTCCTCGATCTCAACGATCCAGACATCGGGATCGAAACCGATTTCCCTGGCAAGTCGCGCCTCGATCGCCTGCTCGTCCACGGTTTGCGGCGGCGACTGCGTGAAGACGCGCTCGATGGGCCGGCTGTCGTCATAAGCGGTTTGGGGTGCCGGAACGAACAGCATTGCCGTGCCATCCATCAGCGCAAGCTTGATATAGACCGCGCCAGCTTCCTCCGCGCCACGCCGGCGCACGGCGCCGAAAACGCCCGCGCTCTGACACCGCCGCAGATAGCCCGCGACCCAGATCGATGATTTTAGACGCATGGACGAAGCCTTCAATTTTCAGCGTTGCGAGGCACCGCAAAATCCAGAATCTTTCGTCGCAGGTCAGAAATTGTCGAATCAGTCAGCGGGTCAAACTCGTCATTGAGATCAACATCTGCCGCATATTCCCCTGCATCTCTGGCAGACACGCTGAAAGCGTCGCCGCGTTTTTCAAGCTTGCTCAAAAGCTCCTCGCGAGACTTGGCTGCATAGTGACGGACACGGCCACCAACCCATTTGGCTGACACATCGCGCGCTGATTTCCCGTCAAGCATCGTTCGCTTTGAACTGATCGGCGGAGAGTGCGGCTGGGTCAGAAATCTCGTTGGGTAGCGAATCGCGCTGTAGAGAACAGCATACGTCCGGAAGAATGACTTCGCTGTCCTGTTGGTTTGGTGATCCGGGAGACCTCGCTTCTCAAAACGCTTCACGACCAGCTCTGAATCATAAGTCAGAGCTCCGTCACTCCCGAATAATGCCCATCGATACCTTACAGCCAAATAGCGCTTGAGGTGCGACCGCACCACCGACGCCCCGCTCCAGGGCGGTGCTTCAAGGGGCTCGAAGAATTCGTCCGCGTCAAGAAAGCCGATGTATCGGTATCCCAGCGCGAGTGACCTCCAATAGATCCGGCAGTAAGCGGGCATCTGCGGCTGTGAGGTTCGGTGACGAAAATCAATTAACGAGATGCTTCCTTCGCGCTCCAGTTTCTGAAGCAGTTCAGTCTGCGGCCCGCCGTTACAGTTGTCGGCAATGATAATATCGAAGCCGTGGAGCTTGTGCCAAGCGACCCATTCGAGAATATAACGCTCTTCCATCTTCATGATGGCCCCTATGACGGGGGTTGTTTTGGAGAATGGGAGCTTCATGAAATTACCGAATGACAAGCCGCTAAACTAGCGTCCGCTGAATCATTGGCAAGGCCACCCGGCTCTTTTGGCTGGGTTTCTCATGTGTCCGCAAACCGCACTTTCCCGCGCGGACTATTCAATAGGCCGGCCGGTCAGCACCGTCAGGTCGCGGATCAGCCGGTCCGAGAGATTGCCGGTCACCGGCATTTTGCGATCCCGCTCGAATTTCTGGATCGCTGCCTGGGTATCAGCACCGATGACGCCGGTAGGTTTGATCTGGCCGTAGCCAAACTCGGTCAGCGCGCGCTGGACGGCCGCGATTCGCCGCGTCGAGACAATAAGGTCGCCGACAGGATCGCTGCGCGACGCTGGTATCGCGCCAGGCAGACGTTGTGGAGCGGAAAGCGCTGCGGGCTTCGCCGTGCTGGCGATTGCCTCAGGTGACTTCACATCGGCAGGACGTGCTTCAGCCTCAACGGGGCGGACGCGCGGCAGCGGCGCGGATACAGGCGCGGTCGCGGGCGCTGACACGACAGTTGCTGTGCCGAACATCGGCGACGGATGGCGGCCGGCCTGAAGAAACATTGCATTCGTGACGATGGCAACGATTGCTGCCAGCGCCGCCGTACCCGCAAGCGTGTCCTTTGGGCTGTGAAGCAGAACGCGGAGTATCAACCCTCGCTCGGGCTCCGCTGCGACAGCAGTAGCGCGGCGTTTGCGCCGGGGCTTCTCGTCATCCATTTCGATCTGTCTAGGCACGTTTTTTCACCTGATGCTCTTGAGGTTCCACACGCGGCGCAGGCGCGAGAGTAGCGATATTGTTCGAAGGGCTCATGACCGGCGACGCAAAGACCACAGGCAGCGCGATAGTCACCGTCGTGCCTTCGTCGATTTTACTTTGAACGCTCATCTCACCGCCATGCAGCCCGACAAGGCTCTTGACGATGGATAAGCCAAGCCCGGTGCCTTCGTGGCGGCGCTGATAGGTCTTGCCGGCCTGAAAGAACGGATCGCCGATGCGCTTCATATCCTCGGTGCCGATACCGACGCCGGTATCGATGACGCGTACCAGCAGGCGCGAGCCCTCGACTGCGGCAGTGACTGTGACAGTACCACCTCGCTCGGAAAACTTGATCGCGTTGGACAGCAAATTCAGAACGATTTGCTTGAAGGCGCGCGGATCGCCGGTGATCTGCGGCAGGTCCGACGGCGTGCGCGTAACGATATCGATGCCGCCTTCCCGCGCTTTGAGTATCATCAGGTTGCAGCAACTCAACAGGGATTCGCGCGGTGCGAACGGCTCCGGAAGAATTTCAAAATTGCCGCTTTCCATCTTCGACATGTCGAGAATTCCGTTCACCACCGACAACAGATGAAGTCCGGATTCGTTGATGAGCTTCGCGTATTCTTTCCTGCGGGCAGCGTCGATCATCATTTCGTCCTCATGGACGATCATTTCAGAAAAACCGATGATCGCGTTCAGCGGCGTGCGCAATTCGTGGCTCATGGTGGCGAGGAATCGCGACTTGGACGCGCCCGCCCGCTCCGCTTCGACATGCGCCATCTCGAGCGCTTGCTCCTGATTTTTGCGTTCGGTGACGTCGCGCATCACGGCTACCACTTCCACGCCCGGCTCCACCGGCGATCCCGAGACGGCGTCGATCGGACGACAGCGCATTTCAATCCAGATGAATTCCGCAACGGGCGCACGTCCCGAACCCTGCGGCATGTCGCGCCGCAGACGGAATTCGACGCTGCGCTCGTCTCCTTTGCGCGCTGCATCCGAAAGTGCCGTGAGATAAGCAGGGCGATCGGCGACGTGGACGCGGTCGAACAAGCCATGCTCCAGCAGCAGTGTTGTCGGCGCGCCGAGCAAAGTCTCCGCGGCGGGCGAAATAAACTCGATCGCGCCGTTGCGGCTGTGCCGGGAAATGACGTCGCTGATGTTGCGCGCCAGAAGGCGGTATCGCTCTTCCTCGACGTTCAGCAATTTCTTGCTGGTGCGCGCCAGTGCTTCGGCGCCGAATGCGAGCAACGCAGCATACATTGTCGCTGTCGCAATTCCGAGCGCTTCGAACAATGAACTGAGATGGGTCGGTACTTTTGATACCGGCAGCGCGCCGAATACCTCGATCATGACGAGGATCAGCGCACAACCAAGCGCGAGCGCAACGGCTGCGGCAACCACGCGGCGCGACGCCGACAGCGCCGCCTCGAGCGGAACGGCGATCAGCCAGATCGCGGCAAAGGACGAAATGCCGCCGGTGTTGATGGACACAGCCAGCACCATGGCCGCAAGTGCTGTCGAGGAGAGAACGTGCGCGCTTTCATAGCGGCCGGTGCGCGACAGATAATACGACACCAGAATCGGAGCGATCAGCCATGCGAACACCATGACCTCGATTTCTTTCGGCGCGCCCCGAACCGCGAGATAAACGGGTAGCGACGCAAGCGCGACCAGACTGCCGAGCAGCCGCGGGGCGATGAATGCACGGTGCCGCGCACTGGTCATCGCGTCCCGCCGCGCTGACGGATGCAGCAACGAGTCCAGATGATCGCGTATGATGCCAAACATTATCACGTTGTTCTCATCGTTCGGCTGATCGTCGTATCGATCGCCGGAACGCCCCCTTTTTTCGTTGAGCGATGGTGTCAGAGCGAACTTAAGCGAACGCTAAGGCAGGCGGCGGATCGCTGATTGCATTGGCTGGATGCGGAAATTCGCGTGTATCGCCAGGTTCATTCGGCCGGAATGGTGAACGCAAGGTTTCCAGAGCCCAGGCCGTTATGGTTTCGAAATCGTGGATGCCGCTCCATCGCCACCGGCTGCCTGTATCGCCTCGAAGCAACCGGATCGCGCCCATCAATCGAAAATTTACGGCAAATCGAATGATTCGAATTTTAGGCAAATTGGACGCAGCACAAATACCGGAGATTTATTCGTATTTGATACGACAGACGATGATTGCGAACCCAATCGCAACAGGATGGAGCGCTCGCCGGGGTGGAGCGCTCTGTTGAAAGATCATATCGACGGGGTGTGAGATGTTTTTTCTGCTTCGCATGGCATTCTGGCTGGGGCTCGTGCTCGTGCTGCTGCCGACCGACAAAACGCCCAGTTCGGACAATGCTCCGCAAGTCGGCGCGTCGGATGCCATTTCGGCGGCCACTGCCGCCGTGTCGGATATGAGCCAGTTTTGCAACCGCCAGCCGGCGGCCTGCACCGTGGGCGGTCAGGCCGCGACGGTGATCGGGGAGCGCGCGCAGTCCGGCGCCAAGAAAGTCTATCAGTTCATCACAGACAAGGCCGAGAAGAGCGAAAAGACCGAAAAGAAGAAGCCCGACGCGGCTGAAAAGCCCGACAAGAAGGCTCCAGATCACACTGGCTCCATTGGCGCGCCGGAAGATGATGATCCCGAAGCCATTGCGGCTTCACATCAGACGCTGACGCAGAACGACTTGCAGATGGAGTGGCAGGCGCCTGCCCCGGAAACAATTCCGGCGCAGTAAAGGCACTGAAAATCGCCATTTTTCCGGGCCGAAAGACCCGGAACATTATGGCTATCGACCGTCCGTGATCTCATATAAGGCTCGTGCAGGCACGTCCTGCATAAGCCATTTGACGTGAGCCGAGACGCGGGCAACCATGACCATCGACGAGATCAGGGACAATTTCGCGCTGCTTGAGGAGTGGGACGACCGCTACCGCTACGTCATCGAGCTCGGCCGCACGCTGGCCCCGATGTCCGAGGCCGAACACTCCGCCGCCAACAAGGTTCAGGGCTGCGCCAGTCAGGTATGGCTGGCGCGCGCTGTCGATCGCAGCAATGGCGAGCCGGTGCTGAATTTTAGAGGCGACAGCGACGCCCACATCGTTCGCGGTCTGATCGCTATTTTACTCACGCTTCAGTCGGGGAAGACGGCACGCGACATTCTCGGCACAGATCCGATCTCCGTGTTCGACGAACTTGGATTTCGCGAGCACCTGACGCCGCAGCGCTCCAACGGCCTGCGGGCGATGGTCGAGCGGATCAAGAACGATGCCCGCGAAACGCTGGCCGCCGCCGGCTGACATCTGAGCATCAGGGCGTAAACCTCGCATCGTCCGCAAGCCAGGTCCGGATCGCCGCGCTCTCATTACCGCGCATTTCGCTACGCAATCCGTAATGCCGAGCGAGCCGGTCGAGCGCCAGTTGCAGCACCACTTTTGCTGAACGGGCAGGCCAGCCGCGCTCGCGCTCGACATCCTCAAGGCCGCGCAGGAAGCAGCAAACATCGAGCAGCAGGCCTGAGAATTCAGGGCCACTTGCCTCGAGCGCCATTCTCACGCGCTGGCGCGACGCGACGATCAGGTCCGTCATTTCGCCGGCACCGCCGCCAGATCCTCGCGTGCGCCCGATGCCGGACCAACTGGACGTCACGCGCGGCGACAAATGCCCTCGCGTGAAATCCGCGCGCAGCCGCTCGCCCGCGATGAATTGATCCTGGCCGATCATCGCCCGGCCATCGCGCCCCTTGCGGCGCGCAAGCCACGCCAGCGGGCTTTCACTGTCATTCACGATCACCTGCGATACGCCGGCTTCCGTCGCGAGATCGCGCGTGGAAATGTCGAGGTGTTGCGCGCGAAATGTGCCGACGACTTCGTCAGGTGTCTGCACGGGCGGGTGCCGCGACTTCGCTGTTTTCAATGACGCTCTGTCCTGTTTCGTCATCGGATGCCTCCACCCGACGCCGCGCGACACATCAATTCGAGCGTTGCGACCCGGCAATCGAACCAGATGTCGTCGCGGCCATCTTCCACGACACGGCAAGCGTGCGCGACCGTCGTGCGGTCGCGGCTGAAAGCACGCCCGATAACGTCGAAGCTCAGCCCGAAACTGACATGGGCAAGATACATGGCGATCTGTCGCGCGTAAGCGGCGCGCTGCGAGCCGCGTGGCGCGGTTTCGAGAGAATTGGCTTTGAGTCCGAAATCGACTGCGACGCAATTCACCACCAAACGGCAGATGTGGTCCGGCGAAGCGGCGAGCGCACGGGTTTCAGGCAACGGATCGGGGACGACGGGTGGCGGCGATTCAAGCATCGAAAACCTCACTAGGAATTTATACCTATATCCTAGTGATGATGCAAACGGCGGGGACAGGGATCCCCTTAAAAAATCTGATGTTTCAACGCTTGACTTCGAACAGCGCCCATAAATATGGAAATATTCCTAGATTATGGCCTTGTCGTGTCCACTACTTCCGGCGGCGGCGTTGCTGGCCAAGGCCCATTTTTTTGGCGAGTTGCGACCGCGCGACCGCATAGTTCGGGGCGACCATCGGATAGTCGGCTGGAAGACCCCATTTCTCCCGGTACTGCTCGGGGCTCATATTATATTGTGTCCGCAAATGACGTTTCAGCGACTTGAAACGCTTTCCATCTTCGAGACACACGAGATAATCAGGCGTCATCGATTTCTTGACCGACACTGCGGGCCGAGCCGGTTCGAGCAACGCTTCCGGAGCGCCGGTCGAAACCCGCACCAGCGCGGCATGGATCTGGCTGATCAGCGCAGGGATTTCGGCCGCCGTTGTCGCATTGTTGCTGACATAGGCCGAAACGATGGATGCGGTCAGGTCAACAAATCCCTTGGGGGCGGTTTCGCTCATCCTGGTTTTCTTTCAAGCGGCGCTAGTCCAGATCGCCCGGTAAGCTTGAGTCGCTCAAGCAGAACAGCGCCGGATAGCCGTTTGCCGACATCTATACTTGCCGATTATGAGGCGAATGCTGTGGACGTGACAAGATAAACGCGGCCATCGCCGCCTTATTATTTCCAGGCGCTGCGATCATCGCCGTCCCGCCGGCGATTAGCCCCGCTGGTCGAGGTGGGAACGCAGTTCGTCTATGGAGACAAATCGCACCATACCCTCTGGCATCTGCGCCTCAATGGACCCATCGGAATAGAGCGAGTAGGCCATTGAATCGACCACGCCTGATTTTACGATCGTCACCGATGAGGCATCACCCCGGCGCGGTGACGGAAAGCGTTCGCGCCCGCTCTCAGGCGGCTCGCGATGCGCATCGTCCGGCTGTGCGTCTGGACGGCCGGCGTGAGGAAAATCTGAATCCTGTCGCGACGGTTTGTCAGAGCCGGGCCACGCCTGATCGAAGGAACGATCAGCCTCGAACTCAGAGTCACGATGTTGAAAGCTTTCCACAGCGGGCGCTCGATCGTCACCGTGATCCGCCGGTGGCAGGTCGAGTGGCGGCAATTCCTGCGGCGGCGGCTCGCGCCGCTTCGACGAGAACATGATATTTCGGCGTGGGCGCTCGGCTGGTGCAGGGTCGAGCGGCTCCGGTAGCGACGCGGGATTGCGACTGCGGGAAATCGCCTGATCTGGCCAGGACGGGAGTGGCGCGCTGGTTGCCGGCGACCTGGCGGGATCAAGCCGCTCCGGATCATCCGAAAAATTATCCGACTCGTTATGCGAGTTATCCGGCTGGTCACGGGCGAACAGCGCATCTTCGCGGCCCGGATGCGGACGTGTCGAGGCGGAGTGACGAGGCGATTTCGGCTGTTCCGGCGCTGCGTCGCGCGCAGGCACAACAAGGCCTGTTTCGAGGCGGCGCGTCATGTTCCTGAATTCGCGGCCGACAAAGTAAAGTCCGATCAGAATGAGGCCTGCACAGGCACCCATGGTTCCGGCAAGAATCATGGTGTTGCCGAAACTGAATTCCTTGATGGGAACTCCGAAAACAATCGTCAGAAGGCCGACACACAGAACGACCGTTCCGCCGATCAACAGCGTAATCATCAAAAGCTCCAAACCGGGCGCCCGCAGTCAGCGCACCATAATACTGTGATAGCAGGCTCATTACCAATTGGTAATTCCACTCCCGCACCCGAGACGATTTCCACCGCCGAACCGCACGACAGGAGATAAATTCACCGCTTTTCGAACCCTCGACCGGCGCATCACGCCGACATGCGTTCGCGACCCACAAGCTTTACCCTGTTGCCAATGCTGCAATGCAATCAGGTAAATTGCGCCACAATTCACAATTACTTCAACATCTAACTGAGATAGATTGTTCCCGGAAAAAGGCCTTTGCGATCAAGCATGGGCACCGGAGGACCGCTGGGTTAGCTGAGCGATATGTCATCCATCACGACTTCGGCATTCGATACGTCGGCAAGACGTTCGATAGAACAGACTTGCGACGATCTTGCGCTGGCGATGCTGGCGGTCGTTGCCGTTGTCGCAGGTCTGACGTTCCGCGACTATGGGCTCGGCTGGGATGACTACACCCACGCAGAGTATGCCGACCTGCTGCTGAAAATGTTTGGCAGCGGATTCACCGATACCAGCGCTCTTTCGTTTGCCAATCTCTACATGTATGGCGGCGGCTTCGACATGGCGGCGGCGCTGCTGCACAAAATCATTCCCCTCGAACTGTTCGAGACGCGACGCCTCCTCGGTGCCGTCGTGGGACTTATCGGTCTCGGCGTGACCTGGCGACTGGCGCGGCGGGTCGGCGGACCTGTGGCCGGGCTTGCAACGCTCATACTGCTCGCGCTGTGCCCGACGTTCTACGGACACATGTTCATGAATCCGAAGGATGCGCCGTTCGCCGTGGCAATGGTGATCCTGATGCTTGGCCTCGTGCGGCTGGCGCAGGAATATCCTTCGCCTTCGCCGCATACCATCCTGATTGTCGGTCTGGGCGCTGGCCTGTCGGTGGGCTCGCGAATTCTGGGCGGAATGGCGCTGGTTTACGCGGTCATCGGGTTCCTGCCGATCTGGATCTCCGACATCCGCACGCAGGGATTACGCGAAGCCGCACATCGCCTTGGACATGTCGTGTACGTCACGCTGCCCGGGCTGCTGCTCGGCTATCTCGTCATGGGCCTGATCTGGCCTTGGTCGATCATCGACGTGACCAATCCATTTCGCGCGCTGACTTATTTTTCCCACTTCTTCGAGAAGCCCTGGAAGGAACTGTTTGACGGCGCGCTCGTGTCCGTTCCGGATATGCCGTGGTCGTATCTGCCGACGCTGTTCGCGTTGCAGCTTCCGGAGGTGATGCTGGCGCTGCTCGGTGCCGGGATCGTCGGCGCGGTCGTGTCGCTGTCGCGCGCGAATGTCGATCCGAAGCGCAAGACCGTTCTGCTGATGCTGACGCTTGCCGCGACGCTGCCGCTGGTCATTGCGATGGTGAAACGTCCTGCCCTCTACAACGGCATCCGCCATTTCATCTTTGTCGTTCCGCCAATGGCGATCCTGGCGGGAGTTGCCTTCGCGTCCATGTCCGATTGGCTGAAGGACCGCAGCCGCAAGGCGCAAGCGGCCTTCGCCGCGCTGTTTGTTTTGGGATTGATGTTCCCGCTCGGTGAAATGATCCGGCTGCATCCCTATCAGTACACGCACTTCAACCACATCGCCGGCTCGGTACGCGGTGCCGACGACAGATACATGCTCGACTACTGGGGTCTTGCACTCAAGCAGGCCTCCGAAGGGCTGCGGCAGGAAATCGTCGAACGGCAGGAAATCCAGCCGCGCAACCGTAAATGGCGGGTCGCGGTGTGCGGTCCGCAGCGCCCGGCGCAGGTCGCGCTTGGTCCCGATTTCGTCATCGGCTGGGACAGCCATGCCGCCGATTTCGCCATGACGCTGGGCGAATTCTACTGCAAAGGGCTGAATGCGCCCGTGGTCGTGGAAATCAAGCGCGACGACGTCGTGTTCGCGCGGGTGTACGACATCCGCGGCAGCAGCATCGCCAGCCTGCTCGCTATTCCGGCACCTTGATCTGCCGCCGCAGGCGCATAGCGCCTGCGCGAGGCTTGCAGGTTGCCGCTGGCGGGGCACGGGATTAGGCTCCATCAACTCAAACAAAAGCAGCGGGAGAAACATCATGTCGCCAGCCGAAGCACGCCTGAAAGAGGTTCAATCGACCATGTCCGAGGCCGAGTGGGCGCAGCGCGTCAACCTAGCCGCCGCCTATCGACTGGTCGCGCTCTATGGCTGGGACGATCTGGTGGACACCCATATCTCGGCGCGTGTCCCCGGCCCCGAGCATCACTTCCTCATCAACCCTTACGGACTGATGTTCGATGAAATCACCGCTTCCAGCCTGGTGAAGGTCGATCTCGAGGGCAACCAGCTCACGCAGAGCGAATACAAGATCAATCCCGCCGGGTTCACGATCCACTCCGCCATCCATGAAGTCCGCGAGGACGCAGGCTGCGTCATTCATCTGCACACCCCGGACGGCACCGCGGTCGCGAGCTGCATGGAAGGTTTGCAGCCGCTCAACCAGACCGCACATTTCGTTACCGGCGACCTCGCCTATCACGACTATGAAGGCATCGCGCTCGACCACGACGAACGCCCGCGCATTCAGAAAGACCTCGGCACCAAGAACCACCTGCTGCTGCGCAATCACGGCACGCTGACGGTGGGCCGCTCGGTCGCCTCGGCGTTCGAGCGCATGTATCATCTGGAGCGGGCATGTACGATGCAGGTCCGCACCCGCATGCTCGGGCCGACGGCCTATCCTGTCGAAAATGTCGTCACCGAAAAGAACGAGACCTTGATCGCCAATCAGGACGCGATGGAATTGCGTTCCACGCGTCTGGTCTGGCCGCCGCTGCTGCGCAAGCTTGACAGGATCGATCCCAGCTACAAGAATTGATCCAACACCCTCTACACGTTCTCATCAAAACGCCGCCCAATTCCGGGCGGCGTTTTTACGTGACGCTTGATAGTCAGCGCGGCGTGTCCGCGAATGCCGCGAGAATGCGGACCCACGAGCGAATGCCCTTGTGGAAGCTCTTGAGATCGTACTTCTCGTTCGGCGAGTGGATGTTGTCGTCCTCGAGCCCGAACCCGATCAGCACAGTGTCCAGCCCGAGCGTGCGTTTGAAATCCGCCACAACAGGGATGGACGCGCCGGACCCGATCAGCAGGGCGTCCTTGCCCCATTCATCGGTGAGCGCGCGCTTCGCTGCTGCCAGCGGCTTCATTCCCCAATCGAGCGCAATGGCCGGTGCGCCGGCATGGTCGATGAACTCGGCGGTGCAATCCGCCGGCAGGCGCGCGGTGACGAAATCGCGGAATGCCTTGCGGATTTTTTCGGGGTCTTGTCCTTCTACCAGCCGGAACGACACCTTTGCGGAGGCGTGCGCCGGAATGACCGTCTTGGAGCCCTCACCCGTATAGCCCCCGAAAATGCCGTTGATGTCGCATGTCGGACGCGACGATACCTGCTCGATCAGCAGGCGATCTTTTTCACCGGCAGGAACCGACAGGCCGAGCGGCTTGAGGAACGACTCCGGCGAAAGATTGAGATTTTTCCACTGAGCCAGGATATCCGGCGGCAGATCTTTCACGCCGTCGTAGAATCCGGGAATGGAAATGCGGCCATTCTCGTCGAAGATGCCGCCAAGAATGCGCGTCAGTACCCGGATTGGATTTTGCGCGCCGCCACCGAAAATACCGGAATGCAGATCGCGGTTCGCCGCCTTGATCTTGACCTCGTCATAGACGAGGCCGCGCAGCGACGTGGTGATCGCGGGCGTGTTCCGGTCCCACATGCCGGTGTCGCACACCAGAACGAAGTCGGCGGCGAGATCCTTCTTGTGCTTGTCGAGGAACGGCCCGAAATTCTTCGAGCCGACTTCCTCCTCGCCTTCGATCAGGATCGTCACG
This sequence comes from Pseudomonadota bacterium, assembly GCA_040386115.1. Classification (GTDB taxonomy): domain Bacteria; phylum Pseudomonadota; class Alphaproteobacteria; order Rhizobiales; family Xanthobacteraceae; genus Afipia. Next base: position 12,960 of record JAZKGC010000077.1, read on the forward strand.
TTTAGCGGCAGCGATCCGGTGACATTCTTCCAGGCCCGGCAGGCCTCAACGAAGGTCATCAGTTGGCCCTTGTCGTCCTCCGCGCCGCGCGCGACGATGATCTTGCGGCCGTCCGCATGATCCGTGACGATGGGCTCAAACGGCGGACGGTGCCAGAGGTCGAGCGGATCGACAGGCTGCACATCGTAGTGGCCATAGAACAGAACATGCGCGGCGCTGCCGTTTGTCATGCCGTTGCTTTTGCCGACAATCGCCGGATGCCCGGCTGTCGGGCGCACTTCGGTCGCAAAGCCGATGGACGCAATGTCGGCCGCAAGATGGTCCGCTGCCTTTTTGCAGTCATCGGCGAATGCAGGATCGGCCGAGATCGATTTGATCCGAAGCAACGTAAACAGCCGCTCGAGGCTCTCATCGAAATCGGCATCGACCCGCTCAAGAACGGCGGCAAGTTTCGGCGTTGCTGACATATTCGATCGATCCTCTTGTGGTCCTCGACCCAGACAAGTACCCGCGAAGCGAAAGAGAAGGAGCCCTTCGTCGGCGTCAGTGGCTAAATCGACAGATTCGCAGCACCCAGTGCGCGTGGAAAAATTACCGCCGCAGCAACCCGCCGAGCGCGCCGCGCACGATGGAGCGGCCGATCGACCCGCCAAGTGAGCCGCCGACCGATTTGCCGAGGCTGGCGGCGACATTGCCGACAACTTTGTTAGTCACCGAGCGCGTCAGATCGCGCGCGATCACCTGGCCCGTTGAAAGTCTCTGGCCTCGGGGGCGCGTTGTGCCAAAAATACTGCCGACGATGGAGCCGATCTGTCCGAGCACGCCGCCGCCATCTGCGGGAGCGGCAGGATCGGCACCGGGCGTCCCTACTGGAGCAGCCGTGCCAGCCACGCGCTTTTGCAGCACCTCATAGGCGGATTCAGAATCGATGGTGGCGTCGTATTTGCCCTTCACCGGGCTCGCCGCCACGATGACCTTGCGCTCCTCAGGCGTGATCGGCCCGATCCGCGCCACGGGTGGACGGATCATGACTCGTTCCACCATTGCCGGCGTGCCATTCCCTTCCAGAAATGACACCAGTGCCTCGCCCTTGCCCAGTTCCGTGATGACCTGTGCAGTGTCTAGGCTGGGATTGGGCCGAAATGTCTGCGCCGCCGCCTGTACTGCCTTCTGGTCGCGCGGCGTGAAAGCACGCAGCGCATGCTGAACACGGTTTCCGAGCTGGGCAAGAATCTTGTCCGGCACGTCGATCGGATTCTGCGTCACGAAATATACGCCGACGCCTTTGGAGCGGATCAGGCGGACGACCTGTTCGATTTTATCCATCAGCGGCTTCGGTGCATCGTTGAACAGCAGATGCGCCTCGTCGAAGAAGAACACCAGCTTGGGCTGCGGCGGATCACCAAGCTCGGGGAGTTCCTCGAATAGTTCCGACAACATCCAGAGCAGGAATGTTGCGTAGAGCTTCGGGCTCTGCATCAGCTTGTCGGCCACCAGGATGTTGACCAGACCCCGGCCATTGGCATCCGTCCGCATGAAATCCTTCAGTTGAAGCGCCGGTTCACCGAAGAACTTGGCGCCGCCCTGGTTCTCAAGCACCAGAAGCTGACGCTGAATGGTGCCCACCGTCTGCTTGGAGACATTTCCGTACTGGGTTGTGAGTTCGTCGGCATGTTCGGCGATGAAGGAGAGGATCGCGCGCAAATCCTTCATGTCCAGCAGCAGAAGCCCCTGCTCGTCCGCTACGCGAAACGCGATATTGAGTACGCCTTCCTGCACGTCGTTCAGATCCATCATCCGCGACAAAAGCAATGGGCCCATTTCGGAGACAGTTGCGCGCACGGGGTGGCCCTGCTCGCCGAACACGTCCCAAAACACCGTCGAAAACTGATCGGGCTGGAACGCAAGCCCCATTGCCTTGGCTCGGCTGAGGATAAATTCCTTTGCTTCACCCGTTTCCGAGATGCCGGAGAGGTCGCCCTTGATGTCCGACGCAAATACTGGAACACCTGCGCGCGCGAAACCCTCCGCCATCACCTGAAGTGAAACGGTCTTTCCGGTTCCGGTTGCGCCGGTGACCAGCCCGTGGCGGTTTGCAAGAGCAAGCGTCAGAAAAGCGGGCTCGTCGCCCTTGCCGATGAAGATTGTCGTCTCGGTATCCGCCGACTTCACACTTCCAGCGTCGGCTGGCTTTGCTGCCGGTGCTGTTTTTGGATCGGAAGCAGGTTTGGATGACTTCTTTGCCATTGCATTGCCTCTCGCAGACCCTTGATCACGCGCCACATTGCCAAAACAGCTCAACGCGACGCAACGAAACTCATCTTGCAGGCGGAACCCGAGCGGTCAACCCGCCTGCACCGCCTATCGGCTGAAGCGGCTGCCGCATTGCATTATAAAGTGCCGTCGTGGGAAGCGGATGAGCAGGTTCTTGGCGCTGGAAACAGACTTTCCCTGGCACCGGCGCGGCACAGCGGCAGCGAAAGTAAAACCCCGACCGAATTACAGCCGGGAATTTTAAACGCAATCGAACTGTCTGCGTAGTTTAAAATTGTTCCAGCCGAATTATTCCTTTCATGCCGGAGAAATGAAACGAAATCGGTGACCAGTCTTGCAACTCGGCAACACTCTGCGAGCTATCGAAGGCAAATGGCGGATTCGAAAGTCTGCGTCGCTTGTAATTCGCACCGCACGCGCTCAAGATAAAATCACAAACAACGATCCGGCACGCAACCGGAAGAGACGGGGCATCTATGGACGAGCTGATTGATCAGCTGGCTGCGAAGGCCGGCATCGATAAAGCTGTGGCGGGGAAAACTGTCGGCGCCATTCTGGGATTCCTTCGCAAGGAGGGACCGGCCGACAAGGTTCAGGCATTGATCGACCAGATTCCCGGCGCAGAAGCCGCGATCGCCGCAGCCGGCACCGGCAATGGCGGTCTCGCCGGCATGCTGGGCGGAGGAATTATGGCGCTCGGAGCTAAGCTGATGGGCTTTGGCCTCGGCATGAGCGATATTCAGGGCGTCTCCCGTGAACTATTCAAGTTCGGCCGCGACAAAATAGGTGCGGACGGGATGAGCGCGATCATTTCCGAGACGCCCGGTCTGTCTCAGTTCGCCTGAAATTTAATTTCCAGTTTGAGTCTTATGTCATATCCTATTTCAACAATTGACGGACTTGGTCCGCACGCTCAGGCAAAGCTGAAGGCGCAGGGCATTCGCACGACAGCCGCCCTCCTTGAGAAGGCCAGCACCGTGAAGGCCCGTAAGGTTCTTGCAGCCAAGACCAACCTCACTGAACAGCAACTGCTCGCCTGGGCAAACATCGCCGACTGCATGCGCATCAAGGGCATGGGCAAGGCCAAGGCTGAACTGCTGCGGGCCGCCGGCGTCAATACCGTGCGCGAGTTCGTCCAGCGCAACCCCGAGCGTCTGGCGCTGGCCATGAAGGAGGCCAACGACACCCGCAAGCTGGTCCGGGTTCTGCCGTCAGAAAAATCCGTCGCCCAGTTGATCCAGCACGCCCGCAAATTGCCGCTGAAGATTTCTTACTGACGTCGCCCATAGTCCGGATCACCGGGCCGATCGGCCCGTCGTTGGGCTTCTGCCCGCGCTGCTGTCGCTTGACTCATCAGCCGGGACCGCGCAAAGCCACCGGATGATGGCCGGAACCTCCAAGTTTGCAAAAACGGCTGCCGCACAGCCGCATCCAGCGCTGCAAGCCCTGCTGCTGCGGCCCTTTCCAGCGGTCATGGGCGTCCTCAACGTCACCCCGGACTCGTTCTCCGACGGCGGGAAATTCGCAGACCCCGAGCAGGCGCTCGCCCAGGCGGTACGCATGATCGCCGAGGGTGCCGACATTCTCGATATCGGGGCGGAATCTACGCGACCCTACGGTTCACAACCGGTCACCGCGGAAGAAGAGTTGCGGCGGCTGGCAAGTATCCTGCCGGACGTCGTCGCCTTGGGGATCCCGGTCTCTATCGACACCATGAAAGCGTCAGTCGCTGCATGGGCGCTGGGCACGGGCGCGCAAATCGCCAACGACGTGTGGGGTCTGCAACGCGATCCTGACATGGCGCGGGTGATTGCGGACCACGGTGCGCCGGTCGTCGTGATGCATAACCGCGACAACGTCGATGCCGATATCGATATCATGAAGGACATGGCGGTGTTCTTCGCTCGTTCGCTCGATATTGCGGCCAAAGCAAACATTCCACCGGCCAATATCGTACTCGATCCCGGCATCGGCTTCGGCAAGACTCCCGACCAGAGCATCGCCGCGCTGGCGCGGCTTGACGAACTGCACGAATTCGGTGTGCCCGTGCTGGTCGGCGCATCGCGCAAGCGATTTATCGCGAGCGTGATACCGTCCGAACCGCATCAGCGGCTCGGCGGCTCTCTCGCCGCGCACCTGCTGGCCGCGCAGCGCGGCGCGAAATTCATCCGCGCGCATGACGTGGCGGAAACTGTGCAGGCCTTGCGCGTGGCGGCGGCAATCGAGGACAAGCGATGACAGATACAATCTTCATCAAGGGACTTCTGATTCATGCCCGCCATGGCGTCATGGACCATGAGGCGGAAGTCGGCCAGCGCTTCGTGATCGACCTCGAACTATCCATCGACCTCGCGGAATCCTCGCGCACCGACAAGCTCGCCGATACCGTCTCCTATTCCGACGTGGTGGGGACCGCGAGCGCGGCCTTCAAGGGTCACAATTACTATCTGCTGGAGCGCGCGGCGGGCGCGGTGGCGGACTCGATCCTCTCGGCCTTCAGGCGCGTCAGCGCGATCAAGGTGACGGTGCACAAGCCGCACGCCCCGATCGCCGCGATCTTCGACGATGTCGGCGTCGTCATCACGCGCAGTCGGGCCTGATTTGCGATGGCGAGTATCCTAATCGCACTTGGCGGCAATGTCGGCGACGTCCGCGCCACCTTCGGCAAGGCCATTGCCAACATCTGCGGCATGACGCAGGCGGCACTGATAGCCAGGTCATCCGATTACATCACCCCGCCGTGGGGCGACGAGCAGCAGGAGCCCTTCGTTAACGCCTGCATTGAGATCGAGACTGACCTCGACCCGCACGCGCTGCTGTTCACCCTGCACAAGATCGAGAAGAAATTCGGCCGCGACCGCGCCAATGAACGGCGCTGGGGGCCGCGCACGCTGGATCTCGATATGATTGCCTACGACGATGTCCGCATCGACAAGCCAGAACTCACGCTGCCGCACCCGCGCCTGTTCGAGCGTGCCTTCGTGCTGGTGCCGCTCGCGGAAATAGCCCCTGACCGGCTCATCGGGGAGCAGACGCCGGCACAGGCGCTGGCGCGGGTCTCCGCTGTTGGCATAAAACGCCTGCCAGACCTGCACTGAAAAACCCAAACAACCGTTTGGCATGGCCGCCGCCGCATGGCATTTTCGCTGGAAGAAGAGCCTTATCTCCGGGAGTTAACTTTCTGAATGTCCACGGAATCTGACGAACTGCGGCTGGCTGCCGATTTTGCTCCGGCGACCCGCGACGACTGGCGCAAGCTGGTCGATGGCGTTCTCAAGGGCGCGCCGTTCGAGAAACTCGTTGCCAAGACCTATGACGGGCTGCGGATCGATCCGATCTATGAGCGCGCGCGGGATGCCGTAACCGTTCCGGGTCGCGCTGCGGCGGCACCCTGGCGGATCATGCAGCGCGTCGATCATCCCGACGCAGCAATCGCCAACGCGCAGGCGCTCCACGATCTCGAGAACGGTGCCAACGGCCTGACCCTTGTGTTTGCCGGATCGAACGCCGCGCACGGAACCGGCCTTGAGCCAACTGCGGCTGCGCTGGCACGCGTGCTTGACGGGATCTTTCTGGATGCCGGGATCGATCTCGCGTTCGAAATCGGCCCGCAATCGCGCGACATGGGGCAACATCTCGCGGACCTTCTCGCCGCGCGCAAGATCGCGCCTGCAGACCTGAACGTGCGTTTTGGCTTCGATCCGATCGGCGGCAGCGCCGTGCGCGGCGGCAGCGAAGGCGAGTGGGATTCGACTGCAAAGGTTTTCGGCGGCAAAATTGCGCAAATTGCAAAGCTCGGCTTTCGCGGCCCCTTCGCGCCAGCGGATGGCCGCGTAATCCACGATGCCGGCGGATCGGAATCCCAGGAACTCGCCTTCGTGCTCGCGGTGGGCGTGGCCTATCTGCGCGCGATGGAAGCAGCGGGCATCAAACTCGATGACGCGCGGCGGATGATCTACGCGCGACTGAGCGCCGACGCCGATCAATTTCTGACCATGGCTAAATTCCGCGCGCTGCGGCTGCTGTGGGCGCGCGTCGAACAGAGCTGTGGACTTGAGCCTCAACCAATCGTCATCGCCGCCGATACAGCATGGCGCATGCTGACGCAGCGCGACCCCGACGTGAACATGCTGCGCGCGACCATTGCCACCTTCTCGGCTTCGCTCGGCGGAGCCAACAGCATCAATGTGCTGCCGCACACGCTGGCGCTCGGCTTGCCCGATGCCCTTGCGCGGCGCATTGCCCGCAACACGCAACTGGTGCTGCTGGAGGAATCCAACCTCGACAAGGTCGCCGATCCGGCAGCGGGGTCCGGCGGCATCGAGACACTCACCCGTCAGCTTTGCGACACGGCGTGGACGCTGTTTCAGGAGATCGAGAAGGCCGGCGGCGCGTTTTCAGCAATCAAAAGCAATCTGATCCAGAAGAAAGTCGCAGCCGTTCGCGCCGCGCGCGATGCGAATCTTGCAAAGCGCAAGGAAGTCCTCACCGGTGCCAGCGAGTTCCCCAATTTGCACGAGAAGAAGCCGGCCGTGCTGACCGCAACGCCGATCCCGCTTCCCTCCGTCGAGGCCACGATCAAATTCGACGCCCTCGCGCCTATCCGTCTGGCCGCGCCATTCGAGGTGCTGCGCGACGCATCGGACCAGATCCTGAAAACCGCCGGCGCGAGGCCGAAAGTATTCCTCGCCAATCTCGGCACGCCTGCGGATTTCACCGCGCGCGCGACATTTGCGAAGAGCTTTTTCGAGACCGGCGGCATCGAGGCTGTCGATACGCAGGGGTTCTCCGACCCGACGGCCACCGCCACGGCTTTTAAGGCATCAGGTGCCGGTCTCGTCTGCCTCTGTTCGTCCGACAAAGTGTATGCCGGCCACGCCGTCGCAGCCGCACAAGCGCTTCACGCCGCTGGTGCCAGGCATATCTATTTTGCAGGCCGCCCCGGCGATCTGGAGACTGATTTGCGGGCGGCAGGCGTCGGCGAATTCATATTCGCCGGCGTCGATGCACTGGCAATACTGCGCGCTGCTTATAAATCTATGGGATAGATACCATGGCGAACCGGGTTCCCATTCTCACCGGCGGATGCCAGTGCGGCGCTGTGCGCTTTGCGCTCTACAGCACGCCGGGAAGGATGAGCGTCTGTCACTGCCGGATGTGCCAGAAAGCGGTGGCCGCGCCATTTGCGTCACTGGTGGAAATTTCGCACGACGATTTCGCGTGGACGCGCGGCACGCCGGCATTTTTTCGCTCGTCGTCGCTGGCCGAGCGCGATTTCTGCGCGACCTGCGGCACGCCGCTCAGCTATCGCAAGCTTAACGGCCCGGTGATCGAGTTGCTGACAGGGGCTTTCGACAGGCCGGATCGCGTAACGCCGACCTACCAAACAGGCGTCGAATCGAAGCTCGCCTGGATCGCCCATCTGCATAACCTTCCCGGCAAGACCACATCGGAAAACGCCGGTTCAGACCAGGCTGGCGGCATTGTCAGCTATCAGCATCCGGACCATAATACATAGGTCGGATGCGCGGTGCATGGCATTGAACCAACGCGTAAATTTGAGAAGAACAGAATGAGCCGGATTCCAGATTTCGCGGATATCGCTTTCGATCCGTCCGCCATCGCGGGCGCAGGAAGCAACGCGCACGCGTTGGAAAAATCCTGGCTCACGCCCGAGGGTCTTCTCGTCAAGCCCGTTTACAGCGAAGCGGATCTGCAAGGAATCGACTTCCTCGACACATGGCCCGGCATCGCGCCATATCTGCGCGGCCCCTATCCGACCATGTACGTCAACCAGCCGTGGACCGTGCGCCAGTACGCAGGCTTCTCGACCGCGGAGGATTCCAACGCGTTCTATCGCCGCAACCTTGCCGCAGGCCAGAAGGGGCTGTCGGTCGCGTTCGATCTCGCCACCCATCGCGGCTATGACTCGGATCATCCGCGCGTCTCCGGCGACGTCGGCATGGCGGGCGTCGCAATCGATTCCATTTACGACATGCGCACGCTGTTCGCCGGCATCCCGCTCGACCAGATGAGCGTGTCGATGACCATGAACGGCGCGGTGCTGCCGATCCTCGCGCTGTTTGTTGCGGCGGCAGAAGAACAGGGCGTGCCGCCGGAAAAACTGTCGGGCACGATCCAGAACGATATTCTCAAAGAGTTCATGGTGCGCAACACCTACATCTATCCGCCGACGCCATCGATGCGGATCATTTCCGACATCTTTGCGTACACCTCAACGAGGATGCCGAAATACAATTCGATTTCCATTTCCGGCTATCACATGCAGGAAGCTGGCGCGACGCAGGATCTCGAACTCGCTTACACGCTGGCCGACGGCGTCGAGTATCTCCGCGCCGGATTGGCTGCGGGCCTCGATGTCGATCGCTTCGCGCCGCGGCTGTCGTTCTTCTGGGCCATCGGCATGAACTTCTTCATGGAAGTCGCCAAGATGCGCGCAGCTCGCCTGCTGTGGGCGAAACTCCTGAAACCGTTCAATCCCAAAGACCCGCGCTCGCTGTCACTGCGCACGCATTGCCAAACCTCGGGCTGGTCGCTCACCGCGCAGGACGTTTTCAACAACGTGGTTCGCACCAATGTCGAGGCGATGGCTGCAACGCAGGGGCATACCCAGTCGCTCCACACCAATGCGCTTGACGAGGCGCTGGCGCTGCCGACGGATTTCTCCGCCCGCATCGCGCGCAACACGCAGTTGTTCCTGCAACAGGAAAGCGGCACCACGCGCATCATCGATCCGTGGGGTGGTTCTTACTATGTCGAGCGGCTGACGCACGATCTTGCAGCGAAGGCGTGGGCGCATATTCAGGAAGTGGAAGAACTCGGCGGCATGGCGAAGGCCATTGAGGCCGGGGTGCCGAAACTTCGTATCGAGGAAGCGTCCGCCAAGACGCAGGCAAGGATCGATGCCGGGCGGCAGGCCGTGATCGGCGTCAACAAGTACAAGCCTCAGAACGAGGCACCCATCGACGTTCTCAAGGTGGAAAACTCCACCGTGCGCCGGTTGCAGATCGACAAGCTGTCGCGGCTCAAGTCGGAGCGCAAGCAGGCCGATGTCGATGCGGCTCTCAACGCCCTCACTCGCTCTGCCTCAGAAGGCAACGGCAATCTGCTGGCGCTTGCCATTGATGCCGCGCGCGCCAAGGCGACAGTCGGCGAAATCTCAGATGCGATGGAGAAAGTGTTCGGTCGTCATCGCGCCGAAATCAAATCCATCACCGGCGTCTATAAACGCGAGGCCGCCACCATGTCCGACCGGGTTGAGAAGGTGCAAGCGCTGATCGATGCGTTCGAGGACGCGGAGGGCCGCCGGCCGCGTATTCTGGTCGCAAAAATCGGTCAAGACGGTCATGACCGAGGACAGAAGGTAATCGCCTCGGCATTCGCGGACGTCGGCTTCGACGTCGATATCGGGCCGCTGTTCGCCACCGCCGATGAAGCCGCGCGTCAGGCGGTCGAGAACGACGTTCACATGCTCGGCTTGTCGTCGCTGGCGGCGGCACATCTCACCGCCGTCCCCGAATTGAAGGAAGCGCTCAAGAAGCGCGGCCGCGAAGATATTATGATTATCATCGGCGGCGTGATTCCGCCGCAGGACTACGACGCGCTCTACAAAGCCGGCGCGGAGGCGATTTTCCCGCCGGGCACCGTGATCGCGGACGCCGCCGAGGAATTGATCCGCAAGCTCAACGTGCGGCTGGGTCATTCGAGCGAAGCGGCGGAGTGAGCGGCGATTGAAACAACACCGCCCATGCCGGTCTCGGTGACAGCTTCTGAAAAAGCCTCGCTTCAACTCGCCTCCGACGTGCGTGCCGGCGACCGCGCGGCGCTGGCCCGCGCCATTACGCTGATCGAAAGCCGCCGCGCCGACCATCAGGCGCAGGCGCGCGATCTGGTGCAGGCGCTTTTGCCGCTTACCGGCAAGGCGATCCGTGTCGGCATCACAGGCTCGCCGGGCGTCGGCAAATCCACCACCATCGATGCGCTCGGCATGGCGCTGATCGCCAAGGGCCACAAGGTCGCGGTGCTGGCGGTGGACCCGTCCTCTGCACGCACCGGCGGCTCGATCCTGGGCGACAAGACGCGGATGGCGCGGCTCTCCGCTGCGGACAATGCTTTCATTCGCCCCTCGCCTGCTTCAGGTACATTGGGTGGCGTCGCCGCCAAAACCCGTGAAGCGATGCTGCTGTGCGAGGCCGCGGGCTTCGATGTCGTACTGGTGGAAACCGTCGGCATCGGCCAGTCTGAAACCGCCGTCTGCGATATGACGGATTTCTTTCTGGCGCTGATGCTGCCGGGTGCTGGCGATGAACTGCAAGGCATCAAGAAGGGTCTCGTCGAACTCGCCGACATGATCGCAGTCAACAAGGCCGACGGCGACAACATCAAGCGCGCCAATCTCGCCGCTGCCGAATATCGCGGCGCGCTTCACATTCTCACGCCGCGTTCCGAGCATTGGCATCCGCCGGTGGTGACTTATTCCGCGCTGACGGAAACCGGAATCGACGCGCTCTGGGAGAAAGTCCTTGCGCACCGGACTGCGATGAATGCGTCGGGAGATTTTGCTGCGCGCCGCCGCGATCAACAGGTCAAATGGATGTGGGCAATGCTCGAGGACAGGCTGAAGGCGCGCCTGCGCTCCGATCCCGCGATCCGCGCCAAGGTGAAACAGACCGAGGCCGCTGTCGCCGACGGACGGATGACACCCGCCATCGCTGCCGATACGGTCGCGGCGTTGCTGGCGTGACGATGAGCGACAGGCCGCGCATCCTCATTACCGGCTTTCGGCCATTCCCCGGCGCGCCCTACAATCCCACCGAAAAGCTGGTCGCGCGGCTGTTGAGACTGCGCCGGCCCACGCTCGACAGTGTCGAACGCATCGGACACATATTTCCCGTGACCTACAACGCGGTCGATCGCGAATTGCCCGCATTGATTGCGACACATCGCCCGGATGCGCTGCTGATGTTTGGACTTGCCACACGCACGCCGCACGTTCGGATCGAGACCCGCGCAAGGAACACTGTCACGCAAATCTGGCCCGACGCCGACCACGCGCAAGTGCGCCACCGCACCATTGTCGGCGGCGCGGAATCAACACGCCGCTTCGGGCCGCACACATCGCGGCTGCTGCGCGCCGCGCAAGACACTGGCGTTGCCGCGAAAGGATCGCTCAATGCGGGGTACTACCTTTGCAATTACCTGAGCTGGCGCGCTATTGAGATGACACAGGAAAGCGGCGGCCTTCGCCTCGCTGCTTTCGTCCATGTGCCGCTGGTGCCGCGCGGCACCGCGGCCCTGCGCAAGGGTGCTTCGAACCGCGTGACGTTCGAGGAACTGGTGGACGCCGGCGAAGCGATGCTCATGGAAATGGCACGGCTGGCGCGGCGTCAGGCAATCGACGCGACGGCATAAGCCGGACGCTCGATTTCGTCTGGCAGCCATACGCGGAGGCGAGTTGTGCGCCGCAGCATCGCGACTTAAACAAACAACTCCTCTTCGCGAGCCGCTTTCCATGACCGACACCAGCGCCAACACTTGGGTTTCATCGATCCATCGCCCGATGGGCTTCCGTGAATTCGTCGTCATCGTCGCGGCCATCATGGCGCTTAATCCGCTGGCGTTGGACCTGATGCTGCCCGCCTTGCCTGACGTGGGCGCGGCGTTCCAGATCGGCAACGCCAACCGGATTCAGGCTGTCCTCTCGGTTTTTCTGTTCGGCTTCGGCATCGGCCAGTTCGTCATGGGTCCGCTATCCGACCGCTTTGGTCGGCGACCGATCCTGCTCGGCGGACTAATCGTGTACGGCGTCGCGAGCGTGCTTGCGATTGTCGCGCCATCATTCGAAACAATGCTGCTCGCGCGCGCGTTGCAGGGTCTCGGCACAGCCGCAACGCGCGTCATCGCCACGTCGATCGTGCGGGATTGCTACAGTGGCCGCCGCATGGCGAGCGTGATGTCGCTGGCCATGATGATCTTCATTTCGGTCCCCGTGATCGCGCCGTCAATTGGCCAGATCATCATGCTGGCTGCGCAATGGCGCGGCGTCTTCATCGCGCTGTTGGCTTACGGCGTACTGATACTGGCCTGGGTCATTATCCGGCTGCCGGAAACACTGCCTGTCAGCGGCCGCAGGTCTCTTGCGATTGGCGAAGTAGTCGGGAACTTCCGCCAGACGATGACCAACCGCCAGACCATGGGCTACGCGCTCGCCGCTGGCAGCGTGCAGGGACTTCTGTTTGGCTACATTTTCTGTTCGCAGCAGATTTTTACGGAAATCTACCGGCTCGGCCACTATTTCCCGCTGGCCTTTGCGGTGATTGCCATCGGGATCGCGGTCGCGGGCTTCCTCAACTCGCGCATCGTCGGCCGCTTCGGCATGCGCGTGATCTCGCACGCGGCGTTGATAGCTCAACTGACTGTCTCGGTCATCATGCTGGCCACGGCACTCGCCGGATGGCTCCCGCTGGCACTTTTCATGCTGCTGGCCGCCGCCAGCCTGTTCATGTTTGGATTGATCTTCTCCAATTTTTCCGCGCTGGCGATGGAGCCACAAGGTCATATCGCAGGAACCGCGTCGTCTCTGTTCGGATCGGTCACAACGCTGCTCGGAATCCTGATCGGCACAATCATCGGCCAGCACTTCAATGGCACACTGGTGCCGTTGGCGACGGGAGCTTTTCTAAGCAACTTGCTCGCTCTCGTTGTCGTGATCGTCGTCGAGAAGGGCCGCCTCTTCATCTCGCACAAAATGACGACCTGACGCTCGGCAGAATCCCGTCGCGCGGTGCGGCACTGTTAACCCTACCACCGACAATTGCCTGCCTGACCGCCGGTCCGTGCATCCCCGGTCGCATTCCTGCATTAGATCATCAGCAGGAGACAGACGCATGAACATCAGCCGCCGCAATCTCATCAACGCTACCGCTGCCGGTGCAGCCGCAGGCGCGCTTGCGGTAACGCCGGAGCCGGCGCGCGCGGCGACTTTGATGTCTATGCTCGGACGCGACGCGACGCAGTATGGCGTCAGACCAAACAGTCCAGACGACCAGACCAGAGTACTCCAGCGCGCCATCAATGATGCCGCAACCGCGCAGATGCCGCTGGCGCTGCCGCCCGGCATTTATCGCACCGGCATGCTGCGTTTGCCGAATGGTGCGCAGCTTGTCGGCGTGCGCGGCGCGACAATCCTGAAGTTCACAGGTGGTGCTTCACTCCTCACCAGCGAAGGCGCGAGCGGCATTTCGCTCACCAACCTCGCGCTCGACGGCGACGGCATCAAGCTCGCCAACCGGCGTGGGCTTGTGCATTTCCTGAACGGCCTCGACGTGCATGTGCAAGCTTGTGAGATCATCGGCAGCGGCGGCTACGGCATCTGGTTTGAGAGCATCGCAGGCGAGGTCAGCGGCAACACCATCCGCAAGACCGCGAACACTGCCTTCACCTCGTTCGATGCGCTCGGATTGCTGGTCGCGCAGAACACGATTCAGGATGCCTCCGACAACGGCATCGAGATCCTGCGCAGCGTCATCGGTGACGACGGCACGCTGGTCGTCAACAACCGCATCGAGAACATCAAGGCCGGCCCCGGCGGCTCCGGGCAACACGGCAACGCCATCAACGCATTCCGCGCCGGCAATGTCATTGTGAGCGGCAACCGGATACGCGATTGCGATTATTCCGCCGTGCGCGGCAACTCCGCGTCTAACATCCACATCACCGGCAACAGCATCAGCAACGTGCGCGAGGTCGCGCTCTATTCGGAGTTTGCGTTCGAAGGCGCTGTGATCGCCAACAACACGGTGGACATCTGCGCGGTCGGCGTGTCCGTCGCCAATTTCAACGAAGGCGGCCGCATGGTGACCGTCCACGGCAACATCATCCGCAACATACTGCCCAAGCGCCCGATCGGCACCGCGCCCGACGATGACGCCGGCATCGGCATCGTGGTGGAAGCAGACGCCGCCGTCACCGGCAACGTCATCGAAAACGCGCCGTCGTTCGGAATCATGGCAGGCTGGGGCAAATATCTTCGCGACGTCGCCATCACAGGGAATGTGGTGCGCAACGCCTTCATCGGCATCGGAATTTCAGTGGTGCCGGGTGCCGGCACCGCGCTGATCAACAACAACCTGATTTCAGGATCGGCACGCGCGGCCATCGTCGGCCTCGATCATGCGAAGGCGGTCACCGGAGATCTCGGCACCGAAAGCGCCTCACGATTTGCGCAGATTGTCCTTGGCACCAACGCCATTCGCTGACGCCAAATTCACAAAAGGCGACGTGAGTGTCGCGCGATTCTCATCCTGCGCGACAGCAACCTCAACCGGCTTGTCCAGAACCGGATCGGGAGGGGCAAGCAGCTCCCATGTCTTCAGCGCCGCGCGGGCTTCCTGCACGATGGCCAGAAATTCCGGCTCGCTGTGATAGATCTTCCAGCGACCGCTTTCATAGAGTTCGATGAGATAGTTCAGCCTGCGTTCGGCAAGCATGCGCCAGCGCGTGACGACGCTTCGTCCCTGGCCGGCGGTACTGATGTCGGGCATCTTCATTCCGGAAAAGATAATCGATTCAAAGAATTTGCAAGCAAATACCGCGCCAGCGGATCAATCCACACACGCAACCTAGCAGCAAACAACAAAAATCCTGTGACGTAAGCTCGTCCTTCGACTAAAGCACTAGGGCTTGATCGCACCGTCCGACGCCGTTGCGACTGGAGCCGGCGTCAGAGCCGAGACTGCGCTGAAGGCATCAGCCTGCCCTGCGCCGAAATCGTTGTCCCGCCCCTTGGCTCCGAGATCGCGCGCGGTTGACATCAATGTCTCGCGAATATCGGCCGCGGAGATGTCGGATTTGCGGGCAATCATGAGCGCAACCAACCCGCTGATATATGCCGCCGACAACGACGTGCCGGACGACATCTGATACTTGCCGTCAGGCGCCGGCGACAGAATATCGACTCCCGGTGCCGCGATAGCGACGTAGCTGCCGCGGTTCGACTGCACGAACAGGCGGTCGGACTGATCCGTGGCCGTCACCGCAATGACGTTGCTGTCGGCGGCCGGATAAAGCGGCGGTGATTTTGCCCCCGCATTGCCCGCGGCTGCGACCAATACAACGCCTTTGGCCGCGACGGCGGCAAGGCTTCGTTCCATCGCCGCGTCCTGTGGTCCGGCGAAACTCATATTAATGATCCGCGCGTTGTTGGCGACCGCGTATTCGATGCTCTTGAGGATCGTGAAGGTGGTGCTTTCCGCGCCGATACTTTTCGCGCCGAATGCGCGGATCGCAAGCAGACGCGACGACGGGGCCGTGCCCATCAAACGGCCATGCGAGGCAATGATCCCGGCAATGCTGGTGCCGTGAGCGTGCGGGCCTTCCTTGCTGCCGAGCGCGTCGAATGTGCCTGCTATCACGCCGGCCAGTTCGGGATGAGACACGTCGATTCCTGAATCGATCACCGCGATCGTCACGTCCGCGCCGACCGACAGCGCATGCGCTTCAGGCAGCCGCATCTTGGCGAGCGCGTATTGCAAGGGATCGGACTGGGCCTTGTTCGGTGCCGCGGCCACATCCTGTTGCAGCTTGAAGATATTGTTACGCTGCGCCGACTTCACGTTTCCTGCGGCAACCAGTTCGCGGACGACGGCGTCCACCGGGCGCCCGTCGGGAATGCGCCAACGGAAAAACGTGCTGTCGGTCAGTGCAAAATTCTGCGACTGAACGCGCGTCAGGCGATGCCGCCGCGCAAGACCGTCGATCTGCGATTCACTCGGGCTGCCATTGACCTCAATCAGGACTTCCTTGGCGACGTAAGTATTGTCCAGGACTGCTGGCGTTGTCTTGCGAGCTTGACGCTTTGGCGGCGGGCCTTTGCGAAAATCCTGCGGCGGTCCTTGATCCAGCTCTCTCACGATGCGCGGACGCCGCGGCCGGAAATCGTCGTAGTGGTCATAACGGTCATGATGGTCGTAGCGAATAATCGGCGAGACACGAATGCCCGGATTCACCGAGATGCGCGGCCCGGTATTTATACTCGGTCCGCGCATGTTGAAATTGCCGTAGCCCTGCGCCAGCGCTTCCGGAATTGCAGCGCTCGCCATCACGACAACAACGCAAACGTATCGAATAAAATCCCTGCGAATGAAGCCTCGACTGACTTTGCGTGTCTTGATCATCTGGCGTCCTCGCTCATGAACTCGCGCATGCTAATCGGGGATGCGCCCGGATACGGATCAGTCCGCAGTCACAACCAGGTTGACGATCTTCTCGCCCTGAACCCGCGCCAGCAATTGCGTCGTCTCCTGCTTCGACAGTGCCTTGTCGCCGAACTGAATGCGGAACATTCCAGACTTCGGGCCTGAAACGATCGAGGCGTTGTAATTATTGAGCAGCTGCGTGATGTCGTTGGCGGTCGCGTCCGGCGCAAAACGCACCAGCCCGAACGTGCCGGCTTTCGACTGGGCCGGGAACGCGGCTGTCTGGAAGTTTCCGCCGGCACGATCCTTGACCAGCACGGCGCCAATAACGCCCGCCTGCAGCAACAGCGCGAATGCGCCGGCCACGGCCGAGTAAGCCAGCGTGCGCGGCGACAGGCTCGAGAAAAATCCGGCGATGCGAAGCACCGGGTTGAACGACGCCTTGTGCGCAGGCTCGGCGTCGATGGCCGCGAACAGCTTCTGCATGGCGCGCGACGACGGCGCACCGAGGCTCTCGTTCAGCAAGATCGTCTCGGCGTATTCGTCCTGGATCACCGCGTATTGCCGCGCCAGTTCAGAATCGCTCGCCAGCGCTTCATCGACGCGGCGAGCATCGCGCAGGTTGAGCGTGCCGGCAGCATGGAACGGCAAAAGAGCCTCAAGCTCAGTGGGCTCGCGATCGACGGTTTGCTTGCTTGCAGACATCATGGCCAACCTCGCTCTATTCCGGCTGCCTTCAGCAGCTCAGCTAATTTCTTTCGCGCATAAAACAATCGCGTCTTCACCGTGTTCTCCGGGATGCCTACGATCTCGGCCACCTCTTCCACGGACTTCTCGTGGTAATAGACCAGATCGACGATCTCCCGATGTTCCGGCGAAAGTGCGGTCAGGCAATTCCGCAACGCGTTACTCGTATCCTTCTTTGCAACCGCGACCTCCGGATTGTCGGAAGTATCCTCGATCGCGGCAGCCGTCTCGTCGTCCAGTTCCGCGTCCTTCCGCTTGCGCAGGGCAGACAGCGCCTTGAACCTTGTGATCGCCAGCAGCCACGTCGAGACAGCAGACCGGCCTTCAAACTTGCCGGCCTGACGCCACACATCGAGGAAAACCTCGCTGATGAGGTCTTCCGCGATGGACTCGTTCCTCACGAGCCGCAGCGAGAAGCGAAACACCCGGACATGGTGCCTTCCGTAAAGCACCTGCATGGCGAGCCGATCACCTTGGGCGATGCGACCGATCAGGACTTCGTCCGATGTCGCGTTTGTTGCACTCAATGGCCGTCTCGCAAGGTTGGTCGCAGGCGACTGGGAAAGGGTTCGATCAAATCCGTGAAAACCTTCGCGAATTTTCAAAAGATTCGCGATTGGCCCGGAAGAGCGAACTGCAAAATGCCCCTGAATCGTCAACAAGAGCAAGTCGCGGGGCGCACCCTCTAAAAAGTACCATATTACCTTAATGACTTGATGAAGCTAAACCGGCAGCCGGTTTTCAGCTTTGCACGCCCCAGGAGTTCGGCTGCGGCTTCCGCCGGCACGGGCACGCCGTAAAACCACGCAAAACGGCCGAACCCGCGTCCTTTCATATAGCTTTTAGCGGAACTCTGTCCCGACAAGGATACCAAACCTAAAGGCTTTCCCGCCTAAGGTTCCATCTCTGTATCCAAGGCGGCAATTTCATGCGCAGCGCAGCTTCATCGGTCCGAACGGCGGACGCCGGCAGCCTCGTAACGGGTGGAGACCTCGCTCCGGCGGTGCTGGAACGCCGCGCGAAACAGCGCCGGCACATGCTGGGGATGGTGGGCGTCAGTTACGCCATCGATGCCGGTATATTGCTGATCTACGCCTATGCCGGTACCACGCCACTCTCCACAGCAACGATCTATGGATTGTGCGGCCTGCTGTCCGTGGCGGTCTTCATCGTTTTGTCTGAGACCAGGGTTAACGATCGGTTCAAAGACCACTACTTTGTCATGCCGCAATCCGCCGTCAGCGTTGCGATCATGCTGGTGTTTCTCTACATCGCGCCGGAAGTCGGCTGCGTATTTCTTTGCTCCATATTCCTCGTTTTCACATTCTGTTCGCTGCGTTCCAATGCCCGGCAAACTGCCATCGGATGGACCGTGACCACGCTCGGCCTGGCGGGAATCTTTCTGCTCACGGACAAGCCCATCGGGTTGCCGCACGGGACTTACATCGAGCGCTTCGCCACCTTGATGGTGTTCTGCTCGGTGCTCGGGCGCGGCATGATCGTTGGATTGTTCAGCAGTTCGCTTCAGGAAGCCCTCTACAAGCGCGGCCTTGAACTCAAGGAGGCCTACAAGCGCATCGAGGAACTCGCCGAACTCGATGAACTCACCGGATCCCTCAACCGCCGCAGCATCATGCAGGCGCTGGACGAAGAGATCATCCGCTCGCAGCGCAGCAAGATGCCCTGCAGCGTTGCACTGATCGATCTCGACTGGTTCAAACGGATCAACGACAGGTTCGGCCATCCGACCGGCGACGAAGTGCTGCGGACCTTCGCTATTACGATATTCGCCAACATCCGCAGTATCGACAAGTTCGGCCGCTACGGCGGCGAAGAATTTCTGCTTGTCCTGCCCGAAACCGCCGATGGCGCCGCGCAGCGCACGGTCGATCGCCTTCGCGCCATCATCGCCGATCTCGACTGGAGCGCGATCTCGCAGGGCATGACCGTCACAATTTCCGCCGGGCTTGCGGCGCTGCGCACGGACGACACACCGGACAGCATTCTCGGCCGCGCCGACGCGGCACTCTACCGCGCCAAGGATCTCGGTCGAAACTGCGTGGTCCCGGAATAGTTTGCTGATTGTCTATTGAGGCCGCTCAAGAACAGATCGGCTGGGTCATTTGAAGCGTTCAGGACAGAAGTCATGGGTTCGGCATCAGTTGCTCGTTCGACCAGTCTCCTCGATGAACTACAAAGCGCTCTTTCCAGCGGCACTGTTGCGCGCCGCGTGGAGACGCTGCGGCGCGTAACCGATCTCTTTCTTTACGACGCGCCGAGTTATTCGGAAGATCAGATCGCCGTCTTCGATGATGTTTTTCACTGCCTGATCGAGCAGATCGAGACATCGGCAAAGGCCTTGCTCGCAAACCGGCTGGCGCCGATATCGAAGGCGCCACCCAACCTTATGTACACGCTGGCCTTCGACGACGTGATCGAAGTCGCAGCGCCTGTGCTGTCGCACTCGGAACGCCTGAACGATGAAACCCTGATCGAGAATGCACGCATCAAAAGCCAGGGCCATCTGCTCGCGATCTCCAAACGGAAAATCCTCAGCGATGCCGTCACCGATGTTCTCGTCGAACGCGGCTGCGACGAGGTTGTCGAGAGCACCGTCAACAATCCGGGCGCCGCATTCTCCGAGAACGGATTCACCACGCTGGTCTCGCGCGCGGAAGGCGACGACAATCTCGCGACCTGCCTGGGGATGCGATCGATTCCCCGGCATCACTACCTGAACCTGATTGCAAAAGCATCGGACTCGGTTCGCGCGCGCCTTCAGGCCGCGAGCCCTCAATCGTCCAGCGACATTTCGATGGCGGTGCAGGAGGTAGCACTTCGGGCAAGCAGGGCAGCATCGGGGACAAGCGACGAGCCTGAAATTGCGCGCGGACTCATCAAATCGCTCTACGACGACGGACGGCTCGATGAAGCCCAGATTGAGGCTTTCGCGGAAACGGGCAAGTTCCACGAGACCAACGCCGCGATTGCAGCCCTTGCAAAAGTCTCCGTCGCAACGGTCGAAAACATGATGACCGAGTCACACTCCGAAGGTTTGATGATCCTGGCAAAGGTCACGGGGCTGTCGTGGACAACCCTGAAAACGATCATGTCGATGCGCGGGGCGCTGTCGGACTACAGCGCCGAGGACATCAACGAATTCAGGCGTAGTTATGAGATACTGCGCCCCTCCACTGCCCAGCAAGTGCTGCGGTTTCACAAGATGCGGCAAAGCACGGCTCAAACCGACCCGGCCGCGTAAGCGCTAATACTTCAAGACTCGCGACCCAGCCACAGCTCCGATCGCTGCGACGATCACGATCGCAATCGTGTACCAGGTCGCGACGAACATCGGTGAATCGTCGGTACAGTGCGATGCGTATAGCGTCGCGGCCAGACCAGCCGATAGCAAGCCGGCAAATGCGCCGGTGAGCGCGGGCCGTGACGGTGCGCCGTGACGCAATGCCAGCAGCGCTGCGGCCAGCAGTGGCAACGACAGCAGCGGAATGGCCGTGAGGCATACCCGCGAATTGCTTCCGATCAGCCGGGTGGACCACGACGCGCGCTGCTGCATCATCATGTCGCCCATCATTCCGATGCCGAGCAGCCCGACCGGGATCGCCAGAAGCCACGCCCAGCGCCCAAGGGAGGCTTCCGGTCGCGACAGATGCAGGCTGGTGGCAATGGCCGCCCCGGCCAGCGCAAGCGTGACCGCGAACTTCAGGTCGAAGAACGGATTACCCAGCGCGCTCATGAAATCATCCCGCATGCCGAATTTTGCAAGAAATAACGCGGAGGAGACCGGCACGGCGAGAACCAGCGCCATCAGCAGAAAATTGCCGACCGGCTTTTCATGGGTATCGTTGTCGGCCGCGAGCGTGCGAATGAGATTATCGGTATCCATGGTCATTCTTTCCGCAGCTTGGTTGCGAGGCCCGTCAGCCCCCGGTGCAGCGCGACGCGCACGGCACCTTCAGTCATCGAGAGCTTTGCCGCCGTCTCCTTGATCGAGACGCTATCGACCGCGATCAATTGCAGCACGTCCCGCTGCCGCTTGGGCAGCCCGTTGAGATGAGCGGTGACTTCGCCGGCGGGTACCGTCTCCTCAGCCGGTGCACCCGGCAGCGTTTCCGAGAAATCGTCGATGTTGACGAAGATGCGGCGACCACGGCGGCGCAAGGCATCGATCAGCTTGTTGCGGGCGATTGCGAACAGCCACGGCGCGAAGGGGGCATTGGCGTCCCAGGTATGCCGCTTCAGATGCACCGCAAATAGAATATCCTGCACGACGTCCTCGGATTGATCGATCGGCTGTCCGGCCCGCGCCAGCCCACGCCGCGCAGCCGCCCGCAAAACCGGAGTGACGGCCTTGAGGAGACGATGGTATGCGGCATTGTCGCCCGCATTGGCCACCTTCATCAGGTCGGTCCATTCGTGTTCCCGTTCGCGCACGCGCGCTCCTATCAAGGCAATTCGTTTCTGTTCCTAAAGTGTTACGGGCGGAAATTGCAATCACGCAATCGTGAACGGCACCATCCGGAGGCTGCCCTGCCGCTTTGTATTGGCCTTTTTCAGGGCAGCGGATCGCAAGATTCCCTTTTTCCGCCGTGCTGTGGCCATTTGGCACCTGTCCCTATGATCGCGGCTGGAGGCTCCGGCACGGGGAAATTGTCATGCAGATCAGAAACACCGGATGGGCAGTGCTGATTGCTGTCGCTGCGATGTGCTTGTGTATCTCGGGGTCCGCGCAAGCCGCGAAGGCTGGCGTTAAAACCGCTGCCAAGAGCAGCGTCGCCGCTGCCGACAAGCCCATCGTTCTGGCAAAGTTCAACAAGCGGCGGACGCACACCGCCAAGAAATCCAAAGCTGCCCAGCCACGCCACGCGCGCAAAGCTTCCAGCAAAGTCACGAAAGTTTCGTCCGGAATACCGGGGAAGAAATCCGGCGAGATCAAAGCCTCTCGCCGGGCCGCCAAGGATGAACGTGGGAAGGATGAACCCAAGATCGAACTATCGGATTCGGTTGCAAACGCCCGCGCAGAGGTGCCCCGCTCAAATGCGCTTGCCGAAGACGAGGCAAAGAACATTGCCGCGCTCGACAGTAAAGACGTTTTGGCAGTGAACGGTGTACAGGTCGCTGCAGCCGACCTGACCAATGACGTCGATCGCACCCTTGCGGAACAAGCGACCGCGACCCCTTCACCCGCTCCGGCGGATGCGGCGCCGGTGCAAGGCATGAAGATCATCAAGGCCATGCCGACCGGCGAACGGCAGGTTCTCAAGGCAGACGACAGCGATACCTGGAACAAGACCTCGCTGATCGGCAAGATCTTCATCGCTTTCGGCGGCCTTCTGACCTTGGCATCGGCTGCCCGCATGATGATCGCGTAAACCAAACGCCAATCCGCATTCAGCGCGGGTTGGCGTTTTTCGTTCGCCTGGGGTCATACCGCCATTCCAGCGCACGCCTGGCCTTGCGGATCGGTGCCACGGAAGGCACATTGCCGCTAACGGCGCGGCAGGCGCTGCTTTCTCTTTCAATTTATCAGGGGCGGAACATGGCGGCATTCGAGCATATCATCGTGGAGAGCAAGGGCGCGGTCGGTATCGTGCAGATCAACCGGCCCAAAATCCTCAACGCTCTTTCATACGATGTGTTCAGCGAGATCGCGGCGGCGATCGATGACCTCGAGGAGGACGAGACCATCGGCTGCATCGTCATCACCGGTAATGAGAAAGCGTTTGCAGCCGGCGCGGACATCAAGGAAATGCAGCCCAAGCAGTTTATCGACATGTTCAGCCAGGACTTCATGGACATTGGCGGCGACCGGATCACGACCTGCAAAAAACCGACCATCGCCGCCGTCAGCGGCTACGCGCTTGGCGGCGGGTGCGAGCTTGCGATGATGTGCGACATCATCATCGCGTCCGACACCGCGAAATTCGGGCAACCTGAAATCACCCTCGGCACCATTCCCGGCCTCGGCGGCACCCAGCGCCTCACGCGCGCTGTCGGAAAGTCCAAGGCGATGGACCTGTGCCTGACCGGACGCATGATGGACGCCGCCGAAGCAGAACGCTCCGGACTGGTGAGCCGGATTTTCCCGGCCGACAAGTTGATGGAAGAAGTGCATGCCATCGCCGAGAAGATCGCAGCCATGTCGCAGCCGGTCGCCACCATGGCCAAAACCGCCGTTAACCGCGCGCTGGAGACGTCGCTGGCCGAAGGCATGAACGTGGAAGGCGACCTGTTCCACGCAACCTTCGCGCTGGAAGATCGTTCCGAAGGCATGGCGGCGTTCATCGAAAAGCGGAAACCGAATTTCAAGAACCGCTAAATCCCCGATCGCGCGAGCGCGGCGCTGACCAGCACTCGATAAAGTCTGTCGGACAATGACTTCGGCCGATCGAGTTGGAGCCGCGCGAGGCAAGCCTCGTCGGCATCTCGCCGGCTGGAAACACCCTGCCAGGCCAACCCCAGCAGATTGAGCGGGCTGGCCGAAGCCTCCTTCAGAATCTGCAAGGCCGGAATCAACCGCCGCTCGACATCGGTGAAGTCGCTGCCGAACGGAAATGCCGGCAGCAAGCCTGCATCGCGCGACGGTTTCAACGCAGCTGTAATGCGATCCGGAAAATTCTCGCGATGCGCGGCGGGAATTTCAAAGGCCTTCGGCAGTTTGCCTGCGTCCTTGGCCTGCTTCATCAACTCGTTCTGAAAACGCGAATCCGACACCGCCAGCATCGCGGCGATCACGTCTGCATCCGACTGGCCGCGCAAATCCGCCACGCCGTATTCGGTCACGATCACGTCGCGCAGGTGACGCGGGATAGTGGTGTGGCCATATGTCCAGCGGATATTCGACGCAGCCTTCGGACCGGCGCCGCGCGCGGCTTCCACGGTGAGCATCGACCGCGCGCCCTCGAGCGCAAAGGCCTGCGCCACGAAATTGTATTGCCCGCCGACGCCGCTGACGACCTGCCCGTTATCGAGACCGTCGGAAATCGCAGCGCCCATCAGCGTCGCCATCATCGCATTATTGACGAACCGCGCATCGACACGCGCGCGCCGCTTGGCGTCCTCGTCGCCATAGGCCTGATTGGTAAACGACACCGGCACCATCTGGATGCGCTCAAGCAATTCCGGCTTCATCTCGCGCAGCGCGCGATAGAACGCCTTCGGCCCGAGAAAGAACGCCGCATGCAAAAGCACGCCATCGACCTCGCGCTTCAGCACGCCAGCCTCAATCAGCGCCAAAAATGCCTCGAAGAACATTTCGCTGACGCCGTAGAGACCCGCGGAAAACGCCCCGCTTTCCCTCGGTGTCTGCCCCGGCGCGAGGCGCGACATGATATCCAGAAACGCTGCGTTGTCGCGATGGCGGACGATCAGTCCCTGCGCCAACGCATCGCCGACCTGACCGATGCCGATCTGCAATGTGCCGCCGTCGCGAACAAGACCGGCGGCATGAAAACCGATGGCATATTTCGTATCCGAAACAGGTTCGGATGGCGGCGCAAACAGTGGAAAATCCGTCTCCGGACTGTCGAGCACCGAATAAAATTCCTCACCCGGCAAATCGCCCGCGCCGGGCATGAACGGCAATTCCGAGTTCACCTGCGCGACGATCTTGAACGAAATGCGCCCGTCCGCCCGCGCGCGCATCAGGTCGAGCGTGGTGTCGGTGTTGCTGCTGAGGCTGTAACGCGTCTGGCCGTCCACCACGCGTTTGGCGACCAGTTGCGCTATCACGTTGACGCCGCGCGTCAGCAGATAGGACGACGCATGGGTATAGTTCGCTGAAATATAGTGTTGCTGCGGATAGGCATTGCCGAGCCACTTTCCCGCGAGGAAGAAAAACTCGATCACTTCGATATTTGGCGGCAACGTCCTGGCATGCAGCGCCCGGGCGTAATCGACATCAGGATAGCCACCGAACAGACGATCGATGACCGGGCCTATAAACCGGCGCTCCAGATCGGCGGATGGCGTCGGCTTTTCCAGCGTCAACGCCGTGAAGATTGTGAGTTGAATCGAGCGGTCGGCGACGGCGCGCCTGAACAGCGCATTGACAACGTGATTGGCCTTGCCGAGCCCGAGCGGCAGGCCGACCACCAGCCTTGTCCCGACGTCACGAATGATGTCGTCCGCGATCGCATCTGGATCGGAAAAGATTTTTGGCATCGGTGTCTGTCGATCGGCGTCTGCGGGCGTGCTGCTGCGGGCTATGATGCCGGACAAGTGATCGGCGCGTGAGGAAGCATCAGACGTTGCCCGCGAAGCGAGCCATCCGCCTGCAATTTCACCATAGAGTGTTGATCGGTCAAGCAAATACCGCCATGCCCGACCACAAAGCGGTGCACATTGTCACATTGACGGATTTTCTTTGCGTGACGGTTTGCCCGCAGCAACATCGGCGTCTAAACAGTGTACGAATGGTGCGTCGGCGGGGGCAGACACTCCAACAATTGTTGCGGGATACGATGATCAGGCGTGCTTCAGGTTTTGGTAGCGTGGGATGGCGCGCGCTTTTGTTAAGCGCTGCCTTCAGCGGCGCGGGTTATGCCGCGATCACGGGTCCAGCCGCGGCCGAGACGCTGAGCGAGGCGCTCGTGAGTGCTTATCAATCCAATCCGCAGATCAACGCGACACGCGCCCAGCAACGCGCGACGGACGAGAACGTCTCGCAAGCGCTGGCGGGCTATCGTCCGCAAGTCGTTGCCGGTCTGAGTGCCGGCTTGCAGGCCGTTCGCAACACCCTGCCCGACAACACCCTTCAAACCGCGACGCTGAAACCGTGGACCATCGGCGTTACGGTCACGCAAAATCTGTTCAACGGATTCAGGACAGCAAACAGCGTGCGCGTGGCGGAATTCCAGGTGCTGGCGGGCCGCGAGGCTCTGCGCAACGTCGGACAGGGCGTGCTGCTCGACGCCGTCAGCGTTTACATGAACGTGATTGCAAATCAGGCGCTGGTCGAAACCCAGCGCGGCAACGTATCGTTTTTGCGCGAAACACTCGGTATCACCAAAAAACGTCTCGACGCAGGCGACGTTACGCCGACCGATACCGCGCAGGCGGAGGCGCGCCTGAGCCGCGGATTAGCCGACCTCAACTCCGCCGAAGTCGCACTCGAAACCAGCCGCGCCTTGTATGCACAGATTGTCGGCAACGCGCCGGGCAGCCTTGCGGCCGCGCAGACCGTCGATCGATTCGTGCCGCGCAGCCGGCAGGAAAGCATCGAGACCTCTATCAAGGAGAATCCGGCGGTGATCGCCGCGACCTACGATGTGGATGTCGCGACCACCACCATCAGCGTTGCCGAGGGCAGTCTTTTGCCGCAGGTCAATGTTCAAGGCGCCGTCAATCGGGCCGCCCAGACCGACACCAACCTCGACAACAAGCGCAGCGACCAGGCGTCGATCATCGGTCAGATAGCGGTGCCGATCTATGACGGCGGCACTGCCGCGTCGCAGACCCGGCAGGCCAAACAAATTGCGGTCCAGAGCCGCCTCGTGCTGGAGCAGGTGAGAAATCAGGCGCGGACGGCGGCGGTCAGCGCATGGATCAGCAGCGAAGGCACCAAGGTCGCGCTCTCCGCCGCAGAGGCCGAAGTGAAATCCGCCAACATCGCGCTGCAAGGCGTGCGGCGCGAAGCGCAGGCCGGACAGCGCACCACCATCGATGTGCTCAATTCCCAGCAGGATCTCACTGCCGCGCGGTCGCGCCAGATTCTGGCGCAGCGCGATCGCGTGATCGCGTCCTACACGTTGCTAAGCGCGGTCGGCCGTCTCGACGTCCGCACCCTCGGACTTAACACGCCCGACTACCTGCCAGAGGTTCACTATCATCAGGTGCGCGATGCCTGGCACGGCCTGCGCATCCCGTCGGGAAGATAGCTTTACCGCGTCCGCCGCGAGAAAATCGAGATCAGCACGGGCAGCGTGACCAGAATCACGAACGGCGCCAGCAACATGCCGGTCACCACCACCACAGCGAGCGGCTTCTGCACCTGAGATCCGATGCCTGACGACATCGCCGCAGGGAGCAATCCGATGCCGGCGACAGCGCAGGTCATCAGCACCGGGCGCATCTGCAATTCGCCCGTGCGGATAACGGCCTTCATTCGCTCATAGCCTTCATCGATCAGCTGATTGTACTGCGACAGGATGATGATGCCATCCATCACCGCGATGCCGAACAGCGCGATGAACCCGATCGCCGCCGAGACACTGAACGGAATACCGCTCAATAACAGTCCGAGCACGCCGCCGAACACCGCCATCGGAATCACGCTCATCGCCAACAGCGTATCGACCATCGATCCGAAGTTGAACCACAGCAGAACGCCAATCAGCGCCAGGCTGATCGGAACCACGATGGACAGCCGTTTGATGGCGTCCTGAAGATTGCCGAACTCGCCGACCCATTCGACGCGCGAGCCGGGCGGAAGCTGTACCTGCGTCGCGACCTTGTCTTGCGCCTCCTTGATCGCGCCGCCGAGATCGCGCTCGCGCACCGAGAACTTGATCGGCAGGTAGCGCTCCTGCTGTTCGCGATAGATATAGGCAGCACCCGATACGAGTTGGATCGAGGCGACCTCGCTCAGCGGTATTTGCGTGATGCCGTTCGGCCCCTGTGCGCCGATCCGCAGGTTGTGAATGACCTCCGCGCTCTTGCGGTATTCCGGCGCAAGCCGGACGATGATCGGGAAATGCCGATCGGAGCCGGGCTCATAGAGATCGCCGGCGCTGTCGCCGCCGATCGCGACGCGGATGGTCGCGTTGATGTCACCGGGTGAAAGGCCGTAGCGCGCCGCCCGCGCGCGGTCGATATCGATCTGGATCGTCGGCTGGCCGAGCGACGTAAACACGGACAAGTCAGTGACGCCCCGGACGGTGGACAGCACGGATTTGATCTTGTCAGCGGTATTGGTGAGCGCGACGAGATCGTTGCCGTAAAGCTTGATCGAATTCTCGCCCTTCACGCCGGACACGGCTTCGGCGACGTTGTCCTGCAGGTATTGCGAAAAGTTGAATTCGACGCCGGGAAATTTTTGCTTCAGTTGTGCGAGCAACTGGCTGGTTAGTTGGTCCTTGTCGCTGGAACTCGGCCACTCGCTCGCAGGCTTGAGTGGGGCGAAGAACTCCGCGTTGAACAATCCTGCGGCGTCGGTGCCGTCGTCAGGGCGGCCATGCTGCGACACCACCGATTCCACCTCGGGCCGCGCCCGGATGAGCTTGCGCATCTCGTTGACGTAGCTGTTGCCTTCTTCCAGCGAGATGGTGGGCGGCAGCGTCGCGCGAATCCAGAGATTGCCCTCTTCCAGCTTCGGCAGGAATTCAAGCCCAAGCATGCGGATGGCGATGGCCGTCAAGAGAACAAGACCTCCTGCCGCTGCGATGACGGCCCTTCGGTTGCCGACGGCCCAGCGCAGCAGCGGCATGTAGGCAAGGTGCAGCCATCGCACGATCCGGGTTTCGGTCTCGTGCATGTGCGCGGGAAGAATGATCGCGCTCAGTGCCGGCGTGATCGTGAATGTTGCAAGCAGCCCGCCCGCCAGCGCGTAGGCGTAGGTCTTCGCCATCGGCCCGAAGATGTGCCCCTCCACGCCGCTCAGCGTGAACAGCGGTATGAACGCGGCAATAATGATCGCCGCCGCAAAGAAGATCGAGCGTGACACATCGGCGGCGGCACTGAGAATTGCGTGCGTCTTCATGCCCATCGTGGTCTCGGGCGAAATCGCGCTCTGCTCCGATGCCGACAGTGCAGTGGTCTGCGACAGCCGGCGGAAGATCGCCTCCACCATGATGACCGTGCCATCGACGATCAGCCCGAAATCGATGGCGCCGACCGACAGCAGGTTAGCCGACTCGCCCCGCAGCACCATGATGATGACGGCGAAAAACAACGCGAACGGAATCGTAGCGCCCACGATGACCGCGCTGCGCAGGTCGCCGAGGAACAGCCATTGCAACAGCACGATCAGCAGGATGCCGACCACCATGTTGTGCAGCACCGTATGCGTGGTGGTGTCGATCAAATCCTTGCGGTCGTAGATGCGCTCGATCCGCACGCCGGGCGGCAGGATGCTTGACTTGTTGATCGAAGTGACAAGCTCCTCTACACGCGCGATGGTCGGTGAACTCTGCTCGCCGCGCCGCATCAGCACGATGCCCTGAACGATGTCGTCGTCCATATTCATGCCGGCAATGCCGAGCCGCGGCTTCTCGCTCACCGTGACGGTGGCGACGTCCTTGACCAGCACAGGATTTCCGCCGCTCTGCGAGATCATCGTGGTCGCAATATCATCGATGGAGCGAATAAGACCGACGCCGCGCACCACCGCCGACTGCGATCCAATGTTCACCGTGTTGCCGCCGACGTTGATGTTGGCGTTACCCACCGCCTGAAGCAATTGCGGCAGCGTCAGCCCGTAGGCGATCAGCTTGTTGAAATCGACCTGAATTTCATAGGTCTTGGTCTTGCCGCCCCAGCTTGTGACGTCGATGACGCCGGGGACCACGCGGAAGCGCCGTTGCAGCACCCAGTCCTGCAGCGTTTTCAGATCAAGCACGCTGTAGTTGGGCGGACCAACCAGCCGATAACGAAAAATTTCACCGATGGGGCTGAGCGGCGAAATCTGCGGCTGCGCGCCGCCCGGCAGCGGCGGCAGCTGGGAAAGCCGATTGAGCACCTGCTGCAATGCTTCTTCGTAGGTGTAGTCGAACGAGAATTGCAGTTTCACATCCGAGAGACCGTAGAGCGAAATGGTGCGGATCGTGCGCAAGTTCTTCAGGCCCGCAACCTG